>CADALE010000010.1 GCA_902788705.1 uncultured Coriobacteriaceae bacterium | reverse complement strand
TCTTCCCGCTCTCTGGCGTACTTCACGGAAATCACCCCCCAAAATAGAAGTTGGACTGGAAACTTGAGTTTCCAGTCCAACTATCGGGGTTCAGTTCACTTCGGAGGGGCCCTTTTTTCGTGCATCGGGAGCTCGGGCAGCGGCGAGGCAGCGGGGCGGGACAGTGGGGACGTAGCACTTTGTCCGGGCCACCTAAAATCGTTCTTTGCATAGCTCGGACAAAGTGCTACGTCCCCGCGGTCCGTCCCCGCTGTCCGCGCGATTGTGTACCGGCCCAAGCCGCCCGGTGCCGATTCTATGGTGTGGATGCTGGTGATATGCCGGTCGGGCGCCGAATGGGCATGCCTGCGGTCGGCCGATTGTGGCATAACGATTCCCGGTATTGCGTTTGTCAATATGTGGGGAGACACATGCTGGGCATCGAGACCATGCTGGTAGGCATATACCTTGCGGTCGTTAACCTTGTCGCGTTCGTGGCCTATGGCATAGATAAACGCCGGGCGCTGCGCGGGGACTGGCGCATCCCAGAGCGCACGCTGCTGGCGCTTGGCTTTGTTGGCGGAGGGCTCGGGGCCTTCCTTGGCATGCGCGTGTTTCACCATAAGACGCGCAAGCTGCGGTTTCGTCTGCTGGTGCCGTTGGCGTTGGCCTGTACCCTTGTGGTTGGGGGAGGAGCGCTCTACTTCAGCGACTACTACCACGCCGATGACGCTGCGGTGGCAGCGGTTTCCTCGTCAGAGGAGGTGGAGGTTCGTTCCCTTGGTGGAGGAGAGCTGGCCTTCGTCCCAGCTGATCCTGTGGCGGGCATGGTGTTCTACCCGGGCGCCAAGGTGCAACCGGAGGCCTATGCGCCGCTGCTCAGGGCGTGTGCCCAGCGTGGGGTGCTGTGTGTGCTGGTAAGGCCGCCGCTCAACTTCTCGTTGCTAGGCATCGCGGCTGCGGAAGACGCCATCCAGGCCTTTCCCGAGATGCAGACGTGGATCTTGGCCGGCCACTCGCTTGGCGGCGTGGCAGCGGCTGCGTATGCGGCTGATAACCTCCAAGACATTGACGCCATGGTGTTTCTGGCCTCGTATCCGGCAGCTGACCTCTCGGCCCTTGACGGCCCCACCCTCTCGGTGGTGGGTAGCGAGGACCAGGTGCTGAATCGTGACGCCTACTCAGAGGCGTGGACAAGGCTGCCGGTGGAAGCCCGCGAGCTTGTGATCGAGGGCGGCAACCATGCTCAGTTTGGCAACTATGGCAAGCAGCGAGGCGACGGCGTGGCCACCATCGTCTGGGAGAGTCAGCAGGCACAGACAGCCGATGCCATCATCTCGCTGGTAAGCGAGCTGCAGGCGACGCCTTGATGCCGTGGGAAGGGCTGGCTTCATATGAATCCACTTTCGTCCCTTCCACCAGAGAAGAAACATTTGTTCTATTATTACGAACAATAGTTTGCATGTGTGTTATACTGGTCATGTGACGAGCCAGTGCGGGCGGGTCCGGTTGAACCCTTGGTCGAGATAACTCCCACGTCCCGCAAGATCCTCTGCACAAGGGTGACGCATGTGTGCCGCACCCTTCCGTCGTTGAGGTTGCAACTAAACATAGTTGCAACCTCAACGAAACATGCTATTGTTGGGAGGAAAGATGGGCCAGAAGGAGAAGCTCATTGCCAGGCTTAAGTCACGTCCGCGCGACTTCACGTTTGAGGAGGCAGAAAGACTGCTGGGGTACTTTGGGTTTTCACGACTTAACAAAGGGGCCACGAGTGGCTCTAGGGTCAAGTTCGTGAGGAAGGATGGGGGTGAGTTGCTCATTCATATTCCCCATCCGGCGCACGAGCTGAAGGCGTATCAGGTAAGGGAACTGATTGCCATGCTCGAAGGGGGAGGGTCTCATATGAACGGAACAATCAAGTATCGTGGGTACGTTGGCACCGTTGATTTCTCTGAGGAGGACAATCTCCTCTTTGGAAAGGTTCTTGGCATCCGTAGCCTGATCCTCTATGAAGGGGTGACGTGCAAGGAGGTCGTGGAGGATTTCCACAGCGCCGTGGATGACTACCTGGCCACGTGTGAGGCGGAGGGCATCGAGCCTGAGGTGCCCTACAAGGGGTCGTTCAATGTGCGCGTGACGCCCGCCCTCCACGAGCGTTTGGCTCGCTATTCCATTAGTGTTGGACGGAGCCTCAACTCGTGCGTGCAGGAGGCGCTCGAGCGGTACGTTGCTGCGGTGTCGTAGCTTGCGGGGCAGGGAGCGGGCGGTTGGCCGGACGGCGGGGACGCGGACAGGGCGGACGGGTCCGGACAGTGGGGACGTAGCACTTTGTCCGGCGAATACCTGCTCTCTTCGCTGAACAGTTCTTCGCCGGACAAAGTGCTACGTCCCCACTGTCCGGCCAACCGCCCGTCCCGAGGTTATCCAAGTGAGCGCACGAACTCCTGAACCGCAGCGCAGGCCAGGTCAAGGTGGCTGTGGTAGTTGTGGTCGTCGCCTTCAAGCAGCACGAGCTTTGCGTTGGCGTACTTCTCGGCGGCGTCCTTGGAGTACTGCACAGGTACTGCGAGGTCGTTGGTGCCGTGGACCAGCAGGACCGGCCCGTGATACGAGGCGATGACGTCGTTCACGTCGATGTGCTGCGCAATGCGGAAGTAGTCGCCACAGAAGCTGGGTGCTTCGGTGTCGTCCTCGGCAAGGCCCGGATTGCCCAGGTAGATGCGGTCGGGCACATGCACCGGGTCAAACGTCATGCCAAACAGTACGCCGGCGCGGGCGTTGTCCACGATGACGATGGCCGGCGACATGGGGATGATGGCCTTGAGGTCGTCTGGGCGGAGCGCCCCCATCATCATGGTGAGGAAGCCTCCCTGGCTGTGGCCGCAGAGATAGAGGTCGGTCACGAAGGGCAGGGCCTTCGCGTAGTCGATGACGTCCAGCATGTTGTTGACCCACTTGAGCAGCGTGTGCTTGCCAAAGCTGCCGCCGCTCTTCCCGTGCCCGTACATCTCTACGCGAAGCGTCGCGACACCTTCCTCGCGAAGTGCTTGCGACACCGCTAGGATGTGCTCCTCCTCCATGTGCCCGGTAAGGCCATGCTGCACGATGCACAGGGGGCATCTCTCGGCATTGCCCTCGGGCATCTCCAGCTTCGCATGCAGCGGTATGCCGTCGCTGTCGATGAAGAACTCCTTCATGATGGTCTCCTTTCAAACGGTTGCGTCGTGGATTCAAGATAGCAGGAGGACTTCCGATATGGGCTGGTTGTCGTCGGGGCGCTCGGCGAATGCGTGCCACGATGGCAGCCATGCTTGGTGGCGCCCCTGTTGGCAGCGGAGTGAGGTTGCGGCATCATGATGTGCAGGCTCACACAGCGGAGGTTACATGGAACACCTGACGCACACGATACCGCCCACGTTTGATGAGCACAGCCGCGTGCTGGTGCTGGGGTCATTTCCCAGCCCCAAGTCACGCTCGTACGGCTACAACTACGGACACCCGCAGAACCGCTTCTGGCGCGTGCTGGCCGAACTTGCAGGTGAGGAGCTGCCCATCACGGTAGAGGAGCGACGCTCGTTTGCGCTGAGGCACGGCATCGCGCTTTGGGACGTGGTGGCGGAGTGCGACATCGAAGGCGCCAGCGACACGAGCATACGCAACGCTCGGCCTAACCAGCTCTCGCTCATCACGAGGGCGGCTCCGATCGAGGCGGTGTTCTGCACAGGCGCCAAGGCGCACGAACTCTACCGCCGCCTTGGCTGCGAGGCCGAGTGTGGCCTGCCTGCGACACGGCTGCCCTCGACGAGCCCGGCAAACGCCGCCTGCTCGTTCGAGAGGCTCGTCAGCGCCTATGCGGCCATATTTGAGCGCGCACGCTAAGGTGCTGCCCCACTGCCCCTTGTGCAATCCACCTACTAGCTAGGCTCCAAACACGTAGCGGTCCAGCCGATCGAACGCCTCCACCACCAGTGCATGGGGCACGCTCACGGCGATGCGCACAAAGCCCGGGCACTCGAAGAGGCGACCGTCATGCCAGGTTGCGCCAACGTCCCAGCCAAGGCGCGGGAAGTCTGCATAGCTCACGCCGTGCTCGTCGCACCACTGCCTGCAGTCGGCAAGCAGCACGTAGGTGCCTTCGGGACGGGCGCACTGCACGCCCTCATAGCCGGCCAGCCGCTCGTGCGCGTAGTTCGCGTTGTCCGAGAGCACCTGCAGCAGCTCGTCGGTCCAGGCGGCACCCTCCTGACTGTAGGCACCGATGAGCGCGTGCATGGAGAGTACGTTCTGGCTGTTGTAATGCGAGAGCGAGCTCTCCTTGCGGATGCGGTCGCGCAGCCACTTGTTGTAGATGACGTGGTACGAGCCGATGAGCCCAGCCAGGTTGAAGGTCTTTGACGGGGCGTAGAGCGCAACCACATGGTCGTGGGCCCAGTTACTCACCGACTGGGTGGGAATGTGCCTGTGCCCATTGAGCAGCAGGTCAGACCAGATCTCGTCGGAGATGACGTAGACGTCGTAACGCTCGAAGAGCTCCATGGCCTGCTCTATCTCGGAGCGCTCCCAGACGCGCCCGCAGGGGTTGTGGGGCGAGCAGAAGATGGCGGCATGGATGCTGTTCTCCTTGATGCGCCGCTCCATGTCCTCGAAGTCCATGCGCCACACGCCCGCCTCGTCAAGCTTGAGCGGGCTGTGAACTAGGTGATAGCCGTTGTTCTGGCAGCAGCCGGTAAAGCCGACGTAGGTGGGGGAGTGCACAAGCACGTTGTCGCCCTTCGAGCAGAGGACGTTAAGCGCGGAGATGACGCCTCCCAACACGCCGTTCTCGTAGCCGATGTCCTCGCGCGCGAGGTCAGCCACGCCCTTGCGCGACTGGTGCCAGTCAATGATTGCCTGGTAGTAGCTGTCGCTTTCGGCGTAGTAGCCAAAGAAGGGATGGTCCACGCGCGCATGGACGGCACGTGTGACCGACGGGGCCGTGGCAAAGCTCATGTCTGCCACCCAGAGCGGGATCGAGTCGAAGCCCTCCTTGGGATGTGTCGGCGCGAAGCCGGTTCCGTCGCCCAGGCCGTCGACGGCAATCGCGTCGTGGCCATGGCGGTCGGGGATGGTGGTGAAGTCAAAGCGCATGGGGGCTCCTCTCGTTGGCTGGTGCCTATCATTTCACACTTTGCCGCACTGCGCAGCCAGAACCCGATTCGGTGGCATGGCCTTCATGCTTGCTGAGCTAACATGATGGTTGACGCCTTTGCGCCATGCAGGATACGAGGGGAGGAGAGGCACATGGCAACGCTGCTGTACCAAGGTCACGGTTCGTTGAGGCTTTCCACCAATGCCGGGCATGTGGTGTATGTCGACCCGTTCATGAGCCCCGCTGGTGTTGGTTCGGACGAGACGTACGAGTTGCCGGCCGACGTGGTGCTGGTTACCCATCAGCATCACGACCACAATGCGGTAGACAAGATGCCCCATGCAGCTGGCTGCGTCGTCTGGCAAAACATGGATGCCCACCCGAGGCGCGATGCTTACCTAAAGAGGGAGTTTCTTGATGGCGAGATAAGCGTCGAGGCGGTCGAGGCTTACAACCGCAACCATCCGAAGGATGAGTGCGTTGGGTATGTGGTGCGCGTCGACGGGCTTACGCTGTACTTTGCTGGCGACACGAGCACCACGTCGCAGATGGGCCTCATGCCCTTGATGGACATCGACTATGCGTTTTTGCCCGGCGACGGCATCTATAACATGGATGTGGCCGAGGCGGCTGACTGCGCCTCCCTCATCAAGGCGCGGCACAACGTGCCCATCCACCTCCATCCCATGCAGCCGTACGGAGAGGAAGAGGCCGCCCGATTTGCCCGGCTGGCGCCCGATGCGCTGCTGATCCGTCCGGGAGTGTCAGTAAAACTGCTCAAGGAATAGCAAGGAGGGGCGGGGGATGTCCTCTACGCCAAACAAGCCAGAAGTGACCACGCTGCATGCCACGCGCTTCATCAAACTGTACGACCTTGCATACGAGGGTGGGCAGCACTACTACGAGGCCTCGCGTCGTGAGGCGTCTGACCTCGTCGCATTGAAGGATGACGCCCAGCTAAAGGAGACGCTTCCCGACGCAGTGAGCGCCTGTCTGATCGTGGAGGTGCCGGGCGACGAGCCGCGCATGGTGCTTAACTACGAGTATCGCTACCCAACTGGCCAATATGTGCTGGGCATCCCCTCGGGGCTGGTGGACCGTCGCGACCAGTCCGAAGGCGAGCCGCTCGTCGCGGCGATGACTCGCGAGATATCCGAGGAGACGGGCATCGTTTTGGGCGAAGGTGACCGCATCTGGGTGGTGAACCCGCTCATGTTTTGCTCGCCGGGCCTGACCGACGAGAGCACCGCCCTGCTGTGCGCCGTGGCTCACCTTGACGACCTTTCGCCACTTACGCACGAGGGGGCCGAGGGCAGTGAGCGGTTTGGCAGCTTCGAGGTGCTCACGCAAGGCGAGGTGCGCAAGGTGCTGGAAGATGGCCGTGATCCCCATGGTTGCTTCTACCCCATGGTCGCCTGGGTTGCGATGACCTACTTTGCCTGCGACCTCTGGCGCACCGGATTTGCGGACGAGGCTGAGGCAGCCAGTTGATTGGGCGAAGGCCCGGGAGGAACGGTCTGCTGAAATGCCTCGTCTGACGTCGCAGACTGTGCGACACTGGACGCAGGGCCAAGGCAGAGGAAAGGAAGTCCCATGCTCAAGATCGTCTGTTCTGCGCAGGTGGCATGTCAACCAGTCTGCTGGTTCGCAAGATGGAGGAAGCTGCCGCCGCGGCTGGCGTCGAGGCCGACATCAGGGCACACGGTGTGGGCGGCATCGAGCGCCGCATCGACGACACGGTTGACGTCGTGCTGATTGGACCCCAGGTGGCATATCAGAAGAGCAAGGTGAAGGCCGCCTGCGATGTGTATGGCATCCCCATGGACGTGATTCCCATGCAGGTGTATGGCATGGTGAATGGCAAGGCTGCCTTCGAGCTGGCACAGAAGCTGGCTGCCCAGAAGTAGGCCAACCTGAGCATACATGCGCCTAAGCGGTGCCTGCCGGGACGTTTGGCGGGCACCGCTTTGCGTCTACCGGGCGTCGCGTACCAGAATGGCCATCTTAACCTGCTGCTCGGGGTGAGCCAGCGGGTTGACGTTGGTGACGCGGGCCTCGAGCACGCCCTTGTGGCCAAAGCGGATGAGCTGCGCGATCACGAAGTTGTGTGCGCGGGGTACGTAGCCAATCTTGGTGCCGTGGAAGTACACCGCCACGGCATCGGGGTCGTACGGGTTGTCAAACTCGGCGCGAAGCTTGAGCTTTGACCCCGGCTTGATCTTGCTGAGAACAAGGTGCCCATCCCAGTGGGAGAACCCCGCGACGTTGGAGTCGAGGATGCGACGGCTGGGCTCGTAGGACTTGGTCATGATGGCTTCCCTTCCTGCTTGGCTTGTCGTTATGAAAATCATGCATGACGCACCGGACATTAATTGGCCCTTTGGCTTGCAGTACACTTATGCACGTTCTGACCTGCATTTTTGTTAACTTATGCTAACTGATGGAGTATCGTGATGTCTCGTACGCTTGCGCAGCTGGAAATCGGAGAGTCGGTAGTAGTGACCGAGGTTGGGGGAGAGGGTGCCCTGCGGCAGCACTTCCTTGACATGGGCGTCATCCAGGGTGCCCAGATGACCTTCGTGAAGTATGCTCCGCTGGGCGACCCGATGGAGTTTCTGATTCATGGCTACGAGCTGACGCTGCGCGTGGACGATGCCGCCCAGATCAAGGTGGAGCCGGCGACGCAGGCCGCCCAGCGGCAGGCAAAGCCATGGCGCGAGCAGGTGGAGCACCCAGGCCTTGGCGAGGGTGGTCGCTTCCACGTGAAGGCCACCGAGCATCCGCTGCCTGATGGGGCCACGCTCACCTTTGCCCTTGCCGGCAACCAGAACAGCGGCAAGACCACCCTGTTCAATCAGCTTACCGGCTCGAACCAGCACGTGGGCAACTTCCCGGGCGTGACGGTGGACCGCAAGAGCGGCGCTATTGTCGGCCATCCCGACACCGACGTGACCGACCTGCCTGGCATCTACTCGATGAGTCCCTACAGTCCAGAGGAGATTGTGAGCAGGCAGTTCATACTGGGCGAGGACACCTGCAGCATCATCAACATCGTGGACGCCACCAACATCGAGCGCAACCTCTACCTCTCGATGCAGCTGATGGAGCTTGAGCGGCCCATGGTGCTGGCGCTCAACATGATGGACGAGGTGCAGGGCAACGGTGGGTCCATTGACGTGAACGCGATGGAGGGGCTGCTGGGCATCCCGGTGGTTCCCATCTCGGCCGTGCGCAACGAGGGCGTGGACGAGCTGGTTGCGCATGCGCTGCATGTGGCCAAGTACCAGGAGCGTCCCGGCCGTCAGGACTTCTGCAGCGATACCGACAACGGCGGGGCGGTGCATCGCTGCATCCATGCGGTGATGCACCTCATCGAGGACCATGCCGATCGTGCGGGCATCCCCAGGCGCTTTGCGGCGACAAAGCTCATCGAAGGCGACCCGTTGGTGCGTGACGCCCTGTCGCTTGACCAGAACGAGCTTGAGGCCATCGAGCGCATCGTGGCCCAGATGGAGCATGAGCGCGGGCTTGATCGCGCCGCCGCAATTGCCGACATGCGGTTCTCGTTCATCGAGCACGTCGTCGAGCAGTGCGTGGTGAAGCCGGTCGAGAGCCGCGAGCGCGAGCGTAGCCAGCGCATCGACCGCGTGCTGACGGGCCGGTGGACGGGCATCCCCTCGCTCGTTGCCATCATCGGGGTGGGCTTCTGGCTCTCGTACCACGTGATCGGTCTTGCCTTGCAGGACCTGATGCAGCAGGGCATCGACTGGGTGAGCGAGTGGTGCCTCTCCATCGTGGCGGGCCTTGGCGCCGGGCCAGTCGTGCAGTCGCTGGTGGAGGGCATCCTTGGCGGCGTGGGCACGGTGATCGTGTTCCTGCCCATCATCGTGACCATGTTCTTCTTCCTGTCGCTGCTTGAGGACACGGGCTACATGGCTCGCGTGGCGTTCGTGCTTGACCGTGCGCTACGGCGCATGGGCCTTTCGGGTCGCTCCATCGTGCCCATGCTCATGGGCTTTGGCTGCACGGTGCCCGCCATCATGGCAACGCGCACCCTGCCTTCCGAGCGCGACCGAAAGATGACCATCCTTCTGGTGCCCTTCATGAGCTGCTCCACGAAGCTCACCATCTATGGGTTCTTTGCCTCGGTGTTCTTCCCGGCGCATGCGGCCCTTGTCACCATCCTGCTCTACGCCCTTGGGGTGGCAGCGGCAATCGTGACGGCGCTCGTCAGCCATCGGGTGGCGTTCCGCGGCGAGGCCGTGCCCTTCGTGATGGAGCTGCCCAACTATCGCATGCCCGGCCTGAAGAGCGTGGCGAGGCTTGTGTGGTACAAGAGCAAGGACTTCCTCACGCGGGCCTTTACCGTCATCTTCGTGGCAAGCGTCGTGGTGTGGTTCCTGCAAAGCTTCAGCCCCTCGCTTGCCCTAGTGGATGACCCCTCCCAGTCCATGCTGGCCCTCGTGGGCGGGTATGTTGCGCCGGTGTTTGCCCCGCTGGGCTTTGGTGACTGGCGCGTGTCCACGGCCCTCATAGCCGGCTTCATGGCAAAGGAGGTGGTGGTGTCCACCAGCACGGTGCTGTTTGGCACCACTGAGGCCCTGCGGGCCGCGATGACCCCTCTGGCCTGCGCGTCGTTGTTGGTCTACTGCCTTCTTTACACGCCCTGCGTGGCCGCCATCGCCGCCGTGAGGCGAGAGCTGGGCACACGCTGGGCGCTTGGCGTGCTGGTGTTCCAGTGCGCGGTGGCCTGGGTTGCGGCGTTTGTCGTGCAGATGGTGGGAAAGCTTCTTGGCCTCGGCTAATATGGTTGTGACCAAAGCAACCGAGGGGAGCGTCGCATGGATACGCGAAACTTTTATGCCGGCGAGGAGTTCTATGCCCACATGATGCTGGGCTGCCTTCGTGGTGCGCATGGCGCCACGTTCCGCACGTTCGCGCCCATGGCAGACCGTGTGCAGCTGGTACTGGACGGCCAGTTCATGGACATGAGCAAGTGCTGGGACGGCAACTTCTGGGAGCTGTATCTGCCCGAGGTGGCCTCCGGCACGCCCTATGAGTACCGCATCTGGCACGGTGGCGGCTGGCAGGACCACTGCGATCCGTACGGCTTCCGCATGGAGGTGCGTCCCGCGCATCGCTCCATCGTCACCGACCTGCTGTACGAGTGGCATGACGAGGAGTGGATGGCCACCCGCAGCGACTGCCACGACCGCCCCATGAGCGTCTACGAGCTTAACCTGGGCAGCTGGCGCAAGCGCTCCGGCGACCAGAAGAGCGACGACCCGGCCGACTGGTACACCTACGAGGAGATTGCCAAGCCGCTGGTAGAGCACCTGACCGCAGGCGGGTTCACCCACGTGGAGTTTATGCCGCTGAACGAGTTTCCCTTTGACGGCAGCTGGGGCTACCAGCCTACCGGCTTCTTTGCGGCAACGAGCCGCTATGGCACGCCCCAGCAGCTGATGTACCTCATCGACCAGCTGCACCAGGCGGGCATCGGCGTCATCCTTGACTTCGTGCCCGTGCACTTTGCCACCGACGCCTACGGCCTGGCCAACTACGACGGCACGCCGCTTTACGAGTATCCCAATGACGCCGTGGGCGTGAGCGAGTGGGGCAGCCACAACTTCATGCACTCGCGTGGTGAGACCTGCAGCTTCCTGCAGTCTGCCGGCAACTTCTGGATGGGCGCCTATCACGTGGACGCGCTGCGCATGGACGCCATCAGCCGCATCATCTACTGGCAGGGCGACGAGGGCCGCGGCATCAACAACATGGCGATGGACTTCCTGAAGACCATGAACGCCGGCCTCAAGTCGCTTAACCCGGGCGTCTTCCTGGTGGCCGAGGACTCGACCGACGTGCCTGGCACCACCAAGCCCGTCGCCGAGGGTGGCCTAGGCTTTGACTACAAGTGGGACATGGGCTGGATGCACGACACGCTGGAGATGTTCCAGACCGAGCCCGGCCTGCGCCCCGGCAACTACCACAAGCTTACGTTCTCGATGATGTACTTTGGCCGTGAGCACTACCTCATGCCGCTGTCCCACGACGAGAACGTGCACGGGAAGGCCACCATCGCGCAGAAGATGAGCGGCGACTACGAGGGCAAGTTTGCGCAGGCGCGGGCGCTTTACCTGTACATGTTTGCCCATCCTGGGAAGAAGCTCAACTTCATGGGTGGCGAGTTTGCCCAGCTGCGCGAGTGGGACGAGAACCGCGAGCAGGACTGGTTCATGCTGCAGTATCCCAACCACGACGCGTTCTGGCGCTTCTTCCGCGAGCTTGGCCATGTGTACCGCGACCAGCCGGCGCTGTGGGAACAGGACTACGCCGAGGCGGGCTTCACGTGGCGCGTGGTTCAGGCCGACCAGGACGTGGTGTATGCCTTCGAGCGCATCTCGTCCAAGGGCGAGCGCGTGCTGTGCGTGCTCAACCTGTCCTGGCAGGGGCACGCCGATTACGAGATCCAGATTCCCGATGCCACGGAAGGCACGGTGCTCATCGATTCCGACTGGTGGCGCTACGGCGGTACCACGCCCGACGATGCGGTGAAGCCGATTCCCATCAAGGATGGCGTGCTGAGGGTTGACCTGCCCACCTGCTCGGGAAAGCTCATCAAGCTGGCATAGCGCGGGCCCCTGGAAGTAGGCCACGGCCGCAGGCGTGGTCCACTCGACGGGCGGGGTAGTCAGACATCGGGGACGGGCATGGTGGCCATGGCGGGCGATGCGACGAAGCGGCGCGTGGAAGGCCGTGCGTGGCGGTTCAGGCTTTGCCTGGCCATCCTGTTTCTTGTGTGCAGCCTGGTCCTGCGGGTGGTCGTGTCGCGCACGGGCGGCCTGCTCTTTCCCGCCTATCGGCATGTCACGAGGGCTGTCATGGGGCTCCTTGCCGCCATCGCCGGCGTCGTTCCCTTTGCCCTCTGGGACGTTGCCGTGCTGGCGGGGGCGGTGGTGACGGTCGTCGTGCTGGTTCGAGGCTTCAGGGGAAGGGGGCGCGTGCTGCCGTGGCTTTCGTGGGTGGCGCTGGCAGGGTCTGTGGCGGTCTTCCTCTTTGTGGGCTGGGCCTGCAACCACTATGCCCCGCCCCTCGCGAACGAGCTTGGGCTTGAGGTGGACCAGTACTCCACCGACGACCTGGCGCAGGCCACGGCCCACTACCTGAGGCAGGCCGCCAGGCTGGCAAGTGAGGTGCCGCGCGACGAGGACGGCGCGCTCCTCCGGCAGGACTTTGGCGAGCTGGCCAGCATCGCAGGCGCGTCATACGCGAGCCTGGAAGAGGACCATGACGTGCTGCGTGGCTCGCAGGCCCCCGTGAAGGCGCTGCTGGTGTGGGGAGAGCCGCTGCTGTATAGCGGGCATACCGGCATGTTCTTCGCGCCGACGGGCGAGTCGGGGGTACCCGTGAACGTGGCGCCCGCCGAGCTTCCCTTTACCATGTGCCACGAGGCAGCCCATCGGCTGGGCATCGCCAGCGAGCAGGAGGCCAACTTCGCGGCGTTCATGGCCTGCGAGGCAAGCGATGACGTGCGCCTTGCCTACTCGGGCTTTTACAACGCCTTCTGCTACTGCCTCAACGCCCTGTGGCGCTACGACCCCGAGCTGGCACAGCGGGTGCTTCAGGACGTGGCTGACGAGGGCCTGTATGAGGGGGTGGTGCTCGTGCTTGCCGACCGCACGGACACCTCCGAGTGCTACGCGGCGTACGAGGGCACCTTCAAGGAGGTGGGCCGCACCGTGAACGACACCTACCTCAAGAGCTTCGGCGAGGTGGAGGGTGTGCGCTCATACGGCCTCGTGGTGGACTACCTCATCGCCTGGAGCATGCGGCAATCCTGATTGTGCGACGCCTTGGTGCTACGCCTCGAAAGTCGCCCGCTACGCCTCGGTAAGGTACGGCGAGTGCTCGAGGTTCAGGGCATAGTCGAAGGAGTCGTTGGCATAGATCTCCCGAAGCGCCTCGTCATCGACCAGCTTCACCCGCGAGCTTCCGAGGGCGTCTTGCACTGACAGCACCTGGTTCTGCGGGCAGCCCAGCAGGTACACGCTCGAGAACGGGTGCTCGGCCAGGGCCGACTTCTCGATGCCCTCGCACCAGGGGATCACGACCTCATAGCCTCCGACGCCTTGGGGAATGGTGAGCGCGATGTCGCTTGCGTTGCCCTGCAGCATGAGTGCCCGGTAGGACCCCGTAGGAAGCTGGGCCACCGTCGAGAGGGCATTGTACGAGAGGTCGATGATGGTGGACGAGTTCGTGATGTCGGTGAGGTTGGCAAGCGCGCCGATGCTGCCGATGCTGTTGTGCGCAAGCAGCACCACCTTCAGGGAGTGGCTGTCGGCAAGCGGGCTGATGTCGGCGATGCCGCAGTTGACGGCGCTGAGGTGCGTGAGGTTGCCCAGGTTGCTGCAGAACCCGAAGTCGGTCAGCGCGAGGCCGTCGAGCACCAGGTGGGTGAGACCCTTGCAGCGCGTGACCCATGCGAGGTCATCGGAGCCAAGGGCCGTATGGGCAAGGTTCAGCGCCGTGAGCGTGGCGTAGTTCTGCGGATCCAGCCAGTCCATGCTGTCCAGCTGTGCGTTGCCCTCGAGGTCAAGCTCCTTGAGGATGGTGCAGTTGGTGAAAGCGTCCATGCTCGTGATGCCGGCATTGGCAAGCGAGAGGGACGTGAGCCTGAGCGAGGTGAAGGTGCTGGTTGGGTTGGAGAGGCTGCAGCCGTCGAAGTTGACGGACTCGAGCTTCTCAAGGCCCGCAAGGGCGTCGATCGAGGTAACGGACGTACTGGTGCCCGACAGGACGCGGAGGCTGGGGATGCTGGCGAGCGGCGAGATGTCGCTGACGGGCGTGCCGGAGAAGTCGAGCTTCTCGAGCGTGGAGTTGGCAAGGAACGAGAGGTCAGAGATGCCCGTGCCGGAGATGTCCAGGATGGCTAGCGAGGACATGTTCAGGGGCGAGAGGTCGCTGCAGGTGGAGATGCCAGAGAGGTCGAGGTTCCTCAGCGTGAGCCCAGAGAGGAACGAGAAGTCGCTGATACCGGTTGAGCCGGAAAGGTCCAGTGTGAGAAGCGTGTCGGCGGGAAGGGTGAGCGCCGTGAAATCGCAGGCAGAGAGGTCGCAGTTGTTGAGGTACAGCGTCGTGAGATTGGGGCTACTTGTCAGGGCGGCGAGGTCGTTCTGGGTAAGGGCCTTGTCCCTCACGCTATAGGAGGAGCTCTCGAGCTTGATCTCGTCGCCCCAGGAGGTGGAATAGGTGGGGCTGAGGTCCACTCGCCTAAGGAGGTGCAGGACGATCATGATGGCAAGCAGGGCAACGATGCCCGCCCCGAAGATGCCCAGCACCTTCTTGACCTTGGACTTGAGGCCACCCTTCTTAGCGGGCGCCTCTACGCGCCCCTGCGCAGCTGGGGTGGGAGGCACTGCGGGCTCGGCCGGCGCTGTTACCTCATCCGGTGCGATGGGCTGTGTCGGCTCGATAGGTGCCGGGCCGGCGTCTGGAGCTGTGTCCTCCACGGAATCGGGCTCCGTCGGCCCTTCGCCCTTGCACGGCGCAAGGCTGGGGCAGCGCATCACCTTGCGCACGAAGGCGTCCCAGCTGTCAAAGTTGTCGCGCACGATCATCTGCTGGGCCGAGAGCTGCATCTCCATGCCAAGGGGCATCTCGGTTGGCTCCATGAGCACGGACAGGAACGGCTTCTCGCGCGAAAGCGAGAAGTTGATCTCTCGGCGGCAGTTCTGCGAGGCCATGGACTTGGGCGTGATGAAGGCCAGCACCATGTGGGCCGCGTCGAGGTGCTGGGCGATGTCCTCGGGCCACTCGCTTCCTGGTGCTATGCCATCGTCGTACCACAGGCGATAGCCGTGCTTCTGCAGCTCGTCAAGCACCTCGAACACCTGGCTGGCATCCTTGTGTGCATAGCTTACGAACATGTAGGGCTTGGTGCCCTCGTAGGCGATGGGCTTCATGGTCTTCTCCGCAAAAACGGCGATGATTGTGTACTGTGATGGTACCAGACTAACCTCACTTCCGGGGGTATGCGCATGGCGGTGTTCCTGACGGGCGACATACACGGCGAGCTAGACATCGCCAAGGTGGACGACTTCTCCCGTGGGGACGGTCAGGCGCTGACGAGCGATGACTACCTCATCATCCTTGGTGACTTTGGCCTCGTGTGGACCGACCCGTCAAGCGAGGGCGAGGCGGCACGGCTTGACTGGCTTGAGGCGCAGCCGTGGACGACGCTGTTTGTGGATGGCAACCACGAGAACTCTGACCTTCTGGACGCCCTTCCCGTCGAAAAGTGGGCTGGTGGCCGGGTGCATCGCGTGCGCGAGCACGTGCTGCACCTCATGCGTGGCGAGGCCTTCGTCATCGATGGCCTGACGTTCTTCGTGGTGGGCGGGGCATACTCCATCGACCGCGAGTGGCGCACACCGCACCGGACGTGGTGGCCCCAAGAGGTGCCGAGCGCCGAGGAGCGTGCCTACGTCGACCGCAGGGTGCGCGAGCTGGGCAGCGTTGACTACGTGCTTACCCACTGTCCGCCGACGGGCTGCTACCGGCGGTATCGTGCGCGCTGGTCGGGGTTCTGGGGCCCGTCGGACGAGTGGACCGACTGGCTTGAGGAGCACGTGGAGGGCAAGCTGCGCTATCGTCGCTGGTTTTATGGGCACCTGCATTTTGACCTGCCCGACGACGAGCCGCACACCCTGCTGTTCAATCACGTGCTGCGCCTGCCGGAGGCCTAGCGACAGACGCCCTAAGGCCGATTGGCATCATTGACTTCCGTCTTTTTGCGTTCTCAGGTGACGACGCGCGCAGTTGCTGCTCAGGCAACGCTCAGAACTGCCCGTTTGGCGCCGGGACGTTCTCATGGGGCCGTGGCTAACGGATAATGCATGGGTGACCATCCTTTTGAATGGGTCATGTCCCTTCAGCTTGCGGGGGTGATGCCGTGGGCAACGTGCTGAGGGAGGCCGCCTCGGCGCTACGAGACAGGGTGCCGGCGCGGTTGGGCGGCTCCGCCAAGATGGCGCATGGCACGGCCACCCAGACGCGGCCCGAGCCAATCATGCAGACGTTCGAGTCGGTTCGAGGCCAGCTTCAGGAGCTGGGGATATGGGGAGACGAGAGCCTCCTGCTGATTTCGGGCGACAGCAACCGCGTCGTGCTTGATGCGCAAGGCTCCTTCGTGAGCTCACCGCTCTTTGATCGCGTGCATGCGCCGCTCGCGCTCTTCAGCTCGGGCTGCTTTGCGCGGGAGTATGCGTCGAAGGGGATGGCGCTTCGCGCGTCGACGGACGACATGGCGCAGCTGCTGGGGGCGCAGGTAAGCTGTGGCGACCGCCCGCGTGCGGACGTCCCCGCGTTTCTTGTGCGCGACAAGGGGCTCCTCGTGACCGGACGCTATGAGGGCGAGCTTGTGGCAGCGGCGCTGCTGGTGGAGAAGGCCTGCCGCGCCGAGCTGCTCGCGCCGCGCGTGGGGGAGCTTCGCTACCTCAACCCCGCGCTTTGTCTGGCCGAGCGCGCCGTGTACCTGGCTTCCTATTCCAAGCATGAGCGGGAGGCGAGCGATGGACGTCTCTGAGCTGCGGCGGGAGGTCATGCGCTACGGACAGCTGCTGGTTGAGCACCGGCTTATACAGGCCACGTGGGGCAACGTCTCGGTGCGCGTTGACGACGACCACTTTCTGATCACGCCGTCGGGGGTGGACTACTATCGCACGAGGCCCGAGGACGTGGTGCTTGTTTGCGTGTTGGACGGGAGCTACGAGAAGGGTGCTCGCCCGTCGAGCGAACGCCGGATGCATCGCGCCATCTACCAGGTGCGCCCTGACCTTCGGGCCATCGTCCACACCCATTCGCAGAACTGCGCGGTGCTGGCGGGCTGCCATCTGGATCTGCTGACCGACGTGCTTGACTACCCATGTGCCGCATACGCGGTCAGCGGGTCTGCGGCGTTGGCCCGCAACGTGGCCAACATCATGCGCGCTCATGACGGATGCATCATGGCCAACCATGGCTTCGTGACGGGAGCCGAGACGCTTGGGCGGGCGCTCTCGCAGGCGCTCGAGGCAGAGCGTGCGGCAGGGGAGCTGCTGGGCGTATGAACGAGCGGTATGACGTGGTGATCATTGGTGGTGGGCCCGCAGGGCTTGCGGCAGCCATCGGCGCCAGGGAGGGCGGCGCGCGGGTGCTTGTCGTGGAGCGCGAAGCCCAGCTGGGCGGCATCCTCAAGCAGTGCGTGCACGACGGCTTTGGTCTCATGCGCTATGGGGAGGCGCTCACGGGCCCTGAATACGCGGCGCGTGACGTTGACCGCGCCATGGGCCTTGGTGCCGATGTGGCCCTCTGCACCTTCGTGCTTGAGGCGCACCGGGAGCAGGAGGGCTTCCGCCTCGTACTTACCAGCAGGTCGGGCGTTAGAGAGGTACATGCCCGCTCGGTCGTGCTTGCCACGGGCTGCCGCGAGCGCACCGCGAAGCAGGTGTTCATACACGGCGACCGCCCGTCGGGCATCTTTACGGCCGGATGTGCGCAGAACCTCGTGAACGTGCAGGGTATGCTGCCCGCGAAGCGCGTGGTGGTGCTGGGCAGTGGCGACATCGGGCTTATCATGGCGCGTCGGCTTACGCTGGAGGGCGCCAAGGTGCTGGGCGTGTACGAGGCAAGGCCTCGGCCCAGCGGCCTTGCGCGCAACATCGCACAGTGTCTTGACGACTTTGGCATCCCGCTGCACCTAGGTACCACCGTGACGCGGACCTTTGGGCGCGACCGCCTGGAGGCGGTCGAGGTATGTAAGGTGGACGAGCGCATGCAGCCCGTGGAGGGCACCGAGCAGCGCATCGGGTGCGACGGGCTCGTGGTGTCGGTGGGGCTTATTCCCGAGAACGAGGTGGCCGAGCAGCTGGGCGTGCCGATGTGCGCCGAGACGCATGGCCCCATTGTTGACCAGCAGCTTCAGACGCTGGTGGACGGCGTGTTTAGCGCAGGCAACTGCACGAGCGTGAACGACCTCGTTGACTACGTGAGCGAGACGGGCCTGCGGGCGGGCAGGGCCGCCGCCTTGCATGCGCTGCGGCAACAGGGCCGCTCGCTACGCGAGGTACGCTGCGGCAATGGCGTGGCGTCGTGCGTGCCACAGCGCATCGACTTTGGTCCCGAGTGCGGCGAGGTCACGTTCTACCTGCGCAGCGACAGTGACTACCGCGACGTCGAGGTGCTGTTCGTAAGCCAAGGAGAGGTGCTCGCGCGCAAGCGGCTCCGGGCCGTTCGGCAGGCGGAGACGGTGCGCGTGGCGGCCGACCTGGGCCAGATGGGGAATCGGGTGTATGTGTCGATAGCCGGAAGCGGCCACGTGAAGGGGGAGGGCAATGGCTGAGAGGTTTGCACGCGGCAGGTCTGCTGAGGTGTTTCGCACGACTGACGGCAAGGTGATGAAGCTGTTCTTCGCGGACTACCCGCGCGCGTACGCCGAGAAGGAGTACCGCAACACCAAGATAGCCTCCGAGCTGGGCTGCACGCCCCTGCAGGTGTTTGAGCAGGTTGAGCAGGACGGTCGCTTCGGGTTCGTGATGAGCTTCGTGGACGGCGTGTCGCAGAACGACATGCCCGGCAAGAACCCCGCTTACTTGCTGAAGGGCGGCAAGGACCTCGCGCGCTGCCATGTGACGGTGCAGTCGAAGCGCAGCCACGAGCTTGACGACATCAGGACGCTCTGCGTGGAGCTGCTTGACGACGAGACGATGGGGTTCCTCTCCGACGACGAGAAGGCGCGTGCCAAGGCCTACCTGCTGTCGCTTCCCGAGGAGGACGGCGTGCTGCATCTGGACTTCCATACGGGCAACGTGCTGGTTGACGCGACGGGCGCCTGCACGGTGATCGACTGGATGACGGCGGCCCGCGGCAACCGAGCGGTGGAGGCGGCCATGATGGAGTTTCTCTTCTCGGAGGCAGAGCTCTTCCCCGAGGCAAGCAAGGCCCAGCGCCTGCTGTTCTCGGCTGTGCGCGGCTTCATTGGCAGGCAGTTCTTCAAGGAGTACCAGCGGCTCACGCCCCTTGCGGCCGACGAGATAGACCGCTATCGCCTGCTGGCGCTGATGGTAAGACGTAGCTGGGGCATCGAGTTCGAGCGGCCGTACCTTACGAACAAGAGTCGCGAGCTGATCGGAACCTACGCATCATGAGGCTGGAACGTCTTCAGAGGGAGCTTCGCAAGCTAGACCCGCGCATCACCGCGTCCGAGCGGGACGGCTGCGTGCTGCTGGAGGGCGAGGTGGATGACTACGCCACGGTGTATGCGGCCGGCAAGCTGGCCGTGGACAAGGATCGCTACCTCGGCGTGCTCAACGACGTGCGGGTACGTGGCTTCGAGCAGCATGTGGTGCTGCCGGAGCTGCGCGACGATGCCCTTGAGGGGCGAGCCTGCGACGTGCTCGTTATTGGCGGGGGCATCACCGGATGCGCCATCGCGCGCGAGCTGAGGCGCCACCAGCTGGACGTGGTGCTGGTGGAGAAGGGGCCAGACGTGGCCTCCGGCCAGTCCAGCCGCAACGGCGGCGTGGTGCATGTTGGCATCAACTTCTCGAAGGGCTCGCAGAAGCTTGCCTACTGCGTCCGGGGCAACGCGATGTATCGTCGCCTGTCGCATGACCTGCATGTTCCCTACGAGAACAAGGGGCAGGTTACCTTCGCGCGCACGCCGATCGAGATGCTTGCGCTTGAGTACGTGCACCGCACGGCCCTGCAGAAGGGCGTCGTGCGTACCCGCGTGATGAGCCGCGACGAGCTTCGCGAGGTGGAGCCCTCCGTGCCCGAGTGGAGCGTGGGCGGGCTCTTTATGGGAACCGGCGGCATCACCTGCCCACACCTGATGACCATCGCGCTTGCCGAGAATGCCGTCGAGAACGGTGCGGAGGTGTGGCTGAACACGGCGGTTTTGGGCATGGAGGTGTCTGGCGGGCTGGTGCGCGCGGTGAGGACCAACCGCGGCACCATCCATCCCAAGGCAGTGGTCAACGCGGCGGGCGTCTATGCCGACGTGGTTGCCCAGATGGCCGACGACCGCACCCTCACCATCCACCCGCGCGTGGGGACCAACCTCGTGACCGACAAGAAGGCGGGCTGGATGGCGCGAACCGGCTTGGGAAAGACCCCCTTTACGCTGACGCCGCATCAGCTGGGCGAGCTGCCGGGCGACCCCGTCTCGCTTGTCAAGGCCACGCTGGCAAGTGCGCACTCGCACTCGAAGGGCATCGCGCTCATCCATACGGTGGACGGCAACGTGCTGGTGGGCCCCAATGCCGACGAGGTGGCCGACCGTGAGGACACGTCCACCGACCGCGCGACCGTCGAGCACATCCTGGCCAACCAGCAGGAGGTGCAGCCCGAGCTTAAGGCCTCGGACATCATCGCGTACTTCACGGGGGTGCGCAGCCCCACCTACGAGGAGGACTTCGTGGTGCGGCCCGGCATCCGCACGCGCAACGTGTTCGAGGCGGCAGGCATTCAAAGTCCTGGCCTTACGGCCGCGCCTGCCATTGCCGTGGACATCGCGCAGTGGGTGCGGGCGTACCTGTCCGAGGTCATGGAGGTTGTGCCCAACGAGGCCTTCGATCCCGCGCGGGCGTATCGTCCGAGGCTGGCGGAGCTGTCGCTTGAGGAGCGCGCCCAGCTGATTAGGGAGAACCCCGACTACGGTGAGATCGTCTGCCGTTGCGAGGGCATCAGCCGCGGCGAGATCCTTGACGCCCTGCGCTCGCCGCTGCCCGTGCCCACCGTGGATGGGGTCAAGCGGCGCGTGCGCCCAGGCATGGGGCGCTGCCAGGGGTCCTTCTGCCTGCCACAGGTGATGCGCATCATCGCCGAGGAGATAGGCGTGCCCTTCGAGGACGTGGTTAAGGGAACGGAAGCCTCGCGCATCGTGGTGGGCCCGAAGAAGTAAATCTTCTGGGCCGTCATGCCTGCGGGGAGGTCACGTACTACAATCATGGGCGTCTCGACCGACAGGAGGAGCCGTCCATGAGCCATGCCCGTCATTCCCAGCCTACGCATATCGAGGTGCGTGGCGCACGCGTTCACAACCTGAAGGACGTGGACGTGTCCATACCGCTGAACCAGGTGGTGGGCATCGCCGGGGTGTCGGGCTCGGGCAAGAGCAGCCTGGCGCTGGGCGTGCTGTACGCCGAGGGTAGCCGCCGCTACATGGAGAGCCTCTCCACCTACACCCGCCGGCGCATCAGTCAGGCGGGGCGCGCGCAGGTGGACGAGGTGCTGCATGTGCCGGCGGCCATCGCGCTGCGCCAGCGACCCAGCGTGCCTGGCGTGCGCTCCACGTTTGGCACGTCGACGGAGCTCCTCAACCACCTGCGCCTGCTGTTCAGCCGCCTTGGCAGCCACCGCTGCCCCAATGGGCACTACGCACCGCCCAGCATGGCCGTGGCGCTTGAGCAGGACATCGTGTGCCCCGTGTGCGGCGAGCACTTCATGGGCCCCGGTGCGGAGATGCTGGCCTTCAACTCCGATGGCGCCTGCCCCACCTGCGCGGGTACGGGCACGGTTCGCGACATCGACGAGGCGACGCTCGTGCCCGACGAGTCCAAGACCATCGACGAGGGCGCCGTCGCGCCGTGGGGTCACCTCATGTGGTCGCTCATGAAGGACATCGCGCGGCAGGCGGGCATCCCCACCGACATCCCCTTTCGCGACCTTACGCCCGAGCAGAAGGAGTTTGTGCTGCACGGCGCACCCGACAAGTACCACCTGCTGTACCACAACGAGAAAACCGGCACGGCGGGCGAGATGGACTTTACCTACTACAGCGCGCGGGCCTCGGTGGAGAACGCCCTTGCCAAGGTGAAGGACGAGAAAGGCCTGCGGCGCGTGGCGCGCTACCTTACCGAGGCGCCATGCCCCGACTGTGGTGGCACGCGGCTGTCCGATGCCGCCCGCGCGCCGCTTGTGCGGGGCATCAACTTGGCGCAAGCCACGGCCTTGACCTTGGACCAGCTGGTGGCATGGCTGGCCGACGTCCCCTCCTCGGTGCCGGATGAGCTGCGGCCGATGGCGCAGAGCATCGTGGCCGAGACGGTGGAGCCTGCTGAGCGCCTGCGGCAGCTGGGACTGGGGTACCTCTCGCTGGATCGTGCGAGCGCCACGCTCTCTACCGGCGAGCGCCAGCGCGTGCAGCTGGCCCGGGCGGTGCGAAACCGCACGACAGGGGTGCTGTACGTGTTGGACGAGCCGTCCATCGGCTTGCATCCCGACAACGTAGAGGGTCTGCTCACCGTGATGGATGACCTCGTGGCAGACGGAAACTCCGTGGTGGTGGTTGACCACGACGTGCGCGTGCTGCGCACGGCCGACCACATCGTTGAGGTGGGGCCTCGCTCCGGCGCCGAGGGCGGCACGGTCATTGCCCAGGGAACGGTTGATGAAGTGTGCGCATGTGCGGACTCACGCATAGCGCCCTTCCTGTCGGGTGCGCGCAAGATTCGCGCACGGGCTCGTGCACTTGAGCGTGACATGTTTGACCTGGGCACCATTTATCTCGAGACGGACATGATCCACACGGTGCAGCCGCTTGAGGTGCAGATTCCGCGCGGCCGGATGACGGCGGTGACGGGTGTCTCGGGTTCGGGAAAGACCACGCTCGTGCTTGAGAGCTTGGTGCCAGCGCTTACCGCAGCAATTGCGGGGGAGCGCCTGCCGCGTCACGTGCGTGCGATTGACGCCGAGGGCCTTCGCCGTGCCAACCTCATTGACGCGACCCCTATCGGAGCCAACGTGCGCTCTACGGTGGCCACGTACTCTGGGGTGCTCGATGACCTGCGGCGCGTTTTCTCGCAGACCACCGACGCAAAGGAGCATGGCCTCAAGGCGGGCGATTTCTCGTACAACACGGGGTCGCTCCGCTGTCCTACGTGCGACGGCACGGGCCAGATATCGCTTGATGTGCAGTTTCTTCCCGACGTGGACATCCCGTGCCCGGATTGCGAGGGATCTCGTTACGCGCCGCTCGCGTGGGATATCAAGCGTCATACGATGCGCACCAAGGCGGGTGAGAAAGGCAACTACGTCAGCCTGCCCGAGCTTATGGCCATGACCGTGGACCAGGCGTTGCAGAAGCTGGGATCGCTGAGGAAGGTGGCGGCCAAGTTGCAGATTCTGCATGACTTAGGGTTGGGGTACCTCACGCTGGGTGAGGCCACGCCAGCACTCTCAGGTGGCGAGGCGCAGCGCTTGAAGCTTGCGAGCGAAATTGGCCGCAGGCAGGACGACGCGCTCTTCGTGTTTGATGAGCCCACCATTGGCCTGCATCCGCTTGACGTCGAGGTGCTGCTTGGGGTGTTGCAGGGTCTAGTTGAAAACGGTGCTACGGTGGTGGTTATCGAGCATGACCTGGACATGATTGCCAATGCGGATTGGGTCATCGACATGGGTCCTGGCGGTGGCGAAGAGGGTGGCCGCATCGTGTGCGCTGGCGTACCCGAGGACGTTGCCGCGTGCCCCGACAGCGTTACCGGCCGCTATCTGGCAGAAGAGCTGTAGAGCTGCCCCCATCCTCAGCCAAGAGGTGCCGAGCGAGCCTCCGCGAGCTGCCGCACCGCTATCTCGATGCTGTCCGCCAAGAACAACGAGAGGCGCCGCACGAGGTGCTCTGGAGGCTCGAGCATGCCCTCGTCTACCCAGCTGTCCAGGATGTCGATGAGGCCGGCGCCAAAGAACTGGGCGATGAGCTGGCGATCTTCCTCGGTGAGGCGTTCCTCCGGCTGCGTCCGCATGATGAACGAGCCCACTAGGTCGCTGACATGCTCCCTCATGAAGCGCTTCACGTACCTCTGGTCGAGGGAATGACCAAGCTTGTAGACGGAGTCGCGCTCGTCGCTGAGCGCGTTGAGAACGGTCACGAGGTCAAGCTCCCAGTCCTGCATGCTCTCTATGTCTGGAAGGATGGCGTGGACGCGCCGTTTGACGGAAAACTCGATGAGGTCGTACAGGTCGCGGAAGTGGTAGTAGAACGTCTGCCGGTTTAGGCCGGCTTTGCGGGCGATGTCGGTTACGGTGATCTGTTCGAAGGGCTTTTCCTTCAGAAGCTCAGAGAATGCCTCGGACAGTGCGCGCTTTGTCAGGTTGGCTTTGGACATGGCGGTTCCTCCTTATGAGGGGCATACCCAAACCTCAGAGACATATTCCGACGGCATTATACAAGTAGGGCAGCGTGTCGCAAAACTAGACACTATTAGGCTGTTGGACAGTATGCGCTGTGGTCGAGTGGCAATAACCTCTCTCGTGAGCATACGGCGCAACGAGAGGAGACGCACACATGCAATCGACCATTGCCCATGCTGCTGAACGCAAGACGTTCGAGATTGCCATCAACCAAGTCATGAGGAGCATCTCTGGGTCAAACCGAGACAAAGCCATCGGGAGGCTCATCGACCTGGTCGAGCCACTGATAGAAGATACCGTACCCAACTCCGTTGACGGGGTGCGCGCCGCCCTGCATCCAGGGTCCAAGTGGCAACAGTGGCTGTTTGACGTCATCGACAAGAGCGACCCCAACGTGCTGCGTACGTTCTTGCTGAACGCCGGCTATGAGTCGGCGTTCAGGGGGCTGCGCACGACGATGGTGAACGCCGACCGCTATAACTGCAACGTCCCCTGGATCATCCTATTTGACCCGACAAGCGCATGCAACAAGCACTGCGTCGGCTGCTGGGCGGCGGATTACGGCAACTCGCTCAACCTGACGTACGAGGACATGGACCGTCTCGTGACGCAGGGCGCGGAGCTTGGCTGTCATTTCTACATGCTGACGGGCGGGGAGCCGCTGGTGCGCAAGCGTGACGTGCTGCGCCTCGCCGAGGCACATGGGGACTGCGAGTTCAACATCTTCACCAACGCGAGCCTCGTTGACGAGGAGTTCTGCCGGGAGGTCGCGCGGCTTGGGAACATCGTGTTCTCGGTCTCGTTGGAGAGCTACGAGCCCGAGGTCAACGACGGCCGTCGCGGGGACGGATCGTTCGAAGAGGTGATGCGCGCCTTCGACCTCATGCGTTCCTACGGGCTCCTCTTTGGCACGTCGACGTGCTACACGCGCGACAACACTGAGCTCGTCTCCTCGGACGAGTTCTTTGACCTTCTGGTTGAGAAGGGGTGCCGTTGGGCATGGTACTTCCACTACATGCCCGTGGGGGACGGGGCGAGCGCCGACCTCATGCCTACCTACGAGCAGCGCGAGTACATGCTGCACAGGCTTCGCGAGGTGCGTGGCTTTGAGGGCGGGAAGCCCATCTTTGCCATGGACTTCCAGAATGACGGAGAGTTCGTGGCTGGCTGCATCGCCGGCGGACGTGCGTACTGCCACATCAACGCGCGTGGTGACGTCGAGCCGTGCGTGTTCATCCACTATTCGGGTGCCAACATCAAGGAGCAGAGCCTGCTCGACTGCCTGAGGCAGCCGCTCTTCCAGGCCTACCACGATCACTATCCGTGGAACGAGAACCACCTGCGCCCGTGCCCCATGCTCGAGAATCCCGAGGTGCTTCCGCAGATGGTGTGCGAGTCAGGGGCGCACGCGACGGACTACGTGGCACCCGAGAGCGCCGAGAGCCTCTGCGAGCGCACGACGCCCTACGCGCGCGGTTGGGAGGCAGAGGCGGAGCGGCTTTGGAACGAGCTGCATCCCGACGGCGGCCAGGCCGTCATCGCGGGAGAGGCCGCTCGTGAGCGCGCGGCAAGGATCGAGGCGCAGGAGCGGTCCGAGCACGTTTCTCTGGCAAGCTAAGAGAGTCTCAGATGCGTGCGGGGGAGGGGCCATAAGGCCCCTCCTTTTTTATAGGAATCGCTGGCATGCCTCTCTGGCACCCATGGTTGGTGCCTTCGCTTCATCCCAAGGCTACGAACAAATGCTCAGCAGGTTACAGGCCTGCTCAGGCGTGATGCAAGCGGGGGAGAAGTGCTCGAGCAGGTCGCGGTCATAGCTCACCACGTAGTCTGCGTTGCACGTCTCCGCTGCCGCGATGATCAGGTTGTCCTCAAGATCGGGGTGCCGAGTGCGCAGCATCCACGCGAGGTCGCACTCGGGTAGCGTCAGCGGTGCGGCGGCGGCAATCTCGGTCATGCTGCGTACGCACGCCCATGCTGCCGGGGCAAACGAGATGCCCTCGAGCTCTCCTGCGGCCTGTGCCTCACGCCTGAGGATGCGCGGGACAAGGAAGAAGACGTCCTTGAGCGTGGTCGGTGCGTAGAGCAGCGTCCCTCCGCGCTGGTCGACGGCCTCAAAGAACGCGAGCACCTCCTTGCCATGAGGCTCGGAAGCCATGAAGTAGTCAATCCAGACGTTGGTGTCGACGAGAAACGTCTTTGCGTCAAGCATGGCGCGCCTCCATCTCGTCAATCAGCGCGTCGTATGCCTCGTCGCGGAGTGCGTGGTACTCAGGTAGCTCTTCCGAGACTCGTATGCCCAGCTCCTCAGCCATGCGCCGGGCAAGGCCGGCGCCCTCTTTGATGGCGTCGATCTGCGCAGGCTTCGCCCCTTCCTTGGATGCCCGCACGCATTCAGGCACCTCTTGCGTGCGTGCCGCAGCTTCCCAGACGGCACGAACGACCTCGCTTGAGCTTAGGCCTGCGCGGGCAAAGACGGCATCGCCCCGCGCCTTGAGGCCGGGGTCGATGCGTGTGTTGAGCTGGACGGTTGATGGCATGGACTCCTCCTTGCGTAGCTGCTAGCAGTATAGCGCATATACAAGGAGGGCGTTAGCTGCCTACGAGGCCATTGCTCCCGTCAGGACGATGAGCAGGACACAGAGCGCCACGATGCCCGCCACGAATGCCCATGTTTCCCAGCGGGCGATGTTGCTGGTCCACCCGATGCCGAATCGCTTGGGCACAAAGATGCTGGGATCCTCACGGTTGCAGTAGATGGTGCCCAACAGCCAATGCTCGTCATCATCGCGCGCGATGCCTGTGGATGCGCTATCGGCAAAGAGGCGCGATCCAGACTGGCCCATTACCAGAGAGATGATGGTGATTGCCGCGACAAAGGCAATGGTAACGATCGTGGTGATGAGCGCGGCTGACGCCATCGAGACCGTGCCGAGCGAGCTGGCGAGGATGAGGACTGCTGTCACACCGGAAACCATGAGGCCGCCCACCACCATCAAGATGCTTTGCACACGTGCGAACGTTGCGTAGGCAAGGGCCGAACTGGCTGGCGCCGCTGGATCGACGGGCTTCTTCGAGTGGATGGTTCCCCAATGGACGAGGGTGAATATTGCGCCCATGAAGGCAACGAGGAAGGTGGGAAAGAGCACCGTAAGGGGGCTTTTGGGAACCGTGGAGCCCACGTTGCCCGCGAGGTCGATGTTCATGGGAATCTGGCTGGGAAACTGATCGTAGTGGGTGAACGTGAAGACCGCCAAACCACCAATGAGCGGCAGGTAGAGGAGGTCCCAGGCGAGCGAAAGAGGCTCGGGGAAGCTCTCCGTGCCTACGAACGCCGCCGCAGCTGCATGCTCGGGCACCCAACCGCGCTCCTGCTTGACCGCCTGCACGCGGGCGCGGAAGTGCAGCATGAGCGCGAACGAGGCGATGATGGGAACAAAGGTGGTGACGAGCAGAAGCAGCGTGAGCGCGGCTTCTCCCGACCGGGTGGTGAGGTCAATGGGGCTTACCATGAGCGCAGCAGGCCAAGCAAGCGTGCAAACTGCGGTGAGCACGGCCATCCAGAGGGTGTAGCTGCGCATGAAACCCCTGAGCAGCTCTTCCTTTCGGGCGCCGTGGGGGACGGTGACAGAGAAGCACTCAGTCTGTGGCATGAGCCACGGGGTCATGGCGAGGATGAGTCCGACAAACAGCACCATGGTGCAGAACATGAGGTAGATGAGGTTCATCGAAGTGCTCCTTTGAATGGTTAGAGGCTGTCGCCTGTGGCGAAGACGCGTGCCGCCTGTTCGGCTGCCGCAGCGGTGAATGACTCGAGCGTGCCGCCTTGGGCTTTGTGCTCGAGCGCGAGGCCGCGCAGGGCCTGTGCGAGGCGTTGTCGGTCGCTTGCGGCGCGCTCGGGAGTGAGGGCAGAGGGCCGGTCCGCGATGTAGGCGCCACTGCGTCCGCGCATGATCACGTATCCCTCGTCGCGCAGGACCGCGTAGGCCTTGTTGACGGTGTGCATGTTGACGCCGAGGTCGCTTGCGAGGGAGCGCACGCTGGGGAGGGGGTCTCCGGCCTGAAGCTCGCCCGAGGCAACTGCCTGCACGATCTGCGAACGAATCTGCAGGTAAATGGGCTCTTGTGAGGTGAGGTCTACTCGTAGGAGCATACAGTCTCCTTTTGTTCTGGTTGTTCTAGTAGCACTATAACAAATAGAACAGACGACTGCAATATACGTGCTTTGTTTGTTAGGTTGCCTTGGTGTTTGCTGTGGATGAGTGGCGTTTGAGTGGGAGGATGGCCATGCTGACAAGAAGAGAGCTGCTGCAGGGTGCCGGGTTTGCGGCGCTGGCGCTTGCGGGGTGCGGGAAGAAGGACGATGCGCCTCAGGAGGTCGAGGTCGATTTCCAAGCAACCGAGGACGAACCGGCTGAGGGTGAGGTTGAGCCTGAGGAGGAATCCGAGCCCATGGCGCAAGAGGAGGTCAATCCCATGCAGATATCGGTGATTATCAACGGCACGCTGTTCACTGCCACCCTTGATGATGGCGTTGCGGGCCAGCAGATGCTGGAGCGCCTGCCGCTGTCGCTTCACATGGAGGAGCTGCACGGCAACGAGAAGTACAACTACACGGGCGAGTCGTTTGACGGCGAGGAGTACCTACCCACCACCATCGAAGCGGGAGACCTCATGGTGTACGGCGGCGACCGCCTGGTGCTCTTCTATGAGACCTTTGACAACGACCGCTATCAGTACCAGCGCGTGGGCAAGATTGACGACGTCACCAACCTGGCCGAGGTCTGCGGAAAGAACTCGGTATACGTGGACTTCGAACAGCTACAGCATTAACGCGCTACAAGAGGAGGCCCATGATCGGCCTTGGTACGCTTATCAACACGGGAGCCGTTGTTGCGGGTGGAGTTCTCGGTGGAGTCGTGGGCAAGCTGTTTGATGACGAGCAACGCGAATCGCTCAACAAGGCGTCGGGCGTAAGTGTGCTCTTCATTGCCATTGCGGGTGCTATGGAAGGCATGTTGCAGATTGATCAGGGCGCACTTGCCAGTGGCAAGTCCATGCTCGTGGTGCTCTGCCTCGCGCTTGGCACGGTGGTCGGCGAGCTCATTGGTATCGAGCGTGCCTTCGAGCGCTTCGGTGAGTGGCTCAAGATCAAGACGGGCAACGCGGGAGACCGTGGCTTCGTCAACGCGTTTGTCACCACGTCGCTCACGGTGTGCGTGGGTGCCATGGCCATCGTCGGTGCCATCCAGGACGGCATCCTTGGCGACTATGCGTTACTTGCCGTCAAATCGGTGCTGGACTTCATCATCGTGGCGGTCATGACGTCATCGATGGGGA
The DNA here is from genome assembly GCA_902788705.1 of uncultured Coriobacteriaceae bacterium. Taxonomy (GTDB): domain Bacteria; phylum Actinomycetota; class Coriobacteriia; order Coriobacteriales; family Atopobiaceae; genus UBA1367. The sequence continues at coordinate 59,754 of CADALE010000010.1, read as the reverse complement.
AGGGCAGCGCTTTCTCGGCCATCCCCATCTTCCTGCTGGAAGGTGGCGTGACGCTTCTCGCGTCGCTCGCAGCGCCGCTTATGACCGAGGCGGCCATCGCCAACCTCTCGCTGGTGGGCTCCATTCTCATCTTTTGCGTGGGTGTCAACCTGGTGTGGGGCAAGACCATCCGCGTAGCCAACATGCTGCCCGCGCTCATCTTTGCCGTCATCGCAGCGTTCATCTAGGCCGCGCCACGAGGGTCCGACCCTCGTGGTTCAATCAAACTTGCAACAAGCGCACCACGAGGGTCGGACCCTCGTGGCGCGCTTCTCGTTACCGCGTGCTGATGCTGTAGAACTCGTAGTCGTTCGTGTGGCGAGAAACCGAGTACTCAAACGGCCTGCCATCGGCAAGGTAGGCTACCTGACGAACCTCAAGCAGCGGCTCTCCCTCGCCGACGTGCAGCCACACGCGCTCGTCCTCGGTAGGTACGACGGCCTTGATGGTGCGGTGCGCGCTGCCAATCTTCAGCCCAAGCTCGTCCTCAATAAAGTGGTAGATGGATGCCTTCAGCGTGCTTTCGCGCAGGTTGGGGATGAGCGTGATGGGCATGTAGGTGTACTCGATCACCTTGGGCACGTCATCAACCAGTCGAACGCGGCAGATATGGTAGGCAAAACCGTCCCCGTCCATGCCCAGCTTCTCCGCAATATCAGGCTCGGGCCGCACCACCGAGAAGTCATGCACCTCGCTAGTGAGAACCTGCGGCGCGCCCTCATACTCGGCTGTCATACCCGACATCTGCTGAGAGGTGCTGCCCTGTCGAGTGGTGATGCCTTTCGCGATGGTCGTCTCTTTGATGTAGACGCCAGACCCCCGGCGCCTGGCCACAATACCCTGCAGCTCAAGCTCGTCCATGGCGCGCTTGACCGTGGTGTTGCTGACGCCATAGCGCTCACAGAGCTCGGGCGTCGTCGGGAGTCGGTCCCCTTTCTTGTACACACCATTAGCCAGCTCGTCGAGCAGGGTATTTACGAGCTCTTGGTACTTAAGCATGCTTCCTCCGCATCTCGTCTGCACCCTTATTATGACCGTTTGCACCCACTTATACATCGTCCAAAAAAAGTGAGCAAAAGTGCTTGCAAAATAAATTAAAAGCGTGTACTTTACTAACCAAGCACTTGCACAAGCAAGAAGCACACGAAACAAAGGCAGCACCCATAAGCAGAAAGGAAGGGTTTGACATGGCAGCCGGAAAGGGCCAAGCGTTTCTCGACAAGTTTGCTGAGATCTCAGGAAGGATTGGGTCGGAGGTACATCTGCGCAGTCTGCGCGATGCATTTGCGACCATCATGCCGCTGTACATCCTTGCGGGCGTCGCGGTCCTCATCAACAACGTGGTGTTCCCCCTGTTCCTCAGCGGAGATGCGCTCGCGAACGCTCAGTACTGGGGCAACTCCCTCACGCAGGGTACGCTGAGCATCTCGGCCATCCTGCTGTGCGGTGTGGTTGGTTATTGCCACGCGCACAACACGGGGTTCAAGCGTGATATCGCCTGTGTGGTCGTGGCCATTGCGGCACTCTTCGTGACCATGCCCCAGGCAGTGGACGTGAATGGCGAGCAGGTAGGTGGCCTCTTTGCTTCGGGCAACACGGGCACCGGTGGACTCTTCGGCGCCATTATCATTGGCTTGCTCGCCACGATGCTCTTCATCAAGCTTGCGGGCATCAAGAAGCTCGAGATCAACCTTGGTGAGGGCGTGCCTCCTATGGTTGCCACCTCCTTCAACATCATGATTCCTATGCTGCTGACGCTCTCCGTCTTTAGCCTCGTAGCCACCATCCTGCAGGTGGGCTTCGGCACCGACGTTGCCACGCTCATCAAACTGTTCGTCCAGGCGCCGTTGCAGAGCCTCAACTCCAACATCTGGGGCGTCGTGATTATCTACACCTTCGCAAACCTGCTCTTCTGCCTGGGCATTCATCAGAGCGCCATCTCCGGCGTGCTTGCCGAGCCCATGCTCACCATCCTCATCACCGAGAACATGGCGGCCTATGCCTCTGGCGGCTTCGCGGCCATCCAGCCCGACCACTACATGAACATGCAGATCGTCAACACCTTCGGCCTCATCGGCGGCTCTGGTTGCACCCTCTGCCTGCTTATCGCCACGTTCCTCTTCTCCAAGAACAAGACCAGCAAGACGGTTGGCTCGCTGGCGCTTGGCCCTGGCATCTTCAACATCAACGAGCCTGTCATTTACGGCTATCCCATCGTCTACAACCTGCCGCTTATGATTCCGTTCGTGCTGGTTCCCGACCTGTTCATGATCATCACGTACTTCGCGACGGTTGCTGGCCTCATCAACCCCTGCGTGGTTATGGTTCCGTGGACTACGCCGGTGTTCCTGTCGGGTTTCCTGGCGACTGGCGGTGACTTCAGGGCCGTCATCCTGCAGGTCATCCTCGTGGCCCTGGGCGTGCTCATCTACCTGCCCTTCATGAAGGTGCACGAGCGCGTCGTTGCCCAGCAGGCGGCAGAGGAGCTCGCTGAGTAGCCTCTGAACGCGATGTCGCACGTGCCCCGCGTCGAAGTGCTCCCACAATCGGCGCGGGGCCGTTAGGATGGGAGAAGCGGGCCAGAGGGTCGAGCTTCTGGCTCCGTATTAAAAGATTTGATGCGCATGCCACGGGATGGGGCCTATAGGCGCGCAGAAGGGATTGACGATGAGCACGACGAGCGTGAAGCTTCCCGACGACTTCTTCTTTGGCGCGGCGCTGTCTGGCCCGCAGACCGAGGGCATGTACCAGGCGCACGGCAAGCTCGAGAACCTGTGGGACCTCTGGTCAAACGAGGACCTCCGAGCCTTCCACAACCGCGTGGGCTCCTACGGTGGCAACGACATGGGCGCCCGCTACGCCGAGGACTTCCGCATCTTCCACGAGCTCGGCCTCTCCTCCTGCCGCACCTCCATCCAGTGGAGCCGCCTGATGGACGCCGACGGCAAGCTCAATCGCGAGGGCGCGGACTTCTACCACCAGCTGCTCGCCGCGGCACGCGAGGAGGGCGTGGAGGTCTTCATAAACCTCTACCACTTCGACATGCCCGCGTACCTGTTCCGCCGTGGCGGCTGGGACAACCGTGAGGTGGTGGAGGCCTACGCGTCGTATGCCCGCGCCGCCTTCATGGAGTTTGGCCAGGAGGTCGAGCACTGGTTCACGTTCAACGAGCCCATCGTGGAGCCGGAGCAGCGTTACGAGCACGGCAACTGGTACCCCTTCCATCACGACTTCGCGCAGGCGCGCCGCGTGCAGTACGGCATCAGCCTGGCGCACGCGCTGGCCGTGGGTGCCTTCCGCGAGCTTCAGGCCGCCGGCACGGTGCGTCCCGACGCGAAGATCGGCCTCATCAACTGCTTCACGCCGCCCTACACGCGTGACAATCCCACGCCGGAGGACCTCGAGGCCGTGCGCATGGTTGACGGCCTGGGCAATCGCTGGTGGCTTGACCTCGTGACCAAGGGCACGCTGCCCGCCGACGTGGTGGACACGCTCGCGGAGCACGGTGTCCAGCTGCCGGTGCGCGCGGGCGACAACGCCATCCTCGCTCAGGGCGTGGTGGACTGGCTGGGCTTCAACTACTACCACCCCGCGCGCGTCCAGGCACCCGAGCAGAGCGTCGACGAGTGGGGCAACCCGGTGTTTGCGCGCGAATACGTGTGGCCCGACGCCGTGATGAACAAGAGCCGCGGCTGGGAGATCTTCCCCAAGGGCATCTATGACTTCGCCATGACCATGACGCGCGACTATCCGGACCTCGACTGGTTTGTCTCGGAGAATGGCATCGGCATCGAGGAGCACCACGCGACCCGCACCGCCGACGGCCGCATCGACGACCTCGCGTATCGCGTTCCCTTCGTGGCCGACCACCTGCGTTGGATCGCGCGCGCCATCGACGAGGGCGCCCGTTGCCGTGGGTACCACTACTGGGGCGTCATCGACTGCTGGAGCTGGAACAACGCGTTCAAGAACCGGTACGGATTCGTCGAGGTGGACCTGCAGGAGAACTACTGCCGACGTCTGAAGGCGTCGGCCGACTGGCTGCGGCGCGTCGCCACCACGCATGAGATTGACGAGTAGCATCTGCACGAGGAACGCACAGAGAGGGATGTCTCATGGATGCATCGAAGGGCCTCATCGTACTCAAGCCCGTTCTGCACAACAACATCTGGGGTGGCCGCAGGCTTGCGGAGTTCGGCTACGAGTTGCCGGACGGCCCGGTGGGGGAGTGCTGGGGAATCTCGGCGCACCCGCACGGCGATTGCACGGTCGACGGCGGCCCCTTCGACGGCATGACGCTCTCCCAGCTGTGGAGCGAGCATCACGGGCTCTTTGAAGGTGCCACGGGCGACCGCTTCCCGCTGCTGGTCAAGATTCTCGACGCGGCCGACGACCTCTCCATCCAGGTGCATCCCGATGACGAGTACGCGCGTGAGCACGAAAACGGAAGCCTAGGCAAGCACGAATGCTGGTACGTGCTCGATGCGCATAGCCACGGCCACATCATCGTGGGCCAGCATGCCAAGAGCCGGGAGGACTTCTCTGCCATGGTGCGCGAGAACCGCTGGGACGACATGGAGAACTTCGTGCCCATCGAGCCTGGCGACTTCTTCGACATCAAGCCCGGCACGGTGCACGCCATCTTGGGCGGCACGCTCATCCTCGAGACGCAGCAGTCCTCCGACGTGACCTACCGCGTGTATGACTACAACCGCAGGCAGCCCGACGGCTCGCTTCGCGAGCTTCACCTGCAGCAGGCCATGGACGTCATCGACTACGACGCCAAGGCCCCGGAGTCTGGCGAGGTCACGAACCCCGAGATCGATGGCATCACGCAGCTGATGACCTGCAAGTACTTCAGCGTCTTTAGGGTGCGCGTGACTAAGGACCACCCGGTCACGCTTACGCAGGACCACCCGTTCCTGAACCTCTCGGTTGTTGAGGGCGAGGGCGGCACCGTGAGCGTTGCCGCCGGAAGCCGCGAGGTGAGGCTGGGCTCGCATCTGGTCGCGCCGTGTGGCTGCGGCGACATCACGCTCGAGGGCGACATGACCCTCATCTGCAGCTTCGTGCCCACAGAGTAACCAGCAAAGAAATCGTCGTGCGGTTTGGGGTAGCCCCAAACCGCACGACGATTCATCAGGGAAGCGAGCGGCGTTAGCGGTGATAGTAGCCGTGGCGCTCGAACTTGGGCTCGCAGCACACGTTGATGCCCAGGTCGCGATAGAGCTTCTCGTCGGTGGGCGAGATGATCACCGAGAAGTACGCGTCGCAGCCACGCAGCTCCTTTGCGGCTGCGATGGCCATCGCAGCGCGTGGGTTGGTGGCCGAGCTGATCGAGAGCGCAATGAGGGTCTCGTCGGAGTGCAGGCGCGGGTTGGAGCTGTGCAGGTGCTCGGTCTTGAGGCGGCTGATGGGCTCGAGTGCCTCGTCAGACACCACGTACTCCTCGTCGGGGATGCCCGCCATGTGCTTGAGCGCGTTGAGCAGCAGTGACGAGGCCGCGCCAAGGATGTCGTTGGTCTTGCCGGTCATGACGGTGCCGTCGGGCAGCACCATGGCACCAGCTGGCATGCCGGTGGCCTCGGCGCGCGCAAGCGCCGCCTGATGCGCGGGGGAGTGGTCAACCGTGACGCCCGCCTGGTTCATGAGCAGCTGGATCTTGGCGAGTGCGGCCTCGCCCGTGCCGGTGCGGGCGATCTGCTCGGCGGTCTGGAAGTAGCGCCGCACGATCTCGTTGCGGCCAGCCTCGCGGCAGACCTCGTCGTCGCTGATGCACTTGCCCACCATGTTGACGCCCATGTCCGTGGGGCTTTGGTAGGGGCTCTCGCCCATGATGCGCTCCATCATGGCCTTCACCACCGGGAAGGTCTCGACGTCGCGGTTGTAGTTGACGGTCACCACGTCGTAGGCCTCGAGGTGGAAGGGGTCGATGATGTTGCGGTCGTCGAGGTCGGCCGTGGCGGCCTCGTAGGCGATGTTGACGGGGTGCTTAAGCGGCAGGTTCCACACTGGGAAGGTCTCGAACTTGGCGTAGCCGGCCATCACGCCGCGCTCGTGCTCGTGGTAGAGCTGCGAGAGGCAGGTGGCGAGCTTGCCCGAGCCGGGTCCCGGCGCCGTGACCACCACGAGCGGCCTCGTGGTCTCGGCATAGTCGTTCCTGCCGAAGCCCTCCGCGCTCACGATGTGGTCCACGTTGGTGGGGTAGCCATCGATGAGGTAGTGGCGATAGCAGCGGATGCCCATGCTCTCCAGGTGGCGCTGCCAGGCCTCGGCGTGCGGCTGGCCCGTGAAGTGGGTGATCACCACGGAGTTGGCAAGGAGCCCCATGCCGCGGAAGATGTCCATGAGGCGCAGCGCGTCCTCGTCGTAGGTGATGCCGATGTCGCTACGGCGCTTGGAGTGCTCGATGTCCTCGGCGTTGATGGCCACGAGGACCTCGGCGTCATCGGCCAGCTGGGCCAGCATGCGCACCTTGGAGTCGGGCTCGAAGCCGGGCAGCACGCGGCTGGCGTGGTAGTCGTCAAAGAGCTTGCCACCAAACTCCAGATACAGCTTTCCGCCAAACTGTGCGATGCGCTCGCGGATGCGGGCAGCCTGCATCGCGATGTACTTGTCGTTGTCGAAGCCGACCTGCATGAGCTACCTCACTCCATACTGCTGGTAATACGCATCGATGGCGGCCTTGAGCTCGGGAGTGATCACCGTGCCCTCCAGTGCCTCCACGACCTCGGCCATGCTCACGATGGAGGCCACCGGGAAGCCGTACTTGTCCTGGATCTCGGCCTGAGCGGTCTTCACGCCGCCCTTGCCCACCTCCATGCGGTTAAGCGACACCATAAGGCCCACCACCTCGACGTTGGCAGCCGCCATGAGCTTGGGATAGGTCTCGTCGATGGACTTGCCGCTGGTGGTGACGTCCTCCACGATGACCACGCGGTCGCCGTCGTGCAGGCTGGTGCCCAGCAGCTGGCCCATGTCGGCACCGTGGTCCTTGGCCTCCTTGCGGTCGGAGCAGTAGCGCGCCTCCTTGCCATACAGCTCGTGGAGGGCCATGCAGGTGATGACAGCCAGCGGGATGCCCTTGTAGGCCGGGCCAAAGACGACGTCGAAGTCAAGGCCAAAGTTGTCGTGGATGGCCTTCGCATAGGCGATGCCCAGGCGGTGAAGCTGGTCGCCCGTCACGTAGGCGCCAGCGTTCATGAAGAAGGGCGACTTGCGCCCGCTCTTCAGGGTGAAGTCGCCAAACTTGAGGACGTCGCTCTGCACCATGAACTCGATGAACTCGCGCTTGTACTGTTCCATGGGAGGTCCCTTCGCCGTGGGGCTTCTAACGCAACGTACGTATCATAGGGCAAGGCAATGATGCACCCGGGTGACATTCTTGCTCGAATTCCGGCTCTGCAAAAAGCCTGCGTAGGGGTACCTTGTGTAAATCAGTCGCGGTTGCCGCGTCACTTGATGCGTGCCGTAAGCCGGTCGTTCTCCATCGTGGCGCGTATGATGGCCATCGTGGCCTTGTCAAACCACGTGTCGGGCGTAGGGTCGCGGCGAACGATGGTGATGCGCGTGGGCTCGCAGATGTCGGTCAGCACGTCATGGAGGGCAGGAAGGCCGTTGCCGGTCCACTCGGGCAGCGACAGCGTCTGCTTCACCCATGCCATGAAGTCGCGCGGCCCCGTGAAGTCGCGCTCGTCAATCAGTATCTCGCGCATGTCGGTTCCTTTCGGAAGGCCCTAGTAAAGCCGCTCGAAGGTGGTGTAGTGGTCGCCGGTATAGAAGACCAGCCCGTCGTCGGAGTACACCAGACGCTCTGCGCCTCGGTATCCACCCTGGTAGTTGATGTCGCACTCGCGCCAGTCGCGGCCCTCGGGCGTCTCGGGCAGCAGCGGCTCGTCGCCCCACTGCTCGTTGGTGTAGCCGCCACCCCCGATGCTCATGCCGGGCAGCACGTCCCACAGGTTGCCCTCCGAGCTTACCCAGCCGGCGTTGCGCGCCTTGGTCTTGGAGACGTAGTTGGAGGGAACGCGCCCGTAGGTGTGGATGTACAGGGCCACCTCAACCTTGCTCGTGTAGGTGCCGTCGCGGTAGATGGTTACGTTCGCGGCGTCTTTTGCCTGCTGTGCCCGCGCGTCGGTGATGCCCTCGCCCAGCTCGATGTCGGGGCCAAGGTCTGCCGAGGGCTCTGGCTCTTGCGGGGAGGTCTGGGTGGTGGGCGGAGCGTTTCCGGCCTGTCCCGACGAGATGGGCTCGACGGTGGGGAGCTCGGGGCTGGTGACGACGACGTCGCCCTCGTCGTCGCCAGGCGCTGCGGGCTGCTGCGTGCCGGCGCCCTCGTCCGTGCCCTGCTCCTGCCCAGCCTGATTATGGCCTTCGCCCTGCGTGTCGGAGCCCTCAAGCGTGACCTGCGGGTTGGCGGGGGACGGGGCTGGCGTGTGGCCGCCCAGCAGGTCGGGCACCAGGGCCACGGCAAGCATGATGGCAAGGGCCAGGGCAAATGCGGTGAGCTGCGACCTCTTCATGCTACCTCCCTTGTTGGTCTGGCCTTGATGGTAGCATGACGAGACGGTTGCCACGTGGCACGTGCGCCGCTGGCACCGGCCGCGAATCCGCCGCCCGGCTCAGCCCGGGAGTGTACATTTAGTTTCGCTTATTCGGACTCGCCAAAACGGAGCTCGAATAACTCAAAGCAAATGTACACTTGGGCAGCGTAGCCGCGGCAGGAAAGGAGCTGCAGATGGGCGCTTACAAAGCCAAGCAGATGATCGTGATGCGGCGCGACCTCAAGATGCGCAAGGGAAAGATAGCCGCGCAGTCGGGGCACGCGTGCGTCGAGGCGGTGCTGATGGCCTTGGCACGCGAGGGGCGGCTGAAGGACGTCCGCGTGAACGCCGACGAGAGCTGGGTGCATCTCGTGGAGCACCGGGGCCTGTTTGGCGCGAGCGAGCCCTCGCCGCTTGTCGACTGGTTCGAGGCGGGCGTGGCAAAGGTGTGCGTGTATGTGGACTCCGAGGAGGAGCTGCTTGATCTTGCGGCTCGCGGTCGTGAGCTGGGGTTTGTTGTCGCCCTGGTGCGCGATGCGGGGCATACGGAGTTCCACGGCGAGCCCACCTACACCTGCCTGGCCTTCGAGCCGCTCTATCCCGAGCAGATTGACCCGCTTACCGGCAAGCTGCCGCTGTACTGAGGGCCGCAGCACCCCGTCACACGTGCGCAATATCCTACGGCTACCATGAGGTAACGCCGACACGAAGGGAATTCCCATGAGAATCAGCGACATCCTGGCGAGCAAGCAGACGCTCTCGTTCGAGATCTTCCCGCCCAAGGGCGAGCTTCCGATTGATCAGGCGCGCGAGGTAAGCCGGGGGCTGGCCAAGAGCGACCCCGACTGGATCAGCGTCACGTTCTCGGCTGGGGGAACGGGCAACTCGGGCAACACGTTCACCATCGCGCACACGCTCGAGCACGACCTGGGCATCAACGCCCTCGCGCACCTCACGTGCATGGGTGCCACGCGTGCCGACATCGACGACCGCCTTGACCGCATCCATGCAACGGGTATCCAGAACGTGCTGGCCTTGCGCGGCGACCGCATGCCCGGCCGGGACACCGTCGACTTCGCCCACGCCTCCGACCTCATCTCCTACCTGAAGGAGCGCGACCCCAGCCTGTGCATCGGCGCGGCCTGCTATCCCGAGGGCCACGTGGAGTGCGAGGACTTCGACCTCTCGATGCGCCACCTGCGCCTCAAGCAGGAGGCGGGCGCCGACTTCCTGGTGAGCCAGCTGTTCTTTGACAATGCCGACTTCTACCGCTTCCGCGAGATGTGCCTGCGCCATCGCGTACGGATTCCGGTGGTAGCGGGCATCATGCCCTTCACGAGTGTGAAGCAGATCCAGCGCATGGCCTTCAACTGCGGCGCATCCATCCCAGCAAAGGTGGTGCGGCGCCTCGTGGTTGCGGGCGACGACCCCAAGGCGCAGGCCGAGGCGGGCATGAGCTACATGCTCGAGCAGATTCGCGACCTTGCCGCCAACGGCGTTGACGGCATCCACATCTACAGCATGAACCATCCCGAAATTGGCGACGCTGCCTACCAGGAGCTTCGCGCGTGCGGGTACGTGCGCGCCTGACGCCCATGCCCGCCACCGTGAGGGACATAGCCGTCTCGGAGGTAGACAGGAGCGAGGTGCTGCGCTACCTGGGCTATCGTGGCCAGGAGCTGACGCCCCAGCTTGCGGGTAGGCTGGACGAGCTGGTGGCACATGCGCTGGAGGTGGCGCGCCCCCGCGCGTCCATACGCTCCTTCGACGTGGAGGCCCGTGAGCTGGACGATGCCGGCACGCCGGTGGTGAGGCTTCGGGGCTGTGCGTTGGCGCTGGCGGGACATGACGTATCCCGGCATCTGGAGGGGGCCGTTGCAGTCGGGCTCTTGGCAGTGACGCTGGGCGCCGACACCGAGCGCGAGCTGCGGCGCCTTTCGCTGACCGACCACGTGGCCCAGGTGGTGTTCGACGCGGCGCTTACCGCCATCGTCGAGCGCGCGGCCGACGGGGCCGAGGCATTGCTGGTGGCAGACGCCGCCAGCCGGGGGCTCTACACCAACTGGCGCTACTCGCCTGGCTATGGCGACCTGCCGCTGTCCTGCCAGCCAACCTTCCTTGCGGTGCTGGACGCGGGCAGGCGCCTGGGAATCACGCTCACCCCCAGCCTGCTGATGGTTCCCACAAAGAGCGTCACCGCCCTCGTGGGCTACTTCGGCGAGCCGCAGGTTGGGGCCCGGACCGGCTGCGCCACGTGCAACCTGCGCGACTGGTGCACCCTCCGCGCACGTGGCGTGACGTGCGTGGGTTGAGGCGCGTCGCAACGAGGCCTGCGGTGCGATAGGATAGAGCGACACACCCGTAAGGACAGGAGCCGCCATGCTTGACATCTCCGCGCTTACCACCCCCGCAGGGCACCGCGCGGTGCGTACCCTGCGCATCAAGGACGACCATCTGGCCCGCGTGCTTGCGGGCGAGGAGTTCCTGCTGTTTGACGGTGCCATGGGCACCCAGCTGCAGGAGCGGGGCCTAGCGGCGGGCGAGGTGCCCGAGCTGCTGTGCCTGACCAATCCCGACGAGATCACGCAGATCCATGCGGCCTACGTGGCTGCCGGGTCGGAGGTGGTTACCACCAACACCTTTGGCGCCAACGCCACCAAGCTGGGCGAAAACGCCACGGTCGAGGAGATCTTCACTGCGGCGGTTGGCTGCGCACGCGCCTCTGGCGCGCGCTATGTGGCAGCCGACATCGGCCCCACCGGTGCGTTGCTGCAGCCTATGGGCACCCTGCCGTTTGAGGATGCCTACCAGCTCTTTGCCCAGCAGGTCAAGGCGGCTGACGCCGCGGGGGCCGACCTCTTTATCATCGAGACCATGGCTGACATCGCCGAGGCCAAGGCAGCCCTGCTTGCCGTGAAGGAGCACTCCGACCTGCCTGCCTTCGTGACCATGACCTTTGACGAGGACGGCCGTACCTTCCTGGGCACCACCCCCGAGGTGGCCGCGGTCACGCTCTGTGCCTTGGGCGCCGACGTGTTGGGCATCAACTGCAGCCTGGGTCCGGCCGACGTCGCCCCGCTGATCGAGCGCATGCTGCCATGGGCAAGCTGCCCCGTGATGGCGCAGGCCAACGCCGGACTGCCGCACGTGCACGAGGGCAGGACGTACTACTCCATCAAGCCCCTCGAGTATGGCCAGGCAGTGAGGCGCATGGTGCGCGCCGGCGTCAGCATCATCGGCGGGTGCTGCGGCACCTCCCCCGAGTTCATCGCACAGGAGAAGAACCTGCTGGTAGACCGCACGCCAGCCGGGCGCTCGCTCAACAGCCACTTCACGGTGACCAGCGCGCAGCAGCTGGTGGCCCTGGCCATGGGCGAGGTGGGCGTGATCGGCGAGCGCATCAACCCAACGGGCAAGAAGCGCCTGAAGGAGGCCCTGCGCACCGGCAACCACGACTACGTGCTGAGCGAGGCCATCAGCCAGACCGAGGCCGGCGCCCAGATCCTGGACGTCAACGCGGGCCTGCCCGAGATAGACGAGGCGGCCACGCTGGTGCGCTTGGCCAGCGAGCTGTCCGGCGTGACCACGCTGCCGCTGCAGATAGACTCCTCCGACCCCGTGGCCATCGAGCGGGCGGTGCGCAGCTATCCCGGCAAGGCCCTCATCAACTCCTGCAACGGCAAGCGCGAGGTGCTGGAGGCGGTGCTGCCCATCGCCAAGCACTACGGCTGTGCCATCGTGTGCCTCACGCTTGACGAGGATGGCATCCCGCCCACGGCCGAGGGGCGCCTTGCCGTGGCGCGCAAGATCGTGGCCGCCACCGACGCCATCGGGATTCCGCGGCAGGACGTGGTCATCGACTGCCTTGCCATGGCCGCCTCGACCGACCAGACCCAACCCCGGCAGATCGTGGACGCCATCCGCATGGTCAAGGCCGAGCTGGAGGGCGTGCGCACGGTGCTTGGCGTGTCCAACATCAGCTTTGGCATGCCGTTCCGCCCGCTGGTCAACGCCACGTTCCTCGCGGCCTGCTTTGGCGCGGGGCTTGACCTTGCCATCGTCAACCCCATGAACGAGCGCCTGATGGACGTGGTCAGGTCGTGGCGCGCGCTCTCGGGCGAGGACGAGAGCGCCCAGGACTACATCGCGCGGTATGCGGACCGCAAGGACGGCGCCGCAGCCTCGACCACCGGCCCGGCATCCTACGACCTGTCCAGCCCCGGCGGCGTCTCCGCGGCGCTTTCCTCCATGGCGTCGACGCTGCAGGCCATCGCCGCCGGCACGGGCGGCCTTCCCACGCAGGAGCCCGATGCGCAGGCGGCTGCGGCCCCTGGGCAGGACGGCTCGCGCGAGGGGCGCATCCGCGACCTGGTGCTGACTGGCCGCAAGGAGGCGGTTGCCGACGAGGTGCGGGCGCTGCTTGACGACGGCGACCCCTCCCACGACGTGATGTACGCCATCAACCAGGTGCTGATTCCCGCGCTTGACGAGGTGGGCGACCGCTTCGAGAAGGGCACCTTCTTCCTGCCGCAGCTGATGGCCTCGGCCGAGGCCGCCAAGGCAGGCTTCACGGTGCTGCGCGAGTCCTCGGCGGAGGGTGGGGCCATGGCGTCGAAGGGCCAGATCGTGCTGGCAACCGTGAAGGGCGACATCCACGACATTGGCAAGAACATCGTGCGCATGCTGCTGGAGAACTACGGCTACGACGTGATGGACCTCGGGCGCGACGTCGACCCGCAGGCCGTGGCGGATGCCGTGGTAGAGCATCACGTGACGCTGGCCGGCCTCTCCGCGCTCATGACCACCACGGTTCCCGCCATGGCCGAGACCATCCAGCTGCTGCACGTGCAGGCGCCATGGTGCAAGGTGATGGTGGGCGGCGCGGTGCTCAATCCCGAGTATGCCCAGATGGTGGGTGCCGACTTCTATGCCAAGGACGCCGCCGAGAGCGCCCGCATCGCCGCCGAGGTGCTGGGCTGACCGTTCCCGTCGACGTGATGGGGAGGTCTTTGCGGGCACCCCGCGAAGGCCTCCCCATTTGCTGCCGCGATGCTTCGAAGACGCCCCGCAGCCCCGTGTGGGACCCCTGCATCTGGTGGAGACCTCCATGCCGCAGGTGTGCCTCATGCTATGATGGGAAAGCTTTTTTGGTGGGTTGCCGGGCAAGGTGCCGGCGCAATCGGTGCGGTTCGAGAGGTCGTGTCCATGAGGGTGGGAAAGTCCAGGGAACGTCAACGGGGGGTCATTCGAACCCTCTTCGTGCTTCTTGTCGTACTTGGGGTCATCAATGTCGCGCTTGCCTTCCTCATGGCACGGTTCCCCATTCTCATAGACATCTCAGGATACGTGCAGGCTGGCATCGAGCTTGCCTCGATCGTCTTCGCGGTCATGATGCTGCGGCGCGAGCTCGCCGAGAACCAGCGGCTTGAGGAGGCCGAGTTCATCGTCTCCCTCAACGAGAAGTTCTCCGAGAGCGAGGCATGCCTGAGCGTGTTCTCCTATGCCATCTGGGAGGCCCACGCAAAGCTGCTCCAGCTGCACGAGAGCGGCAAGGCCCCGCTTGAGCCGGAGGAGCTCAAGCGCGTGCGCGACGTGGCCAGGAGGGTCCCGGAGACGCCCTCCCAGGTTGACCTCTCGGGCTACCTCACGTTCTTCGAGAGCATCTTCCTCCTCGTCGACCGCGAGGTCGTGTCGTGGGACGTGCTTAACGAGCTGTTCAAGTACCGGTTCTTCGTGGGCATCCACAGCGAGTTCGTCCAGCGCGAGCGCCTGGTGCGCCTGCCGGGCAACTTCAAGAACATCTACTATCTGGAAGCCCTCTGGATGGCGTACAACGGGGATGACCCCGAGCAGATAGCCGGCTACGAGAACCGCCTTGAGGAATCGTGCTGCAGGGCGGGCAAGGAGGCCGACTACCAGCGGATCATCGACGACATGGAGGAGCGCCACCATCTGCTTGAGGACATGTGGAGCGACTTCTCGGAAAGGACCAGGTCGTGAAGGTAGGGGAGTGGGACGTCCGCTTTTGTGGCGAGGAGCAGATACCTGCGATTCTCGAGCTGCAGGACGACATCTTCGAGGTGCTTGGCGATGACGCGGACCTTCTGCGCAGGAACACGGAGGAGACGTTCAGGCGCTGCCTGCGCCTGCCCAACTTCACGCTTGGCGTGTTTGACGGCGCCCGCCTTGCGGCGCTGGCAATCATGGAGGACGCGCGAGGCAGGGACGATGACCTGGGCATCAAGGTGAGGCAGCACGTGTTGGGAACCTATGCCGACTCGAAGCTCTTCATGGTGCGGCGCGAGTATCGTGGCCATGGCCTGCAGCGCACTCTGGAGCGCATCCTCGAGGACATCGCCTATGCCCGCGGCTATCGCTGGCTGTGCACGTCGGTGTCGCCCGACAACCTATACAGCAGGCGCAACATCGTCGCCTCCGGCTACGAGTGGGACTCCACGATGGAGCTCTACGGCGGCCTGAGGCGCGACATCTTCGTGAAGGAGCTGCAAGCGCCGGACGTGTCGTCAAGCTGGGCGCACACGCTAGGCGCCACCCGGGTTGACGAAGCGCTGCGCGACAAGCGGGTCCTCATCTGGGGCTACGGGCTTGAGGGGAAGTCCACCGAGGCGTTTGTCAAGGGACACTGTGCCGTGCAGGCGCTTGACGTGTACCAGGGAAAGCAGGACGGCATCAGCGAGGGCGACTACGACGCCATCGTGAAGAGCCCTGGCATCGTCGAGGAGTGGTGGGGCGACCGCTACACCTCGGCCACCGAGCTGTTCCTTGGCCAGTTTGGCCGCCAGACGATCGGCATCACGGGCACCAAGGGAAAGAGCACCACCGCGTCGCTGCTGTACCACGTGCTCTCTCGCTGCCAGGCGCGCCCGGTCATCCTGGTGGGCAACATCGGCATCCCCTGCTTCGACGCCTACGACGGGATTGGCGACGACACGATCATCGTGTTCGAGCTGTCCTGCCACCAGCTCGACCACCTGCGAGTCTCGCCGCATGTATCGGTGTTCCTTAACCTGTACGAGGAGCACCTCGACCACTACGGCACGCTCGAGCGCTACTTTGAGGCCAAGGCCCACATCATGCGCAACCAGGGCATGTGCGACGTGGCCCTGGTGGGCGACCAGGTTCCTCCCGTCCCAACCGAGGCGCAGGTGCGCGTGGTGGCCCCCGTGGGGCTTCCGGACGACGGCTTCGAGCCCTTTACCATGAGGCTCGAAGGCGCCCACAACCAGTTCAATGCTCGCGTGGTGCACCAGATTGCCACCACCCTGTACGGCTGCACCGACGAGTCGGTGCGCGCGGCCATCGCGGAGTTTGAGGGGCTGCCCCACCGTCTTCAGCTTGTGGGCACGGTTGGCGGCGTGGACTACTACGACGACTCCATCTCCACCATCCCCGAGGCGGCCATCGCGGCGCTTAGAAGCATCGGCAACGCACGGACCATCCTCGTGGGCGGAATGGACCGGGGAATCGACTACGACCTGCTGGTCTCCTTCGTGCGGGAGCACCAGGAGTACCAGTACGTCTTTATGTACGCAACGGGCCGGCGCATCTTTGACGAGGTGGCTGACCTGCCCTGCTGCCAGTACGTGGACGACCTCGAGTCGGCCGTCTCGCTGGCTAAGCAGATAACGCCAGCGGGGCAGGCCTGCCTGCTGTCTCCTGCGGCCGCCTCGTATGGCTACTTCAAGAACTTCGAGGAGCGTGGCGACGTGTTTCGCCAGCTCGTGCTTGGCAAGTAGCGCACGCCTGTGCGCGAGGCGAGCTGGGGGTGATGAGCATGAGGGCGACGTCGGTCCTTACCTTTACCGGCGACATCGGCTTTGACCACCACATGGCCCGGAAGTGGGAGGACGAGCACCTCCTTGCGCCAGAGGTACTTGCGTTCCTGCACGACTCCGACCACGTGATAGCCAACGTGGAGGGGCCGCTGGTCGACCCTGATGCGCCTCGCATGGACGCCGCCGAGCAGCGCCTGATGCACACCATCGATCCCGCCGCCATCTGCGTGCTACAGGCCATGCATGCCGACATCTGGAGCCTGGTGAACAACCACATCATGGACGCCGGGCAGTTTGGCCTGAGCCAGACCCTGCAACAGGCAAAGGCGGCGGGCGTCAGGACGCTCGGCGTGGGGATGGACCTTGCCCATGCGCGCAAGCCCCTCATCCTTGACGAGGCAGGCGGCATCGGGCTTCTGGGCGTGGGGTACCGCCGCGGCTGCAAGCCTGCCGGCGAGGACTTCGGCGGCTGCCTGCTTTGGAACGAGATGGACATCATCCGCGAGGAGATCGAGGCCATCAAGGCATCGCAGCGCTGGTGCATCGTGGTGGCACATGGGGGCGAGGAGTTCACGGCGCTACCCTCGCCCTACACGCGCGACCGCTACCTGGCCTACCTTGACATGGGTGCCGACGCGGTGGTAAGCCACCACCCGCATGTGCCGATGAACTACGAGGTGGTGGGCGGCAAGCCCATCTTTTACTCGCTGGGCAACTTCATCTTTGACACCGACTACCAGCGCGCGCAATACCATACCGACGAGGGTGTCGTGCTCAAGCTGAGGTTGAGCGAGGACACGATGGACTTCGAGGCCATGGGCATCATGATCGACCGCACGTGCGAGCATGTCGTGGCTGGTCCGCTGCCCACGATCTTCACCGAGGTGCCGGCCGACCAGTACCAGCTGCTCTCGCCGCTTGCGGCCAAGATGTTTGTTGCGGCCACCAAGCGCCAGCAGCTGTTCCTGTATCCCGAGCGCTTTGCCAACGCGACGGACGAGCAGTGGCACGAGCACTTCATGGAGGAGCGCCGCAGCGGCCGCGTGCCGGGTGAGGGGCTTGACTTCCAGATCATCTGCCCGCTTGCCGAGCAGGCCGAGAGCGGCACATGGAGGCAGAGCACGCTGGAGGACGTGAAGCGCTACATCCTCGAGCAGATGTAATACGCAAGAAGGTAAGGCGCCCGTTGCCCGCGCTTGGGCAGGGTGAGAGCGAAAGGAAACACGAATGTCCGATGTCGTCGAGCGCTTCATGCGCTATGTGCAGGTTGACTCGCAGTCCGACCCCCGCAACGAGGAGCAGACGCCCTCCACACCAGGCCAGCATGACATGGCCCGGCTGCTGGGCGAGGAGCTGCGCGCCTTGGGATGCGAGGACGTGGTGGTTGACGAGCATGCCTACGTGACGGCGTCGGTGCCCGCGTCCAAGGGCTGCGAGCAGGCCCCGGCGCTGGGCCTGTGCGCCCACATCGACTCGGCGCCTGACGCGCCGGGCTTTGGCGTCAAGCCGCATCTCGTTCACTACGAGGGAGGCGACCTCGTGGTGGGCGTGGTGGACGGCAAGCCCGTCTCGGTCTCGCCCGACCTTGTGCCCGACCTCGCGCAGTTCGTGGGCCAGGACATCGTGTGCTCGGACGGCACCACGCTGCTGTTGGCCGACGACAAGGCGGGCGTAGCCGAGATCTGCTCGCTGGTGGCACGGCTGCAGGCAAACCCGGCGCTTCCGCATCCCACCCTCAAGATCGCGTTCGTGCCCGACGAGGAGATTGGCCACGGTGCCGAGCTGCTCGACCTCGAGCGCTTTGGGGCGCGCTGGTGCTACACCGTTGACGGCGAGGCCCTGGGCGAGTTCAACTACGAGTGCTTCTCGGCCTGCCAGGCCGACGTGATCATCCATGGCGTGATGGTGCACCCGGGCTCCGCCAAGGACATCATGGTCAACGCCATCACGCTTGCGGGCGAGTTTGACGCGCTCGTGCCTGCGCACGAGCGCCCCGAGCACACCGAGGGCCGCGAGGGCTTCTATCACCCCATCTCCATCTCGGGCAGCGCACGCGAGGCGCAGCTCTCCTACATCGTGCGCGACTTTGACACCGCGTCGTTCGAGCGTCGCCAGCAGACGCTGCGCGACATCGCGGCGTTCCTGAACGCACGCTATGGCGAGGGCACCGTGGAGGTGCGGATTCGCCAGCAGTACCGCAACATGGCCGAGCACTTCGAGGGCATCGAGTTCCTCATCGACTACGCACTGGAGGCCAACCGTGAGGTGGGCATCGAGCCGCGCATCGTGGCCGTGCGTGGCGGCACCGACGGCGCGCAGCTCACCTTCCGTGGGCTTCCGTGCCCCAACATCGCCACCGGCGGCTACCTGTGCCACTCCATCCGCGAGTTTATTCCGGCCCCCAGCCTGGAGATAACGGTCGACCTGCTTGAGCACCTTGTGGCCAAGTTCGCAAGGCTCTCGTAGGCAAGCGTAGCCAAGCCTTAGGCGGGGTCGGGGATGCCTTCCCGGCCCCGCTTTTGTTATGCGGGGCATGTTCCCGCTGCTGTGGCTTGGCATGGTTTGCGCACGTCGAAGGTGGTGTATGCCGCTCACCGTCAATTAGCGTGCGCTTGACCTATTTACTCAACCGTGCGCGGGCCCATGGGTACCGTAGGCCAGCGGGTTGCGCTGCCAAGCCGCTGCGTTCGATAACGTAGTGGCGGTGGACTATGGATGAAAGATGCAATTACCTATGGCGCAGGGCATACAACAGGGGCTGGCTGTAACCCTCGGGCGAGGGATTGGCGCATGATGTACTACGTCTTGGTAGCAATCTGTGCCATCGTTCCCCTTCTGGCCATCGTCGTGGAGTGGCTGACGGGTAGCGGCATCTCCGAGCGGCACCATAGCCATCACGACACCTACCTCATGCCTCGCTCCATGACGGGCGTCCTCGTCATAAGCATGGCCTTCATGGGCGTGCTGGGCATCCTGCTTGGGTGGCTGTGCCGCGTGGGCGTGTTCGTGGCGGACGACACGGCCATGATCAGCTTCTTTGCCTCGTTCGTGGTGGTGATGTGCGTCATGTGGCTGGCCATGCGTCGCTACCGGGTGTCCACCTACGACGACCACATGGACGTGGTGCCCTACTTCGGCCGGGTGCGCACCATTCGCTATGCCGACATCGACCAGCTGCTTTGGTCGCGGCCCAACTTCATGATGCGCGGACGCAGCATCTCCGTCATCGTGGATGGCGACGTGAAGGCGGTGCTCAACAGCACCTTCGACCTGGACCAGATCCTCATTCGTATCAACCGAAACGACGTCCTGGAAAACGCGCCTCACTAGGCTTTGTCTTCACGTAAGCGTGGCGCCCCGAAGCCCTTGGCAGGCTTCGGGGCGCCGTTAGGCTGTGGACGTGGCACGCGTTGCCTAGAAGACGATGGTGGTAAGGGCGGGAGCCTTCACGCCAAGCTCCTCCTCGAGGGCATGCACCATCAGCTCGTGGTCCAGACCCTCGTGCAGGCCGCTCACGCACAGCGTGGCCACCACCTCGTCGGAGCCTGCCACGCGGATGGGGAAGGCGCCGGCCGAGGGCATCACGTCGGGCATCTGGGCAAAGAGCTGGTCGGCCTTGCCCTCAAGCACCATCTGCTGCTGCAGATAGGCGCTGGAGTGGCCACAGGCAAGTGACGCGCCGCGCTTGCCCGCGATGTAGTCGTAGTTGCGCGGTGCCTTGCTGTCCATGGACAGGGCAAAGAGCTGCATGCCGTCGCTCTCGCGGGTTATCTGGATGGTCACCTCGCGGTCGTATCGCTCGCAGGTCCTGACAAGCTGGGTGATGCGGTTGCCCAGCGCAAGTGCCTCGTCGGCACCAAAGCGCTCGGGATAGCGCAGCACGCGCTCCTGCTCCTCCAGCACCTTGAGGGTGTCCGGGGTGGGTGTGAAGGCTGCGCGGATGGTGTCAAGCACCAGGGCGCAGTGCACGGAGTCCTTCAGCGGCATGATGGGCGACTCCGTGGCGCCCGCACGCAGCAGCTCGCAGAAGTGGTGGATCTCGCCGTAGAAGTCATCGATGTAATACGGCGCCTCAAGCACGCGCTGGGTGCCGTCGTCCAAGGTGAGCACGGCCCGCTGCGGGCGATGGAGCTCCTCTACGTAGATGCTGCCCTTCGTGCCCACGATGGTGGCCGTGCGGGGCTTGCCGCGCTCGAAGGCGCATTCCAGGGTGGCCTCGAGGCCACCGTAGTCCATCGTGGCGTTGACGTAGATGTCCACGCCGTCCTTGATGGTGCCCGCGATGCCGGTGAGCACGGGCACCCCGGGGCAGAAGTCGTCCAGCCAGCTGGCGCAGTAGGTGCCCGAGTCAAGCAGCACGCCCGCGCCGGCGCCACCGTGCATGTGGTAGGTGGGACGGTCGTCAACGTATGCCAGCATGTCGTTGCAAAGCGTGGTGTGCACGGCCGTGAGGGTGCCAATCTCCTTCGTGGCATCAACAACCTGCTGGTAGAGGGGCACAAAGCGAGGCTTCATGGCCTCCATGAACAGCACGCCGGCCTCGCGCGCGGCATCGGCCACCTCGGCCATCTCCTGCGCCGTCAGCATGGCGGGCTTCTCGCACAGCACGGCCTTGCCCGCCATTATGGCCTTGAGTGCCCACTCGTGGTGGAAGGCGTGGGGAAGTGCCAGATAGATGGCATCCACCCCGGGATCGGCAAGCAGCGCGTCAAAGCTGCCGTACGCCCGTGCGTTGTCAGCGTGCGGAACCTCGGCCAGGAAGGCCTCTGCCTTCTCCTGCGTGCGGCACGCCGCGGCCACGAGCTGGGTGCCGTCCTCGTGCGCCAAGCTGGCCGAGAAGCGATGGGCGATGTTGCCCGCCCCAAGGATTCCCCACCTGATCATGCAAGCTCCCTTCGTCGAGGCATGGGGTGACTCACCATGCCAAACGCATCCACTTCAATCCCTACCCGCTAGGATACGCTTCCGCGCGAAGGCCGGGGGATTTGTCCGGAACAATGGGAAGTTAGTTTCAGGTACAGGTGTGCCCGCGGCCCCTCCGGGTGACCCAGGCGTCCAGCCGCGGAACCGTCGGGACATGAAGCGGCCCCGCGATGGCCAGGCCGACTCCTTGCCTGCGTGCTAGGAGTTCCCAGCCGATCGCAGGTCAGGGGCCTGGGCCAGCAGCACGGCGGTGAAGACGAGCGCGCAGCCCACAAGCTCCACCGCGCTCAGGCTCTCCGAAAGCACCAGCCACCCACCAAGGGCCGCAAACACCGACTCGAGGCTCATGATGATGGACGCCACGGTGGGGTCGGTGGTCTGCTGGCCCACGATCTGCAAGGTGTAGGCGACGCCGTCCGAGGCGATGCCCGCGTAGAGTATCGGCACGAGGGCCGCCACCAGCTGCGTGGGCTGCGGGTTCTCGAAGAGCAGCGCAAGCACGAGCGAGATGGTTCCCGCGGTAAGCAGCTGCAGCCGTGAGAGGCGCACGCCGTCAACCATGCCAAAGCAATCGATGACCAAGATGTGCAGGGCGTAGCCCAGCGCACTGCCCAGCACCAACCAGTCGCCAAGGTAGATGCTGCCAAGGCCGTTGGGAACGCACAGCAGGTACATGCCCCCAAGCGCCAGCGCCACCGCGACAATCACCGATGGATGCAGCCGCTTGCCCACAAAGACGCCCATCATGGCAACCATGACCATGTAGGTGGCGGTGACGAAGCCCGCGCGTCCCGAGGCTGCCGCATTCGGGGGATAGGCCGCGATGCCCGCCTGCTGGAGGTTTGCCGCAAGGCACAGCATGATTCCGCAGGCAATGCCACCGAGACGCAGCGTGCGGGCAGTAAACCCCGAGCCTGGGGCATCCGGCGCGCGGTCAAGCCCAAGCCGCTTGCGCGATTCGATGATGCCGCAAAGGAAGGCCGCGCCTACAAAGTTACGCGCGGCGTTGAAGGTGAAGGTGCCCACGGCGTCTGCGGCCGCCGACTGCGCCACGAACCCCATCCCCCACAGGATGGCGGTTCCTAGCAGCATGAGCGCGCCTTTGTGCTTCACCCCAGCCTCCCGTCGTTAGCGACAAACGATACGGTGTCGCATTCTACCAGCGGCTTGTTTCGATGAGGCTACAACGGCGCCGACCCAATGCGCCTATCCCAGCATGAGCGCGCAGATGAGCGCCAGCCCTTCGGGAAGGCTTGCGGGGTCTATCCACTCCTCGCGCGTGTGGGCGCCGCCGCCATGCACGGCCCCCACGCACAGTGCCGGGATGCCCAGCGAGAGCGGGATGTTGGCGTCGGTGGAGGAGGGATGCTGGTCTGGATCGAGGCCCGTCACCTGGCGGAGCGCCTCGATGGCCCTTGCCTCAAGCTGGGCAAGGCCTTCGATGGGCTCGTCCGAATCGGCGGGGCGGTCGCCCACAAGGGTGGCATTCACCTGCACGCCATCGCCGCCGTGCGCCGCGACGCAGGCACGGAAGCGCTTGCGCATGGTGGCAAGGCACCCGCTTGAGCCCGATCGGTACTCGTACAGCATCTCGGCATGCTGGGCGATGGAGTTGACGGTGCTGCCTCCCGTGATGGTCCCCACGTTCCAGGTGGTGCGCGACGAGGTGGGAAGCTCGATGCTCGAGAGGTCGGAGATGATCGACGACAGCTCGACGATGGCGTTGGGCCGCCCGAAGCACCTCCATGAGTGGCCCCCTTCGCAGTCCACGCCCACAAGCCAGCGCTCAGACCCCACGGCGTGCGAGACGATGGCGCCGGTGTAGGTGTCGAAGGTGACGTGGCTTGCGATGCGGCTGCCAAAGCGCTGGTACAACGCCCGCGTCCCACGCAGGTTGCCGAGGCCCTCCTCGCAGCTGTTGGCCACCACGAGGATGCCCCTACCCTGCGCCAGCTGCGGATTGTTGGCCAGCGGCCGCGCAGCCATCATGAGGCCCACGAGGTTGGCCGTGTCGTCGCCGATGCCGGGGCACCACAGCAGGCCGTCCCGCTCCTCTAGGGGCAGGGGACCCTCGTCCTCGAAGACCACGTCGGTATGGGCCGAGTACACCTCAAGGGGGCCGGTGCCCTCGGGGGTTGCGGCACCCAGGAAGCAGAGAACGTTCTTTGCCTCGTCAATCTCCACCTGCGTGCAGCCAGCCGAGCGCAGCCAATCGGCCACGAATGCGGCGCGGCGGTCCTCCTTGCCCGATGGCGCGGGAATCTGCGCGAGCGTCCGAAGCAGGTCAAGCTCCTCGTTTGCCACCGCCTCGGCATAGTCGCGTGCATCCTCAAGAAGCCGTTGGCGATTCGTCTCGTTTGTCATGGGTGCTCCTAGAGCGTCTCAAGCAGGGACCGCAGCTCGTCTACCGAGTGCACCGTGTAGTCAGGCGCCGGCCCCTTGTCGGGGTTGCGATGGCGATGGTTGAACCAGATTGCAGGGATGCCGGCGGCCACGGCCCCGGAGATGTCCATGACATAGGCATCGCCCACGAACACGCAGCGCTCGGGCGTCGTCCCCAGCCGCTCGCAGGCACGCAGGTAGAGGGCGGGGTTTGGCTTGGCCACGCCCTCTATGGCCGAGACAAGCGTGGCATCACGCGCCACCCAGCGCTCCATGCCGAGGGCGGCAGCCTTGGCAAGCTGATGCTGGCCAGGGCCATTGGTAACGATGCCCAGGCGGCATCCGCGTGCGCGCAGCCCGTCAAGCACCTCGGCCATGCCGGGCAACAGCGTGATGGCATGCTCCTGGTTATGGGCGTAGGCGCGCTGCATGGCCAGGCACGTGGCTGCGTCAACCTCGGCACCAAGGTCGCGGAAGGCCATCTGCAGCCGATAGACGTACATCTCGTCCATGGGGATCTCGCCCCGCTCGGAGGCGGCGAAGGCGGCGTCGCTGTAGCGGCGGCTGGCTCGGAACAGCGCCTCGACGTCTACCTGTGGACCTTCGCCCAGTACCTGCTGATAGGCAAGGGCGAAGGGCTGTACCTGGTCGTACAGGGTGTCGTCAAGGTCAAAGAGGACGCAATCCATGGGACTCCTGCCATCGTTTCGGTGGGGCTGAGGCTAGGCTACCACAACCGGTGATGCGAACCGGGTGCCTAGGCTGCCCACACACGTATGGCGAGGGCGCATCGTGCAGGGCGAGCAGGAGCTACCGAGAGCGCCTTCGGAACGAAAAGGCCCCGGCGCGAAGCCGGGGCCCGAAGGAAGGGAAGGCATGTGATGGGTGGGTAAGTGGCCCGCCCGTCCCTACTGCTGGTCGGCGGGGAAGATGACGCCAGCCTCGCGGCGGATGGTGTTCTGGATGCGGCTCACCAGCAGGCTCTCGTCCAGCTGGCGGTAGCACTCGTCGAGGTCGCCGGCGCCCTGCTGGCGCACGAACTCGCGGAACTCGCCCTCCCACATGACCGGCAGGGAGCGGTCGTAGACCTCCTCGGTGCCGTCGTTGAGGTGCAGCGTGACCGGGCCGCAGAGGTTGGGCTGGGAGTTGCTCACGATGTAGCCGTCGGAGCCCTGGACCTGGCAGACGCACGGCGCACCACAGTCCTTGGAGCAGAGGTTCACCGCACGGAAGCCGTCGTACTCGAGGATGGCGACGCCGCTCGTGTCGATGCCCCGCTCGATGTTGGCGAGGTACTTCGCGGCCATCGGCTCGCCGAAGAGGCCGATGGTGTAGGTGAGGGTGTAGAACCCCAGGTCCATGATGGCGCCGCCGGCCTTGGCCGGGTCGAAGGCGGGCAGGACCTCGCCGGCACAGAAGGCGTCGTAGCGGCTGGAGTACTGGCTGTAGTTGACGAAGGCCTGCTTGACGGTGCCGATGCGCGGCAGCAGCTCGTCGCGCACGAGGCGGAAGTTGGGCTGGCGTGTGGTCACCACGGCCTCCCAGAGGAAGCGGCCCTCGCGCCTTGCGACCTCGGCGAGCCTGGCGGCCTCCTCGTAGTTGGAGGCCAGCGGCTTCTCGCACACCACGTCCTTTCCGGCCAGCAGCGCGGCCTCGGAGACGGCGTAGTGCAGGAAGTTGGGCACGGCCACGTAGACGGTGTCGACCCCGGGGTCGGCAATCAGGTCGTGGTAGTCGGTGTAGCGGCCGGCAGCCCCGAGGCGGTCGGCGAGGTCGTTGATCTGCTCGACCGTGTTGGGCGTGCCCGCCACCGCGGTGGCCTCGACGCCCCAGGAGGCCAGGTTGGGCCCGACCATCTGCGCGATCATTCCGGTGCCGACGATTCCGAGCTTCATGGGGCTTCCCTTCTCCTGAGCATGTCGTTGATGCCACTATAGCAACCGCACGCGGCCCACAGGGCCAACGCATACGCATCGGAAAGAAAAGTCCAGCGTGGGACGGCAATGTCCCACGCTGGCTGGAAAAGAGTTTCCCCTGATGCCAAGGCGCCCCCTGTCTGGGGCCGCGCACTAGGCCTCGAAGGGTACCACGTGCGCCACGGCGTCAGCCAGGCTCACCTCGGCCTCGTCGTTGTCGAGGTCAAGCAGGCAATAGCGCCAGTTGCCCATGCCCAGCTCGTGCATGTAGGAGAGCTGGCGGAAGCCATGGCGGCTCTCCATGCGCTCAAGCAGGTCGTGGTTGTGCACCATGCCCGTCTCGTTCATGGCAACCACCAGGTCGACGCAGGCGTTATCGATGGCGCAGATGTCAAGCGACGCGAGGATGCCCACGTTGGGCGTCACGACCGGCTGGGCAGCCGTGCCCTCGCAGTCGCAGCTCACGCTCATGTTGCGCATCACGTTGACGTACACCACGTGCTCGCGGAAGTGGTCGATGGTGGCCTTGGTTGACTCGGTGATCTTCTCCATCAGCTCCTCGTGGTCAACCGACCACTGGTGGTCCCACGTGGCGCCGTTGTCACGGGTCTTGACGTGAATCCACTTTTTGCCTACCAGGCCCGAGGCGCAGCCGATGCCGATGTTCTTGTTGGAGCCGCCGAAGCCGCCCATGGCGTGGCCCTTGAAGTGCGTGAGGGTAAGCATGCTGTCGTAGGCGGGCAGGTGGGAGCCCACAGCCATGGTGTCAAACCAGTTGCCGCCCTCAACGGGCAGCTCGACGGAGCCCTCCTCGTCGGTGATGTCCACCGGACAGAAGGTCCAGCCGTTCACGCGCAGGGTCTCGCGATGCTTCTCGGTGGTGTCGCGGTCGCCCTCGTAGTAGGTGTTGGTCTCGATGATGGTGGCATCGGGGAGGTCGGCCTCGATGAGCTGCTGCACCCAGGCGGCGGGCACGATGTTGGGGCCGTGCTGCTCGCCGGTGTGCAGCTTTACGGCCACCTTGCCCTCAAGGTGGTCGGCCACCTTGGCAAAGGCCTTGCGCAGGCCCTCGGGGGAGATGTCGCGCGTGAACCAGACGACGGACTGCTCGCCGTCGCGGTCCTCGGGACGCACGTACACGTTGCCGTCGGTTGCGGGGGTGTAGTTGTGGATTGCCATGGTGGGTCCCTGCCTTTCCTGAGCGCGATAAGTGGTCATACGAGTCGCATTGTACGACAAAGGCCCATGCCAGGCATGGGGTGGCAGGGTACCGCTGGCCGCAACGGGAGCATGGGTGTTGCCATGGGACAAAAAAGGCGCGAACCGTGCCTTTGCACGGCCCGCGCCAGGAAGGAAGGGTGTGTTGTACCGCCTGTGCTACTCCTCGGCAGCAGCAAGGTGCTGGGTCTGCTCGATCTCGGCGATCATGTCGATGCGCACCTGGTGACGGCCACCCTCGTACTCGGCGCCAAGCCAGGCGTCAACAATGTCCTTGGCGGTCTCGATGCCGATGACACGGGCGCCGAAGGCCACGATGTTGGTGTTGTTGTGCTGGCGGCTGAGGCGCGCGGAGTAGGGCTCGGAGCAGGTGACGCAGCGGATGCCCTGCACCTTGTTGGCGGAGAGGCTGATGCCCACGCCGGTGCCGCAGATAAGGATGCCACCGTCAACCTCGCCGTCAGCCACCATGCGGGCCACCTTGTAGCCGCTCACGGGGTAGTTGAAGCGCTCGGGGGAGTCGGTGCCCACGTTGATGACCTCGTAGCCCTTCTCCTGCAGGTAGGCCATGATCTCGTTCTTCATGTCCACTGCCACGTGGTCGTTGCCGATTGCGAGCTTCTTGAATGCCATGGTGCGGTCCTCTCACTAGGAGTTTTCTGACGAGCGGTCTTGAACAGGCGGTCCTGACTATCTTACAGCGTGCGGAGGCGCGCCATGCTGTCGGCGTACGGCCCGTGGCCAAAGAGGCCCGCCGTGCCCAGCACGAAGCCCTTTACGCCCATGGCGCTTGCCTGGGCGATGCGCTCGGGGCTGCAGTTGCCGTCGACGACCACCTCGTAGTCGTTGCCGTCCTTGTGGCTGGCCGCAACCAGCTGCTCGAGCTTGGGATTCACGAAGTCCAGCCACTTCTGGCCGGCGAACCCGGGGTTGACGGTCATGGCAAGCACGTAGTCGACGAGCGGCAGGACGGACTCGATGGTGGCGAAGGAGGTGCCAGGGTTGATGGCGATGCCGGGATGGACGCCCAGGTCGCGGATGGCGGCAAGCGTGCGGGCCACGTGGACGTCGGCCTCGGGGTGCACGTAGATGACCCGCGCGCCATAGCCAGCAAACTTCTCGACGTAGCGGCCGGGCTGCTCGGCCATCATGTGCACGTCGCAGGGGACGGTGGCGTTCTTGCAGATCCACTCGATGTCCTGCAGACCCATGCCGTAGTTGGGCACGTAGTTGCCATCCATGAGGTCAAGGTGGAAGCCGTCGGCGCCGGCAGCCTCGAGGGCGGCCACCTCGTCGCGCAGGCAACCGAAGTCGGCGCACATCATGGAGGGGAGAAGCAGCTTGTCGGCGGCGGTCATGGCGTTCGTCCTTCCTGTCATCCTTGGTTATTAACCGTTTAACTTCTTGAAATTGATAATACGCGAGCAATACTTATTACATCTGCAGAAAATATCCATTCACGTCTTCTACATAAACGGTTAACTATCAGCGGGTACATGCATTTCTGCCAACGGGTGCGGCAACCTTCGTCTGCCTGCGGGCAATGCCTATGCATGTTACCCAAGCAGTGGCGCGACGCAAAATGGGGTGGTGCTGGCGTCTGGGTTGCGAGGCTGCGCGCCCGCGTTGGCGCGTCGCCGGCGTGACGGCCTGGGCAAGTCGTGCCGTAATACGTTTAATTGGTGCACAAACGTCTTATGACTATGCCACGTAACCGATTACGCGATATTGTTGTCAAGTAGTGTGCCAAATAAGGGGAGTGCCATGGCAAAGCGCGCCGTATCCATCTATGACATTGCCAGGCTGGCAGGGGTGAGCACGGCCACGGTATCCAACGTGCTCAACGAGAAGGGCAGCTACTCCGCAAAGACGCGCGACCTTGTGCTGCGCATCGCGCGCGAGCAAGGCTATGTGGCCAACTTCGCAGCCAAGAGCCTGCGCGAGGCCAGCACCAAGACGGTGGCCATCCTTACCCCCGACGTAAGCAACGACTTCTTCTCCACGCTGGTGCTTGGCGTGGAGGGGCGCCTGCGCGAGGCGGGCTACTCGTCGTACATCTGCAACACGGCCAACGACCAGGAGCGCGAGTCGTCCTATGTGCTTGACCTGCTGTCACGGCAGGTGGATGGCATCGTGTACATCGGCGGCATGACGCGCGTGCCCATCGAGGCAAACGTGGACGTGCCCGTGGTGCACATCGACCACACGGGAACTACGGGCGTGCGGCGCGAGGTGTTTGTGGGCAACGACATGCCCTCCCTTAGCTACGACATGACCGCCACCCTCTTTGGCCACGGATGCGAGCACGTGGCGCTGGCCAGCGTGTCGGCGTCGCTGTACCGCACGGCCGAGCATGACCAGGCCGCCGGCTACTACAACTACCTTTCGCAGCACGGCATCCGCCTTGACAAGAACCTCGTGCTGGAGGGCGCGCATCGCCAGCCCAGCATCGTCGAGGCCGAGGGGCTGGTGCGCGGCTGCCTTGACGACGGGTTCGAGTTTGACGGCGTCGTCGCCCTTGGCGATCGCGTTGCCCTAGGCGTGGTGAACGCCCTCAAGAGCCATGGCATCAAGGTGGGGCGTGACGTGCGCGTCATTGGCATGGACGACTCCATCTACTCGCGCATCTCCACGCCTGCCATCTCCACCGTGAACCGCCATACCGACGAGATGGCGGAGCGCGGCGTGGAAGCCCTGCTGAGCATGCTGGCCGGTGATGACCCCGTGGACGACCATATCGTGGTAGGTTATGAGGTGGTGGAGCGCACGACCACGTTGGGATAGGGGGGCCGTCATGCCAATCGCCATCGACCAGGCAACCATGGATGACCTCGGGCAGCTGATCGAGCTGCGCCTTGCCTACCTGACTGACGACTTTGGCCAGCTTGGCCAAGACCAGGTGCTCCAGCTGCGGGAGGAGCTGCCCAACTACTTTCAGAGGCATCTTGGCAACGACCTGCTGGCCTTCGCGGCCCGTACGGACGACGGCGCCATCGTGTCATGCGCATGGCTGCTGCTGGTGGAAAAGCCCCCCAGCCCGCGGTTTCCCAACGGCCGCACGGGCGTGCTGTTCAATGTGTACACCATGCCCGGGCACCGAAGGCAGGGGCTGGCGCGGCGCACGATGGGAACGCTCATCGAGGAGGCCTACCGGCGCAAGCTGGACGTGCTTGAGCTGCATGCCACCGACGACGGCTACCCGCTGTACCGAAGCCTTGGCTTCGCCGACGACAGTACGACGCACAAGGCTATGCGCATGATGCTGTAGCCCAATGCCCTTTGGCGCAAGGAACAAAAGCGAGGCATGCGTCCCATGCATATGTTGTAGGGGGCGCTATTAACCGACGGCGAGCGTATTTGCCCGTACAGAGGTGCATGTACGGGGCCTTTTGGGTCTATGCTGGGCACAGGGGAAGCACGAAGAGAGAGGAAGCGAACATGGCATACACACCGGACTACCTAGGCTACGATACGCCCAAGTTGGGCTTTGGCCTGATGCGCCTTCCGAAGCTTGAGGACGGCAGCATCGACGTTGCCCAGGTCTCGGAGATGGTGGACATCTTCCTTGACGGTGTGCTTACGTACTTTGACACGGCATACGTCTACGACAGCGGCGCGTCCGAGGAGGCTGCCCGCAAGGCGCTGGTCGAGCGCTATCCGCGCGACGCCTACACCATCTGCACCAAGGCCAACGCCTGGCTGGGAAGCCCCACGGCCGACCAGGTGAAGGACCAGCTGCGCATTTCCATGGAGCGCCTTGGCGTGGATTACCTGGACTACTACCTGCTGCACGCCATCCAGGACAACAACCAGCAGGCCTATGACGACTTCGGCCTGTGGGACTGGATCCGCGAGCAGAAGGCCTCGGGCCTCATCCGTCACTGGGGCTTCTCGTTCCACGCGGGGCCCGAGCGCCTCGAGCGCCTGCTTACGGCCTATCCCGACATCGACTTCATCCAGCTGCAGGTGAACTATGCCGACATGGAGGAGCCCTCGGTGCAGGCCAGGGCCAACATGGAGGTGGCCGCCGCCCATGGCGTGCCGTTCACGGTGATGGAGCCCGTGAAGGGTGGCACGCTGGCCAACCCGCCGCGGGCCGTGCGCGAGGTGTTTGACGCCGCGGGCGAGGGCTGCTCGTACGCAAGCTGGGCCATCCGCTACGTGGCGAGCATGCCGGGCGTGCTCACGGTGCTCTCGGGTATGTCTAACGTCGAGCAGGTGCGCGACAACGTGAGCTACATGAGCAGCTTCACGCCGCTCACGGCAGACGAGATGGCGGTCGTGGCCAAGGCGCAGGAGGCGCTGGCGGGCGTCGACCAGATCAAGTGCACCGCCTGCCACTACTGCACCGATGGCTGCCCCATGCAGATTCCCATCCCCGACTTCTTTAAGGCCATGAACCGCAAGCTCATCTTCGAGGACGAGGCCGACGCGCTGCGCCGCTACCGCCACACTGCCGAGTCCGCGGGCGTGAACGCCAGCGACTGCATCCAGTGCGGCCAGTGCGAGGGCGCCTGCCCGCAGAGCCTGCCTATCATCAGCTACCTCGCGCGCATTGCCGACGAGCTGGAGTAAGGCCAACGGGAAGTGCCGCCTCGGGTGCCGCTGAGGAGGCTTCCCGCATAAGGGATGCGGGGACGGGAGGGTGCTCCTCCCGTCCCCGCACGCTTGTGGCTAGGTAATTGCCGTGCGGCGCCTTGGTGCCTAGATGCGGGCCACGCCGCTCTCACGGGCGGCGTCCATCACGGCGAAGGCCACCACGTCGCGCACGCGTGGGTCAAACGCCTGCGGCAGGATGTAGTCGGCGCGAAGCTCTCGGTCGCTGACCAGGCCCGCGATGGCCTCGGCGGCGGCAATCTTCATGGCGTCGTTGATGTCGGTGGCGCGCACGTCGAGAGCGCCTCGGAAGATGCCTGGGAACACGAGCACGTTGTTCACCTGATTGGGGTAGTCGGAGCGCCCGGTGGAGACCACGGCGGCCCCGGCAGCCAGCGCCTCCTCTGGATCGATCTCGGGGGTGGGGTTGGCGCAGGCAAAGACGATGGGGTCCGGCGCCATCGAGCGCACCATGTCGGGCGTGAGCGTGCCCGGGGCGCTGACCCCGATGAACACGTCGGCACCAGAGATGACCTCGGCCATGCTTCCCGTACGGCGCTCTCGGTTGGTGACGGCGGCCATCTCGGCCTTGATGGGATTGAGGCCGTCGCGCCCTTCGTAGATGGCGCCCTTGCGGTCGCACATGATCACGTTCTCAAGCCCCATGGCCATGAGCAGCCGGATGACGGCGATGCCCGCCGCGCCGGCGCCAGAGGTGACGATGCGCACGTCCTCGAGCCGCTTGCCCACCAGCTTGAGCGCGTTCATGAGGCCGGCGAGCGTGACCACCGCGGTGCCGTGCTGGTCGTCGTGGAACACGGGGATGTCGCACACCTCCTTGAGGCGGCGCTCAATCTCGAAGCAGCGCGGGGCCGAGATGTCCTCGAGGTTGATGCCGCCGAAGCTTCCCGAGAGAAGCTCCACCGTACGCACGATCTCGTCGGGGTCCTTGCTGCGGATGCACAGCGGCACGGCATCCACGTCGCCGTAGGCCTTGAAGAGGGCCGCCTTGCCCTCCATCACGGGCATGCCC
The DNA here is from genome assembly GCA_902788705.1 of uncultured Coriobacteriaceae bacterium. Classification (GTDB taxonomy): domain Bacteria; phylum Actinomycetota; class Coriobacteriia; order Coriobacteriales; family Atopobiaceae; genus UBA1367. The sequence continues at coordinate 27,308 of CADALE010000010.1, read as the reverse complement.
GCCTCCGGGCCGATGTCGCCTAGGCCCAGCACCGCCGTGCCGTCCGTGACGACCGCCACCGTGTTCCAGCGGCGCGTGAGCTCGAAGCTCTGCATGGGGTCGCGCTGGATGGCCAGGCACGGCTCGGCCACGCCGGGCGAGTAGGCCATGCTCAGGGCGTGGGCGTTGCTCACGTCTGCGCGTACGGCCGTCTCGATCTTGCCGTGCAGCCGGCGATGTAGGGCCAACGAAGCCTTCCGGTAGTCCATCCTTGGTCCTTTCTGGGCGGCATGCGTGCGTCTTGGGCATCGCATGTTCGTCACGAGCCTCTCGGTGTCTTTAGCGCACCCATTGTCGTGGACAACGTAGCGGTTTTGAGGAACATGCTTGCCTTGTTGATGGTCTCTTCACAAACGGGAAAGACGCCCTGCGCCAATGGGGGCATCGCGACAGGGATGCCTCGCCAACGCACCGTGGCGTGCTAGAGTGGGTTCGGACTTGGCACGGAAGGAGTTGGTCCATGCCCACACGGGAGAAGAGCGCCCTGCAGCCCTCTCAGCGCATGCGCGTGGCATACCTGCTTGCCACGGTAGGTGGCTACCTCGACGCGTACACCTACTTCGAGCGGGGAGGCGTGTTTGCCAACGCGCAGACGGGCAACATCGTCAAGCTTGGGATAGCGCTGGCCAACGGCGCGCGCGACCGATACCTGCTGTACTTGCTGCCCATTGGCTCCTTTGTGCTTGGCCTGCTTGTCTCGCTTTCCATCGACTGCGTGCTTAAGCGCCGTGGCGTGCGCCTGGTCAGGCGTACCGTGCTTGCCATCGAGGCGTTGGGCCTTGCGGTAGTGGGGCTCATGCCCCTCGGGGAATGGTGGGACACGTCCGCAAACTGCATCGTGAGCTTCTTGGCCGCCATGCAGTACGAGACCTTCACCACCTTCCGTGGAGACGCCATCGTCACCACCATGAGCACGGGAAACCTGCGCAAGATGGTGGACTCCTTCTTCAGGGGAGCGACGACGCACAACCGCGCCGAGCTTGCCCGGTCGCTGCGCTACCTCAGCATCATCGCCACCTTCACCTTCGGGGCGTTCCTCGGCACCAGATGCTGCGACCTGCTGGGACGCGCGGCCGTCATTCCCGCCGTGGCCATGCTGCTGGCTGCCATTGGCATCATCACCGTGCTCAGGCGTCTGCAGGGGAATCGATAGCTAGCGCCAAGCGGATAGGCTAAGTGGGAGGAGGCACCGGATGCCTCCTCGCCTTTGCTACAGGCGCTCGAAGGCGAGGCGCGGGTCGTTGTCCTCGTGCACGTAGATGGTGCCACAGTGAACGAAGCCCAGCTTACGCAGGAGGTTTCGCATGGGTGTGTTGTCCACGTGCGTGTCGATGCGCAGGTGGCCACACTGCGCGTAGGCCCACTCCAGGCAGAAGCTGCCCGTGCCGGGCACGGTGCCGTCGGCGGCGATGCGGTGCACCACGCCGTACGTGTCGTCGCCAATCCAGCTGCCGTCGTCGATGTGGGCGTAGGTGGGCTCGACGTCCGTGCCCTGGTCAAAGAAGAAGGTGCCCACCACGCGGCCCTCGTGCTCGCACACGTATCCCTTGCCCACCGCGATGTCCTCGCGGATGAGCGCCTCGGGAGGCCACTGGTTGGGGCCCCACTGCCTGGGGTTTCCCGTCTCCGCCATGAACGCGCGGGCATGCGCGTAGATGTCCATGATGCGGGGGAGGTCTGGTTCGGTCGAGTGCCTGATGAGCATGGGTGCCTCCTCCTGGGTCCGGTTTGTCCCGCCGTCTGAGCTTGCGCTAGCCCAGGATGTCGAGCGCTTGCCGGTAGTGCCGATATCGGATGCCCTCGCTGTCCTCCACCAGCACGAGGTGCCCCTCTACCACCTCGGGCCGGTCCTCGAAGCGCGCGAGGTCGTCGATGATGGCCCACGCCTCGCATGGGTGCGCGTCAAGCCATGCGCCTACCTCTCCCGAGCGGTCGATGCTGGGAAGCTGCGGGGTGCAGTCGGCCATGGGTGCACCCGCCTGCGCAAGCTGGTCCGTGAGGTTGGTCATGATGGCGCGCATGAAGGGATCCTCGGACTCGAGGTCCTGGCGCCAGGTGGACGAGAGCACAACCACGGCCTTCGTCTGGGCAACAAGCCTGCCAAGGTAGGAGAGCGCCACCGCGTCGTACCATTGGGTGTCGACGCGCCGGTGCAGCAGGTAGTTCAGCCGCACGCTGGTGGGCGTGGCGATGACCCCGTCGATGTCCAGGAAGATGGCCTTCATGTGCGCTCCCGTGGCGATGGCTCCTCATGCTAGCCTACCACGTCTGGGGTCTCCCGCTGGTAGCTTGGCGCCAGACGCTGCCGCGGGAGTATCCTAGGGGTGCCTGCAAGCGGCTGGAGGAATCATGACCTACGACAAGCTTACGGTCACGCTGCTCACCTTGCTCTCGCGCGAGGAGCACGACTCGATCAACGCCCAGATAGCGCGCCATCTGCTGACGCATGGCGAGGTGTTGGGCGACCTTTCGGTGAAGGAGCTGGCCGCTGCGTGCCACGTGGGCACGGGCACGGTGTCGCGCTTTGCCCGCGAGGCGGGCTTCGACGACTTCACGCAGCTCAAGGAGGCCTTCTCAAGCTTCTCGCGGTCGTTTGCGCAAGTGGCCGGCGAGAGCGAGGCGCAGCGACGCGCCAGCCTTGCCAGCCACGTTTCAAGCGCTATCGAGCAAGTGCGGGGCGGCGTGGACCGCGAGGCCCTGGTGCGGCTGGTCGCAGACCTCGATCGCTTCGAGAGGGTGTCGGCCTTTGGCCTGCTGAAGGGTCAGGCGGCGGCGCTGGACCTTCAGGTTGACCTACTCATGCAGGGCAAGTGGGTGGACACCTGCACGTCGCTGGCCGAGCAGGCCGACCGCATCGCCGCCGCGAGGCGCGACCAGCTGGTCGTGCTGTTCTCGTACTCGGGGGCATACTTCGAGTACATCGACCTGTCCCAGGAGCTAAGGCGCCTTGACCGCCCCACCATCTGGATGGTGTGCGGAAGGAACGTGCCCCGGCAGGAGTACGTCTCGGACGTGCTTCGGTTTGACTCGGACCTTAACCCGCTCGGGCATCCGTACCAGCTTGAGTACGTGGCCGGGCTCATTGCCCAGGAGTACGCCGCGCTGGTGGCCAGCCGGCAGAAGACGCGCTAGAGCACGTGGTCCTCGAGGTAGCGGCCCATGCCATCCTCAAGCACGCCATACTCGGTCACGGCCTTCGCGACGGCCTTTGCCGCGTCGCAGCCGTTGGCCATGGCCACGCCCCAACCCGCTGCGGCAATCATGGCGATGTCGTTGTCCATGTCGCCAAAGGCCATGATCTCGCTGATGGGGATGTTGTTGCGCTCGGCATAGCGGCGCAGGCCAACGCCCTTGTCCAGGCCAGGCGTCATGAACTCCACCGTGCCGGCGAAGGTGCGCACCGAGCTCCAGTTGGGCGATTTGTGCGCGTCAACCGTGCCCAGGATCAGCGCCTCAAGCTCGGCGTCGTCGCCGTCATACTGGATCTCGATCTTGCCGGTGTCCTTGAGCGCCATCTCGGCGGGCGTGGACAGCTCGACGACTGAGCCGTTGCGGTAGATGCTGGCCTCAAGACGCTCGTCCATGCGCTTTACCAGCACGTGGTCGTAGGCGTTCTCGTACACGATGACGTTGCAGTCAAGCGGCCACATGAACTCGCAGATCTCCTGAATGTAGTCCTTGCTGAGCGGCATGATGTGCTCGATGCCCTCGTGGGCGCTGTCCCACACGTCGCCACCGTTCATGCCGATGGCGAGGTCGAAGGGGAAGGAGAGGCCCCACTCCTGGGCCTTGTCAAGCGAGCGGTGGTCGAGCGGGCGACCGGAGGCCGTGCCAAAGAGGATGCCGCGCCTGTGCAGCTCCTCGAGTGCCGCGAGCGTGCGCGGGAGGGGCTTCGAGCCCTTCACGTTGATGGTGCCGTCCACGTCCGCGATGACTGCCGTAATCCGCTCGATCATGATGTCCTCCCTGGCCCCTCGCCTTGAGTCCGTGGTCATCATTATACAAGTGTCATACTGCTTCGTGAGGCCCTTCAGCGGAAGACCCGAAAGGAGGGACGAGGCACACGCGAAAGGCGCTGCGGATGGCAGCCCCTTGGATTGGGTGGGGACGACGTGCGCTTGGCTTGGTAAAGCCCAGTTTGACGTGAGTGGCGCTGCCGTGCGCGCTTGTTGCGCGCTATCGCGCGAGGAAGCCGTCAAGCGCCTGCAGCCCCGTGGCGATGCGCTCGGGAACGTGCTGCATGTGGTTGCCGGGGCTGGTGACAAACACGACTTCGCAGCCATGGTCGCGAAGGATGCGCTCGCACGACTCCATGCGGTCCTGCACGGTGCGCATGAGGGGCGTGCCGCCGCGCTTCTCCTTGGTGCCAAGCGAAAGGAACGCGAAGCGGCCGTCCAGCTGCAGGTCCATCGCGGCAAGGTGGTCAACCCATCCCTCGTACCACACCGAGCCCGACAGGCATCCGCAGGCATCGAAGCCCGTGGAGTGCGTGAAGGCATAAAGCGAGAACAGCCCGCCAAGCGAGTAGCCGCAGATGGCACGGCGGGTGGGCGAGAGCCCGTGCGTGGCCTCGACGTGGGGCATGACCTCGCTGGCCAGCTGCGCAAGCGTGTCTGCCGCATGACCGCCAAAGGCAGGATCGTCGCGGTAGAGGCCAGCGGCCGGCCATGGGGTGAGCGCATCGCCCCAGCTGGCTATCGGCAGCGTGACGACGGTGGACGTGAGGGTATGGGCAGGCTGCGGATTCTCAAGGGGATGCTCGGACGAGTCGACAAGGTAGATGACAGGGGCCGACGTGCCGCCCGTCCCCGTCCGTACCGTGATCTGAGATGGGTCCAGATAGCCCATGTGCCTCCCTTGGCAGATATCTGCGCGATGCCGTCTTGTCCGCCGGATACCTACTCGTGGTTGGGGCGCACGATGATGGGGATGTTGGAGAGGCCCTCTGCTGCGGGCTCGGGCAGGTACACCGAGAGCAGTGCGCCCCTTGCGGGGAAGGTGGCAAAGCCATCGTCGTCAATATCGACGAACCCCTCCTCGCCCAGCACGCACACCCAGCGCTCGCCCGCGTGTGCCGCGCCAACCTCCATGCGCTTCTCGGCGCCGTCGCGCCGCGAGAGCACCACGGCGCAACCCGGTCCGTCCTCCGATCCCTCGCGCGTCCAACCAACCACGTCGGGCTCATCAAACCAGTCGCGCTGCTGCCCATAGGCGCAGCTCATGCGCACCTCCATCAGCAGCGGCAGCTCGGCGACGGCGGGAATGGCGTCGTTGGGAAGGCCGTAGAGGTCGGCGAAGAACACACAGGGGTATCCTGCCTCGCGCAGCAGGATGAGCGCGTAGGCGGCCGGCTTGAACCAGTGCGCCACCGTCGAGGCCAGCGCTTGGTCGGGCTGGGTGTCGTGGTTCTCCACGAAGGTGACGGCGCGAATGGGGTCGGACGACACGAGCGTCGAGTCGAAGATGTGCGTGAAGTCGATGCCGTCACGGTTCTGGCTGGCGTTGAAGAAGTTGAAGTGCAGGGGCACGTCAAACAGCGAAAGCGGCTCCACCTCGGACAGGTAGCCACGCAGCGCCTCGAGGTCGTGCGACCAGTACTCGCCCACCACGAACAGCTCGTGGTCTACGGTGGAGCGCAGGTCGGTGAGCCAGCGCTGGTAGAAGCTGCGGCTCATATGCTTGAGGGCGTCAAGACGCAGGCCGTTCACGCCCGTCGTGCGCAGGTACCATGAGCCCCACCTAATCAGCTGCTGGTACACGCGCTCATCGGCAAGGTCGATGTCCATGCCCATGAGGTAGTCGAAGTTTCCGTTTTCGGAGCGATCGACGTCGGTGGCCCACTGCTTGTTGGCGTTGCGCCAGAGGCCGGTGCGCTGCTGGGCGTCATCCCAGTCGCAGCCCGTGAAGCAGTCCGCATCCCATACGAAGCCGTCAAGCTTGCCCGCGCGCCCCGGGAAGGTAAAGCGCGTCCAGGCCCTGATGGTGGTGGGCTCGCCAATCACCGTGTCGCGGTTGGCGGGGTCAACCTCCACTGCCTCGAACTCCTGCAGCTCGTCGCCGCCCATCTTGTGGTTGAGCACGACGTCGCCCAGCACGTCGATGCCCTCCGACTGCAGTGTCTTCACGGCCGCCACGTAGTCCTCGCGTGTGCCGTACTTGGTGCGTACGGTGCCCTTCTGATCAAACTCTCCCAGGTCCCAGAGGTCGTAGACGCCATATCCCACGTCGGCGGCACCGGCCTGTCCCTTGTATGCGGGCGGCAGCCAGATGGCGGTGAAGCCGCGAGTGGCTAGCTCGGGGGCGCGCTCGGCCATGCGCCGCCAATGCTGTCCATCGGCGGGCAGGTACCAGCTGAAGCCCTGGAGCATCATTCCGTTCATGTGCGCCTCCTTTCGCGCAGCCCATGCATGCCTATGATACGACACGCTGGGGTCATGCCGTATGCTACCCGGTTTTGACCGGTGTTTGCCGGAATCAGAAGTTGCCCACATCATGGGCATGCTCGTTGGCGAGACGTCGTAATGGTACCCTTGAGGTGCATTGACGACCCCACCGAAGGAGGCCTCCATGGCTCGTCACGACATCAAGCTCATCCTGTCCGACATCGACGGCACCATGCTTCCCTATGGGCAGGCGGTGGTGAGCGAGCGTACGAGGCGGGCGTTTCATGCGGCGATGGACGCGGGGATACATGTGGGGCCTGCCTCGGGGCGTGGCATCAGCCATGTTGCGCCTGCGTTTGCCGGCGACGAGGCTTGCGTGGCCACGGCGCTGGGCACCAACGGCATGCAGGTGTACCTTGACGGTAAGCTCATTCACGAGGAGCGTCTGCCGTTGGCTGCCCTCGAGGAGGTGCTGAGGGTGGTGCGGGCCCGCAGCGAGGCCGGGGCCATCGTGTTTGACGACGAGGGACTGCCGCACCTTATCGATGGGTCGCGCGAGGAGCTGGCCAAGACCTTCCCCAAGTACGCGGAGGAGGCGATACAGGCAGACGGCCTGCCCGACAAGCCGCCCGTGAAGCTGAACGTGTTCGTAAGCGGCGGGCTGGAGGCCACGCGCGAGGTGATGGAGGAGCTGCAGCGCGAGGTGGACGCGCTCGACTTCAACCTGCCCATGCCGGGCTTCATCAACCTGACCCCTCCGGGCTACAGCAAGGCAAGCGGCATCGACGTGCTGTGCGAGGCTCTGGGCATTGGCCTTGACCAGGTGGTCGTGTTTGGCGACGGAGGCAACGACGTGGAGATGCTTGCCCATACGCCCAACGGCGTGGCGGTGGAGGGAAGCGCTCCGGATGCCGCCGCGGCGGCTCGCTGGCACATCGGCCGCTGCGAGGACGAGGCCGTTGCCGCCGCCATCGAGGCGCTTGCGGCAGGGGAGTGGCCCTTCGCGTAGCGTGCCCTATTCCTGCCCCTCGACAACCAGTTGCCCGTCAACGATGCGCAGGGTGCAGGTGGCCTCGGTGTCGTGGGCGTAGTAGTCGCCCTGCAGGTAGCTCATCTCCAGGAAGGCACCGCGCTCGTCGGTGCCGGCGCTGAGGTTGGTGATGCCGTAGGCGCCGTCGATCCAGGCGCTCTGCTGCTCGCCCGCGACGGTGCCCGATACCTCGATGGCGCTGGGGGCCTCGTCGCCGTTGTCGTGGAAGGCAACCGTGAAGGGCTCGAAGGTGCCGTCACCGTCGATGTCCCAGCCGAAGGTGGTGCCGTCAAGCTCGCCCATCTCGGTGGCGGTGTCCGCGCTGGCTGCATACATCCTGTCGAGGTAGCCGGTGACCAAGCCCAGGGCGGTCCCGACGGAGGCGGGGTCTTCGACGCGATAGAGCGTGCCGTCGGCCATGGAGGCGTACTCGTTGGTCTCGAAGGCAAAGGTCACGGCGGTGTCGTCCGGCCAGACGAAGCTGAACGAGCGGGTGCCGTCGTCTGCCTGCACGTCTGTAATGGGGGTGGACGCGTTGACGCGCAGGTTGTAGAGGGCTTGCCACGCGCTGAGGATGACCTCTTGGTCAAAGACGGTGTCATCGTAGCCGTTGGCTACATAAAACCGCAGCTCGGATGGGACGTTTGAGCCGTCCTGCACACCGGCGGCCAGTGCCTCGGCACCCTCTCCTGCCACTAGCGAGCCAAGCGCGACGGCGTCGTGGGCCTCGGTGACGGTGGGGGTGGTTGGGCCGTTATCCTGCGTGCCCGTGGCCTTGCCGCAGGCGGGCAGCAGGCAGAGCGAGATGGCAAGGGCGGCTACCAGCGATGCGATCCTCTTCATGATGGGCACCTCTCCTTTCCTGGCCCTTCATGGACGCAGGACCCATTGTAGCTCAGCTGCCGTGGGCCACCCCTCGGTGGCTCCTCCTCTTACTCCTGCTGCGCCTACTTGCCGCGAGCCTCCTTGATCAGCCGCTGGTAGTCGTAGAAGCTGTCCTTGCGAACGCGGTGCAGGTCACCGGTGCCGTCGTCGTGCTTGTCGACGTAGATGAAGCCGTAGCGCTTGCGCATCTCGCCGGTGCCGGCGGACACCACGTCGATGGGGCCCCACCAGGTGTATCCGATGACGTTGGCGCCGTCCTCGTCCACGGCCTGCTCGAGGGTGGCGAGGTGGGCCTTCAGGTAGTCGGTGCGGTACGGGTCGTGGATGCGCTCCACGCCGTCCTCGACGACAACCTCGTCAAAGGCGCCGAAGCCGTTCTCCACGACCATCTGCGGGATGTTGTTGTAGCGCTCGGCAACGGTGTTGATGGTCCAGCGCAGGCCAATCGGGTCGATCTGCCAACCCCAGTCGGAGGCCTTGAGGTAGGGGTTCTTGCCGCCCATGGACATGTTGCCAGCCATCTCCTCGCCGTCGTCGTGCGTGGTGGCGGTCATGGACATGTAGTAGCTGTAGGTGAAGAAGTCCACGCAGCCCTCGGCCAGGATCTCGTCATCGCCCGGGAGGATGGTGGGCTTGGCGCCGTACTGCTTCCAGATGCGCGGGGCATAGTACGGATAGGCGCCGCGCACCTGCACGTCGGAGGCATACCAGTCGCTGTCGTCCAGCTTCTGCTGGGTAAGCAGGAGGTCGGCCGGGTCGCAGGTAAGCGGGTAGGTGGTCAGGAAGGCCGTCATGTTGCCCATCATGACCTCGGGATAGTGGTCGTGGGCGTACTTCACCGTCTTGGCGCCAGCCAGGAACTGGTGGTGCAGGGCGTCGAAGCAGGCCTGGTTGTCGCGCGGGGCGTTGGCGGTGGTGCCGGTGTAGCCCTGCACCAGGCTGGTGGACAGCGCGTTGTTCATGAACGGCATGCCCGTGTTGACCTCGTTGAAGGTAAGCCAGTACTTCACCTTGTCGTGCCAGCGGTCCAGGCAGAAGGTGGAGTAGGTGAGGAAGAAGTCGATGCAGCGGCGGTCGGCCCATGCGTTGTACTTGCGGACGAGGCTGTAGGGGGTCTCATAGTGGCTGAGCGTGACCAGAGGCGCGATGCCGTGGGCGTTCAGGCAGTCGAAGACCTTGTCGTAGAACTCGACGCCCTCGGCCAGGGGCTCGCTCTCCTCGCCCGTGGGGAACAGGCGCGTCCAGTGTTGATGGACATGCGGAACACGTTCCAGCCCATCTCGGCAAACAGGGCGATGTCCTCCTCATAGTGATGGTAGAAGTCCGTCGCCTCCCAGCTGGGGTAGAGCGCGTCGGGGTCGAACTCCTCGTCGATCTGGCGCGGGGTGTTCACGTCGCCGCCACGCATGTGGTCGCAGAGGCTGTCGCCCTTGCCGCCCACGTTCCAGCCGCCCTCGTACTGGTTGGCCGCGGTGGCGCCACCAAACAGAAAGCCCTTCGGAAATGCCATGGTGTCTCCTCTCGTCGTCTTCCCTTCTCGTTACGTGGGGCAGCACCAGTGTACGGGAGGCCGTTGGTACCACCTATGACCTTTAGGCCAATGGGCTGTCGATTAGGCATATATGCGGATGCGGGGGTTTCGCGTGCGGGCCCGAGGCGTAGAATGGACGCCCAGGCACCAAAGGCGGGAGGCGAACATGGACGAGCGCGCGCTGCTGCGCATGGTGAAGAGCTTCTTCAACTTCCGTGCGGGCCGCACAAGCTTCGAGAACATGCACAAGCGCGTGGTGGCCGGCGCGCGCATCGACGGCATCCACGTGTGCCAGCTCATCGCCGCCATGATCATCGCGTCTATCGGACTGAACGTCGACTCCACCGAGGCCATCGTGGGAGCCATGCTCATCTGCCCGCTGATGGGCTCGGTGCTGGCCATCTCGTATGCGGTGGCCACGGTGGACCGCAGGCTCCTGCGTGGGGCCCTGCTAGGCCTGATGGTGCAGTTTCTGGTGTGCCTCTTCACCTCAACGGTGTACTTCGTGCTGTCGCCGCTGGGCGGCCAGACGGAGGCGGTGCTCACCAACTCAACGCCCACCATCTGGGACGTGATCATCGCCTTGGTGGGAGGGTTTGCCGGTGCGCTGGGCATGTCTCGCCAGCAGGAGCCTGCCACGCTCATCGCCGGCGTCGCCGTGGCAACCTCCCTCATGCCGCCCCTGTGCGCCACGGGCTATGGCCTGGCTGCCCGCGACATCGCGCTGGCGGGCTCGGCCGTCTACGAGTTCCTGGTCAACGTGGTGTTCATCGCCTTTGGCTCGGAGATGATGTTCGTGCTGCTGCGCGTGCCCATCCTGCGCGACCTGAACGGCGACGGCGTCGTGACCCCCGAAGAGGAGCTGGAGGCCGCGGAGCGCAGCCACGAGCTGCGCATGCGCCTGGTGCTGGGTTCGCTCGTGTTTGCCATCCCGTGCGTGTTCTTCTCGGTGCAGATGGTGCGGGCACAGATGGCCGAGACCGGCACCGTGTTCGAGGTGCATGACACCTACGAGACCGAGCTCACCACGCGCGAGCTGTCGGTGCTGTATCCGCAGGTGGAGGCATACCGCATCGGCACGGAGGACTCCTACGACACCGAGGACGGGATGCTGGTGCAGCGGGTGGTTGCCACCGTCGAGGCGAGCGGCCAGCTGACCGAGGACGAGCGCGCCGAGATAGAGGAGCTGATCCGCCTGCACGTGGAGAACCTCGACGAGGTGACCTTCGAGGAGCCGGAGGCTTCGGGGGAGGCGTCGGACGAGCTGCCCGCGGATGCGGGCGAGGCTTCCGTCGAGGGCCAGGAGGACGTTGCGAGCACTGATGCGGAGGAGGGCGTTGTCGCAGGCGCCACCGCCGACGCTGCCGCGTAAGGCCCGCTAGCGCAGGTGTGCCCGCACCGCGAGCATCGTGGGAATGCCCAGCTCGGAGAGGCGGCCTTCGCCGTTCACGTCCTCGAAGAGGTCGTCGATGGCAAAGCCTGCGCGCAGCAGCCCGCCTAGCAGCTCGTCAAGCGTGTGCGAGAACTGCACCCCGTCGTCCTCGGCCTCGAGCTCGGCCATGAGCGCGGGATTGGCAAGCGGGTCGAAGGGAAGCCCGCGCACGATGCGCTGCTCCGCCTCGTCAATCACGTAGTTGAGGCCCGTGTCGAGGCCTGCCAGCAGCACGCCGCCGGGACGCAGCACGCGCGCCACCTCGCGCCAGATGGGCTCGACCTCGCGTACGTAGCAGAGGCTTACCGGATTGATGACGAGGTCGAAGGAAGCGTCTGCGAAGGGCAGGGGCTCGGTCATGTCGGCCCGCACGATGTTGATGCCGTAGCCCTCTCGCGCGGCCACCTGCCGCTCGGCCTCAAGCTGCGCGGGGGAGTAGTCCAGCACGGTGCAGCGCGCGCCGGCGGCGGTGAGGATGGGCATCTGCTGGCCGCCTCCCGAGGCAAGGCCCAGGACCTGCGCACCTTTGAGCGGCGGATACCATGAGCGCGGCACCGGCTTGGTGGGGGTGAGCAGCAGGCTCCAGTCGCCCTCGGCAGCGCGCCGGTAGGTCTGGTGGTCAACGGGCCTGCCCCACTCCCAGCCCTCGGCTACCCAGCGGTCGATGGTGGCGGCGTTCACGTCTTGGTAGCGCTGGTTGGGCATGGCGGCTCCTCCCTCGTTCCAGTTTGCTTCAGCGTAGCAGAGAGCGAGACAAAAAGGTGGCCACCTAACAGGTGGCCACCATGGTCATCGGCTTTTGGGCGGTGCTAGTCAAACATGGTGAGGGCGACGATGAAGGAGACGACCATCATGAACAGCACCGCAACCGCTGCGCCGGCCGCCATCTGCAGCACGATGCGCAGCGCCGTGGGCATCCGGCGGTCGCGCTCGATCTGGTCGGGCTCCTTGCCGTCCAGGAAGGCCTGCACCTCCTGCAACGTCTCGATGTTGTAGCGGCGCTCGATGCGCTCGGCGACAAATGAGACGGCCACTCCGGCCACCAGCATGAGCAGAGCGATGAAGCGCAGGGGCGAGGTAGTGAGCTCGCCGCGTGCCGCTAGCATTGCCTGCATCACGCCGCCCACCGCAATGAGCGAAAGCGCCAGCCCCATGCTTGCCTTGATCTTGAAGCGCTCAAGCTCATAGTTCTCGATGTTCTTCTCCATGGCCTCCACGTCTCCTTTCACGAGGGAATCGACGGTCACGGCAAAGAGGTTGCTAAGCAGAAGCAGGCTCTGCACGTCGGGGTAGGTCTTGCCGGTCTCCCAGTTGCTCACGGTCTGCCGCGAGACGAAGACCTCGCGTGCAAGGCCCTCCTGAGAGAGGCCCATCCGCTCGCGCTCTTCCCGAATGTGCTTTCCGACTTCCACCGCGATCTCCTTCCGTGACGCTGGAGACGATGCTGCCACGTTGCCTAAGACCTTACCACCTAATGGCTTTGACAGGGGCGTTCGGGAGGCAGGAAGCTGCTGCAAAATGGCTTTGACAAGGCCGCTTAACAGGTGTTTTGCTGTGGACGCGCGAGTTGGCGATGAGGCAGATGGCGTTGGGCTGGGCGTTGTGGGGTGTGCTGCCAAGCCCGGTTTGGCATGCTTTGCCCCATCCGACGCGCTCTCGTAAGTGCGTAACTCTTTAGGACCGTTTGATGTATATCAATGTTTGTATGGGCGTTTTACCTGCACAAACGCGCAAAACATCAAATATCTAATCATCGAGAGTTACGCACTTACGGGTTACTTGGGCCCTGTGCGCGATCGGCCTCCAGTCTAGTCGTGCGAAGGCCACCTCCCCAAGGTGGCCGCTCGTCGTAGCAGGCCCCGTTAGGGCCCGCCGGGGTTTTCGCCGAGTGAATTAGTTGCCATACGATTGGAACCTCGGCTCGGAATCCTGCGGTAATTTAATTACTGATGAATCCTGTGGCAACTAATCGCTCAGTCGAGGCCCTCCCCATAAGCCCGATGCGGAATAACGGTCGCGTCGCCCCCAGCCCTGGCGGGCGTTCAGGCTCAGCGTGCCCCAGAGCCTCTCGGATTCGGTCCTGCCCTGCGCAGCTGATCCCTCATAGAGAGGCCTCCCGTCGCGCCGTGGACCAGCGCGGCATGCGGGACGCCCTGCAATCGTCCCAGTTGAGCGCGAGCCTCGCGTCCGTCCCTCGCTCAACCAAACCATACGCGTCTGCGGACACAAGGCCAGACTTCCCGGGCCAAGCCGTCATAATAGGGAGCACGCTATCTGACGAAAGGGGAGCATCATGGCGAAGGTATTGGTGGCGTACTTCAGCGCGAGCGGCGTGACGGGACAGGTGGCCGAGCGGCTTGCCAGCGCGATTGGCGCCGACCTCTTCGAGATCCGCCCCGAGGTGCCTTACACCTCGGCCGACCTCGACTGGCGCAACAAGCGCAGTCGCAGCTCGGTGGAGATGGGCGACGCGTCCAGCCGTCCGGCCATTGCGTCGCAGGTAGAGGACATGGCTGCCTACGACGTGGTATTCGTGGGCTTCCCCATCTGGTGGTACCGCGAGCCCAGCATCATCGATACCTTCATCGAGGGCTACGACTTCGCGGGCAAGACGGTGGTTCCCTTTGCCACCTCGGGTGGCAGCGGTATCGGCAATTCGGGCCGCAACCTGCAGGCGTTGGCGCCCGAGGCAAAGGTCGAGCAGGGCGAGCGCTTCGCCACCAACGTGGCCGCCGGTGAGCTTGCCGCCTGGGCTGGTCGCTGGGCGTAGGAAAGGTAGCTCATGGTCTTCTATCACGACCTCTGGTATCCGCCGGCGGGCTCGACCCGCCGGCTGCACGTGTACCTGCCGCGCGGCTACGATGAGTCGCAGGAGCGCTATCCCGTCATGTACATGTTTGACGGGCACAACCTGTTCTTTGACGAGCACGCCACCTACGGCAAGTGCTGGGGCCTTAAGGACTACCTCGACCGGTGGGACAAGCCCCTCATCGTGGTGGGCATGGAGTGCAGCCACGATGGCCAAAGCCGCCTCGACGAGTATGGGCCTTACGAGCACACCATCGTGGGCCATCGCATCAAGCCGATGGGAGAGGAGACGTTCCGCTGGATCATCGACGAGGTGAAGCCGTGGGCCGACGCCAACCTGCGCACGTGGCCGCACCGCGAGGCCACGGGCATCGCGGGCTCGAGCATGGGCGGCATCATGAGCCTGTACGGCGTCATCGTGCATAACGACGTGTTTGGCAAGGCAGCCTGCCTTGCAGCGGGTGCCCACTGGTACGAGCGCCCGGTCATGCGCGACCTGCGGGCAGCCACCGTCAATCCCGACACGCGAGTGTACCTCTCGTGGGGCGAGGACGAGAAGGGCCGCACGCGTGCGGGCGCCAACCCGGCTACGGAAAGCCCTGAGGCCAAGGCGGCGGCGCGCATCACGGCGGCGCTCGAGGCTCGCGGAGCGCGGACCATGGCGTACTTCCAGGAGGGGGGCCGCCACTGCGAGGCCAGCTGGGAGCAGCAGAACGGTCTTTGGCTACCGTTCCTATGGACGCAGGCATAAGGCGGAGGTGCGTCGGCCGTGCGTAGCCGCATCGACCGAAGCGACTACAATAGGCTGGTCGGGCAAGTTCGGGGGAGCGCGCCGTGCAGGTCATTCGCAAGATCAACAACAATGCAGCCATCTGCGTTGACGGCAAGGGCCGTGAGCTTGTGGCCTTGGGAAAGGGCATCGGCTTTGGTGCCTTGCCGCACGACGTTGCGCTTGCGGACATCACCCGCACCTTCTACGGCGTTGATGCCAAGTACCTGGACCTCATTGGCGAGATGCCCGAGGACGTGCTGGAGTTTGCGGGGCAGCTGGCCGACGTGTGCCGGGCCACGCTGTCATACGAGCTGAGCCCAAACCTGCCCATCACGCTGGCAGATCATGTGGCCTTCATGGTGAAGCGCGCCCGCGAGCACATGGTGGTGCAGATGCCGCTTGCCTACGACGTGCAGCAGGCACATCCGGCCGAGTACAGGCTGGGCGAGATGGCCGTCCGGGGTGCGCGCAAGACCTTTGGGGTGCGGCTCGACCGGCATGAGGCCACGGGCATCGCGCTTTCCATCGTGAACAGCGCTATCACCATGAGCGAGCGCACCGCTCGGAAGGAGCGCGACACCGAGGCGCTGCTCGAAGGCATCACGCGCATCGTTGAGGACGAGCTAGACATCACGGTGGACCGCGACTCGTTTGACTATGCCCGCTTTGCCACGCACGTGCAGTACCTCATCGACCGTGTGCTGGCGGGCGAGCCCATCGCCACACAAAACGAGGAGCTATACGACGATGTTGTGGCGGGCTATCCGCAGGCCGCGCGCTGCGCGGTGAAGGCAAGCGCGCTGGTTGAGCAGCGCCTGGGCGGCAAGCTTACGCAGGAGGAGCAGCTGTACCTCATGCTGCACGTAAACCGCATCTCGGAGCGCGTGACAAGCCGCACCTAACCCTGCGTTGCGTCGGGGCCTGCCCGTGCAAAGGCAACCAAGGTCACGGCTCGTCAAAAAAGTTCTTGACAAGGCGGCGCGTCGCTACGTAGAATCTCCCTCAGTTCGGGTGTTACTCGGCGGATTGCTCCGCGAGGCATTACCGGCGGGCAGCCTACAAGGCTGTCTCGTTCGCTATGCTTCGGGGGCTTTTTTCATGCCGAAGGCCCGATCACCCTTCCCAACGGATGAGCCCCTCGACGCAACGCCGGGTCCAAGAAAACCGTTGTAAGGAAGGAAGACACCATGGCAGACAACGCTCAGACCGCTGCCGACGTCCTCGCTGCAGTAGGTGGCAAGGAGAACGTCACCAACCTCATCCATTGCATCACGCGCCTTCGCTTCAGCCTGAAGGACGAGTCCATCCCCGATGCCGACGCCATCAAGAAGATCCCGGGCGTCATCGGCGCCCAGTGGAGCGGTGGCCAGTTTCAGGTGATCATCGGCCAGAACGTGACCAAGGTCTACGACGAGGTCATGAAGCTGGGCGTCTCGGGCGGCGGCTCCATCGACATCGACGAGGGCGACGCGGAGTTTGAGTGGACGCCCCAGAACGTGGGTAACGCCATCCTCAACTACCTCTCAAAGACGATGGTTGCCATGATCCCCATCATGATGGGTGGCGCGTTCTTCCGCGTCATCGCCACCATGATGGGTCCGCTGATGCTCAACATCTGGGCTGAGGACAGCCAGATCTACCAGCTCTTCTACACCTGGATGTACAACGCTGCCTTCTACTTCATGCCCATCTATCTGGGCTACTCCGCTGCCGTGCAGCTTAAGTGCTCCACCATGCTCGGCATGTTCATGGGCGGCATCCTCATCTGCCCCGACCTCGTGGCGCTTGCCCAGGCCGGCGAGGTTGCCAGCGTGAGCGTCTACGGCATTCCGGCCCCCGTTGCCAGCTATGCCCAGACGGTGCTTCCCATCATCCTGTGCATGCCCGTGCTCGCGCAGGTCGAGAAGCTCATGAAGAAGGTCGTGCCTGACATGCTCTCCACCGTGTTCGTGCCCTTCCTCACCATGTTCATCATGGTGCCGGTTGCCTACTGCGCGCTGGCCCCGCTTGGAAACCGTCTTGGCGACCTCGTTGGTGCAGCCCTCTTTGGCTTTGGCACGTATGGTGGCTTCATTGCCGTGGCCGTCATTGGCGCTCTTTGGAGCTTCCTCGTCATGACTGGCATGCACCAGGTGCTCATCGTGCTCGCCATCACGCAGCTCATGTCTGGCAACCCTGACGGCGCCGTCATGGTTGGTGCCTCCATTGCCCAGTTTGCCACGTGGGGCATGGCCTTTGGCGCCTTCCTCAAGCTGCGTGAGAAGAATGAGAAGATGGCGCAGTTGGGCTTCTCGCTCTCGGGCATCATCGGTGGCGTGACCGAGCCCGAGATCTACGGCACGGGCTTCAAGTACATGCGTCCGCTGGCCGGTATGGTTGCCGGTGGCTTTGTGGGTGGCGCGCTCGCCGGCCTCTTTGGCGTCAAGGTCTACATGATGGGTGCCACCAACATCCTGGGCGTCCTGGGCTACGTTGATCCCTCTGGCGCCAACCCCAGCAGCTTCATGATGGGCGCCATTGCCAGTGTCGTTGCCTTTGTGGTGTCTGCTGCCGTGGTCTACTTCTTCGGCTTCACCAAGGAGCAGCTCGAGGAGGACCGCAGGGCTGCCAAGCAGGCTGCATAGGTAGTTGGTCCCTTCCTTGGGGAGGCGGTCTTGATGGGCCGCCTCCCTTTTTTGCATACTTAGGTGGCAGTCACTTACGAGAGAGGACAGCATCATGAAGCAGCTGCTTATTCGCGCCGACGACATCGGCTACAGCTACGCCGTCAATCTGGGCATTGCCCGTGCCGTCAACGAGGGCCTCGTGCGCTCCGCCGGCCTCATGCCCAACATGCCCGAGGCGCAGCGTGGCTGGGACTGGGTCAAGGACTCTGGCATCGCCATTGGCCAGCACACCAACCTCTGCCTGGGTACCCCCTGTGCCGATCCCGCGCTCATCCCAAGCCTCTTGGACGAGAACGGCCAGCTAAAGAGCTCGCGTGCCTACCGCGCCGCCTTCCAGGAGGGCCGCGAGATCGCCGAGTACGACGAGCTCGTCATCGAGATCGAGGCGCAGCTCGCGCGCTTCCGCGAGATTGTGGGTAAGGATCCGGAGTACTTCGAGGCGCACGCCGTCATGAGCCGTAACCTCAACCAGGCCATCCACGACGTGGCCGAGAAGCACGGCCTTAAGGAGCAGATCGCGAGCTTCGATGCAACCAAGATCGTGCGCTGCGGAAACACCGACGTGCACATGGCTCTCGAGGACATGCTCCCGCCCGAGCAGTACGACCCCGAGGCCTTCATCCGCCGCACGGTGGAGAACATGGCCGACGGCGAGACCTACGTGCTCGTGTTCCACCCCGGATACCTAGACGCCTTCATCCTGGGCAACTCCAGCCTCACGGTCAACCGCACCAAGGAGGTGGACGCGCTCATCAATCCCGACTTGCGTGCATGGCTCGAGGCTCAGGCCGACCTGCGGCTGATTGACTACCGCGACCTGTAGGGAAGGAAGAGCCTGCGCCGCTGCGGGCCTGATAGAGATCGCACGTACGGCAAAGGACCTCGCGATTGCGGGGTCCTTTGTGCTGTTGGTGCTTCCGAAGTGCCTGCTACAGCGCCAGCTCATACATGTCGAAGACTATGTGGCCGCTGTCCTCGTAGAACGCCTCCGTAGAGCCTACGAACACGAACCCGCAACTCCGGTAGATGCGGCTTGCGACGAGGTTGTCGTGCACCACGTCAAGCCGGAGCGCCTTTTTGCCCTGCTGCCGTGACCTGCGGATGGCCTCGTTGGTAAGTGCCGCCCCCAGCCCCTGGCCACGCGCGCTGGGATGCACGCACAGCAGATGGATGACGCTGACCTCGTCAAACGCGGCGTCGACGTGCCACGGCACGCCAGCGAAGTCGTGGTCGTCGTGGGGAGTGAGCGCCATTGCGCAGACGATGCGCCCATCGGCCTCGCCCACCACGTACTCCCCGGCGTCAAGATGCCCTCGGATGTCCCTCTCGTCGGGGTACACGTCCAAGGCCCAGGGCACCTGGTAGGCATCGCGCGGTGCCTGTTCGCAGACGTCGGCGTAGAGCTGCCAGATGGCAGGGAAGTCGTCCGCCGCGGTGGTGCGAAACGTCACGCTCATCCCGGGCACACCCCTAACGCGCGTCTCGGCCGGTGTCTTCCGGGCCACCGTGATTACCCTGTCCGCGCAGCATTGCCCAGAACTTGGTGGAGAGGCTTGCGCGGTGCGTGGTGCCCGCCTTGATGCCCACGAGCTTGTTCCAGTGGCAAGAGCAGGTCAGCGCCATGAAGAGCGCGTAGATGAGCGCGAGCTCGAGGTTGCCCCGCACCGCCATCGCAACCGCGCAAAATGCCATGCCAACGAGGGCGGCTACGCTGAGGTATCCGGAGAGGATGATGGCCACGAGGCTGACCAGCACGGCCAGCACCCCGATGAGCGGGTCTAGCAGGAAGACGACCGTGGCTATGGTCGTGACACCCTTGCCTCCCTTGAAGCGATGCCAGAACGGGAAGACGTGGCCAAGCGTGGCACCAAGGCCGGTCCATGCGGTGGTGATGGGCCATCCCAGCTGGGGGAACAGCCGCGCCATCAGGAGCATGGGAAGGAAGGCCTTGAGTATGTCTCCCACCAGGCAGAGGATGCCTGCCTTGGTGCCCAGCTCATGGCCGACGTTTGCCATTCCCGGGTTGCCGTCGCCCAGCTCGAAGATGCTGCGTCCCGTATGCGCGCGGGCAACGGCCTCGGCCGTGAGGAACGAGCCACAGAGGTAGCCAATGAGTAGGCAGATGGAACGTTGCAGCATGGCGGTCCTTCCGTGATGCGCCCCCGAAGAAGCATGCTTTCGGGGGCGCCAGTCGTGCTATGCCAGCGACGAGACTAGCAGATGTTGCCAAAGTCGAAGCGGCCCATCTCGTAGGCGTAGCTTCCGTCCGCCTCGAAGGTGGAGCTGACGCGCAGGTTCGTGATCTCCTGCGGCCACCAGCGCGTGGACATCGTCTTCTCGCCGCCGTTCACGTAGATCTCGACGGCACTCGTGTCCACCACCATGCGCAGGCTCTCCAGCCTGCCGGCCGAGAGCTCGCGGACGGGCAGGCGACGCACGGTGCGGTAGCCGCCGGCGATGCCCTTGAAGCTGAGCTCGATCATGTCGCCGATCACGGCCAGCTCGAGGTCGGCGTTGAGCAGGATGCGGCCCTCGCCCTTGATGCCCTCGAGGAAGAGGTCGCAGGTGCCGTTGGCGAAGCGGGCGCCGATGGCGCCTTCGATGTCGAAGGCGTCGTAGTTGGAGCTTCCGAGCTTGCCCACGTTGTCGATGGAGCCCTCGGGCGTGAGGTCAACCCGTGCGCCATGCAGGGCATCGTACTCGGGCAGCGGCCACTGGCAGATGTTGCCCGCGTCGTTGAGCGACAGCTCGCGCAGCCACGTGAGGGTGTGCAGCCACTCGTAGGTGGGCACCTGGTACTGGCCCTCGATGTCGGGCAGGCCCATCCAGCCCTCGAGGATCTGGCGGCCCTTCTCGTCGGTGAAGATCTGGGGCGCATAGAAGTCGAAGCCGTAGTCAAGCTCCACGAAGGTGTTCTCGTCGATGCAGCCGTACGGCGCGTCGGCGTCCATGAGGCCCTCGTCGCCCGAAAGCAGGTCGATGACCGTGCCCTCCACGGGGAAGTAGCCGCTGTTGAAGTTGTTCTGGAACTTGGTCATCTGGCTGGGAACGCCCTGCGGGCACACGAAGAAGAACTCGCGGCCGCCCAGCGTGACGATGTTGGGGCACTCCCACATGTAGCCGAAGGGCTTGCCGCTGATGGTGGTGCAGCTGCCGGCCAGCTTCCAGTCGTGCACGCCGTCGGGGCTCTGGTACAGGAGCATGGCGGGATGGTCGTCCATGGTGCGGGCGCCCAGCAGCATGTTCCACGCGTCGTCTTGCCACCACACCTTGGGGTCGCGCACGTGGCAGCTGCAGTAGGCGGGGTAGCCCGAGTTGTCCAGCACCAGCTGGCGGTCGCCAAAGGTGCGGCCGTCCTCGCTGATGACCAGCGTCTCGTTGGCCTGACGGCCCTCGTAGTCGTAGTTGGGGTGGCCGGGCTCCAGCACGTTGCCGGTGTAGTAGCACCACATGGCGCCGTCACGCACCACGGCGCTGCCGGAGTAGCTTCCGTTCATGTCCAGCTCCATCTCGGGGATGATGGCGCTGCGGTGGAACTCCCAGTGGATGAGGTCGCGCGTGGTCCAGTGGCCCCAGCCGTGCCCCGCCCACGGCCAGCGCGGGGCGTACTGGTGAAAGATGTGGTACTCGCCGTTGAACTGGCAGAGGCCGTTGGGGTCGGACAGCCAACCGGTGGGGGTCTGGAGGTGGAAGCCAAGGCGCCAGTTGTGCTGGCGGTAGTCGAGGTTGACGTTCATCTGCATGGGCGGACTCCTCTCACGGGGTTGACGCACTGAGAACGTTCTCAGTATGACACGGCTCATGTGCATAAAAGAGGGGACGGCCGCATCTGCGACCGTCCCCTCGGTTGGCGGTTTCCCGGTTAGGCGAGGCCTATGCCGCAAGCTCAGCGAGGCCTGCGGACACCACTCCCCGAGCAGTTGGGGTGGAATCGTTCTCGCACCAACCATGCCGCTCGATTGTGGCCTATGCTCTGAATGACCAGCCATACACGTACGACAGGAGCGACCCGATGCCCAACCAAAGCTGGGAGCTAGGCTACCATCTCCGCTCGCCGCACAACTGGCTCAACGACCCAAACGGTCTGTGCCAGTACCGTGGGCAGTACCTCTTCTTCTACCAGTACGACTACGACTGGCCCACCGTGGACCAGAAGGCTTGGGGGCTCTTCACCTCCCCCGACCTGCTGCACTGGACCTACCAGGGGGTACCCCTTGAGCCCTCCGTCCCCGAGGACCGGCATGGCGTCTTCTCTGGTAGCGCCTATGTCGAGCGTGGGTGCGCCGCCGACGGCGGAGACCGGCTGCGCGTGTACTATACCGGCAACGTCGTTGACCCCGTGGTCGGCCACAGCCCCAAGGACTTCGACTACGTCTATGCCGGCCGCGAGCAGAACACCCTTACCTGCACCTTTGAGGGCGATCCCGCCCAGGGCGTGACCTTCGGCCCCCGCAAGGTGCTCATGCGCAACGCCGACTATCCCGAGGACATGACCTGTCACGTGCGCGACCCGAAGGTATGGGCGCAGGACGGGAAGCGCTGGATGCTGCTGGGTGGTCGCCACACGGATACGCGCGGCACGTGCCTGCTCTACGAGTCCGACCTCGATGACGGCATCAGCTGGACCCTCAGCCACACCATAGACTCCGAGTATCCGTTTGGCTTCGTGTGGGAGTGCCCCAACATCGTCCGCCTTGACGGTCGCGAGTACCTGGCCATCTCGCCGCAGGGCCTGCCGCGTCTGCAGGACCGCTGGTTCAACCGCTGGACGCCCGGCTATTTCGAGCTGCCTGAGGGTCAGCGCGTGCTGGATACCGAGGTCATCGACGAGCGCACCTTCGTGCAGTGGGACTATGGCCACGACTTCTATGCCCCACAGACCTTTGTGGACGATGCCGGACGCACGATCTTGGTGGGCTGGATGGGCACCTTTGACGACCACTATACGAGCGTCCCCGACGGCCTTGACTGGTGGCATTGCATGACCGTGCCGCGTGTGGTCACCCGCCGCTCCGACGGCCGCCTGCTGCAGAACCCCGTGGGGGAGCTGGAGGCACTGCGCGGCAAGGCGCACGTCCTGCAGGGCGCCGTGACGGTGGAGGGACGCCTTGCGGACATTATGCTCACGGACGTCCAAGGCGAGGGCGCCCTCACCTTGGACGGAAGCTTCGAGGTGTTCTTCGAGAGGGGGCGCCTGGGCATCCGCTACCTGGACGAGACCTCGGCGGCAGGGCGCAAGGACCGATCAATTCCGCTGGATACCCTCAGTGACCTGCGGATACTTGTGGACGGCTCAGCAATCGAGATCTTTGCCAACAACGGGGCCGAGGTCTTTGCCTCGCGCTGGTTTGGGCCCGAGAAGGACGACCTCGCCGTGTCCAGCACCTTCGCCGCGCACGGTGTTGCCTATCCCATGGAGAACACCATGGCCCAGATGTACGAGCAGGCGGCGAGCCAGGCGCCCGTCCTCACGATGCCTGGCTGGAACCAGACGATCCCCCATTAGGTAATGACCCCGCTGAGCCCACGCGACGCCTGTCGGGTGGCCGTGCCAAGCTCAGCAGGCCGTGCCAAGCTCAGCAGGTTGAGGCAGTGCAAGGAAGAGACGAAGCGTACCAGACCATCCACTCGTAAAGGAGTAAGCCATGCTTCCAGCAAACCCTCAGTGTCCAAACGGCATTGGCGCGGCGTTCTACGACCTCGACGGCACCATCCTTAACTGCGAGTACATCTCGCCACGCACCATTGCCGCCATGGAGAACGCGACGCGTGCCGGATGCGTAAACGTCGTCTGCACCGGGCGTAACTTTCCTATCGTGCCCGACATCCTCAAGTTTGGCAGCATGGACCTGTTCATCACCGTCAATGGAGGTCAGATCGTCGACCCTCTGGGCAACCATCTGCTGTCCAAGGCCATTCCCAAGAAGACGGCCCTTGAGCTCGCGTCATGGCTGCACCAGGAGGGCGCCGGCCTCAACTGCCTGACCTCCATCAGCGCCTACTTCGAGAACCGCCTCGTGTCGTACATGACGCAGGCCGTTCATCGCGTGGAGAACAGCGACCGGCTGACGGACGAGGCCCTGAGCCTCGAGATCACGAGCCAGAAGAACAAGCTCGTCGTTGACGACATTACCCCGGCCCTCGAGTTCGTGGACGACGAGACCAACTTCGTCGAGAAGATGGGCGCCTGCTTTGACACCGAGGAGGACCTCAAGCGCTGCGTTGTCCAGCTTGAGGCCCGCGGCGACCTGCAGATTGCCGTCGTCACTCCCACAGAGATCGAGATCACGCTCCTGGGTGTCGAGAAGGGCTCGGGCATCGAGTGGGTGATGACCGAGCTTGGTTTGGACAAGAGCCAACTGGTGTGCTTTGGCGACTCGGGCAACGACCTGCCCATGCGTCCCCACGTCGGCACCTTCGTGGCCGTTGGTAACGCCTCAGACGAGGTGAAGGCCATCGCTGACGTCGTGGTTGATGACATTGGCGGGGACGGCGTGGCCAAGTGGCTTGAGGCGGCCCTGCGCGGCGAGGCCTACCGTCTGTAAGGCTTGAGACACGGAAGCCGCCCCACAAGGCAGCCTGCGTGCATAGAAGAGGGGACGGCCGCATCTGCGACCGTTGACTTCTTGGTTAGGCGAGGCTTATGCCGCGTCGGCAAGCGCCTCGTCAGCGCCGGTGTAGATGACGCCCTCGGGATAGATGGTGGTCCAGTCGTTGGCCATGGAGACGGCCACGTAGCCATACTCGGCGCACTGCTCGGCCATCTTGGCGGCCTTCTCCTCGTTGCCGTTCTCGCGCGTGAGGTCGTCGCAGCACAGCTGGAAGGCGGCAGACTTGTAGTTGGGGTTGGAGAGCGCGTAGTTGTCCATCGCGAAGTCGCCCGAGCTGTTGCCGAAGGAGAGCACCGGCTGCTTGGCTACCTCACGCTGGATGATGTACACCTTGTTCTCCTTGAGGGTCTTCATGTAGAACTCGCCACCCAGCACGAGCTCCTCGCCCTGGCTGAAGGTGTAGTCAAGGCCGTCCTCGTCGCCCTGCTTGGAGCCCACCAGCGACTCGTCGGAGCCCAGGATGTGGTCGAGCGGGATGTCGATCGGGCACAGCTCGGAGCTGAAGAGGCCGCGCATGATGAGGCGGTCGGTGCCAGACATCATGTAGACGTCGAAGCCGTTGGCCTGCAGGTACTGAACCACCTGCACCATGGGCGCGTAGAAGGCCTCGCCGCGCTTCATGCCCTCGTAGCTGGGCATGTCGCTCTGAGCAAACTCGTGCACGTAAGCGTAGAACTCGTCCACGGTCATGCCCTTGAAGGCGCTGGCGACGCACTGGCCATGCTCGAGGGGAAGCTCCTCGTACTTGGTGCCGTTCTCGTTCTGGTCGACGATCTTGTTGGCCGTGGCCTTCTCGAAGTCGGAGGCCTGGTCGACGTAGTTGGGGTCTTCCAGCACGCGGTGCACCAGCAGCGTGTAGTCAAAGTAGTTGGGGTCGGTCTCGTTGATCAGCGTGCCGTCAACGTCGAAGGTGGCGATGCGATCCTCGGCGGGGATGAAGTCGGGGGAGGACTCGTCGGTCACGCTCTCGACGTAGTCGATGAGGGCCTGCTTGGCTGCGGAGTCGGCGGTCCAGAGGCTCAGAGGGTCTTCCTCGTCGTCAACGAGCGCGAGTCCTGCGCCCTCGGTCGTAGCCTCGCCCTCGCCTGCAGCCTCGCCCTCGGCTTCGGTCGTGGCTTCGGTGGGCGAGCTGGCGGCATCGGTCGGTGCGGCCGCCGGCTTGGTGGCGTACAGGAAGGCCAGCAGGGCACAGCAGCACAGCGCAGCGATGGCCACGATGCGCCATGCGCTGGGAACGAGCTTCTTCTCGCTATCCATGTTCATCCTTTCGTGTAAAACAACGGGCCCAACGTATTATAGGCACTTTGTCCACGCGCTTCCCGAACCCTTCGCCGCCCACGGCAAAATCAGCTCATGACGGCTCGTGGCGAAAGACGATGCCCTCAAAGTGGCCCAAGGCACAAGATGCCTGCTTCTGGCAACGTTTGGTTACCTGCGGGGCGCCTATGTAGGCAAGGAGGCATCCGCATTGCATAATTCTTGTCCCAAGGATGCTGTTGGGAAAGGACGGCGCATGCGGGTGACGGTTCAGCCGGTCAATCCGGCCTTCAGGGACTATGTGCTGCAGTACGTATCCGAGATAGGGGAGCCTCGCTACACGTTTGTGGGCACCGAGGGATTCGGCTCCTACGTGTTTGACTGCACCTCCGACAACCACTGGGTTGCGGTGGACGGCCTCAAGGCGGCCCTTCGGCGACCACCCCTTGGCAACATCATGTTCTGCCAGGTAAAGCCCTATGGCATGACCACGTGGCCGCCGCTCTTTGACAAGGACAAGTATCCCCGACCATGAGTGCGGCGGGCTGCGGGCGCGCCTACAGCACGCTTACCTCGCCGGCAAGGACACGCTGGTAGTCCTCGTAGTTCTTCTCCAGCAGCACCGGCGTGTCCAGCTCATATGGGCACTTCGAGCGACAGCGGTTGCAGTGCAGGCAGCTGGGGATCTTGGCCATCTCGGCCTGCCAGTGGTCGCTCAGCCAGCTGGCCGACGGTGCGCGGCGCAGCATCAGCGACATGCGTGCGCAGTTGTTGATCTGGATGCCCACCGGGCAGGGCATGCAGTAGCCGCAGCCACGGCAGAACTCGCCCATCAGCTCGGTGCGCTCGCGCTCCACGAAGGCACGCATCTCGTCGTCGAAGGCGGGCGTGTCATCCATGTAGGAGAGCCACTCCTCAAGCTCGGCCATGCGCTGGATGCCCCAGATGGGCAGTGCCCACGGGTGCTGCGTCATGAACGCCATGGCCACCCGCGAGTTGTTGATGAGGCCACCGGCCAGGCCCTTCATGCAGACAAAGCCCACGTTGTGCTGGCGGCACAGCTCCACGAGGTGCACGTCGCGGTCGCTTGCGAGGTAGGAGAAGGGAAACTGCAGCGTCTCGTAGAGGCCCGAGACGGCAGCCTCCTCGGCTACGCCGATCTTGTGCGCGGTGATGCCGATGTGGCGAATTTTGCCCTGTTCCTTGGCCTCGAGCATGGCCTCGTACATGCCAGAGCCGTCGCCGGGGCGCCACACCTGGGCAGCCATGTGAAACTGGTAGACGTCGATGTAGCTGGTACGCAGCTTGGCAAGCGAGGTCTCGAGGTCGGTCCAGAACTTCTCGGGCGTCTTGGCCTGCGTCTTGGTGGCGATGTAGACGTCCTCGCGGTTTAGCCAGCCGTCCCCAAAGGCAAGGCCAATCTTCTCCTCGCTGTCGGAGTAGGCGCGGGCGGTGTCGAAGTAGCGCATGCCGCCCTCGTAGGCGCGGCGAAGGATGGCCACGCCCTCTTCGATGCTGCGACGCTGCACGGGCAGCGCGCCGAAGGCGTTCTGGCAGACGGTGATGCCGGTGGAGCCAAGCGTGACGGTGTTCATGGCGGTCCTTCCCCCAAAGGATATGCGAGCGTTGATAGCAGTATAACGCCGCGGGTGGATGCGCTTGCATGGGTTGGGGGAGGACGAGCTTTGCCGGTGCGGGAATGTCGGGAGCGACGCGCCACGTCGGGCATCTGCATGAAAAAGGGGCGGCCGCAGATGCGACCGCCCCAAGGCGTACGAAGCGTGTCAGCTGGTGACTACTTCACCTCGACGAGCTTCTCGCCGGCCTTGACCGCGCCGATGGCGGGCTCGACGGAGGCGTAGTCGTCGGTGTTGGTGACGATGACCATGGTGGC
>CADALE010000009.1 GCA_902788705.1 uncultured Coriobacteriaceae bacterium | reverse complement strand
ACAAGCCGCCCATCTACATGATCTGCCCGGGCACGGTGTTCCGTCCCGACACGGCCGACGCCAACCACCTGCCGCAGTTCAACCAGGTGGAGGGCCTCGTGGTTGACGAGGGCATCACCTTCGGCGACCTGAAGGGCACGCTCGACTACTTCACGCGCGAGATCTTCGGCAAGGACCGCGCCACGCGCTATCGCCCGCACTTCTTCCCGTTCACCGAGCCCAGCTGCGAGGTTGACGTGAGCTGCGGCGTGTGCCACGGCAAGGGCTGCCGCTTCTGCAAGAACACCGGCTGGCTCGAGATCCTTGGCTGCGGCATGGTTGACCCCAACGTGCTGGAGAACTGCGGCATCGACTCCGAGAAGTACACCGGCTTCGCCTTCGGCATCGGCGTGGAGCGCGTGGCCGCCCTGCGCTACGACCTGCCCGACCTGCGCATGCTCATGGAAGGCGACATGCGCTTCCTTCGCCAGTTCTAGGTTCGAACCATCCCCGGCGCGGGACGTTCCCGCGCCCACCAGATAGAAAGGTACTGCAATGCGCGTCTCATATGAGTGGCTGAAAGAGATGGTGGACCTGCCGGCCGACCCGGCCGAGCTCGTGGCCGAGTTCGTGCGCACGGGCACCGAGGTGGAGGGCGTCGAGGATACCGGCGCAAGCCTGAAGGGCGTGGTGACGGGCCACGTGCTGGACTGTGTGCCGCACCCCGACTCCGACCACATGCACGTGTGCACCGTCGACGTGGGCCAGAAGAACCTCGGCGCTGACGGCAAGCCCGAGCCGCTGCAGATCGTGTGCGGCGCCCCCAACATGCGCACCGGCCTCAAGGTGGCCGTGGCCACCATCGGCACCGTGCTTCCCGGCAACTTCAAGATCGAGAAGGCCAAGAAGCGCGGCGTCATCTCGTTTGGCATGTGCTGCTCCGAGGCCGAGCTTGGCATGGGCAGCGACCACTCCGGCATCATCGAGCTGCCCGAGGACACGCCCGTGGGCCTCGACTACGCCCAGTGGAGCGGCCTTGGCGACACCATTATCGACTGCGAGATGACCCCCAACCGTCCCGACTGCCTGTCCATGATGGGCGTGGCCGTCGAGGTGAGCGCCATGCTGGACGAGGACACCCACATCGAGCTGCCGACAATCCAGAAGGAGGAGGGCCCCGAGGCGGCCAGCCTCGTGGACGTGGCCATCGAGGATCCGGACCTGTGCCCGCGCTACACTGCCCGCGTGGTGCGTGGCGTGAAGATTGGCCCCAGCCCCGAATGGCTGGCCAAGCGCGTGCGCGCCGCCGGCGCCCGTTCCATCAACAACGTGGTGGACGTGACCAACTACGTGATGTTCCTTACCGGCCAGCCGCTGCACGCCTTCGACCTGGGCAAGCTCTCCGAGCGCGACGGCAAGCGCCACGTCGTGGTGCGTGCGGCACGCGAGGGCGAGATGCTCACCACGCTTGACGGCCAGGAGCGCAAGCTCACGACCGAGAACCTGCTCATTACCGACGACGGCGAGACGCCTGTGGCGCTGGCCGGCGTCATGGGTGGCCTCGACTCCGAGATCACCGACGAGACGGTGGACGTGCTGCTGGAGAGCGCGGCCTTCGCCAGCGGCAACATCAGCCGCACGAGTCGCGTGCTGGACCTCATGAGCGAGGCCTCCATCCGTTACGAGCGCGTGGTTGACGCCAACGGCTGCGTGCGCGTGAGCGACATCGCGGCGGCGCTCTTCGAGAGCTGCTGCGGCGCCACGGTGTGCCCGGGCATCGTTGATGCCTATCCTGCGCCGGTGGCCGCCCCCAAGATGACCTTCCGTCCTGCCCGCTGCCGCCTCATTGCCGGTGCGCCTATCGAGGACGACTTCATGGCCGTTCGCCTCGAGCGCCTGGGCTGCACGGTCGAGCGCACGAGCGACGACGCCTGGGCCGTGACCGCCCCCACCAACCGTCCCGACCTCACGCGCGAGATCGACCTCATCGAGGAGGTCGTGCGCCTGTACGGCGAGGGTGACATCACGCCCACGCTGCCTGCCGCCAAGAACCACGCCGGTGGCCTCACGCCCGAGCAGGCCCGCCTGCGCCTCATTGGCTCGACCCTGCGCGCCGCCGGCCTCTCCGAGACCAGCACCTACTGCTTCGCCGACCCGCGCGACCTCGAGCGGCTGGGCATGCCGGACGAGGGCAAGGGCATCCCGGTGAAGATCATTCGCCCGCTGGTGGCCGACCAGTCCGAGATGCGCCGCGACCTGATTCCGGGGCTTCTGCGCGCCGTCGCGTACAACAAGGACCACGGCGTGGCTAACGTGCACCTGTACGAGATTGGCCGCGTGCTGTATGGCCGCGCCAACCGCAGCCTTCCCGACGAACCCACCTACGTGGCTGGCGTGCTGAGCGGCTGCTGGGATGACGACAGCTGGTGCGCCAAGTACCCCAAGCTGGACTTCTTTGACGCCAAGGGTGTGGTGGAGCAGCTGCTGGAGGCACTGCGCATCACCCGCGTGCGTTACAAGGTGGCCGATCCCGCGCGCTACGCCTGGCTGCAGCCGGGCCGTGCCGCCGAGGTGCTGGCTGGCGGCGAGGTGCTTGGCTGGGTGGGCAACATCCATCCCAACTCGCTCAAGAGCTTCGGTGTGGACGACGTCGTGGTGGCCTTCGAGCTGTCGGTGGACGCGCTGCAGCGTCTGGCGCAGAAGCAGCTGCCCTACCAGGACGTTCCCACGCTTCCGGGCGTGGACGTCGACCTCGCCATCGTTGTGGACGAGTCGGTGACCTACGAGACGCTGGTGCAGCGCATCACGAGCGCGGGTGGCAAGCTGCTGCGCGACGTGCGCCTCTTCGACGTGTACCGCGACCCCGTGCGCGTGGGCGCTGGCAAGAAGAGCATGGCCTTCTCGCTTACGTACCGCGCCGACGACCACACCCTCACCTCGGAGGAGGTGGACAAGGCTCATCAGCGCCTCGTGACCAAGGTGATGCGCTCGACGGGTGGCGAGGTGCGCTCGTAGCGAGTTTGCTAGGCGCTCAGGCACATAAGGATGCAAAGGAAGGTGCCCCCTTCGGAACGATTCCGACGGGGGCATTCCCTTTTTGAGCGGCTTGTGGTTGCTGGCTGGTTGCTAGTCGCGCTTGGCGCCCCAGGAGGCATCGCCTGCCGCGTAGGCGTGCAGGCCCGCCCTAATGTGGGTATCTACCTCGGCAAACGTCGAGGGGAAGAAGTCGTCGGTAAGCATGCGGTAGGTCGGGGTGCCCACCACGTGGTGCTCAGCGTTGTCGCGAACGATGCGGCGCATGGCCTCCGCGGCGCCGCGAACGTCGGGCTCGAGCACCTCGTACTGGCGGAAGAGCGCACACTGCCGCAGGACCTCGTCGGTGATGTTGGGCACCAGGCTGATGTCCAGCGTGCGGCCGAAGGTGTCGAAGTCGGCCTGCTTGCGCTCGCGCGTCTCGGTGCTGGGCTTGATGTCGCGGGCGTTGATGAAGGCGTTGTTGTGCTGGTTGTAGTCGTGGTCGGCAACGAGGTGCGCCCAGGCACCCAGCACGAGGTCGCTCACGTGTCCATCGGACTCGGGCGCCCCATAGAGCTCGAAGAACTCCCAGTAGCGAGGCTCAGGCACGAAGTCCGCGCTGGCAAAGTGCGTGTCGGCGTACGGAATCTTGCGCGTGATGTCGGGCACCATGTAGCCCACGTACACGTCGGGCAGGAGGTTGCCCAGCAGGAAGGCGTCCACGTCGCGGATGCCAAGCGCGGCCGCCCCCTCCTCGCGAAGGAGCAGCTCGGCGTGCGCAGTATGTATGTTCCAGCTAGGCATCGTGGCCCAATGGTAGCACGACCGAACCACAGACGTGCAAACGGGATGTGTCCGAGCTGCGTTCCTGGCTTAGCCCCGTTGGCCTGACTCCACCGGTTTGACTGACTCTATACAGTCAAACATGGGGATACCGGTCCTCCCGTCGAGTTCTGCCCGGGTTTGACTATCTCTGTACAGTCAAACATGCAGGCACCTCGTAAGGCGAAGGCCCCTCCCAACGGGTAAGATGGGTTCAGGAAAACCAAGCGCAAAGGAGGCCGCCATGTCTGAAGGCTATCGCATCGAGCACGACTCCATGGGCGAGATGCGCGTTCCCGCCGACGCCTTGTGGGGCGCGCAGACGCAGCGCTCGCTGGAGAACTTCCCCATTGGCACCGAGACGCAGCCCGTGGGCATCATTCGCGCCTTTGCCCAGCTCAAGCATGCTGCCGCCCTCGCCAACGAGGAGCTGGGTGTGCTCGACGCCCAGATGTGTTCGCTCATCTCGGATGCGTGCGTGGCCGTGGCGTCCGGTGACTGCGACAGCCAGTTTCCCCTCAAGGTGTGGCAGACGGGGTCGGGCACCCAGAGCAACATGAACATGAACGAGGTGGTGGCCACGCTGGCCAATCGGCTGGCCGTGAAGCGCTTCGTCACCCTGCGCACGCCCATCCACCCGAACGACCACGTGAACCGATCGCAGAGCTCCAACGACACGTTCCCGGCGGCCATGCACATCGCCGCCGTGACGGCGGTGGAGGAGCAGCTGCTTCCGGCGTGCCGGCAGCTGGCAGGCACGTTCGCACGGCTCGAGCGTGAGAACGCAGGCGTGGTGAAGAGCGGCCGCACTCACCTTCAGGACGCGGTGCCCATCGCCTTCAGCCAGGAGATCTACGGATGGCGCGGCCTTGTGGAGACAGCGGCGTCGCAGGTGGAGGATTCGCTCAAGAACGTGCGCCTGCTTGCGCTTGGCGGCACGGCGGTGGGTACCGGCCTCAACGCGCCCGAGGGGTTCGACACCTTGGTTGCCGAGAAGGTCTCCGAGCTTACGGGGCACCAGTTCGCGACCGACCCCAACAAGTTCCATGCCCTTACCAGCAAGGACGCGCTGGTGTACAGCCACGGTGCCATCAAGGCGCTGGCGGCCAACCTCATGAAGATAGCCAACGACGTACGCTGGCTGGCAAGCGGCCCGCGCCTGGGCCTGGGCGAGATTCGCATTCCCGAGAACGAGCCGGGCAGCTCCATCATGCCGGGCAAGGTGAACCCCACCCAGTGCGAGGCGCTTACCATGGTTGCCGTGCAGGTGATGGGTAACGATGCGGCCATCGGCTTCGCGGCCAGCCAGGGCAACTTCGAGCTGAATGTGTTCATGCCGGTCATCGCCTACAACTACCTACAGTCGGTGTGCCTGCTGGCCGACGCCATCCGTTCGTTTGACGAGCGCTGCGCAAGTGGCATCGTGGCCAATCGCGAGCGCATGCACGACAACCTGCACAACTCGCTCATGCTGGTGACGTGCCTCAACCCCTACATCGGTTACGAGAACGCTGCGCGCGTGGCGCATAAGGCCTTTGACGAGGGCATCTCGCTAAGGGAGGCGTGCGTGGGTCTGGGCTACCTTACGGCCGAGCGCTTCGACGAGGTGTTCCGCCCCGAGGAGATGGTGTAGGGCCGCGGCGTCGGCGAGGCCAGCGTCTTTGGGCCAGCTGTCCCACTCTTCATTTGTATCGCCTCGTATCATGGATGCATTAGTTCTGTTCGTGCATGCCACGATGTGGAGGTTGCCATGAAGCGCGCCCGTGCCTTGCCCCTGCCCTTGCTTTTTGCCCTGGCCCTTGTGCTTTCGCTGCCAATTGCACGGCCAACCGTCACCTACGCCGAGGGGCAGGATGACGGGGTTGCCCTCGAGGGGGTGGAGGCTGAGGGTGCTGATGCCAACCTCGAGGCCGAGGCATTTGATGCCGAGGATGCCGAGTCGCCCGAGGCTGTGCAGCCTGAGGCTGAAGTGCCCGAGGTCGTGGTTCCGGAGGCCGCCGATCCCGAGGCCACGGATTCCGCAGAGCCCACCGACGAAGGGTTCGAGCTAGACCCGGCCGCTCCGCCTTCGAGCGACACCTGTGGCACCGTAGACTGGAGCATCGACTCGAGCGGCGTGCTCAAGCTGGGAGCGGGAACGCTTGGCGACTGGGGAGACGCGAGCCCCTGGACGGGACGCACCGACATCAAGTCGGTATACTGCGATGGCACCGTGAAGGCCACCACCTGCAAGAACATGTTCAAGGACTGCACCAACCTCGCCACCGTCATATTCGACTCTTTTGACAACACCTCGGCGAAGAGCTGCGTGGGCATGTTCGAGAACTGCGGCTCGCTCTGGAATCTGTCCACGGGGATGCAGTATGACTTCAAGCCAGCTGGCGCGTTGCCCGACAACCCTTGGATCGGCAAGCCGCGATGGGGCTACTGCATCGAAGAGAGCGAGACGTTCAAGTGGCAGAAGTGGATGGAAGGCGACGAGATCAAGTCCACGCTCAGCCTGAAAGGCGCGATCTTCATTTCCCAGGCCAACGTTGCTGACAAGGACGCCGTCACCATCCAGCCCATCCCCGACCAGAAGTACACGGGCTCGCCCATCACGCCCAAGCTCACCATCACCAGCGGCTCGTACGAGCTGGGCGAGAGCATGGACTACGACGTGACCTACAAGAACAACGTGAACGCAGGCACGGCCACGGCAACCGTCACGGGCAAGTACCTCTACACCGGCGTGACAACCGTCACCTTCAAGATCACCACGGCGTCGGTGGCCAAGTTCCTGCGGGTGTCCGGTGCCACGGCGCTTGACACGGCCGCTGCGGCCACCAAGGCAGACGGCGTGTTTGCCGACGGCCGCGGCAAGGGCGTGGTGGTGGCCACGAGCGACGGCTACTGGGATGCGCTTGCAGCGTCGGCGTTCGCGGGGTCGCTCGTGGATGGGGCACCCGTGCTCATCACCCCCAAGGACTCGCTTGCCCCGCAGACGAAGGCCGAGCTGGAGCGCCTCAAGCCCGAGTGGATCTTCGTGATGGGCGGCAAGGCGGCCATCTCCGAGTCAACCTTCGACGAGATCGCGAAGTACGCCCCTGGCAAGACCGAGCGCATCGCCGGCAAGACTGCGGCCGACACCGCCGTCGAGATCTACCACAAGCCGCCAACGTGGAAGAGCGACACCGCCGTCATCGCCACCTCCAACGGCTACTGGGATGCGCTCTCCATCGCGCCGTATGCCTACCACGCGGGCGCGCCCGTCTTCCTGACCACGTACAACGACACGGTTGGCGGGCAGATCCTGGGAGACAACGCCTACGGTTCGCTCGACGCCGCCAAGATGGGCGACACCTTCAAGCGCATCGTGATCGTGGGCGGTAAGGCCGCGATCAGCGGGGCGGTGGAGGAGCAGTTGCTGGAGATGGGATACACCACCTCGCAGATCGTGCGCCTGGCGGGGGCCACCGCGCTCGACACCTCGGCTGAGATTGCCAAGTGGGAGCTTGGCGAGGGTATGGGGCTCTCCCACATGGGCATCGCCACGTCCAACGGCTACTGGGACGCGCTCACTGGGGCGGCCCTGTGCGGCCAGCAGAACTCGGTGCTGGTGCTGGTGGCCAAGACCGGCGGCTACACGGCCTTCGACGCGGTGTACGACTCGGCAAAGGTGACGGGTGGCTACGTGTTTGGCGGCAAGGCCGCCGTCTCGGACGCGAGCTTCGAGTACTTCAACACCAAGTAGCGGAAAAGGAGTCCTTATGAAGCTGAATGTGAGGCAGATGCTGCGCGTGCTGATTGCCGCCCTGCTTGCCATCTCCGTGGTTCCGGAAGGTGCCAGGGCGATGCCCGACTATGACACCTTCTACTTGATTTCCGATGTGAGCATCACCGAGCCCGACACGGCCATGGCCTACCTCCTTGTTGACGGGCGGCTGTACCTCACGCTACAGGAGGGCAAGGAGAAGGGGTTTGTTGACAGCAGCAACTTGCAGGGCAGCGACGACTGGGAGAGCGACGACCCCGAGAATCCTTACCACGTGAGGGAGGTCATCGCCGAGGGCGACATCGTCCTCACCGACGGCAAGAGCTTGTTCAGTGGCTGCGAGCACCTCGAGCGCGTTGACTTTGCCACCGTGGACAACACGGGCGCCGACTGCACCGACATGTTCAAGGGATGCACGGCCCTGCGCTCCATCACGGTGGGCGAGTTCTACGACACGTCGCTTCCCGGCGCCTTTCCGGAGAACCCGCTGGGCGGCGACCAGTGGTGGTCGGTGGGCAAGCAGCAGTGGGTGAAGACTTCCGACATCATGGGCACCTACACGAAGGTGGCCGACACCTACCTGGCCCAGCGCACGCCGTGGACGCGTCTTTCCGGCGAGACCGCGCTTGACACGGCCGTAGCCGTCACGAGTGCCGACGGCGCCTTTCCTGACGGGTGCGGCGGCACCGTCTTGCTGGCCACAAGCGACGGCTATTGGGACGCCCTGGCCGCGACGGGCCTCGCGGGCATGCGTTGGGCACCGGTGCTCATCACCCCACGCACGCAGCTGGCAAGCCAGACGAAGGCCGAGCTGCAGCGCATCAAGCCCGAGAAGGTGCTGGTGATGGGTGGCAAGGCGGCCATCTCGGAGGCAGTCGAGGACCAGGTTCGCGAGGCGGTTCCCGGCGTGGAGATCGTGCGCATGGCGGGGGCCGATGCCCCGGGCACGGCGGTCAAGATCTTCAAGGATGGTGTCGAGGACCACAACTGGTACCCAACCGCGATCGTGGCCACCTCCAACGGCTACTGGGACGCCCTCTCCATCGCGCCGTACGCGTACTGGAGGTGCAGCCCCATTTTCCTGACCAGCTATGTCCCCGAGGAGGGTGGCCAGGTTCTGGGCGACGAGGCCCTGCAGGCCCTGAAGAGCTACGGCTTCGAGCGCGTCGTGATCGTGGGAGGCAAGGCGGCGGTGTCGGCGCACGTGGAGGAGCAGCTGGCCTCCGTGGGCATTGGCTCCAAGGACGTCATCCGCCTCGCGGGCAAGACGGCGCTTGACACCTCGGCAAAGATCGCCGAGTGGGAGCTTGGCGAGGGCATGACCCTCTCGCGCATGGCGGTGGCCACCTCCAACGGCTACTGGGACGCGCTCACCGGTGCGGCGCTCTGCGGCCAGGAGAGCTCGGTGCTGGTGCTGGTAAGCCCCACGGGTGGCTATACCGCCTTCGACGCGGTGTACGATCCGGCCCAAGTGATCGAGGGCCACGTGTTCGGTGGCCGTGCCGCCGTGTCGGACGCGAGTCTGGAGTACTTCAAGGCCAAGTAGCTGTACGGATGGCGGGTGGCGGTTTTGCTGGTGGGCGGTTTTGCTCCCAGCAGATCCGCCACCCCTTTTGCGAAGCGTGGGCGGCCTGCGTATAATCGTACGGTCCGCAAAGACGTGAAGGGAGCTGCCATGTCGTGGTACGAGGATGCCGTTGCCTACCAGATCTATCCGCTGGGCCTGACCGGTGCGCCATACGAGAACGATGGCGTGCTGCAGCATCGCCTGCTTCAGCTGATTGAAAACGGCTGGATTGACCACATGGCGCGGCTTGGCGTGACCTGTCTCGTGCTGAACCCCGTGTTCCAGAGCGAGGCCCACGGCTACGACACCATCGATTACCACCAGGTTGACGTGCGCCTGGGCACCCACGACGACCTGCGCCGCGTGGTGGACGCCTGCCACGCCAAGGGCATCCGCGTGCTTCTGGACGGCGTGTTCAACCACGTGGGCCGCAGCTTCTGGGCGTTTGCCGACGTGCGCGAGCGCCGCGAGGCCAGTCCCTATGCCGGCTGGTTCAACATCAACTGGGGCGCCAACAACGAGTACGACGACGGCTTTGGCTACGAGACGTGGGCTGGGGTGCCCTACCTGGTGAAGCTGAACCACCACGACCCTGCCTGCAACGAGCACTGCGCTGACGCCATGCGTGCCTGGGAGCGCGACTACGGCATCGACGGGCTTCGCCTCGATGTGGCCTACTGCCTTGACCTGGGCTTTCTTGGCTATCTGCGCCAGGTGGCCGACGAGCTTACGGCCAAGCGCGGCGAGAAGTTCCTGCTGCTGGGCGAGACCATGTTTGGCGACTACAACCGCTGGATGAACGATCACGCCTGCGACTCGGTGACCAACTACGAGGTGTACAAGGGCCTGTGGAGCAGCATGAACGCGGCCAACATGCACGAGGTGGCCTACGCGCTCGAACGCCAGAGCGGCAGCCACCCTTGGGACCTCTACACCGGCAAGCACCTGCTCAACTTTGCCGACAACCACGACGTTCCGCGTATCGCCACCAAGCTGGACGACCAGCGCCAGCTGCGTCCGCTGTACGGCATCCTGTTTGGCATGTGCGGCGTTCCCTGCGTGTACTACGGCAGCGAGTGGGGCATCGAGGGCGAGCAGCACTTCGGCGACCACGAGCTGCGCCCGGCCCTCGAGGAGCCCGAGTGGAACGAGCTCACCGATTGGATCGGTGCGCTCGCGAAGGCCCGCCACGCCAGCGAGGCCCTGCGCTGGGGCGACTACACCCAGCTCTGCGTGTCCCCGAGGCAGCTTGCGTTCCAGCGCCGCACCGACCACGAGCGCGTGATCGTGCTGGTCAACGCTGCGGACGAGCCTGCGGTGCTGCACTTTGACGCCCAGTGTGGGCGAGGGGTCGACCTTATCTCCGGCGCC
Source organism: uncultured Coriobacteriaceae bacterium (assembly GCA_902788705.1). GTDB lineage: Bacteria > Actinomycetota > Coriobacteriia > Coriobacteriales > Atopobiaceae > UBA1367. Next base: position 63,831 of record CADALE010000009.1, on the reverse strand, counting down.
GAGCATGACTTTGGCGCAGGCTCGGAGCTTGGGCCCTTCGAGGTGCGCTTCGTGCGCTGCGAGCGCTAGGAGACACGAAAGACCGTACCAAAAGGGATGCTCCCTTTTGGAAACGCGCTAAAAGGGGATGCTCCCCTCGGCACAGTGCCAAAGGGGAGCATCCCTTCTTTCGGTACGCCTGGCCCTTGCCGCTAGTCCACCTGGGCCACCATCAGCATGTTGGTCGAGCTGGTGTAGTTGTCGTCCCGCGGCACGGTGACGCGATCTCCTGCGGTAAGCACCACGATGTCGCCCGTCTGCACCACGCCGTTGGCCTTGGCCACCTCGATGGCGTTGTGCAGCGTGGGCATGAGCGACGGCTGCTCCTGCGAGAGGAACGCGTAGCAGCCCCAGTTGAAGCACGTGCGCCGGATGGCCACCTCGGAGGGCGACGTGGCCCAGAAGGGATGGCTGGGCTTGAAGGTGGAGATGAGCCGCGCGGTGCGGCCGGAGTGCGTGGGGCACAGGATGGCCTTGGCGCCTACCCGCTCGGCCGTGGTCACGGCGGCATAGCCGATGGAGCTGTTCACGTTCTTCAGGCCGCCACGCTCGTGGTAGTCGTGGCGCTCGTCAAGGTAGCGCTCGGTCTCCTTGCAGATGTCCGACATGGTTCGCACGGCGTCGACGGGCCACTGGCCAGCCGCAGTCTCGCCCGACAGCATCACGCAGTCGGTGCCGTCGTAGATGGCGTTGGCCACGTCGGTCACCTCGGCGCGCGTGGGGCGCGGGTTGTGGATCATCGAGTCCAGCATCTGGGTGGCCGTGATGACGGGCTTGTAGGCGTCGTTGCACCTGCGGATGATGGTCTTCTGGATGTGGGGGAGCTTCGCGGCGTCGATCTCGACGCCCAGGTCGCCGCGGGCCACCATGATGCCGTCGGAGGCCGCGAGGATCTGGTCGAAGTTCTTCACGGCGGTGGCGCTCTCGATCTTGGAGAAGATCATGGTGTCTGGCGCGCCCGACTTGGCGCAGATGGAGCGAATCTCGGCCACGGCCTCGGCGTTGCGGATGAACGAGGCGGCAATGGCGTCGATGCCCAGCTCGCAGCCAAACATGATGTCAGCCACGTCCTGCTCGGTTACGGAGGGCAGCCCCACGTCGACGTTGGGGATGTTGACGCCCTTCTTCTCGCCCAGCTCGCCGCCGTTCACCACGGTGCAGTGGATGTCGTGGCCGTCGATCTCGGTCACCTTCAGGGCGATGAGGCCGTCGGCCAGCAGGATGGTGGTGTCCAGCGACACCTCGTTGGGAAGGTTGTCGTAGTCGATGGAGAAGCACTCGGCGTTACCCAGCACCACGCGCGTGGTCAGGACCACATGCGAACCGGCCTCGAGCGTCACGCTCTTGTGGCCCACCAGCTCGCCCGTGCGAATTTCGGGGCCCTTGGTGTCCAGCATGATGGCGATGGGGATGTTCAGCTCGCGCGAGATGGCCCGCACGCGCTGGATGTTGCGACGGTGGTAGTCGTGGCTGCCGTGGCTAAAGTTGAATCGGGCGACGTTCATGCCCTCCAGGACCAGCTGCCGCAGGACCTCGTCGTCCTCGGTTGCCGGACCCATCGTGCATACGATCTTGGTCTTCTTCTTGGTGAGCTTGCGTATCTGCTTCATGGCGAGTGCTCCGATCGGTTCATGCGGTCGCCTGTGTGTCAGGCCATGCATACTATTGTAAACCCATTGGGACACGGGGGCCTTATAGTGCATTTGGGAGGCTTCCTTTCACGGAAACCTCCCAAACGTATCATGCTGTCTGTGCGAAAGACTAGTTATTTGTTGCTAGCACACGATGCTGCGGAAGACGTACTCGGAGTCGGGGGCGCCCTTGGCGTAGGCGGTGGCGTTCTGCAGCGTCACGCGTGCGATCTCGGCCAGGGCTTCCTCGGTGAAGAATGCCTGGTGGCTGGTCACGACCACGTTGGGGAAGGAGCACAGGCGGGCGGTGACGGTCTCGTACACCTCGCCGGAGCGGTTCTTGTAGACGTTCTCGTTCTCCTCCTCGTACACGTCGATGCCGGCGGCGCCGATCTTGCCCGACAAGATGCCGCGGATGAGGGCCTCGGTGTCAACCAGGCCGCCACGGCCGGTGTTCACGAAGATGACCTTGTCCTTCATCTTGGAGATGGCCTCGTCGTCGATCATGTGGTAGCTGTCGGCGTTAAGGAAGGCGTGCAGCGAGATAAAGTCGGCCTGGGCGTACAGGGGGTCGTAGCTCACGCGACGGTCGCCGAAGCCAACGCCCTCGATCAGGCAGTTGCCCTTCTCGTCGTACACCATGTTGCCGTCCTTGTCGTACACGGGCACGTACTCGTCAACGACGCCTTCGTCCACGAGCGCCTTGACGGGGCCGAGGTCGGCACCGATGACCTTCATGCCAAAGCCCTTGCAGATGCGGCAGAGGGCGGCGCCGATGCGGCCGGTGCCGATGATGCCGGCGGTGCGGCCCTTGAGGGTGACGCCCACCAGGTAGTTGAGGTCGAAGTTGTTCTCGCGGACGCGGTTGTAGCCCTTGACGATGCGGCGGTTGGCGGCCAGGCCCAGCGCCATGGCGTGCTCGGCGATTGCCTCGGGGCTGTAGGCGGGCACGTTGCACACGCGGATGCCCAGCTCCTTGGCCATGGGGATGTTGACGGCGTCGAAGCCGGCGCAGCGCATGAGGATGAGCTTGATGCCAAAGCCGGCAAGAATCTCGAGCGTGAGGGCATCGCGGATGTTGGCGTTCACGAACGCGCACACCGCGTCGTAGCCCTTGGCCAGGATGGCGGTACGCCATGTGAGGTTGGTCTTCGTGAACTCGATCTCGACGTCGGGATAGTCGGCCATTACCTTGCTGAACGACTCTCGGTCGTAGTCCCTGGTGCCATAGAACAGAATCTTCATGCGCTGCTCCCTTCCGGACGATGACGGCATGTCCATGCATCTGCATGGACCTATAAAGTGTAGCTTATGGTGAACACACGAACGCTTGCTTTCCGGCATACGTGCGTTGTTGTCCGGTTGGCTGCATGATGATGGGGACATCGCTCCCTGCGAGCCTTCGTGCACCAGTTGGGGAGAAGTCACAAGTTGCATGCTTTGGTGCGTCATAACGCTTCGCAATTTGGGTAATATAGGTAGGTCATAGCACTAGGCCTAGCAGACAAGCCCTGATGAGCCCTTGCCCCTCCTGGGGAATTATGATCGGGAATCGAGGCGCTCGGCCCGTGGACCCAGGAGGGAAACATGAGAGAGTACCTGTCGGAGGCAGGGGATGTCCTTGCCCAGCTCTCTACGGATGCCGAAATAGGCATCTCGGAGAGCGAGGCGCAGTCGCGCCTTGCCACGTACGGACCAAACAAGCTTGACGAGGCAGAGAAGGACCCGCTGTGGAAGCGGTTCTTCGCGCAGATGGCCGACCCCATGGTCATCATGCTCATCGTCGCGGCCTTCATCTCTGCGGTGGTGGGGGTCATCGGCGGCGATGGCGACTTCTCGGACGTCGCCATCATCATGTTCGTCGTCATCATGAACTCGATTCTTGGTGTGGTGCAGGAGTCCAAGGCCGAGGAGGCCCTCGAGGCTCTGCAGGAGATGGCTGCCGCGCAGTCGAAGGTTATCCGCGAGGGCAAGATGCGGATGATCCCCAGCTCCGAGCTGGTGCCTGGCGACATCATCCTGCTGGAGGCGGGCGACGCCGTGCCGGCCGACTGCCGCGTGGTGGAGAGCGCCTCCATGAAGGTGGAGGAGGCCTCGCTCACGGGTGAGTCCGTGCCGGTCGAGAAGTTCATCGCCGCCCTAGGCCTTCCCGTCAACACCGAGGATGTGCCCCTGGGCGACCGCAAGAACATGTGCTACATGGGCTCCACCGTGGTGTACGGCCGCGGTCGCGCGGTGGTGGTCGACACCGGCATGAAGACCGAGATGGGCAAGATTGCCGACGTTCTGGCCGAGGCCGAGAACGAGCAGACGCCGCTGCAGAAGACGCTGGCCCAGCTCTCCAAGATCCTCACCTACATCACGATCGGCATCTCGGTGGTCGTGTTCCTCACCGGCTTCGTGAAGTACGGTTCGGGCTTCATGACCGACCTCACCCTCGTGCTTGACTCGTTCATGATCGCCGTGGCGCTGGCCGTGGCCGCCATCCCCGAGGGCCTCGTGGCCGTGGTCACCATCGTGCTGTCGATGGGCGTCACCAAGATGAGCCACCAAAACGCCATCATCCGCAAGCTCTCCGCGGTGGAGACGCTGGGCTGCACGCAGGTCATCTGCTCGGACAAGACCGGCACCCTCACCCAGAACCGCATGACGGTGGTTCGCCACGAGAGCGAGGACCTTACCTCGCTGGTGCGCACGATGGCGCTGTGCTCCGACGCCAAGTGGGACTCCCTTGCCGGGAAGGCCAACGGCGAGCCCACCGAGGCAGCGCTCGTGGCCGATGCCGCCAAGTACGGCTTCACCACCGACGACCTTGCCTCCAGCCGCCCGCGCGTGGGTGAGGCCCCGTTCGACTCGGGCCGCAAGATGATGAGCGTCGTGGTGCGCACCCGCAGCGGCCGCTACATGCAGCACACCAAGGGCGGCCCCGACGTGGTGCTTGCCCGCTGCACCAAGGTGCTGCGCTCCGACGGCGTCGTGCCCATGACCGACGAGATTCGTGCCGAGATCCTCGAGCAGAACAAGGCCATGGCCGACGAGGCGCTGCGCGTCATGGCGGCGGCCCGTCGCGACTGGGGCGACACCGCGCCTGACAGGTTTGACCCCGACTACCTCGAGCACGACCTCACCTACGTGGGCCTCTCCGGCATGATCGACCCGGTTCGTCCCGAGGTGAAGGACGCCATCGTCAAGGCGCACCAGGCGGGCATCAACGTGGTCATGATCACGGGCGACCACATCGACACCGCCGTGGCCATCGCCAAGCAGCTGGGCATCGTGGAGAGCCGCGACCAGGCCATCACGGGCGCCGAGCTTGACCGCCTGACCGACGAGCAGCTTGACCAGATGGTCGAGCACTACAACGTGTACGCCCGCGTCCAGCCCGAGCACAAGGTGCGCATCGTCGACGCCTGGAAGCGCAAGGACAAGGTGGTTGCCATGACGGGCGACGGCGTGAACGACGCTCCGTCCATCAAGCGCGCCGACATCGGCGTGGGCATGGGCATCACCGGCACCGACGTCACCAAGAACGTGGCCGACATGGTGCTTGCCGACGACAACTTCGCCACCATCGTGAACGCGGTGGAGGAGGGCCGTCGCATCTACGACAACATCCGCAAGACCATCATCTTCCTGCTGTCCACCAACCTGGGCGAGGTGGCCGCCGTGTTCGTGGCGTCCATGATGGGCTTCACCGTCCTCGAGGCCTCGCACCTGCTGTGGATCAACCTCATCACCGACAGCTTCCCGGCGCTGGCCCTGGGCATGGAGATCGCCGAGCCCGGCATCATGAGGCGCAAGCCGCGTAACGTGAGCGCCGGCGTCTTCGCCGACAAGATGTGGATCGACTGCATCTTCGAGGGCCTTGCCATCGGCATCCTCACCATCGTGAGCTACTTCATCGGCATCCACATGGAGGGCCTCACCATCGCCGATGTGATTGCGGCCGAGTCGATGGCGGCCAGCGGCAACGCGGCGCAGATCGCCCCGGGCATCAAGAACGGCATGACGATGGCGTTCCTCACGCTGTCCATCCTCGAGATCTGCCAGGCCATGAACTCGCGCAGCCTCTACCAGTCGCTCTTCAAGCTGAACGGCCAGAACATGTGGCTGTGGGGTGGCTTCGGCCTCTCCATGGTGCTTACCTACCTGGTCATCGAGACGCCCCTCTCGATGATGTTCGACTTCGCCGAGATCAACATGCTGGAGTATGGCATCGCCCTTGCGCTTGCCGTGCTAATCGTCCCGGTGACCGAGCTCATGAAGGCCATCATGGGCAAGGTGGTTCCCGAGAGGCGTGCGTAGCGCCCCATGGCGAAGCGCCCGCAAAGAAGACGTACCAACCGTGCCGGTGGGGCAGACCTTGCCCTGCCGGCACTTTCTTCCCTGACCGACCTTCCCGACCTTGGCAAGCTGCGGGCTAGCGAGCGGCAGCTGCAGTCCTTCGAACAGGCTTGCGAGCGCCTGGAGACCCAGGAGCTGGTGCCAAGAGACCAGCTTGCCATGGGCTGCGTGGTGCGGCTTGACCGGTCGTACCCCGCGGTGCGCCTGGCCTCCGGCGTGGTGCGTGCCGAGTTTGCCGCCCAGCTCACCAAGGGGTCGTTCTCGCGCGTGGCCGTGGGAGACTGGGTGTGCCTGCGCGTGCCCGACGACCATGACATGGCCCTCATCCAGGAGGTGCTTCCCCGCGAAAGCGACATCGCCCGGTGGAAGGGCGGCGCGCGTGGGGAGCGCCAGACGCTTGCCGCCAACGTCGACGTGGTGCTGGTGGTGCAGGCGCTGGGCCCCGACCTCGTGTCGTGCGACCGGGTGGCGCGCTCGGCGGTGGTGGCGCGCGACTGTGGAGCGAAGGTGGCCGTGGTGCTTACCAAGGCCGACCGTGCCGGGGCCGAGCTGCTTGCGCGCGACCTCACGCGCCTGCGCACGGTGCTGGGAGACGACGTGAGCATTGCCGTCACCACCGCGCACGGATCCCAGGACGAGGACGCCCTCGAGGCGCAGGCACGGGCTCATGGGGCAGCCTGGGGAAACGACGGGGTGCGCTCGCTCGTGCCCGAGCAGACCGTGGCCATCATGCTGGGGGAGTCTGGCGCGGGGAAGTCCACGCTGCTCAATGCGCTGCTGGGGCGCGAGGCTCTCGAGACGGGCGCCGTGCGCGAGCGTGACGACGCGGGGCGGCATACCACCGTGGCAAGGCGCATGGTGTCGCTGCCGGGTGCTGGGGTGATCGTGGACGAGCCGGGACTGCGCAGCCTGCCCATGGTGGGCCACGAGCGCGGGCTTGCGCTGGTGTTTCCCGAGATATCCGAGGCTGCACGAGGCTGCCGCTTTCGTGACTGTACGCATACCCACGAGCCAGGATGCGAGGTGCTAGCGCGTGCCGGTGCGGGGGCGTTCGCTCCGGAACGCCTTGATGCATACCTTTTGCTGGCCCGCGAGATGCGCGAGAGCGCTACCAGCCTCGATCCAGACGTCGTCATATAGTCGCCACAACTTGTTCGGCACGGTTTTTAAAGAAGGCGGGTAGAGCCCCAGCCTTCCGTGCTGGCGTTTGATGAAAACTCGCCAGCTAAGTGCCATATATACGCAAGCGATGTGCCAGCTCACGCAAAATACCTGCGAAAACATGACTCCAAAGGCCTGAGAATGCTCTCACGCGAACGCGAGGGTTCGCCTGTGGGAGGAGGTCGGAGGAATGTCGCTGCGCTTTAGGGTCGTGCTGTCCTCGGCATGCGCTCTTTTGGCCGTCATGGCATGCCTTGCCTACGCAAGCGGCGTGCGCGAGGAGGCCGAGCGCGTGAGGGCCGAGGTGCTGGAGCGCTATGGCGGGGAGGTCGTCACGCTCGTCGTGGCCTCCACGCGCCTGGAGCCGGGTGACGTGGTGAGCCAGTCCAATGTGTCCACGCGAGAGTGGGTGGCCGACCTCGCGCCAGAGGGTGCGGTGGTGAGCCTGGCGGACGCCCTCGGCCGCGAGGTGGGCGTGGCAACCGAGAAGGGTGCGCCGCTTACGCAGCTCACGTTTCGATCGTCATCCGACCTTGCGGACGTACCCGACGGGCATGTGGCCCTGTCCATCCCGCTTACCGACAAGCTGGGCGTTCCCCGAGGCATCGGCCAAGGCGCCACGCTCGTGGCCTATGCCGTCACCAACGAGGGCACGCGCCTCGTGTCAGGTGAGATGACGGTGCTGGCCGCTCCCGTGGCAACGGCATTGGGCTCAGGAGGGCAGCTTACGTTGTCCCTGCTGCCCGATGACGTGGCCGCCGTGCTTACGGCCAGCGCCTCGGGCGACCTCAGGCTCGTGATGCCTGCGGGGGAGGCGACCGTCGTCGAGACGCAGCCCCCGGCAAGCGTCGAGGACGTGGCGGGCCAGGTTGATGGGGGCGCTTTGGAAGGTGAGGCCTCCGGTCAGGATGCTGGCGAGGCAGCCGGCGCGCAGGCAGGCGAAGGAGATGCACGTGCGGCCGAAGCCGCGAAGAACGATGGGGGAGGCCAGGCCGCCGAGGAGTCGGCCACGGAAGGTCAAGCTGGCTCGAGGGAAGGGGGCGGTGCGTCATGACGAGGCTGTGGATTGGGTGCACCTCCCCGCGTGGGCAGGAGGAGCTGGAGCGCGCCCTTGCGTACGTCAAGCCCGGCTCGCGACTTGTCTTTGCCCGCGATGCCGCCGACGCGCGCTGCAGACTGCGCGATGAGGAGCCAGGGACGGTTGGCGCCATCGTGGGGCTGTCCGAGAGCGGCGTGTCCGACGTGAACCTTGCTGCCGCCATCGCGTCTGACGGTCTGGCCTCCGAGGTCGTGCTGGTCGTGCGCGAGGCATCAGGATCGTTGCGGTCGCGCGCCGCGCAGGCCGGGGTCTCGCGGGTCATCGAGCTGGACGAGGTGCCCGAGGAGGAGCTGATGGCTACGGCACCGCTTGCGGGGAGGCCGCGCGTCGCACCTACCGACGGCGATGGACATGCCCCGGTGGTGGTGCTTGCGTCGGGACGTGGCGGGGTGGGCAAGTCGGCCATCGTCGCGATCATGGCGTGCGTGGCGGCGCACTGGGGCATGAGGGTTGCCCTGCTTGACCTTGACCTTGCCTGCGGAAACCTCTATGCCAGCTTCGGCATGCCCAATCCCTCCGACCTGGCCTCCCTGCTGGGGGAGGACGGTCAGCTGGTCGAAGGGTGGGAGCAGGAGGGCCTGCCATGCCATGAGGGCATCACGCTCTGGGGCCCCTGTGCCCTTCCCGAGATGGCCGAGCGTGCTATGCCGCTTGCCGCCCAGCTCATCGACCGGCTTTCGGCCACCTACGGGCTCGTGCTGGTGGACACGTCGTCCACCTGCACCGATGCCGTGGCCCAAGCCATGCAGATGGCAGACCGCCTCGTGCTGGTGCAGGACTGCGCCCCCGGCGCCGTGGCGTCGCTGGCACGGATGAGCGCACTGGCGGTGAGGCTTGGGGTGGCGCGCACCCGCATCGTACGGGTCGAGAATGGCTGCAACCCACGCGAGCTTGAGCGCAGGGTGCTTCCCCGGGCCGAGGTCGGTTTGGAGACGGCGCGCGTGTTCCGCATACCCGATGCGGGCGACGAGCTGTGCGAGCAGCTCTCCGAGGGGCATGTCGAGGAGCTGCGGTCATTGGGTGGCGATGCCGTTGCGCGGATCTCCCTCCTGCTGGCCGCGCTGCTTCGCGAGCTCGGGAGCCTTCCCGAGTCGGAGGACGCCCAGAGGGCGGCAGATCCCCGCCGTGGCCGTGGGCCCCGGCGTCTCTTCGGTCGCAGGCGGGAGGTGGCCTGATGACGGTCCTGGAGCGTGTCCGCGAGCAGGAGCAGAGCGCGCGCGTCGTCGAGGCCTACGAGGGTTACACGGGCGCCGCGCGGCTTGCCACCCTGCTCAAGGACCGGCTTGTCGAGCGGCTCGGCCTTGCCGTGATGGCCGAGATGGTCTCCTCGGGCGACCTCGTCCGCGCACGCAGCGAGCTTGGCATCGCCTGCCAGGCCATACTCAACCTACCCGAGTTCGAGGGGCTGGGAGTCGAGGACCGCCACGCGCTGGTGGGCCGTGTGCTCGACGAGGTGTGCGGGCTTGGCCCGCTGCAGCCGCTCCTCGATGACGAGTCGGTCACCGAGATCATGGTTAATGGTTGCAAGTCGCTTCGGTTCGAGCGCGATGGCGTCATCCACGAGGCGCGGACGGTATTCGACACGTCCGACCAGATTCTCATGGTGCTCGACCGTATCCTGGCGCCCTTGGGAAGGAGGCTTGACCGGGCGAGCCCCATCGTCAACGCCCGTCTGGCAAACGGCGACCGCGTGAATGCCGTCGCGCAGCCCATCGCGATCGATGGGCCCTACGTGACCATCCGCAAGTTCTCCAACCGCATCTCCACGCTCGAGGGACTGGTGGCGCTTGGGGCCCTGCCGCACTGGTACGCGACACTGCTCTCATGGGTCGTCAGGCTGCGGAAGGACATTGCCGTGGCTGGCGGCACGGGCTCGGGCAAGACCACGCTCCTCAACGCGCTCTCTACCGAGATCCCGCATTCGGAGCGCATCGTGACGATAGAGGACTCAGCCGAACTGCGCTTTGACACGCATCCCGACGTGGCAAGGCTGGAGGCGCGCGACGCGTCCATCGAGGGCACGGGCGAGATAACCATCCGCGACCTCGTGAAGAACGCGCTGCGCATGCGTCCCGACCGCATCGTGGTGGGCGAGGTGCGAGGGTCCGAGGCCATCGACATGCTGCAGGCCATGAACACCGGGCACGATGGGTCGCTTACCACGCTGCACGCGGGAAGCGCCGAGGAGGCGGTAATGCGGCTGGTGCTGATGGCCCGGTTTGGCATGGACCTGCCCACCGCGATCATCGAGGAGCAAATCGCCACGGCGCTCGACTTCATCGTCATGTCGCAGCGCCTGGTGGACGGATCGCGTCGCATCACCTCGCTGTCCAGCGTGCGGCGGGCCGAGGGAGGGGGTGTGCAGCTGGAGGAGTGCGTGTCGTTTGACCTGGCAGGGCGTTCGTGGCACCTCGTCGAGGAGCCTGCGTTGGTGGAGGAGGGCCTCGAGATGGGGCTGTTGTCCAAGGAGGAGGTGAGGGCATGGCGGGAGGCGGTGTCATAGCGTGTGCGGCACTGTCGTGGATGGCCGTATTTGTGCTGGTCGGGGCCTTCGGAAGGAGGGAGGCTGGCTGGGGTGCCGTCGTGGGTGTGGTCATGAGGAAGGCGCTGCGCGTTGCCCGTGGCGTGGGCCGCACCACGCTGGTGGAGAGCCTGCTTGCCCTGGAGAGCGTCTCCGAGCTCTGCGATCGACTCATGCTGGTGCTGGGAACGCAGACCATGGCCCTCTCACGTGAGGACGCCTGTGGTGCGCTCGTGTGTGCGGTTGGGCTGGCCATGTGCCTCAGCGCGATGCTTGCCCGCTCGGTGGTGGGCTGTGCGGTGCCGCTGCTTGCGTGTGTCGTGGGCATACCGCTCTGGGCAACGCACGAGCATGAGCTGCGGGCACAGGCCCTGGCATCCGAGATGCCGGGCGTCTTCAGGACGCTGTCCCTCGCGCTCGGCTCGGGCGAGACGCTTGCCCAGGCGGTTGCCTACGTCGGCTCGCACGAGCGGGGCATCGCTGGCAGGGCGTTTCGACGTGCGTCACTGCGCATGAGCTGCGGGTCCACCGCCCAGGAGGCACTGGGCAAGCTCATCGGCGAGCTTGATGCCCCGGGTATCGGCCTGCTGGTCACGGCGCTGCTCATCTCGCAGCGCACGGGCAGTCCGCTCATGGCGCTCTTCCAGCGCTCAGCCGTGCTGGTCGAGCGCCAGGGCGAGTTCGAGCGGCTGCTCTCGGTTAAGACGGCGCAGGTACGCCTGTCGGCACGCATCGTCTGCCTGCTGCCTGCCGTGATGGTAGCTGGGCTCTCGCTGATATCGCCCGACTTTCAGCATGGGCTCCTTACCCCCGCAGGCATGGGAAGCGTATTGGTAGCTGCGCTGATGGATGGCGTTGCGCTGCTCATCATCCGTCGGTTGATGGAAGGGGTGCTGTGATGGACGTCCCGCTCGTGTCCTGCGGCATGGCCGTCGGGGTCTCGACGTTCATGGGATCGCTGGTCGCAATGGGGTACCCGGGAATCGCGTCCGTGCGAGATGCCGCTTCGGCTGGAGGACTTTCCCGTGCGCTTGCCGTCCTCGCGTCGCTGCCTCCCGTGCGGATGGCTCGCGAGCGCGCCCGTCGTGCCGAGCGTCGCTCCAACGCCATACGGGAGCTGCCTACCATGCTTGACGTGGTCACGCTGGGATTGTCGGCAGGGTTGTCGTTCGATGCGTCGCTCGAGCTCTACTGCCAGCGCTACCACACGCGGCTTGCCGACGCGCTCGGGGAGGCGCTCCTGTCGTGGCGCATGGGTGCCCTGGCCCGCGACGACGCGCTCTCGCAGCTTGCCGAGCAGCTGGACGTTGCGGCGCTGCGGAGGTTCGCCAGTGCCGTCAGCCAGTCGCTTGCCTTTGGCGCGCCGCTGGTAGAGACGCTCGAGCTGCAGGCTCAGGCCATCCGTGACGAGCAACGCAGCGAGATGGAGGCCGAGATAGAGCGCGTCCCGGTCAAGATGCTCATCCCGCTTGGCACGCTCATCGTGCCGGCGATGCTCCTGTCGATCATGGGTCCCCTCCTGGGCTCTTCGGTCGCCTTCATGTGAAAGCTGCCTTCGGTATGGACCGAAGGCACGAGAGAAAGGGGTTCAACATGGATTTGAGGTTTATTGGCTGCACGGGTTTGCCCATGTACGAGCGCATGTGCTCTGTTCGGAGCCTGCTGCGTGACGAGTCGGGCCAGGGAACCACCGAGTACGCAATCCTTGTCGGGGTTCTTGTGGTCATGGCGATCCTCTCCATCGTCACGTTCCGCGGCCGGGTCCAGGAGCTGTGGGACGCCATCGCAAGCGGCATCGGCTCGCTGTAGCCGATGCGGGCAAGGACGACAAGGGGCTCGCTCCTGGCAAGGGGTGCGTTGGCCACGCTCGTCATGATTGCCCTCGCGGCCTTCTGGGTCCTGCGCCAGCCTGACGTGGAGGAAGGCTCTGCGTGGGGCCCAGAGGCCACGCGGCCAGCGGCAGAGGGGGCATGGGGTGTGGTGAGCATCTCTGGCCATGCCGACCATCCCCTAGCCATCGTGGATCCCACGACGCCCCGTGGTAGGGAGCTCGGGCCTGCCGATGCGCAGGCCGTGCCAGACGCGGTCGGCTCGGCCACCCGCGTCGTGGGCGAAGAGCTTGGGGATTCGGCCGCAGAGCTGCTTGGCGATGAGGTGGTGAGGTATTCGTCGCCCCTTGAGCTCCAGGACGAGGCAGCCCAGGCGCTGGAGGCCTACCGAGATGGGGAACCGTGCGTCTTGGTTGGCTCGGGCTATCTCGAAGTCACTGGCGGTACGTGGGGCTGCCTTGTGCAGGGCGACGGTTGGGTTGAGGTGCGGTTGGTTTCGCAAAGGCAGAAGGAGGCTGGTTCGGAGGTGACGGTGGTGCACATGGATGTATCCGAGTGGGAGCGCGCGCTCAAGGAACTCGATGCGGGAGGGAAGTGATGGTCCATGGGGCAGATGGCACGGCCCGTGGCAGGTGGAGTCGTGGGCAGGGCACCCTCGAGTATGCCCTCGTGCTCTTTGCGTTCATCGCGTCGATCATGTCGCTTGGCCTCATCTGGCATGGGGTCCGCGACGGGGCGCTGCTGCGCCAGGCAGTCCGTTCGGCCCCGCACGCTCTTTCGGGCACGGACCCGGTGGGGTCTTCAAAAGACCTGCTTCTCTTCTAGGGCATCTCAGCATCTAGGGGGTTCGCAACATGGGCGTGTGGCTTGGCGTAGCGTGCGGGGCCAGTCCACTGTGGAAGCGGCGGTCCTGCTTCCCACGGTGATGGTCTTGCTCGCCCTGCTGCTTCAGCCGGCTTGCATCCTGTACACGCGAATGGTGATGTGCTCGGCGGCCGCCTCGAGTGCCCGCGTGCTGGCTACGCTTCCCACCTCGTCACTTGGCGAATGCGAGGACTATGTGCTTCGGAGGCTGGCGGCGGTACCCGAGGTCGCCCCGTTTCACGTTGGGGGTCGCGATGACTGGGTGGTGGGGGTTGGCTGTGATGGCGGCACGGCCACGGTGAGCATCAGGGGTCATGTGCGTCTCTTGCCGCTCTTCGGAGTGGCCATGTCTGCCTTGGGTGCGGGCGATTCGGCGGGGACGGTCATTGAGGTGTCGGTCTCGGAGCGAGTGAGGCCAAAGTGGTTGGGGGGTGACTATGGTTCGTGGATCTCGATGTGGTCGTGAGCGCTGCGTGCTATCCGTGGCGACCTTCAGGGATGACGATGGTGGGTACACTACCGTCGCGGTTGCGGTGGCGCTCCTCGTAACCCTGGCGCTGGTGTTCAGCGCTGCGGCAGGCGAGTGGGCGCTTGCGAGGTCCGCCGACGTACAGGAGGTTGCCGACGCCACGGCACTGGCGGGCGAGAACTGCGTGGCAGCCTTCTCGACGGTGGTCCAGGTGGTGGATGCCTGCGTGCTGAGCATGGGACTTACGGGGCTTGTGGTGAGCGCTGCCGGCCTCGTGGTGTCTGCCGTCCCAGGACTCCAGGCGCATGCTCCGGGCATCCTCGACGTTGGTAAGAGCATCCTGAATGCACGGCGCGACTTCTCAACCACTGCTTTGCAGGGCCTGCAGCACCTCGAGCGCGCGCTGCCCGCGCTCATCATGGCCAACTCCGCCTCCTGCGTATCGGCCAACTGCACGGGCGGAATCGAGTACTTCGGCTGTGCGGTGCCCTTTCCCGAGGAGTCGCAGAGTGACTACTCGGCATTGACCGACACCCTCGAGGTCAACGAGGTGGAGGATTCTGCCAAGCGCCTTGCCGAGGCAACGGCGCAGAAGGAGCGTGCCCTCGAGCGTGCCAACGAGGCCAAGCAGCGTGCTTGGCGGGCTGACTGCGTGGACGATCCCATGTGCATGCGCAGCCGTGCCGAGACGTTGGCAGGCCTGTATGGGACCTCCAACCCTAACTATCCGCTGGCAGGTGAGTGGCGCTTCTCGTTTGCGTGCCAGCGCGCCAGAAACTACTACCTCACCCGTGCGAGCAACGAGGCCCCGTGGTCCAGCGATCCCGAGGAGCTTAGCCGCTCGGCGGCGAGGCAGGCGTTCTATGAGTACGCGTACGACGCCATCTGCAACGCTACTTGTATCGAGACGGATGAGCAGACAAGCCTTTGGCTGCCCGAGCTTCCTCACACGAGCGCTACCGTACGCGACACGAGCCTGTATACCGACCTGCGGTGGCCCTGTACCGAGATCGTCGTGGAGACCGGCGAAGGAGGGGGAGAGGGGGCTGTTGAGGACGTCGGCGTTGTGACGCTGCACTCCACGCTCGCGTGCCCTGCCGCTGAGGGGCCGTGCGTCTGCTATGCGTCGTTGGCGCAGCTGGAGGAAGGTGGGGTCGAGCGCTGCGACGTCTGCGGCATGGATGTCTCGGTGATGGGAAGCGTTGCCGATGCCTCGACCAACATCGACAACGGGTTCGAGCACTACTGGCGCATCGTCGTGCAGGCATCACGGGACTATCAGGAGGCTCGCGACGATGCCCGCGATGCAGAGGCGCGCATGCAGGAGCTTGCCGAAGATGGGGCCAGTGCGTTTGACCAGGCAATCGAGGCGCTTTCCCTCAAGCGTCCCAGCATCTGCCCGGCAGGTGCGTGGGGATGCGTGAGCATGGTGGTAAGGAAACAGGGGTCGATGGTACCTGCAGAGCTCACCTCATCATTCATCTCGGGTTCGGAGCTGCCGCCCGGGGCAGCGCTCTCGGCGGCCACCCTTGCCCCCGACTCGACGGGTGACGGCAACACGGTCCTGGCGCATCTGCTTGATGGGGTGCGCTCGAGGGTGCCTTCTCCGCTCGACGTGCTGGGAAGGGTGACGGAGCTCTGGGGAACGCTCCTGATGGGGTATGGCTCTTCGTATGAGAACGTCTCCTCCGCTACCGACCGGATGGTGGATGGCATCGGTTCGCTCCTTGGGGAGAAGGCCGCCAGCTGGCTACGGGGCAAGCTTGGGCAGATCGTAGACTCCATAGGGCTCGAGCCTTGCGACCTGAGCGTACGGAAGCCCGTGCTGGTCTTTTCGCAGCAGGTGCTTGACAAGGCTGGCCTCACCACCCTGGGCCAGGCGCGTCGCATCGTGTCACAGCTGCCACAAAGCGCCCAGGAGATCAACGCCCAGGCAATCGTGCGTATCTTGGACGAGCTGGGGTATGGGACCATCACCATCGCGACGCTGCCCATCCCCGGGGTGGAGGGCGGGGGCATACCACTCACGATAGACCTCGACACGCTGGTCGGTGCGTCATGAGGGCGATGGGAGGGCTGAGGTCTGAATCCGGACAGATGGTGGTGGAGCTTGCCGTGCTGGTGCCTGTCGTCATCGTGGTCGCCCTCACGGTGCTCAACCTGATGCAGTTCGTCTGCCTCTGCGCCACCTTCGACCGCGTCGCGCTTGACGCCATCGTCTCGCAGGGTGTGGCGCCGGCGGGAATGCAGGTGGAGGGCGTGGCTACCGAGGAGGTGGCCTCCTGCATCCGCGAGGCCCTTGCGTCGCCGCGTTGCGAGGTGAGCGTGCAGGCCAGCTCGGCACGACAGGGCGGAGCCGGTGGCGAGGGGCTGACCTTTCCGGTGTCCCCGTTGCTCACCAGGTTCACGTGCACGCTTCGGTACGTGCCGTGGCCCTCGTCGTTCGTGCTGGTGGGCGTCGCCTACCAAAGCCCCGTCGCGCTTGTGCACGAGCGAGAGCTTGTGGTGGACCGCTTTAGGGCGGGGGTGGTCCTATGAGTCGTTTGGCATGTGGGGCAGCGGGAATGCCCAGAGGGGAGACAAAAGGGATGGGCGAGGGCATCCTCAGCTTGGGAGGATTGGGTGGCACGGCCACGGAGGGCGTTCGCGGTCGGCCCACGGATGGGCAGTCACGGGAGGTCCACGATATGGACGTGCGCCTTCTCGCAAGCTGGGGAGAGCGCCTGCGAGGCCTTCTGGGCAGCGATGACCAGGCACGACCGGTCATGTTGGTGGGCTGTCGGTCGATCCACACCTTTGGGATGGTCTATCCCATCGACCTGGTATTTGTTGACGATGACGGGGCGGTTCTCAAGGCTTGCCTCGCCGTGCCGCCGGGTCGCGTGGTGTCATCGCACAGGGCCAGGCATGTGATCGAGCGGCCAGCCTCGTCACGACCATGGCCCCATGTTGGCGAGCGCATGCGCATTCGGCTGCAGTTTGATGCTAACGATCAGGAGGGAGCGGATGATGGAGCAGGTGCTTGACGCATTGGACGAGGTAGAGGGCTGCGAGGTACCAAGGACGAAGACCTGCCCGCAGTGCGGCCAGGTGCTCTTCGAGGACATGGACATCTGCTACGGCTGTCTCTATGACTTCTCGAGGTCGCGGAAGGTGCCCTCGGGGTTGCCCGAGGTTATGGTCGACGACGCCGAGCCATTGCCGCATGGCGCATCGCTTGTCGGTCAGGTGGGCGCGGTCGACAGGTGGAGGGATGGCGCCACCGCGCTTGGGGAGCAGGGCCTCGCCCTCTTCGTGCAGACCGGCGATGTGGACGTGGTGGTGCCTCTTCCGAGGCAAGGGCTTCTGGTGGGCCGCATGCCCACGAACGACGTGGTGCTGCATTCCAGGGCGGTCTCGGCGCTCCACGCCCGCATCTCATACGAAGGCGACGGGGCGCTCGTGGAGGACTGCGGGGCAACCAACCCCATCGTGCTCAAGGGTAGGGAGGTGGTTGGCTCAAGACACCTTTCTGCAGGTGACACCATCAATGTGTGTGGGACGCTCATGACTCTCGTGTCCTTGCTTGATGATGCGCCTGTGGCTTAGGTAACAGAGCCTTGCCCAGTTTGGTATGCTTTCCTCTGAGTGTACGTGTGTCCCAAGCTGTCTGTTCGGAGGTGCTCGGATGATGGGTGGCATGCATACCATGAGGCCGCGCATGGCTCGGCTCCTGATCTCGCTTTCCCTCGCGTTTGCGGTGCTCTTCCTTGGGCCTCGCGTTGCCCTCGCGCGCGACTATTCGATTGACCAGGTGGACATCGAGGCCACGGTGGGTACCGACGGTTCGCTGTCGGTCAAGGAGGTGCGCGAGTTCGACTTCGACGGGTCGTTCCACGGCGTCTACTGGAAGATTCCCACGGGGTACTACCAGGGTCGCCAGATCGAGACGTCGGTGCTCTCCGTCGGCGAGATCATCGATGGGGCCTATGTCGAGTTCGAGGAAGGCTACTCGGGGGCCGAGCATACCTACGAGCTTGAGCAGAACTCAACCTACGTGCAGGTGAAGCTCTATTCCTCGCACGAGGACGAGAAGGCACAGTTTGCCCTCATCTACCGCGACACGAACCTGGCCACGCGGTATGACGACACGTCCGAGCTGTACTGGAAGTTCGTCTCGGATGGGTGGGACGTCGAGTCTCAGAACGTTACCTGCGTCGTGAAGCTTCCCGTTCCAGGGGGTCAGGAAGTGATTGGCGGAGACAATGTGCGTGCGTGGGGCCACGGGCCGCTGGATGCCTCGCTGGGATTCTCGAACGGCGACGTCGTCTATGAGGTGCCGGGCGTCGGCACGTCGGAGTTCGCCGAGGCTCGCATCACCTTCCCGGCGGAGTGGCTGTCCGAGACCGAGTCGGTTGGGTACGCGCAGCTTGACACCATCCTTGCCGAGGAACAGCAATGGGCCGACGAGGCAAACGCGCGGCGTGCCCGTGCGCGCGTGGCCGTCATGGGGTCGACGGGCATCTCTGCCGCAGTGCCCCTGCTCTCGCTTCTCTACGCACTGACTGCCTGGGGTTCCTATAAGCGCTCGCATAAGGCTCAGTTTGACGACAAGTACTTCCGCGACGTCCCGTCTGACGACCACCCGGCAGTGCTCGGGGCCCTGCTCGAGGGCGGCCATCCCACCGACGAGTGCCTCACCGCGTCGCTCATGCGCCTCACCGACGGGGGCTTTGCCAAGCTTGAGCTGGTCAAGACCACCAAGAAGGGCCTCTTTGGTCGCGAGAAGATGGAGGAGGACTACGCCCTCACAGCGCTTCGGTGGCCCGAACGCACCGACCACGAGACGAACGCCGAGCTCATCGACTTCGAGACGATGCGGCTGATGTTCGACCGCCTGCTGCGGTTGTCGGCACGCGTCACCGACAACGCTGATACGCTTTTCTTTGGCAGCCTCGAAAAGGTGGCCCGCAAGTATCCGGAGAGCTTCGAGGGCTATCGTGAAAGCTGGATGAACACGGTCGAGGCCACGTGCAGGGTCCGCGGGTTCTTCACCGATGACCGGAAGTCGGGACGCGGGCTGCTCATCGCCCTCGGTATCCTGAACATCGTAATCTCTGTAGCGTCCTTCGTGCTGTTCATCATGTTTGACGCCTCGTTCCTGCAGATTCTCGTCATTCCTTCGGTATGCATGCTTGCGGGTCTCGCCCTGTTCGTCATCGCAGGAAGGACGAAGAAGGAGTCGCAGGAGGCGATTGAGCTCAAGGCAAAGCTCAAGGCCCTGAAGAATTGGCTGAAGGACTTCACGCGCCTTGAGGAGGCCGTGCCGCAGGACGTCGTGCTGTGGAATCGCCTGCTGGTGATGGCTGTGGTGCTTGGCGTGTCGGACGAGGTAATCAGGCAGCTTCGCGTGGCAGCTCCGCAGGTTCTGGACGATCCCTACCTTGCGTCTACCTACGGTTGGTACTACGCCAGCAGCGCAAGGTCTCCCGTGAGCTCGTTCACCGAGGCCGCGTCCTCCGCGCATTCCGTGGGTGCGGCCAAGCTGGCCGCCTCCTCTGACAGCAGTGGCGGTGGCGGTGGCGGCGGCTTCTCCGGCGGTGGAGGGGGCGGCTTTGGCGGAGGCGGCGGAGGCGGCGCCTTCTAAGGTGTGCCAAGCCGGGCATTCCGCGCAGCTAACTCATGAGGGTGGCCTTGGCAACAGGGCCACCCTCGTTTTGTGGGAGGGAGAATGGCGGAAGCGCTCGGAGCAAAATCCGCTGCCTTGCACATGTCCCAACGATCCCGTCCAAAGACGTTTGGCTCACCCGAATCCGGCCTTTTGGGTGAACTCAGGGTGAATCGGCGGGTGAACAGAATCAAGGCATGAAAAAACCTCTGACCATATATGCAGGTCAGAGGCCCTAAATTCGATGGTGGCTGGGGAGGGAGTCGAACCCCCGACACAGGGATTTTCAGTCCCCTGCTCTACCAACTGAGCTACCCAGCCAAGTGCTTCAGCAAGTAATAACTATATAGCACCCAACGACGCGAGTCAACAAGAAAGTTATGTGGCCCCAATCGCTACGAGAACCTCACATGGAAGTCCCGCTCGCTCTCCACCACCGCAACCTCGCGCTTCTCCTCAATCACGTAGTCGATGGGGTAGCTCGCATATGCCCTGTTGAAGCGCCCAAAGAACTCCGAGATCTGGGTGTCGGTGCCTTGCAGCTCCATCGTGACCGACCGGTCGTACTCGTTTCGCACCCAGCCGGTCATTCGCAGCTGCTGCGCGACGCGCTGGGCGGTCCATCGAAACCCGACGCCCTGCACCTCGCCCGTGAAGACAAGATGGAGACGCCGCACGCCGTTTGCCTGGCTGCGTGGCCCTGACGCTGGGCTTTGTCCTTCAGCATGGCTAAGCAACTGGTGTCCCTCCACAATTCGTTGGCACTCCTTGCGTACAATGTAACTCCGATAATCAAAAACATATCACTGAGGAGGGCCAATGGCTGCTCTGTTTAACCTTCTCTCTGACTCAACTTGCGACTTCTCCGTCGACGATTCCACGCGTATGGGGGTTACCATCCTGCCCTTCACCTATACCGAGGCAGGCAAGGAAGGCGGTGGCTTCCATGGCATCGACGACCAGTTCCAGGAGCGCACGCCTCACGAGTTCTACGAGGCCATCCGCAACGGTGCCACGCCCATGACGTCGCAGCCCTCCCAGCTGGTGTTCGAAGAGGCCTTCCGTGCGGCGCTCGACACGGGCCTGCCCAGCGTGCTCTTCTGCATCACCAGCGGCCTCTCGGGTGGGTACAACGGTGCCGTGACGGCGCTCGATCGACTGAAGGAAGAGCTTGGTCGCGACGACCTGCCCATCTACATCGTGGACTGCGGCGTTACCTCCACGGGCCAATACCTGCTGGTGGAGGAGGCCGCACGCATGCGCGAGGCAGGCGCGACTGCTCGGGAGGTGTACGACTGGGCCCTCGAGGCACGCTATAACGTCCGGGTGCTGTTCATGGTGGACAGCCTTGAAACGCTGCACCGCGGCGGGCGCATCCCCAAGTCGGTCGCGCTGGTGGCAGGCGCCCTGGACGCCAAGCCGCTGCTCAATTTCAACCTCGATGGCACGCTGGGAATCGTGGGCGTTACCCGCGGTCGCGCCAAAGGCATGAAGAAGCTGGTGCGCTTCTACGCCGAGAACCATGGCGATGACTATCCGCCCGTCGTGGCCATCGGCAACGCCGACTGCCCCGAGGACCTCGAGCGCTTGCGTACGATGCTTCTCGAGGAAGACCCCACGGTACGGGTCCTCACTTCCAACATTGGTCCCACCATCGGCTGCCATGTGGGGCCGGGCATGCTGTCGTGCGTGTGCTGGGGCCCGGATCGTCGCCAAGACAAGGCCCGCGGTCGGGTGAAGGGCGTCCGTCAAGGCTAGAAAAACCGGATAACATAACCCGATTGCGCTGATTATGCAATAGGCAATCGATAGATGCACAAAAGACGCCCCTTTTCGTGATAAACTGATGCGGTCACACGAAAGGGGCGCCTCATGTACGAAGTGGGAGAGTTTATCGTCCATCCGGGTCAGGGAGTCTGCAGGGTCGATGAGGTGGTTGACGAGCCCCAGCAGACCTACATGCTCATGCCTCTGATGGGACGTCATCCCATTCGCATCAGCTTCCCCGTGTCGGGAGAGGACCGCCTGCGCCCGGTGGTGTCGCGTGACGAGGCGCAGTCGCTCATCGAGGGCTACGACAGCCTGGGCATCGTCGAGTACGAGGGCCGCAGCGGCGCGCTCGAGGAGGAGTTCTTCCGCGGCGAGATTCGCCGTGGCACCTGCCGCGACTCGATACGCATCGTGAAGACGTTCCGCGCCCGCATCGCCGAGGTACGCAGCCGCAACAAGAAGCCCCCCGTGGCCTACGAGCGCATCCTCAAGCAGGCCAGCGAGCGCTCGCTTGCCGAGCTGTCGGTAGCGCTGGAGATGTCGGTGGAGGACGTGGTGGCCCTCTTCCAGCAGCACGACCCCTCGTTCGACTCGGTCAACTAGGGCTTGCCCAAAGGCGTCGTCATCTGGGCATCCAGTGCCGAGGCCCTTTCGTTTCCAATATGGCTCAATAGGGCTGCAGCTTTGCCGCCCCTTTGCGCGCTCGGCTAGAATGGTCGGACGCACATACGTACACCGATGGGAGAAGCAATGTCTCAGACCTACGACGGCCCCACCAACCGCGCCATCATCACCGTGCTGGGTAGCGACCGCTCGGGCATCGTGGCGGCGGTATCCGGGGTGCTTGCTCAGGACGACGTGAACATTCTTGACATCTCCCAGACCATCCTCCAGGGCATCTTCACCATGACGATGCTCGTGGACCTCGAGGGCTCGAAGGTCGAGTTCGCCGCGCTGAAGTCGCAGCTTGACGAGCTGTCCGGCTCGCTGGGCGTGCAGATTACCATGCAGCGCGAAGAGGTATTTCGCTTCATGTACCGCATCTAGTGAACGGAGGGAACCATGACGAGCCCTAAGCTTCCGGGAAGCTTCCGCAGGCTACTCTCCGCCAAGGAGACCTCGGCGCTCATGCGCGTGATGGACGCCTACCCCATGCCCTCGGTGGGCATGGGAATCGATTCCGTGGCCCAGCAGCTGTATGACGGCATGAACCATGCCGACAACGTCCCGTCCGAGCTGTACGAGCTGTATGACGTGAAGCGCGGCCTGCGCAACGCGGACGGCTCGGGCGTGCTGGTGGGCCTTACCACCGTGTCAAGCGTGCATGGCTACAACAAGGTGGACGGCGTGGTGACGCCCGACGAGGGGCGCCTCACCCTGCGCGGCTACGACATGGCCGACCTCGTGAGCGGGGCCCAGAAGGAGGGCCGCTTTGGCTACGAGGAGGTGGCCTATCTGCTCATCGCGGGCAAGCTTCCCACCCCCGTACAGCTGGACGACTTCCGCGCCCGCGTGGGTTCGCGCCGCCAGCTGCCCGAGGGCTACCTCTCCATCTTCCCGCGCATGACGTACAGCCCCTCCATCATGAACGTGCTGCAGCGCGCCACGCTGCTGCTGTATGCCTTCGACCCCACGCCCGATGACACCCGCCCCGTGCACGAGGTGGACGTCGCACTGTCGCTGTTGGGCCGCTGGCCGCGCGTGGCGTCGGTGGCGCACGCCGCCTATGCGGCGGATCAGAACGACGACCGCCTGGTGGTGCCTCCCGCACGCGAGGAGTACTCGGTGGCCGAGAGCATCCTTGACGTGCTGCGCGGCGACGAGGGCTTCACGCGCGACGAGGCCCTGCTGCTGGACGTCATGCTGATGCTGCATGCCGAGCACGGCGGGGGCAACAACTCGACCTTCACCACGCGCGTGCTGTCGTCGTCGGGCACCGACGCCTACTCGGCCTATGCGGCCGCGCTGGGGTCGCTGAAGGGCCCCAAGCACGGCGGCGCCAACTACAAGGCCGGCGAGATGATCAACGACATCGCGGAGCACGTGGAGCACTGGGACAGCGACGACGAGCTGTGCAGCTACCTCGAGCGCATCCTGCAGCGCGACGCCTTCGACCACACGGGCCTCATCTACGGCCTAGGGCACGCGGTGTACACGGTCACCGACCCGCGTGCCGAGATCGTGAAGCGCTATGCCGCCAAGCTGGCTGCCGACAAGGGCCAGGATGCCAAGCTCGAGCTGATCAAGAGCGTCGAGCGGTTGGGGCCGCAGGTCATGCGCGACGTTCGTGGCATCACCAAGCCCATCTCCACCAACATCGACATGTATACCGGCTTCGTGTACGAGATGCTGGGCATCCCGCAGGACCTCTTTACCCCCATCTTTGCCATTGCGCGCATGGCCGGATGGGCGGCGCACCGCATGGAGGAGCTCTACGGTCCCGCGCGCATCATCAGGCCTGCCTACAACTCCGTGATGCGTCCCCACTCCTACGTGCCCATCGACGAGCGGAAGTAGGCAGTGGCCGTGACACGCGTTGACACCCAGGTGCGCATGGTGCTAAGCGATCTGGACGACAGCTTCCTTGCCCGGGACAAGCGTCTGCCGGAGGCAAATGCGCAGGCGCTTGACCTGCTTGCCCAGCGGGGGATTGCCTTCGTGCCCTGCACGGGCAGGCCGGTGGGCGGAATTCCCGCCCAGCTCATGGGCCATGCTGCCACGCGCTTTGCCGTGGCCTCCAACGGCGGTGTGATCGTGGACGCGCGCACGGGCGCGGTGCTGCATCGCTCGATGATGGACACCCAGCTGGTGTCGGCCATCTACGAGCGGGTGCGGCACCTTAACATCACCTTCGACGCGTTCGTGCCTGGCCACGTGCTTGCCGAGCGCAGCCGCTACGACGCGATGGCCCACTTTGGCATCGACGACGCCAACCTGCGCACTATCCGCTCGCTGCGCGAGCCGTCAGAGGTGCCCATTCCCGAGCGCATCAGGGGCTTCGAAGGCGTCGAGAAGGTGACTGTGTACTGGGGCGACGAGCCTTCGCGTGACGAGGCCTTTTCGGTGCTCTCGTCGTATGGCGAGATAGGGGTGACCACCTCACACCCTCGCAACTTCGAGTTCATGGCGCGTGGCACCTCGAAGGGGAGTGCCCTCGCGTGGCTGTGCGAACATGCGGGGTGCGACGTCAGCAAGGCCGTCGCGTTTGGCGACTCGCAAAACGACGTGCCCATGCTGCGCGTGGCGGGCGACGGCGTGGCGGTGGCAAATGCGTCAGACGAGGTGAAGGCCGCGGCCAACCACGTGTGCGGCTCGTGCGACGAGGGTGGGGTGGGCCACTACCTGCTTCGCTTGCTCGGTCAGGAGTAGGCCCCTGCCGGATGGCTCGTGAAGGCCTTGCTTCGGCGCGGCCTTGCCGCGTTTTGGGGCCGCCCGCATGCGATAATGGTTTGGTTGGCTTGTGACGGGCGAAGGGTGTCCCGATGGAGTTTTTTGCGACGTGTCCCAAGGGATTCGAGCAGCTGCTTGCGCAGGAGCTGCGAAGCCTGGGATGTGGGCAGGTGCGGCCGCTCAGGGGCCAGGTAAGCTTCGACGGCCCACTGGGCGATGCCTATCGCGCGTGCCTGTGGTCGCGGCTGGCCTCGCGGGTGATCGCCGTGCTGGGGCGCATCGACGTCAGCACGTCGGACGCCCTGTACGAGGGCATGCGCTCCCTGCCCTGGGCCCAGCACCTGGCGCTTTCCACCACCTTCGCCGTGGATGCCCATGGCACCAACGCCAACCTGAGAAACACCGCCTTCATCACGCAGCGCGCGAAGGATGCCATCGTCGACGAGATGCTGGCCCGTAGGGGAGGGCGCCCGATGGTGGACGCCGCGCACCCCGGCCTTACGGTGTCGGTGCGCGTCTCGCGGAGCCGCGCGACGGTGGGCATAGACCTCTCGGGCACCCCGCTCTTCAGGCGTGGGTACGAAGGCGCCGACCAGCGTCGTCAGCGGGTGGCGCCCCTGCGCGCCGACTACGCGGCCGCCCTGCTTTGCCTGGGTGGTTGGGACGCGGCGTGCCAGGAGGCCCGTGCGGCTGGGGAGGAGCCTGCCCTCTTTTCGCTGTACGCCGGGACTGGCACCGTGCTTGCCGAGGCCGCTGGCATGGCCCTGGGGATGGCTCCGGGACTTGCACGTAGCCGGTGGGGCTTCGAGGGCTGGCTGGGACACGACCAAGGAGCCTGGGAGCAGGAGTGCCAGAGGGCGCGCGATCAGGTGGACGAGGGTCTTGGCGTGCGACTTCTGTGGCACGACACCCGCCGCGCCGACATGGACTCGGCCAGACGCATGCTGCATGCCGCCATGATGCCGTCCGAGGTGCGCCTCGCGAAGCCAGGCGAGCAGGTGCACCTGCTGGTCGGCGACCTCTCGTGGGTGCCGCAGGACGAGCTGCCCCAGCAGGTGGCTGCCTTGGCGCAGCTGGCGCAGGCCGTGGGCGACCACGCCCCCGCCCGCATCGCGGTGCTCACGCCTGACACGCTCCCCGACACCGTGGTGGGCAGCCAGCCCAGCTCGACGCTTGACGTGATGGTTGGACGCGACGAGGCCACGATTCGAGCGTACGACGACCTGTCCGCAGCCGCGGGCCTTCCCACCGTGAGGGTCGGCGCGGCCGAGGTGGCCGTGTACGTGCCTACCAGCAACCAGTTTGCAGCCCGCCTCGAGAAGGTGGCGCGTCTGCGCGAGAAGTGGGCCCGTCGCGAGGACGTGACGTGCTATCGCGTGTACGACGCGGACCTTCCTGACTACGCCGTGACCATCGACCTCTTTGAGGAGTCGCTCGAGACGGCGGGGGAGCGGCCTCGGCGCTGGCTGCAGATCTACGAGTACGCGCCGCCCAAGGACGTGGACGAGGACCTCGCGCGTTGCCGGCTGCTTGACGTGCTGACCATCGCGCCGCAGGTGATGGGCGTGCGTCCGCAGGACGTGTTCGTGCGCAGGCGCGAGCGGTCGCGTGGCGGATCGCAGTACGCGTCCGAGGCGGCACAGGCGCGAGGCCGCTCGCGGATGGCGCTGGGCCAGCCGCTCGAGCCGGGCGCCCACCTTGTTGACGAGGGCGGCCTGACCTTCGAGGTCAACTTCTCGCTGCGCCTTGACTGCGGCATCTTCCTTGACCACCGCGACACGCGCGCGATGCTGCGCGAGATGGCCAAGCGCACCGCAGGTTCCAAGCGCTTCCTCAACCTCTTTGCCTATACGGGCACAGCCAGCTGCTATGCGGCCGACGGCGGCATGCGCCACACCACGACGGTGGACCTCTCGCGGCCCTCGCTGGACTGGGCTCGCCGCAACATGGCCCGCAACGGCTTCACGGGAGCCGAGCACGAGTTCGTGCAGGCAGACGTGCTTGCGTGGGTGAGCGAGCAGCGTCGTACGCCCAATCGCTGGGACCTGGTGTTTTGCGACGTGCCCACCTTCTCCAACTCGAAGGGCATGGGCAGCCGGTCGTTTGACGTGCAGCGCGACCACGTCGAGCTGCTCATCGGCGTGTCGCGCCTGCTGACGCGAGGCAAGGGCGAGGGAGTGGGCGGCACGTGCGTCTTCTCCTGCAACCTGCGCACCTTCAAGCCCGACGTCGAGGCGCTGGCAAAGGCTGGGGTTGCCATCAAGGACATCACCGCCCAGACCATCCCCGAGGACTTCTCGCGCAATCCGCGCATCCACAAGTGCTATCTGGTAACCCGCGCCTGACGCCTTGACCGCGCTGCAACAGTCGCACAGCCTTCCCCTCGCCGAATGCAGGCGCCGCATACCTATCCGCATGGATTCGTCGAATCGCGGTTGGATACTATGGTTAACAAGTGTGGGTATCGGTTGTCGGCGGCACTCGTCGGCATAAAGCTGAAGGGAAAGACTTATGGACAAAGACGTTCAGGCAGTAATCGACCTTTGGGCCGAGAAGGTCACCATCCCCGACCTCAAGGAGGAGCTTGACGCCCTCATCGCAGCCGGTGACGAGGACAAGCTCTTTGACGCCTTCTACCGCAGCCTCGAGTTTGGCACCGCCGGTCTGCGCGGCACGCTGGGCGTGGGCACCAACCGCATGAACGAGTACGTGGTTGCCCAGGCCACCAAGGGCGTTGCCGACTACCTCGTGGCCCATTACGAGAACCCGACGCTGGCCCTGGCCCGCGACTCCCGCCTCAAGGGCGAGGAGTTCCAGAAGGTGGCCGCGGGCGTCCTGGCTGCCGCAGGCGTGAAGGTGTACGTGTACCCGCGCATCGAGCCGGTCCCCACGCTGTCCTTCGCCGTGCGCTACCTGCACACCTCCGCAGGCATCGTGCTCACCGCCTCCCACAACCCCGCGCCGTACAACGGCTACAAGGTGTACAACGACAACGGTGGCCAGATTGCCAACGAGGCTGCTGACGAGATCAGCGCCAACATCGCCAAGGTCGATCCCTTTGACATCGACATCATGGACTTCGACGAGGCCATCGAGAAGGGCCTCGTGGTCTGGACTCCCGAGGAGGTCCTCGACAACTTCATCGCCGCCGTCAAGAAGGTCTCCGTGCCGGGCTTCAAGGCCGCCGATGGCTACAAGGTGGTCTACACCCCGCTCAACGGCACCGGCATCGAGTGCGTCACCCGCATCCTGAAGGAGATTGGCGTTACCGACGTCTCCATCGTTCCCGAGCAGGCCGAGCCCGACGGACACTTCCCGACGTGCTCCTATCCCAACCCCGAGTTCCGCGAGGCGCTTGACCTGGCCCTCAAGCTTGCCGAGGAGGTCAAGCCCAACCTGGTCGTGGCCACCGACCCCGACGCCGACCGCATGGGCACCGCCATCCCGCACGATGGTGACTACGTGCTGATCTCCGGCAACGAGATGGGCGTCCTGCTTATGGACTGGCTGGCGCAGCAGGCCCAGAAGAACGGCGAGGACGTGGCCTCCAAGGTGGCCGTCACCACCATCGTGTCCTCCACCATGCCCGACGCCCTCGCCAAGGACTGGGGCTTCGAGGTCCGTCGCGTGCTCACCGGCTTCAAGTACATTGGCGACCAGATCGACCAGCTGAAGGATGCCGGCGAGGAGGATCGCTATCTGGTGGGCTTCGAGGAGTCCTATGGCTACCTCGCGGGCACGCACGCCCGGGACAAGGACGCCATCGTCGCCACGATGCTGTGTGTCGAGATGGCCTCCGACTACGCCGCTCGCGGCATGGACCTCTATGACGCCATGGAGGCCCTGTACCAGAAGTACGGCTACTACCTCAACGGCACCGTCAACGCAAGCTTCCCGGGCGCCTCTGGTGCCGAGAAGATGGCAGCCCTCATGAAGAGCCTCCGCGAGGAACCCCTCACCGAGATCGCTGGCTACAAGGTCATCGGCATGACCGACTTCGCCACCGGCCCCGAGATGCCGCGCGTGGGTGGCCTGCAGAAGGAGGCCCCGCAGAACCTGCCGGCCGCCAACGTCATCGAGTACCGCCTCGAGGGCGACAACAAGGTCATCTTCCGTCCGTCCGGCACCGAGCCCAAGGTGAAGGCCTACCTGTTTGCCAAGGGCCCGACCCGTGCTGAGGCCGAGGACGTGCGCGCCAAGCTCCAGGCTGCCGCCGAGGCCATCTTCGCGTAAGCGATCAGAGCACTTCGCACCTGTTGGGGCGTCCCGAAAGGGGCGCCCCTTTTGCATGGGTTTGGTTCCAAAAAGGAGTATCCCTTACGGTACGATTCCGTAGCAGGCACCGAACCGTAAGGGATACTCCCCTTTGGAACCCTTTTATTCCTCGGTTTCGAGTGCCGAGATGGCGAAGAAGGCCTCCGAGGCACCCGCCAGCGTGTCGGGATCCCAAGGATGCGCCGTCACGCTGGACGATGTGGGATCGCGCAGGATGATCGAACCGTCAAGGTTCTCGCTCACTGCGAGTGCCCAGTGCGCATGGTCGGTCACGGTGCCCTCGCGCAGCTGCAGCAGCACCACCGTGCCGCTGTCCAGCACGTCGTTCAGGGCCTCGCCCGAAGGCGTGACCTTCTCGACCTCCAGACCCAGCTCGCCGGCGTACGTCTCGAAGAAGTCGGCCGAGGTGCCATACGTCTCGCTGAGGGTCTCCGTCTCGGTGGAGCGCGTCGCAAGCGTCGCAGGGGTGAGCTCGGCCTTGCCGGTCAGGCCGTAGTAGGCCATGGCAAGGCTGGTGAGGCCCGACCCGTTGAGGCCCACCACGCTCGTGCCGTACGAGGTGTAGCCCCAGCGTGTGTCCCAGTCGTAGAGGGTGGGGTAGGATCCGCGCGACACGCGTCCGTCGTAGGTCTTGGCACTCTTGGGCGCGTCGTTGGCCAGGAAGCCGGCAACGTACTCAATGGCCGTGGGCTCGGTGAGCGCAAGGTCGATGAGGCGCTCGTCATCCAGCTTGTTTGCGTTGCTGGCGATGGTGGCAAGCTGCTCGTTTGCGTCGAGGGCTGCAGTCAGACGCTCGGTCATGGTGGCCGAGAGGCCGGCCGACACACGCGCGTCGGCCTCGCTTGCCTCGGGCACCTTGTTGGCCTCGGCGCGGCTGCGTACGCAACTGGAGATGCCAAAGAGCGCGGCCAGCACCAACAGCAGGGCCACTATCAGCATGACGAAGAGGCGGGGGTCGTCAAGCACCTGGCCCACAAGGCCGCCACGCCTGTGGTTGAACCTCAGGTTGCTCTGGCGAAGGCTGAGCGAAGAGTCCTTCCTGCGTCCCGTCTGGTAGTTGTGTCCGCTGCGGTACTGGCCGGAGCTGCCACCACGGGCAGTAACCTGCCTGCGTCCCGAGCTTGTTACCGTGCCGGTGCGGCTCTCTCCCGCGCGTCCCGTATGGCGCCTGGTCGTTCCTGACCTTCTGTCTCCTGGCGCGGCGTATGCCATGATGTGCCTCCCGCTTGGGCGCCATCCCCATGTGGCGCCTATCGTCGTTGGTTACCGTCCCATTGTAGTTATCAGGGGCATGGCCCTGCAAATGAGGAAACGGTGCAGATACGGTGGTGGGGCATCGCATCGCCATGCGGAGCCTGCGCAGGCAAGGGACGCCACCCATTGTCGCAAGTGGCCACTACAATCGCCAACGATAGAATCAACTGCACAATTTATGCACTGCGCTGCATCAATCAAGTAAAAACTGCTACTGTATTCCTAAATGACATATCCAAGCCGCCATTGGGGAGGAACCGTGGCAAAGCAGCGCAACAGCAGGCAGGATGCCATCCGTGAGATCGTGCGGGGCAAGTCAATCCGCACGCAGCGAGCCCTCGTTAACGAGCTGCAGGGCATCGGCTACAACTGCACGCAGGCAACGGTGTCGCGCGATATTGCCGACATGGGCTTGAGGAAGCTCCCCGAGGGCATCTACGTGCTGTCGGAAGACCTGCATCTGCAGCGCATGATGTCTGAGTTCGTGACCGATGTCGACAGCGCGGCAAACCTTGTGGTGGTCAAGGCTCAGCCTGGCACGGCGCCGGGTGTGGCGGCGGCCATCGACGCGGCTAACCTCGTCGAGGTCAAGGGCTCGGTTGCCGGTAACGACACCGTGCTGGTGGTTGCCGATGCCGCCGAGAGCGCCGAGGGCCTGGTAGGCATGCTCGACAAGCTGAGGGGCGTCCGCAAGTAGGTAGCTTCAGCCAAGACAGAGCACCATGAAAAGGGCCCCGAAGGATCTCCTCCGGGGCCCTGCTTTCATGCCTTTGCGCGGTGGCCTACCAGCTCTCGTCTCCCGACGTGTCCTCCTCGGTAGACCAGTCGTACTCGGTCCACTCGTCGGTGGTCTCGGTACCGTCGGTCTCGGTCCACTCGTCGGTGGTCTCGGTACCGTCCTCGGTGGTCTCGGTGCTGTCGTCGGTGGTCGTGTCGTCGTACCAGTTCCACCCATAGGTGTTTACGTAGGTCTGGGTTGCGGAGAACTCCCACTCGCTGTTGTCGCGGTACGTGGGCCAGGTGTCAGGCTCGGGGAAGTCCTGCCACTCCACGTCGGCCAGCACGCGGTTCAGGAAGCCGGCGAACTCCATGACCGACGAGCTGTAGGGGTGGCCATAGCTGCCCCAGTAGTACACGGTCTGCTCCTCGATGTAGCCGGTCCACACCGCGCAGGTGATCTGCGGGGTGAAGCCCACGAACCACAGGTCGCGCGCCTCCTGGGTGGTGCCGGTCTTGCCGGCAACCGGCGCGTTGGCCGTGAACTCCCACTGCAGCACGTCGGCGCCACCGCCGCTGCGGCACACGCCCTGCAGCATCTCGGTGGCCACGGCGGCGATGCCGGGGTCGATGGCCTGCGCGGGCTCGTCGGTGTGCTCGTACACCACGTTGCCGTTGCGGTCCTCGATGCGAGTGATGCAGCACGGCTCGCGGTGGATGCCGCCCGTGGCGATGGTGGAGTAGGCCTCGGCCATCTGGATGGGCGGCACGCCCACGGTGCCTAGCGTGATGGACGGGTAGGCGGGCAGGTCGACGTCGATGCCCAGCGACTTGGCCGCGGCCACGATCTTGTCGGCACCGATGGTCTCGGCTATCTGGCAGAACACGGTGTTGCACGACACTGCTAGCGCCGTCGAGAAGGTGATGTAGCCATAGCTGACGCCGCCGTAGTTCTGCACCTCCCAGTTGTCCAGCAGGGTGATGGGCGAGTTGCCGTTGATGTAGATGTCGGGGTTCATGCCCAGCTGCAGCGCAGCCACGGTGGTGATGCCCTTAAAGCTGGAGCCCGGCTGGCGACGCGCCTGGGTGGCCAGGTTGAACTGGCTTACGTTGTAGTCGCGCCCGCCCACCATGGCCTTCACGTAGCCGTTGGAGTTGTCGATGGCCACAAGGGCGCTCTGCAGGTCGGGCTCGCCCAGGTAGTCAAGGCGCTCGTGCACGGCCTCCTCGGCCGCCGCCTGCCAGCTGGGGTCAAGCGTGGTGTACACCTGCAGGCCGCCCTGAAGGATGGTGTTGTAGTCGAAGTCCTCCAGCAAAAGCGACCGCACGTGGTCGGAGAAGTACGGATAGCGTCCGATGGAGTCGGGGAAGGCGCCGTGGTTAAGCTCGAGTGGCGTGGCCACGGCGGCGTCGAACTCCTCCTGCGTGATGTCGCCGGCGGTGAACATGCGGTCAAGCACGATGTTGCGGCGGCGTACGGCCAGGTCGGGGTTCTCGAAGGGGTTGTAGGCCGAGGGGGCCTGTGGCAGGCCGCACAGCAGCGCGGCCTCGGCAAGGGTGAGGTCGGAGGCGTTCTTGTTGAAGTAGTCGATGCTGGCGGCCTGGATGCCGTAGCAGCTGTCGCCGTAGTAGATGGTGTTGAGATACATCATGAGGATCTGGTCCTTGGTGTAGGTCTTCTCCATCTGGATGGCGATGTAGGCCTCGCGCACCTTGCGCCTGATCGAGTAGTCGAACTGCTCCTCCGAAAGCACGGTGTTGCGCACCAATTGCTGGGTGATGGTGGAGGCGCCCTCCGAGCCGCCCGTGAGCTGCACCAGCACGGCGCGGGCGATGCCCACCGGATCGACGCCGTCATGCTGGTAGAAGCGGATGTCCTCGGTGTCCACCGTAGCCTTCAGGACGAAGGGGGACACCTCGTTGATGTCGATGGTGCGGCGGTTCTGCAGGTAATACTCGGCGATGACGCTACCGTCGGCCGCATAGAGCGTGGTGGGCTCGGGCACGAGGTAGGCGTCTGCCGACTGGTAGTCGGGCAGGTCCTCGAGCCAGTTGTTGACCATGACGGTGACCGAGATGAGCAGCGTGGCGCCTAGGAGCGCAAGGAAGGCGAAGAACCCGGCGATGGCAAATGCCACGATGTGGGTCTTCGAATGTGCGCGTGCTCTGCGTTGGCGGACGCCCATGCGATCCTCCTCGTGAGTAGACAGTTCTATCCATTATACGTTTGGAGCGACGCAGGCGGCGAAGGCCTACGCAATGTGCACATCGTGATGTCGTTTTCAGGCGGCGGACGGTGCGCCTGCAGACGACGTTTTGGCCTGCGCCTAGGCCTTAGTAGTTGTCGACGCAAGCTGGAGAGTGCCCAATTGCGTCGTGTGGCACCCATAGAATGGGTAAAATGACAAAGCACAAACCCCTCACGGGGCTGACGAGAGGCTGCAAACATGGCTAAAACGAGAAGGCGACTCTCAGTACTCATCCTGTTAGCGTGCCTGGCGTTCGCGCTCTTCCCGCGCATGGTGCTGGGAGAGGCTGCCGATGGCTGGGACGCGTGGTACGAGGACGAGGAAGCGGCAGACGTCGAGCACGAGGACGACTCGTGGTACGAGGACGAGTACGTCGAGTACGAGGACGATTCATGGTATGAGGACGAGTCCGCATACGAAGAGTCAAGCTACCCCATCATGGGCGTGGACGTAAGCGAGTGGAACGGCGAGGTTGACTGGGAGTATGCCGTCGAGGGCGGTGTGGGCTTCGCAATCCTGCGCTGCGGCGTGAGCCACGGGCCGGACAAGACTTGCTACATCGACGAGAGCTTCGTGCGCAACGCGCTTGAGTGCGAGCGCCTGGGCATTCCCTATGGCGTCTACTTCTTCTCGGGCGCCGAGAGCGAATGGGACGCCTACAACGAGGCGTGGACCGTGGTGAGCCTGCTGCAGGATGAGGGCCTGTACCCCACGCTGCCGGTGTTCATCGACCTCGAGCTTGAGAGCTTGGCAAACTACGAGAGCGTTCCCACGCTCATGGCCATCTCGGAGGCATTCTGCACCACAGTTGCCGAGGCCGGCTACCAGCCGGGAGTGTACGCCAGCCTCAGCTGGTGGGACTACCTGCTTACGGATCCGTGCTTCGACCAGTGGAGCCGCTGGGTTGCCCAGTACAACGACTGGTGCGACTACCAGGGAAGCTACCAGTTCTGGCAATGCAGCTACGCGGGCGAGCTGCCCGGCTTCAGCACCTACGTCGACCTCAACTACTGGTACGTCTAGCCAACCGCCGGACAGTGGGGCGCGGACAGTAGGGACGGGCTTGGGCAGGCAGCGCGGACAGTGGGGACGTAGCACTTTGTCCGCGCCAGCTTGACTCGTTCTTTGCTAAGCGCGGACAAAGTGCTACGTCCCCACTGTCCGCGCCGCTGTCCCTGTCCGCGCCTCAAGGTTTCGCTAAGCCTTGTGGCGAGCTTGTGGGCGGGGCGTGGCGAGCCTGTGGGGAGCCATGGCTGCCAATTTCGTGCCAGCGGGCAATCCCGATAGAATGGACATCTCTCCCAACCTGCTCAATCGTTGATCGGGAGGTATGTATCGTGAAGCGTAACGTTACGAAGGCCCTGTCCTGCTGTCTGGCGCTGAGCATGGCGCTCGCGCTTGTTCCGGCTGCGGCGATGGCTGCAGACGAGCCACAGGACGAGGCAACTGTCATCCAGGACGTGGCTTCGGACGAGGAGTCCACCGAGGTGGAAGCGGTAGAGGCCGAGGACCCTGTCGAGGTCGAAGCCGAGGATTCGGCCGAGGCTCTGGCGGAGGCCGACGATCCTGCCGAGGCCGCGGAGCCCGCCGAGGTGCCGGTGGAAGCAGAGCCCGAGGCTGCAGCCCAGGACGAGGGGCCGTCAGAGCCCAAGGAGGCAGACGGCTGGCGCTTCCAGGACGGGACGAGGGTGTCGCAGGAGTCGGTGGAGACATCGGACGATCAGGACGACGAGGGCCTGGTCCTTGAGGCCATGGCGGGGTTCGTGATGTGGGAGAAGGACTCGAAGGGTCGCTACATCAGCAGCAACGGCAAGCCCATCCTGGGCGTGGTGTCGCGCGGCGTGGACGTGAGCGAGTGGAACGGAAAAGTTAACTGGGAAGTTGCCAAGGAGAACGACGTCAGCTTCGCCATCATCCGCGTGGGCGGCCGGTTCATGACCTCGCGCAAGCTGTATGGTGACGAGCAGTACAAGCGCAACACCAGCGAGTGCGAGCGCCTGGGCATTCCCTATGGCGTGTACTTCTTCTCAACTGCGCTGACGGCCAAGGAGGCCCAGGAGGAGGCCAAGTATACGATTGCCCAGCTCAAGGGCCTTGATCCCTCGATGCCGGTGTACCTTGACCTGGAGTGGGACCACTTCGACGAGCTGTACTACGAGAAGGGTGCGGCAACCGTCCGCAAGACGCTCGCCGAGGTGAGCAAGGCATTCTGCGCCGAGATCGAGAAGGCTGGCTACCAGCCGGGCGTGTACGCCAGCACCAGCTGGTGGGAGAACTACCTTACCGACACGTGCTTTGACGCGTGGCCAAAGTGGGTGGCGCAGTACTACAGCCGCTGCGAGTACCAGGGCAACTACCAGATGTGGCAGTGCACGGGCGTGGGCTCCATCAAGGGCTTCGAGGACGGCTCGGATGGCGTGGACATCAACTTCTACTACGGCGAGGACGGCTGGGCCAACCCCGCAGAGACCAAGGCCTGGACGCGCCTCTGGGGCCAGAACGCCTTCGGCACGATGGAGGCCATCTCGCAGGAGGGCTGGTCTGACGGCAGCAGCAAGAGCGTGGTGGTGGCTACGTCCGACGGCTACTGGGACGCGCTCTCGGCAAGCGCGCTTGCGGGCAAGCTGGGCTGTCCGGTTCTGATGACGCAGAAGGGCGAGCTGAACGCCTTCACGGCCCTCGAGATAAAGCGCCTCGGGGCCACCACGGCCTACGTGGTGGGCGGCACGGCTGCCGTGTCTGCCGATGTCGACGCCCAGCTCAAGGCTGCAGGCGTCGTGACGGTGAAGCGCGTGTGGGGACAGAACGCGGCCGGCACGGCACGTGCGGTTGCCGCCGAGCTGGGCAGCGGCCATGCCAAGACCTGCTTCGTTGCCACGTGGACGGGCTACTGGGACGCCCTTTCGGCCAGCCCCGTCTCGTACGCCAAGGGCATGCCCATCTTCCTTACCGAGGGGTCGGCCAACACGCTGTCGCAGGACACGCTGGACGCCATCAAGAAGGGTGGCTACACAAGCGTTGTGGTTGCGGGCGGTACGGCTGCGGTGCCTTCCTCGGTGGACGACCAGCTTGAGGGCATCGGCGTGTCGGTGACGCGGTGTTGGGGCAAGACAGCGCACGAGACCAGCGTGGCGCTGGCAAACTATGGCCTTGAGCAGGGGCTTTCTGCCAAGGGCATGGGTGTGGCCACGAGCGGCGGCTATTGGGATGCCCTCACGGGCGCGGCTCTGTGCGGCAAGCGCGAGTCGGTGCTGGTGCTGGTGAGCGACACGAACCTCGCAGCCATCGACGACTTCGTAGCCAAGCACGCCAAGGACGTCTCGCAGGGCGTGGTGCTGGGCGGCACGGCAGCCGTGCCCACCGGCATCTGGGACGAGCTTGCGGGCGTAACGGGGTAGGGGCCAGCGGGGCCCGAACGGGCCATCATGGTGACGGCGTGTGCCTGGCATCAGGAATAACCACGTTCTGAGCGCGAATCGGACGCCACGACGCGGCCGTTCGGTATAGGATTGTGACGTGGCGAAGCGCCATCGCCGACGACAGGAGGGCCCATGCCGAGCGTGTCCGTGCTCATACCTATTTACAACAATGCGCAGTACCTGCGCGAATGCCTTGACAGCGTGGCGTCTCAGACGCTCGCCGACCTTGAGGTCATCTGCGTGAACGATGGCTCCACCGACGGTTCGCTGGACATCATGCGCGCCTACGAGGCAGCGGACCCGCGCTTCACGGTGATAAACAAGCCAAATTCCGGCTATGGTGCCACCCTCAACGTGGCCACGGCGGCGGCCCATGGCGACTACGTGACCGTGCTGGAGTCGGACGACGCGTTTCCCGCCGACGCCTGCCAGGCAATGCACGAGTTCTGCACGTCGCAGGACCTCGACTTCTGCAAGGCCGATGCCTCCATCTTCTTTGGTGACGGAGACGAGCGCACCTTCACGTATCTTCCTGCTACCGAGACCGAGATTTGCTACCGGGAGGTGTTCGACGCCTCGGCTGATCCCGGTCGATACTTCGCGCGTGGCGGGCAGCCGGGCATGTACCGGCTCTCGTTCCTGCGCGGCGCGGGCATCGTCTACCATGAGTCGCCGGGTGCGACGTTCCAGGACACCAGCTTCTGGGCGCAGGTAACCTTTGCGGCGCATCGAGTGCGCTACCTTGCCAAGTCGTGCTACCTGATCCGTCGCGACAACCCCGGCTCGTCCGAGGCCGATGGCTCGAAGGTGTTCACCATCAACGGCGAGTACGACTTCGTGCGCGAGCGGATTGACGAGATGGAGGGCATCGACCGGCAGAAGTGCCTGGTGGCCTGCTCGTACTTCCGATTCAGGAACTACTGCTGGAGCATCGGGCGCATCAGCCCGAAGTTCCGGCGCTCCTTTGTCCAGCGGTTTGCCGAGGAGTTCCGCGCGCTGGACGAGGCCGGCGAGCTTGACCGGCGCTACTTTGCCCCTGACGAGCTGGACACCCTCCACGCCATCATGGCCGATCCCGACGGGTACTACTCTCACGAGTGGGAGCTGCCTGGGCGGGTGGCACAGCTGGAGGCACGGCTGCGGGAGGCGGAGGCCGACCGCGACCGGCTGCGTGCCGAGCTGGATGCAGTCTACGCGTCGAAGCGCTGGAGGGTCAGCTCGTCCCTTGCCTCCCTCGTCAACAAGCTTCGCGGCAGGGGGCAGTAGCCATGCAGGACTGGGCGCGCCCCTTCGACCTTGGCGAGAGTCCCGACCTGGTGGCGGGCGACATCTTGGTTATCACGCCGCTGTATCCCCAGCCCGACAACGCCTACCTCTGCGCGTTCGTGCACTCGCGCATGAGGGAGTACCGCCGGCGCGGGCTACGGGCGGTCGTGGTGTCCAAGGCCTTCGACGGTGTCTCGAAGACCTATGACTACGAGGGCATCACCGTGCTGCAGCTGTCCCTCGACGACCTGCAGACGCTGCTGCGCACCGCCCACTACCGCACGATCGCCATCCACTTCATCGAGATGGACTATGCACGCGTGCTGGAGTCGTGCGACCTGTCGGACACGCGCATCCTCATCTGGGGAAACGGCGCGGAGTCGCTATACCCCGAGCGCAACAAGTTTGACTCGCCCTACTTCCACCGGCTGCGCGACTACTCCAACGAGGAGCGCGCCGACATGGCCGAGCGCTCCCGAATGCTGGCGCGCCTGAACGACCTGCCCAACGTGTCCGCCGTCTACGTCTCGGAGTTCGGCCTTCGTCGAAGCAACGAACTGCACGAGTTTCAGTGGCGCGACGCCTACGTCATCCCAAACCTGATCGACCCCAGGGTGTTTCCCTATCGCGAGAAGGGTCCCGAGCACCGCAAGCACGTGTTCACGGTGAAGACGCACGGCAACACGTCGTGCTACGCCATGGACACCGTGGTGCGCACCATCATCGAGCTGTCAAGGCGCCCGTGCTTCGCCGACATGGAGTTCACGGTTGCCGGCACCGGCGACGCGCACGACATGCTGGTGGCGCCGCTTCGGCAGTTTCCCAACGTGCACCTTGTCGAGCGCTTCCTCACGCACGAGGAGATAGCGGCCTGCCACGCCGAGGCAGGCATCGGCCTGTTTCCTACTCGCTTTGACGTGCAGGGCGTCTCGATGTGCGAGGCGGCGCTGTCTGGCCTTGCGGTGGTCAGCACGCGGCGCGACTCGGTGAACGACTTCTTGGCAGGCGAGGAGGGCCTGTTGGCCGAGGTGGACGACTTCACCGAGTATGCCGACATCATCGAGCGGCTATACAACGACCCGGCCTACTTCCTGCGTGCCAGCAAGGCAAGCCACGACAAGGTGGCGCGTGTGTGCTCGATGGAGCGCACCGTCGAGCGCGAGGTTGCGCTGCTGCAGGAGGGCGTGCGGGACAGGCGGCAGAACGACCCAGGCGCCGCTGCCCTCGGGGTAGGGGATGCCGCGCCCGCACTGACCGTCGCGGTGCTCAACCCGCAACCCGGTGCCCTCGAGGCATGGCGGCGCCTGCAGGCGTTGCCTGGCTTCGAGGGCCTCGAGGTGGTGGGGGCGCTTTCGGTTGCCCATGCCCTCTCGCAGGCGCGCGGCACCTACCTCAAGCTGATGCGCAGCCAGGACTTCTGCCATCCCGGCAACCTGCCGCACCTGCTTGGGCTGGCCCGTACGTCATCGGCCGAGGTGCTGCTGAGCGACTGCCTGCTGCTGGAGCGCGGCACCGCCCGCGCAACCGCAGGCGAGCGCTTCGACTTCATGTGCGCCGGCCAGCGCTACCCGCGTGAGGACCTTGCATGGCCGGGATACGGCTTTGACGGGCGGTTGCCGGGGGAGCGTCCCGCAGCGGTGCGCGTCGACACGTTGCGCCGGATGGGAAAGGAGCAGCCTGGCGCGCTTGCCGACGGCTCGCTTATGGAGGTGGCGGCAAACGAGGGCGCAAGCTATGCCTACCTGCCCGAGGAGGTGTGGCACTTCCGCGGGGTGGAGGCTGCCCAGGCGGTCGATGTGCCATCCGAGCAGCGGGAACGTGCTGACGAGCCGCAAAGGGCACGTACGACGAGCACACGCTTTCACGCCCTGGCGCGACGGGTGCTGAAGCAAGCAAGGTGATAGCCGGGCGAGGCGTCGCCCAGTGGCGCGAGGCTTGTCTGCGCCGCCCGACGCCGTTGCCCTACGAGAGGATGGGGCCCTATGGCTCAGTATGACGTGTTGGTGGTGGGTGCCGGCCTCTTTGGCGCCGTGGTGGCGCACGAGGCGGCTGAGCGCGGCAAGCGCGTGCTGGTGGTGGACCGGCGCGACCACATTGGGGGCAACTGCTACACAAGGGACGTCGAGGGCATACAGGTGCACGAGTACGGTGCGCACATCTTCCGCACCTCCGACCGGGCCACCTGGGACTACCTGGCGCAGTTCTGCGAGTTCAACCACTTTGTCAACGCGCCAGTTGCCAACTACCTGGGCGAGCTGTACAACCTTCCGTTCAACATGAACACCTTCTCGCGGCTGTGGGGCGTCGTGACCCCCGCCGAGGCCAAGGCCAAGATCGCCGAGCAGCGCGTGCCCTGCGAGAACCCCCGCAACCTCGAGGAACATGTGCTTAACCTCGTGGGTCGCGACATCTACGAAAAGCTGGTGCGCGGCTACACCGAGAAGCAGTGGGGCAGGCCCTGCAGCGAGCTGCCGCCCTCCATCATGCGTCGCATCCCGCTGCGCTTCCGCTTTGACAACAACTACTACAACGACCCCTACCAGGGCATTCCCATCGGCGGCTTCGCGCGCATCTTCGAGCGGCTGCTTGAGGGCTGTGACGTGCGGCTGGGGGTTGACTACCTTGTCCAGCGCGCCGAGCTGCGGCCCCTTGCCGACACGCTGGTGTACACGGGCTCGATTGACTCGTACTTCGACTACGCCGAGGGTGAGCTGGCCTGGCGCTCGCTGCGCTTCGACCATCAGCTGCTTGACGAGGAGAACCATCAGGGCGTGGCCGTCATGAACTACACCGACGCCCAAACGCCCTACACGCGCTCGATCGAGCACAAGCACTTCGAGTTTGGCACGCAGCCATGCACGGTGGTCACGTACGAGTATCCGCAGGCCTGGAGCCGCGGCATCGAGCCGTACTATCCCATCGAGGACCAGCAGAATCGCGCGCGCTACGAGCTGTATGCAGCCCGTGCGCATGCTGAGCGGGGCGTCTTCTTCGGCGGTAGGCTGGGCGAATACCGCTACTATGACATGCAGGACACGGTGAGGTCAGCCCGCCAGAAGGCCACGCAGTGGTTTGGGGGCGATGCATAGCCTGCCGAGGCCTGGGCGATTGCCGGGAGGCCTTGGGCGGGCGGCATAACATGAAGGAGTGAACCTTGGGCGAGAGCCAGTCGATGGGTGCGCAGGGCGACGTCGTGGCCAAGGTTGCCAAGCTGGCGCAGGCCATCGCCGCCTCACATGGGACGGTGGTGGCGTCCGACCTGGGCAGGACTATCGATGGCCTGCCTTTGGGGGAGGCCGTTCGTAGA
This sequence comes from uncultured Coriobacteriaceae bacterium, assembly GCA_902788705.1. GTDB lineage: Bacteria > Actinomycetota > Coriobacteriia > Coriobacteriales > Atopobiaceae > UBA1367. The sequence continues at coordinate 22,580 of CADALE010000009.1, read as the reverse complement.
TATGGTGGGGGCCTTGGCGGCGTCGTGCTGGGATGACGACGTCGAGGTGCTTGACCTTTTGTCCACGGGCTTGGGCCAGCCCTCCTCGAGGCGGCCCGTCAGGCGGGTTGCCGTGTACTACCACACGCTGGGCACGGGAGGTGCCGAGCGCGTGACGCTTGACCTCGCCGCGCTTTGGCGCTCCATGGGGCTTGAGGTGCTGGTGATCTGCGATGAGGGACGAACGGCTAACGTCGCGCTTCCTGCGGGGGCGTCCCTGGCCACCGTGCCCGACGCCTTCGTGTCCGACCGAGAGCGCTATGCCACACGTGGCGCCGCGCTTGCCTCGGTGTTGGAGGAATTCGCCCCCGACTGCCTGGTGTATGGGGCTTGGCTCAGCTCAACCATTGCCTGGGACCTGCTGGTGTGTAAGTCGCTGGGCGTGCCGTTCGTGGCGTTCTGCCATGGCTCGCACCGCGCACTGACCGGCTGGGGAGACCCGCGTGCGCTGCGCATCCCCTCCATCTACCGGCACGTTGACGCCGTGATGTGCCTAAGCCGCGATGACCAGGAGTTTTGGTCAAGCTTCAACCCGCATGCCTTCCGTACCGTGAACGCGGCTGACGAGGCCTTCCTTGCAAGCGGCCCCGCGCCTCTTGACGGGCACAGGATCTTGTGTGTGGGACGCATCGCCTCGGACAAGAGTCCGGTCGAGGCCCTTGACGTCCTGCGCGAGGTGCGGCATCACGTGCCTGATGCTACCTTGGAGTTTGTGGGGCCCTTCGGCGACTACGACCGCGCGTGGTTCGAGGGACAGGCACGCGACAGGGGCGTGCTCGAGGCGGTCTCCTTCCGAGGAGGGGTGCCTCACGACGAGCTGCCCGCGGTGATGCGCGAGGGAAGCGTGCTGCTGCTCACGTCGCACTTCGAGGGCTATCCCGTGACGGTGGCCGAGGCAAAGGCCTGCGGCCTGCCGTGCGCCTGCTACGACCTGGGCTATCTCACGCTGCTGGAGGGATACCGCGGGGTGCTCTGCGCGCCCGTGGGTGACGTTGGTGGGCTGGCGCGACAGGTCTCGTCACTGCTTTCCGACGACCACCTCCGCCAGCGTCTTGGCGCGGAGGCTCGCGCTCACGCTCGGGAGCTGGCCAACTTCGACTTCGAGGGGCTGTGGCTCGAGGTGTTTGCCACCGTTTCCGGCGACGGGCTTGGCGCGGGCGAGGACCGGGCGGGATACCTCGTCTCCTCGATGCTGCGCGAGGCCGACCGCATGGTGGAGGAGGCGCGGCGGGAGCGTGACGCCCTGCATGACGAGCTGACGTCCCAGCGCCGTCTTGCTGCGGATTTGAAGGAGCAGCTCGATGACGTCGTTGGTTCGGTATCATTTCGTATCGGAAGGGCGCTGACCGCCCTGCCGCGCCACGCGCGCGACCTCCTGCGGCGGACACGCCGCGCATAGGGTACAACGACGGACAAGAGGAGCACCATGCCTCGCATCACGCTGATCATAGCCGCATACAACCTGGGCGAGTCCATCGACCGCTGCCTTGACAGTCTCAAGGCCCAGACGCTCGCTGACTTCGAGGCCGTCGTCGTGGACGACTGCAGCACTGACGACACGCCCCAGCGCATCAAGGCCTCCGTGGGCGACGACCCTCGCTTCGTGGTCATCCAGCACGAGGCAAACCAGGGCCTGCACCTTGCGCGCCTCACGGGCGTGCGCGCCGCCACCGGCGACTACGCCCTGTTCCTTGACGGAGACGACGAGCTGGCCCCCGACATGCTGGAGCAGCTGGACGACCTCGTTGCCCGCAAGCCTGCCGACATCGTGCACTTTGGCATCACGGTGGTGTCGGAGGGTGGGCTTCCTGAGGAGGCGCGCGCCTCGTTCGAGGCGTACGTGAACCGCCCCTCGAAGGTCCTTGAGGGCGATGACATCCTGCGCGCCATCTACGACAAGTCGCAGGGGCAGCTGCTTGACTGGCGCGCCACGCAGCGCCTTTACCGTACCCGCCTGCTCAAGCGTGCGTTTGCCGCCATGGTTGACCAGCGCCTCGAGCGTGCGGAGGACAGCTATGAGTGCTTCGTGGTCAGCGCGCTTGCGGCCGACGAGGTTCCCTTCGAGTCGTGCCGTGGCCTGGTGTACCACTACGGCGGCGGTGTGACGGGCACCTCCACCATCACGGCCGACACCTTCGGCCGCTTCTGCGAGCAGTTCATGGCCTGCCGCGACGCCACCGCCGCCTTCGTGGAGGCGCATCCCAGCGAAGTACGGCAGACCTGCCTGCTGGGCATGACCCACAAGATGCTGGAGCTGCTGGCCAACGACTGGCTGGTGCGCGTTCCCGACCAGCAAAAGCCCGAGGCGGCCAGCCGCTTCGTGGAGGTGTGGGGCGCCTCCGTCGCGGCGCGCGAGCTGTGGCGCTTCGTGCGTGACCACGCATACGGCTTCATAGCTGGAGGCACGCTGCCTAAGGCCGACGACCAGCTGTTCCGCTTGGCCGACATCGCCCGCTCGATCGAGGTGGCCGACGACGACCAGTCGGCTGAGGCTCGCCGCTACCGCCGCATGCGCACCACGGCCGAGGGGCACCTGGCGCACCTGGCGCACCTGGAGCGCGTCATGGCCTTCCGTGCCAGCGCCGAGGCCCAGGACATCCGCATCTTCGTGACCACGCACAAGCGGGTAGACGTGCCCGACAGCTCCATCCTGCAGCTGGTGCAGGTGGGTCCGGGCAACAAGAATGACCGCTTTGCCACGGCGTTCCACGACGACGAGGGCGACAACCTCTCCGAGCGCAACCCGATGTACTGCGAGATGACCACCCAGTATTGGGCGTGGAAGAACGTGAGCTGCGACTACGTGGGCTTCTGCCACTACCGCCGCTACTTCAACTTCAGCGACACGTTCTACGATGAGAACGAGTACGGCGAGGTGATGGACGACTTCATCGACGCCGACGCCTGCCAGCGCTATGGCCTGGATGACGACACCATCCGTCGTTGCGTGGAGGGCTACGACGTCATCACCACCGGCTTCCACGAGCTGGCCAGCTTCCCGGGCGGCTTTGCCACGCCCCGCGAGCATTACGTGCAGGCACCCTACCTGCACATCGCCGACCTCGAGCGCATGGCCGACATCGTCAAGCGGCTCTATCCCGACTACGCCGATGACGTGGACGGCTTCCTTGACGGGCCCATCTCGTGCTTCTGCAACATGTACCTCATGCGCAAGGAGCTGTTCGACGCCTATGCGGCCTGGGTGTTCCCGGTGCTGGAGGAGTTCTGCGCCACCACCGACATGAGCCACTACAGCAAGGAGGCCCTGCGCACGCCTGGCCACCTTACCGAGCGGCTCTTCAACATCTACTACCTGCACGCGACGCGCTGCGAGTGGGGTTGGAAGACCAAGCAGCTTCAGTGCGTGCACTTCCAGAACCCCGATGTGGCCTACGAGCTGCTGCCCGTCACCCAGGTGCGCCACGGCCTTGACGCCGACAAGATCGTGCCGGTGGTGTTTGCCTCCGATGACGCCTACGTGCCCATGCTTACCACCACCATCCTCTCGATGGTGGAGAACGCCTCCAAGGACCGCTTCTACGACATCGTGGTCTTCGAGAAGAACATCTCGATGCGGCACCGCCAGGCCATGCTGGACCTCTTGGCAGACCATCCCAACGTGTCGCTGCGCTTCCACAACGTGTGGCGCCTTATCAAGGGCTACGACCTCTCCACCAACAACGAGCACATCAGCATGGAGACGTACTACCGCTTCCTCATCCAGGAGGTGCTGGGCTGCTACGACAAGGTGCTGTACCTCGACTCCGACCTCATCATCCAGGGCGACGTGGCGCAGCTCTTCGACACCGAGCTGGGTAACAACCTGCTTGCTGCGGCCATCGACATCGACTTCTTGGGCAACCTCAACAACAACGACGGGCAACGCCTTGCCTATGCGCGTGACGTGCTGCACCTGGCCGACCCGTACGCCTACTTCCAGGCGGGCGTGCTGGTTCTGAACACCGCCGAGATGCGCCGCCTGCACACGGTGGCCGAGTGGATGGGCATCGTGTCCAGCGTGGACTACATCTATGACGACCAGGACATCCTCAACGCCGAGTGCCAGGGCCGCGTGGTGCGCCTGCCCAACGAGTGGAACGTGATGCACGACTGCGGCGGGCGCGTGGCCAACGTGTTCACCTTTGCGCCGAACGACGTGTTCGACGCCTACCAGGCCGCGCGACGGGCGCCGAAGGTCATCCACTATGCCGGCTGGGAGAAGCCGTGGGTAAACCCCGACTGCGACTACGCCGACGTGTACTGGAGCTACGCGCGGCGCATGCCCTTCTACGAGATGCTGCTGGGTCGCCTGGCCGAGAGCACGGCCAAGAGCGTGGGCGGCGCGGCGCCGCAGGGACTCGTGATGCCCCTGCACGAGAAGGCCGTGAGCGAGGACAGCCCGCTGCGCCGGATCATCGACCCCATCGCTCCGTACGGCACAGCTCGCCGCGAGGTGCTGAAGAGCATCGGACGCCTGCTGCAGGGCAAGAAGTAGGTTCGTGCATGGGACGGTTGCCTGGCATTGCGTATGACCTCGTGATCACGCCCCTCGTGTATGTTATCGAGCTCACGTTCTCGCTGGCAAACCGCCTGGTGGCAAACCCCGGTCTGGCCATCGTGTGCGTAAGCCTGGTGGTCAGCGTGCTCAGCACCCCGCTCTATGCCATGGCCGACCGGCTGCAGCGCGAGGAGCGCGAGCGCCAGGCGTCGCTTGCGCGCTGGGTAAGCCACATCAAGTCCAGCTTCAGCGGCGACGAGCAGTACATGATGCTCTCGACCTACTACCGCCAGCAGGGGTACCGGCCGATCTATGCGCTGCGCAGCTCGGTATCGCTGCTGCTGCAGATCCCCTTCTTCATGGCGGCCTATGCCTACCTCTCCAACCTGGAGCTGCTGCATCACGCGTCGTTTCTGGGCATCCCCAACCTGGGCGAGCCTGACGCGTTCCTTGCGCTGGGCACCACCACCGTCAACGTGCTGCCACTGATCATGACGGCCCTCAATGCGGTCTCGACCGCGGTGTACACGCGGGGCATGAGCCTCAAGGAGAAGCTGCAGCCCTATGGCCTGGCCCTCGTGTTCTTGGTGCTGCTGTATCGCAGTCCCTCGGGGCTTGTGCTGTATTGGACGTGCAACCAGGTGTTCTCGCTGCTACGCAACCTCGTGCCGCGCGAGGGCCTCACGCTGCCGCCCGCCTTGGCGGCCGCGGTCGAGCTCCGCCATGCGTCGGCTGCGGACAAGGAGGCCCCGGCCATCCCCGGTCCTGCCTTCCTCCTGGCCGCCTGCTCGATCGCCCTCGTAACGGGCCTGCTCATTCCGTCTGCGCTCATCGCGAGCGCACCTACCGAGTTCATCAACGTAAACGACTTCGTCAACCCCCTCTGGCACCTCGTGCACACCCTCAGCGTGTTCGTCGGCCTCTTCGTCCTCTGGCTGGGCGTGTACTACGCGCTTGCGGGTGCACATGGCCGCCGCGCGCTTGCCTTGGCGCTCTGTGTGCTGCTTGGCATCTTCCTCTGCGACTTCTTCCTGCCCGGGCATGACCTGGGCATCATCACCTCCAGCCTCTCTTTTGAGACAGCCCCCGTGTACGAGGCATCGGAGGTAGCCTCCAACATCGTGGCGCTCGTCGTCGTGGTCGCGGCCATCCTGGCCGTGGGGCGACTGCGGCCGCGGCTGCTCGCTCCCGTGCTGTCGGTGCTGCTGATTGCCATCTTGGGCCTCTGCACGGTTAACGTGCGCGGCATCTACGCTGCCACCGAGGAGGTCAAGGCCTCCATGCTTCCCGATGTCGCTGCGGTGGCCGAGGCCCAGGTGGCTGAGGATGCGCCAGCCGTCGTGGCCCAGCCCTACGGCACCGTTCATCAGCTGGTGGACGACGAGGGCTCCATCGTGCCGCTCGTCACCCTGTCTACCCAGGGGCGCAACGTGGTGGTGCTGTTCCTTGACCGTGCCATCAGCGAGTACGTGCCCTTCATCATGCAGCAGCGCCACGATGTGGCCGCCGCCTTCGATGGGTTTACCTACTATCCCAACACGCTTGCCTCCGGGCGCTTCACCGTGTTTGGGTCCCCTGCCATCTACGGGGGCTACGAGTACATGTTCCAGGAGATGAACGAGCGCTCCGACATGCTGCTCAGGGACAAGCACAACGAGGCGCTCAAGGTGCTGCCCACGCTCTTCTACCAGGCTGGTTTCACCGCCACGCTCTTCGACCCGCCGCTATGCGACTACCAGTGGGGCGAGGCGGGCTACGCTATCTTTGACGACACGCCCTACCTTGACGTCTATCACACCGCTGGCGCGTACAACGCGTTCGTGTCCGAGCAGTATCAGACGGTCATCAAGCAGGTGTTTCCCCGCAACCTGTGCCTGTACAGCCTCTTCAAGTGCATGCCTGCCGGGCTGCGCGGTGCCCTCTACGACGACGGTGCCTACCTCTCCACGGCCGTCAACCATTCGGTGAGCTCGGGATTCATCGACTACTACGCGGTGCTCGCCAACCTCACCCCGCTCACGCAGGTGTCCGACGACTCCTCCGACAACTTCCTTATCATGGAGAACCTCTGCACGCATAACCCTGACGACGTGCAGATGCCCGACTGTGTGCCCAGCCTGTACGTGGACAACTCGGCGTTCGAGGGCGTTGACGGCATGACGGTGGACGGTCTCACCATCAACCTGGGGCCAGATGGCACTACGCACTACTACACCAACATGGCTGCGCTGCTGCGTCTGGGGGAGTGGTTCGACTGGATGCGCGAGCAGGGCGTCTACGACAACACGCGCATCATCGTGGTGTCCGACCATGGCGCCCAGTTCGGGCAGTTCCCCCAGCTCGTATTTGACGATGACGAGCTGGACGTCGAGGGTGTCTCGGCGCTGCTCATGGTGAAGGACTTCGGCGCAACGGGTGCGCTCTCCACCTCGCGCGAGTTCATGACCAACGCCGACGCGCCGCTGCTGGCGCTTTCGGGCATCATGGACAACCCGGTCAACCCCTTCACGGGAAACGCGATGACCTCCGATGCCAAGTGGGCGCGCCCCCAGCAGACCAACACGTCGCTGTTCTGGGATACCTCCGCCTACCAGCTGGGCACCACCTTCGACACCTACGACGCGCATGTCTACTCCGTGCACGATGACATCTTCGAGGAGTCCAACTGGCAGCGCCTCGACTAGGGCTGCCGGTACGTCCGAATCGGCCCAAATGGCCAGCGCTACGTGGCAAAACGTGTCTTTTTTCCTCACATGTGGCCACCTGTGCCGCGCGGTGCTTACGTACCTGCTATCCTGCTAGCTTGTGTCAATATCCGTCGCGTAGGTGGGGTTTCATGGCCACTCTGCTCTCAATGCTCTACGACATCGTGGTTATGCCGCTGGTCTACATCGTGGACCTCGCGTTCTCCCTCTTCTGCCGCCTGCTGCAGGATCCCGGTCTTGCCCTGGTTGGCGTGAGCCTGGTGGTCAACTTCCTGTGCCTGCCCCTCTATCGCATGGCTGACCGCATGCAGGACGAGGAGCGTGCCCGCCAGGCCAAGATGGCCGACCGCGTGGCGCAGATCAAGCGGTCGTTCAAGGGTGACGAGCAGTACATGATGCTGTCCACCTACTACCGTCAGCAGGGCTACAAGCCCATCTATGCGCTCAACGGGTCGGTATCGCTGCTGCTTCAGATTCCCGTGTTCATGGCGGCATACAGCTACCTCTCCAGCGCGACGGCGCTTCAGGGCGCGTCGTTTCTGTTCCTCAACGACCTTGGCGCCCCTGACCAGCTCATCAAGCTCGGCGGCCTCACGCTCAACCTGATGCCGCTGCTGATGACGCTGTTCAACTGCGTGTCCACCTTTGTGTACACGCGCGACCTGCCGCTGCGCGACAAGCTGCAGGCCTATGGCCTGGCCCTGGTCTTTTTGGTGCTGCTGTACCAAAGCCCCTCGGGCCTCGTGTTCTACTGGACGTGCAATCAGGTGTTCTCGCTGGTCAAGAACCTGTTCCTCAAGGTGCTCAAGCGGCCGCAGCTCGTGTTTGGCATCTTGGTGCAGGTGGCGCTGGTGTGGGCATGGGGTTACCTCATCGGCTCGGACGCCATCACCACCTTTGGCGGTGGCCTGCTGGTCACCCTTGGCTTCGTGCTGGTGGACTGGCCCATCCTTGCGTCGCTGTTCGGATGGAAGCCTCGGCACAGCCTGCATCCCGACGGAGGCACCACCCCAGTGGTCACGTTCCTGCTGGCGGCGCTGCTGCTGTTCGTGCTGCTTGGCGTGCTGGTGCCCTCAGCGCTCATCGGCTCGTCGCCCAAGGAGTTCGTGAGTGCCAACGGCTACGACGACCAGCTGCAGTTCGTGCTGCATACGGGCTGCGTGTTCTTTGGCCTGTTCGTGCTGTGGGTGGGCACCTACCTCTACCTGTCCGACGAGGCGGGCAGGCGCACCATCTCCTTCGGCCTGTCGCTTTTGGCCGTGGTCTCGCTGGTGGGCTACTTCTTCTTTGGCCAGGGCTTTGGCATCCTGGGCGCTGACCTCGTGTACGAGTACCGTCCGGTCTTCGACCTTGCCTCCATCATGCTCAACCTGGGCGTGGTTGCTGCCGTGTGCGTCGTGTTCTCGGTGCTGTGGAAGCGTGGCCAGCAGCTGGTGAACCCGCTTCTGGCCATCATGTGCGCGGGCCTCGTGTTCCTTGCGGTGCCCAACGTGCGTGCCGTGGTCACGCTCACGGATGCGGCCTCCTCAACCGTGCAGGTTGGGTCCCAGAAGGGCTCCGACGCGTCCGGGCAGGATGACGTGGCCCAGGACCAGGCTGCCCAGAACGAGGATGAGCCTGCCGTGGTGGTGGAGCCAACACTCGACGGGGGCTCGTCACAGGAGGAGGGTGCGCCTGACTGGGTGCTCGAGGGCGAAGGCGACTACGCATCTGACGAGCAGCCCACCGAGGAGACCTCCCAGGAGGATGCCGGTTTCTGGCATCAGGCAACGACGGAGGTGCCCTTCGACGAGGAGGGAAACCCCCAGCCCATCGTCAACCTCTCGCGCGACGGTCGCAACGTGGTGATCGTCTTCCTTGACCGCGGCATCAGCGGCTACCTGCCCTATCTCATGAAGGAGAAGCCCGAGATAGCCTCGATGTACGATGGCTTCACCTACTATCCCAACACCCTGTCGTTCGGCCTGAAGACGGTGTTTGGGTCGCCGGGCCTGTATGGCGGCTACGAGTACGTGCCGTACATCTCCGACGAGCGCTTCGAGGAGTATCTGGTGGACAAGCAGGGCGAGGCGCTGCGCGTGCTGCCCACGCTGTTCTCGCAGGCAGGCTTTGACGTGACCATGTTCGACCCGGCCCTTGTGGGCTACAACTACTACACGGACGACTACTCGCTCTTTGACGGCATTCCCAACGTGAGCGTCTACCACACCGCAGGAGCCTATACGCGCTGGTACTCAACCGTGCTGGCCGCGAAGCAGAGTGGCGAGGGCGCCGACTTCGACCTCGACCAGGCACTGGCCGAGAATGCCCAGCGCTTCAAGCGCAACCTGTGCTGGTACGCCATCTTCCGCACGGTGCCCACCTTTGCCCAGCAGGCCATCTACGACGGCGGAAGCTACCTCGCCGCCCCTGACGCCATCGAGGTGGAGCGCCAGCAGCCCGTCATTGCGCCGACTGCGGTTGCCACTGCAGAGTCGCGAGGCATCACGCTGCTTTCCCAGCGGATGGCGGGCGTGAGCGTGACCAGCCTCTTCGTGACCGAATACGTGGCACCTGAGGCCGAGCCCGAGGTACCTGTGGAGATGACCGAGGAGGAGGCTGCCGCGGCCGCTGCAGCCGCAGAGGCCGCGCAGGCCCAGGCCGATGCCGCCTTCCAGGAGCAGCTCCTCACGGGATACGTGGGACGCCGTTCCATCAACAACGAGTTCCTGAGCTGGTACAGCGTACTTGCGGCCATGCCCACCATCACGTCGGTGCAAGATGGTGCGCAGGACCACTTCGTCTTCATCGACAACCAGACCACACATACGCCCGAGCTGCTGCAGATGCCCGACTACGTGCCGTCGCTCTACATCGACAACACCCAGTACCTCGACACGAGCGTCTTCACGATTGACGGGCGCACCATCAACATGAACAACGACTTCCACTACCGGCACTACATGTCCAACATGGCGGCCATCCTGAGGCTGGGCGAGTGGTTCGACTACCTGCGAGAGCAGGGGTGCTGGGACAACACGCGTGTGATCATCGTGTCCGACCACGGCCATACGCTGGGGCAGTTCCCCTGGATGCGCGTGGACGACTCCTTCAATGCCGAGAGCGTCAACCCCATCTTCATGGTCAAGGACTTTGGCCAGACTGGCTTTGAGACCTCGTACGAGTTCATGACCAATGCCGACACGCCCACCTTGGCGCTGCGCGACATCGTGTACGACCCCATCAACCCGTTTACGGGTCAGCCCATAAACAACCAGGTCAAGTATGACGGAGACGTGCTGGTCAACTCCTCGGAGCAGTGGCGCACCGCCGAGCAGACGGGCACCACCTTCAACTACGAGGGCGGTCACTGGTACAGCGTGCACGACAACATCTTTGACCCCAACTGCTGGACCTTGCTGGACTAGGCACGGAGGCACCCCATGTTCACGCAGCTCTCTCGCTATATCGACCCCGGTACGGGCAGCATGCTGTTCACGCTGTTCATCGGCGTGGTGTCCACGGCCTACTTCTCGCTGAGGCAGCTGGCCATCAAGATGAAGTTTGCCGCGAGTGGCGGCACGGCCAAGGGGTCGGTGCCCACCAACAAGCTGCCCTATGTCATCTTCACCGACGGCAAGCAGTACTGGAACGTGTTCAAGCCCATCTGCGACGAGTTCGAGAGCCGTGGCATCGACGTGGCCTACTGGACGGCCTCGCCCGATGACCCGGCGCTCAACGAGCCGTACCGCCACGTCAAGGCCGAGTTCATCGGCGAGGAGAACAAGGCCTTCGCGCGGCTTAACCTGATGAGCGCCACGGTGTGCCTGGCCACGACGCCCGGCCTCGACGTGTACCAGTGGAAGCGCTCCAAGGACGTGGACTGGTACGTGCATACCTTCCACACGGTGGGCACGGCGCTGGGCTATCGCATGTTTGGCATGGACTACTACGACTCGGTGCTGCTGGCCGGCGAGTACCAGGTGGACGAGATTCGCACCATCGAGGATGTGCGTAACCTGCCGCACAAGGAGCTGGTCACGGTGGGCTCCACCTACCTCGACGCCATGTCCGCGCGCCTTGCGCGCGAAGGCGACCGGCGCTATCACAGCGGCATCTCGGTGTTGCTTGCCCCCTCGTGGGGTCCCAATGCCATCCTCTCCGTGTATGGCGAGCGCCTGATTGATGCCATCCTTGATGCAGGCTTCGCCCTCACGATTCGCCCGCACCCGCAGTCACGCACCTCCGATTCCGAGGTGCTTGAGCGCCTCATGAAAAAGTACCCCGACGGGCAGCGTGTCTCGTGGAACTTCGACAACGACAACTTCGAGTGCCTGGCCGAGGCAGACGTCATGATCACCGACTTCTCCGGCGTCATCTTCGACTACGCGCTCGTGTTTGACCGTCCCGTCATCTACACGCCTGCCAACTATGACAGCTCGCTGTACGACGCTGCTTGGTACGACAAGCCGCAGTGGCGCTTCGAGACCTACCCCACCTTTGGCGTGCCCCTGTCCGAGGACCAGTTCCCGCGCATGCGCCAGGTGATCGAGGCCGTCATTGCCGACGAGGGCCTTGCGGCCGGTCGTGCGCGTGCGCGCGAGGAGGCTTGGGCATGCCCGGGCCGCGCCGCCAAGCTTACGGTTGACTATCTGGTGGCCAAGCATGCCCAGCTGACAGGCCAGCCCTCGCCGGTCACGCCACCTCCGGCTCATGGGGAGGATGGCGAGGTCGCGCCACGCCATATCGCATGGGTGCCCGAGGATGACGAGGAGTCGGAGGCCGCAGAGTCGCAGGCAGGCTCCACGATGAACCTGCATATCCCCGAGGTCGAGGAGACGCCGCAGGAGGCGGCGGCCGATGAGGTTGAGCCAGCGGAGGTGCCCCCTGCATCGGAGGCGGACGCCGAAGAGGGCGAGGATACCCCTGTGGGTGGCGACGAGCAGCCCGAGGACGGAGATTCGTCTGACGCCGAAGATGGCGCGCAGGGCGAAAACGGTGATTCCGCTGATGCTGCGGGCGATGAGCAGACCGAGGGTGATGAGCAGACCGAGGGTGGCGAGGAGCAGCCCGAGGACGACGGAGACGAATCGGCAGGCGACGGCGACGACGAACCTAAGGAAGACGAGTCCCAGGAGGATGAGTCCCATGAGGACGAATCCGCAGGTGACGAGTCTGAGGGAGACGACCAAGCCGCATCTGACGACGCGCCTGACGACCTCACGAAGGCACTCTCGATCGCCCTGCAGAACCTGCCGGCCGAGGGCTCGCAGGCGGTGGTGAACATCACCATCCCGCTCGAGGCGGCCTACCACTTTGCCGATGAGCTGCACTCCCTTACGATGGGCATCGGCATGCTGAGCAAGGAGGTTGAGATGCTGCGCGAGGACATCGCGCTCAGCCACGAGCCTGCCCAGCCGGCACCCATCCCCGTGCAGAACGAGGCTGCCGAGCCCAAGCAGCATTAGGACCACTGTCCCCGATACGATTTGAGCAGGCCCGCCACCCTTACGAGGTGGCGGGCCTGCACCGATTTCAATCGCTAAGAGGCTAGGCAAGCTGCTGGTAGATGCTCCGTATCGTCTCAGGCGAGAGCGTAAGCGGGAAGTTGGCCAGCCTCTGCACGTTCACGCTGGTCACCAGCTGCTCCAGCTCCTCCTCGGTGGGATGCGGCGTCGTTGGCAGGTCAAGCGAGGCAAGCAGCTCCTCGAACGCCTCCAGGCCATCGTGTGCCTGGGCATCGGCGCGGGCGGTCATGAGCTGCGCAATCTCGGTGAGGCGCTCCTGCGTGGCCTCGTCGCCCTGCTCAAGCAACAGCTTCCAGCACGCTGCCATCGTCAGCGCCACGGCATGGCCGTGCGGGATGTGGTAGAGCGAGCTCAGCTTGTAGCTCAGGGCGTGCGGTGCCGTGGTGGTGGTAACGTTGATGGCCTTGCCCGCCAGGTTGGCCGCACGCATGACGGCATGCGCGGCGTCGGCGTCACCTGCCAGATACTCACGGGCGTTGCCCATGAGCGCCGGGATGGCGCGCGACGAGTAGCTGCGGCTCGCGTCGCACGAGCGTGCCGACCAGTGCGACTCGACGGCCTGGCAAAGCGCGTCCAGGAAGGTGGAGGCGCGCTGGTAGGCGGGAAGTCCCGCAAGCAGGCGCGAGTCGAGCACGGCAACGCTGGGCAGCGCGCTCTCCTGCGCGATGGAGAGCTTGCGTCCGTCAAGGTACATCACCGCGAAGTGGGTTGACTCCGAGCCCGTGCCCGCGGTGGTGGGGATGGCCAGATGGGGGACCGTCGTCATGGGCTGCTGGTCCAGCTCGGCAAAGCGCGGGTCACGGCCGTCGCCCGGCAGGGGAGCCCACAGGCGGATGCACGTGGCCACGTCGATGGAGCTGCCGCCGCCCACGCTTACCACGCCGTCGCACCCGGCCGCGCGGAACGCCGCGATGCCGTCAAGGATCTGCTCGTAGGTGGGGTTGGGCGCGTAGCCCGCAAACGTGGGACTGCCCACCAGCGAGCCATCGCAAATCGCGTCAAGCCGCTCGGCAAAGTACCCGTCCACCACCACGAGGGGCCGCCGCATGCCAAGGGCGGACACCAGGTCAGCGAGGCTGTGGGCAGTGGCCAGCGCGCCATAGGTGCGTCCCTCCACCAGCTCAAGCCCCTCGTCGCAAACCTCAAACACGGGCTGGCTTGCGAAGTCCATCGCGCGGATGCCGGCCGACACGCGCGCGAGGTCCTCCGGCGTGTCCACCTCCTCCACGTAGTGTCCCTCATAGGAGTGGGTGCGCACGTGCATCTGGCCAAACACCACGTTGGCGGCGTTCTCGGCATACACGCCCGTCTCGCCGCGCTCCTCGAAGCGCCCAATCTCGTCCAGCCAGATGCCCACCGCCTCGGCAGACAGCTTGTAGAGGGCCTGGAACGTCAGGCAGTCGTCGCCAAAGATGCCCACGCCTACCTCGCGCACCTCGTCGTCCACGACGCGCGCCTTGAAGTCCTTGTCGGGCAGCGGCAGGGCCGGGTTTACCGACCCCAGACACGGCTCGGGCGAGTCCAGCAAGCCCTGCACGTAGGAAGCGTCAAACACGAGGTCGCCGTGAAGCATCAGCACGTCATGGCCGCGCAGCTCGTCGCGCGCAAGCCAAAGCGAGTGCAGGTAGTTGGTCTCCTGATAGCGCTCGTTGCGCACAAACGCGAAGGTGCAGCCGCATGCCTCGAAGGCGCGCGCCTCGGCCTCCACCAGCTGGGCAAAGGGGCCGGTGGTAATGACGAAGTCGCGCAGGCCGCAGCTTGTAAGCACGCGCAGCTGACGGTGCAGGATGGTCTCGCCGCTCGCAAGCTGCACGAGGCACTTGGGGCGGTTGGCGGTAAGCGAGCCAAGCCTGCTTCCCAGGCCAGAGTTGAAGATGATGACCTTCATCATGCCTCCCTGCTCGATCCGATGAGCTCCATCATGGCCTGCTTGTTCTGCTGTGGCGTGGTGGTTGGGCGGCCAAGGTCGTCGCGCGAGCCGGGATCGGTATAGATGACCAGCGCAGAGCGTGCGCTGGTGCGAAGCATGGCCATGGCGCGGCGGATCTCGTCGGCCGTCGTGGCCTCAATCACCTGGTCAAAGCCCGACGCGCGCAGGATGCCCGGGACGTCGGCGTCCAAGGCCACGGTGGGCTGGCCGCCCACGCTCTCGTGGGCGCCGTTGTCGTTGACCACGTAGTGGAAGTTCGCGGGCGCGACGGCGGCCGACACGGGGAAGGCCCCCATGTGCATGAGGAACGAGCCGTCGCCGTCAAGGCACCACACGTCATGGTCCTGCCCAAGCGCGAGGCCAAGGGCGATGGAGCTGGTGTGCCCCATGCCACCCACCGTGAGGAAGTCGTTCGCGTGGCCTTGGCCGCGGCGCTCGCGGATTTCGAACACCTCGCGGCTGGTCTTGCCCGTAGTGGAGACCACGAGGTCGTTGTCGTCCAGCTCGTCCAGCACCGCCTCGAGCGCCTGCTCGCGCGAGAGTACGAAGCGCTTGGGCAGCTTGACGCCGGGGTAGGGGGCAAAGGTGCCCTTGCGAACCACCAGGGCCACCGGCCGGCTGTCGGCACACATGGTGGCCAGCAGCGCATCCACCTGCTTTGACCAGTCGCCGTCGGCGTCGAGCACCACGTAGGGCACGCCCATGGCCTCAAGCAGCCCGAGCGTCACCTTGCCCTGCTTCACGTGCTGGGGCTCGTCGTGCACGCCCGGCTCACCGCGCCAGCCAATCACCAGCACCATGGGGATGGAGTACACGTCGGGGTCGGCGATGGACAGCAGCGGGTTCACCACGTTGCCCTCGCCGGAGTTTTGCAGGTAGACGCAGGCAGCGTGGCCCGTGGCCAGGTGCCAGCCGCAGGCAACGCCCACCGCGTTGCCCTCGTTTGCGCAGGTCAGACGCCTATCGGCAGGCAGTGACCCCACCACGCACGAGCACAGCTCCTTAAGCAGCGAGTCAGGCACGCCGCAGAAGAAGTCGACGTCGTTTGCGGCCAGCTGGTCCACGAAGGCCTTGGGATCAATCATCGTTCGGTCCTTTCCATACTTGGCGGCGCGGGGTTTTCGCCCAGGCTTGCCTGGTACCTACTGCTGCGGCACGATGGCCAGCACGTCCTTGATGGGCAGGCACATGCTGTCGGCCTCCAGGCTGCGCCCGTGCTCCAGGATGGTTCCCGCCACGTCGCGCATCGCCATGTACGAGGCCCTCAGCAGGTGGTTCGCGTGGATGATGATGCTGGCGCCCGCCTCGGCAAGCTCGCGTTCGGTGAGGTGGTTGTAGGTGGTGGGCACCAGGATGACGGGCACGTCCGGCCACTTCTCGCGGAAGCGGGCAAGGAAGGTAAGGATGTCGGTGCCCGACTTGTCCTTGCTGTGAATCATGATGCCGTCGGCGCCGCCCTCGCCCAGGTAGATGTCGGCACGCATGAGGGCGTCGTCAATGCCCAAGCCGGCGATGAGGCTCTCGATGCGGGCAAAGATCATGAAGTCGCGCGTGCGCTGGGCGCGCTTGCCGGCCGCGATCTTCTCGGCAAACACGTGCGGGTCCTCCATCACCTGCGGGCGGTCGGTGCCAAAGAGCGAGTTCTGCTTAAGGCCGGTCTTGTCCTCGATGATGATGGCCGACACGCCCACGCGCTCCAGCGTCTTCACGTTGTACACGAAGTGCTCAACCTTGCCGCCGGTGTCGCCGTCAAGGATGATGGGCCTGGTGGTCACGTCCATGATCTCCTGGATGGTGGCCAGGCGACTTGTGAAGTCAACCAGCTCGATGTCGGGCTTGCCCTTGAAGGTTGAGTCGCAGAGGCTGGACACCCACATGCCGTCGAAGGTGCGCACCTCGCCGGTCGCCTCGTCCTCGTAGCGGGCGTTCTCCACCACCAGCCCCGCAAGGCCGTTGGAGGCCTCGATTACGCGGAGGTATGGCTTGAGGGCCAGCGCCTTGCGCAGCGCGGCACGCCGGTTGTCGGGCGAGCCGTACAGCGCGCGCAGGTCGCGCTCCAGCGAGGTGGCAGACACGCCCTTGGTGTAGGGCACCTCCACCAGCTGGCCGCCCCACGTGGCCAGGATGTCGATGACCTCTTGGCGCACCGCGCTCTGCGGGCCCACCAGCCAGTCATCGCCGTGCACCACGAAGTCGGGGCGCAGCGCAAGCAGGTTCTCACGGTACGAGACCGTGTCTTGGCGGATGACGCGGGACACGTCGCGCAGCGCCGAGTACACCTGGAAGCGCGAGTCCCAGTCGAGGAGGGGAAGGCGCTTGTACGAGGCGATGGCCTCGTCGGTCAGCAAGCCGACGGTCACCTCGCCCAGCTGGGCTGCGGCAGCGATCACGTTGATGATGCCCTCGTGGAGGACGTCGGAGGCTACGGCTACATAGACGGTGGGCATGTACGGCTCCTTTTTTGGCCGATGGGCTAACTTTTCTATGATACCGCTGTCCGCCGTGGCGGATGTGCTCCCAGCAAAACCGCCATTCTGGGGGCTGAAATGGCGAAAGTGCTCGGAGCACGTTCGCCACGACAACACGTTCCGCCACTGCGTAGCCCTACGGCACGATGCGACGCACCACCGGAATCCGCTTCAGCAGGAAGGTGAAGCCGGCGCACAGCCAGTAGATAGCGAAGGCGCCCAGCAGACGAAACGCGAGGTCATGCGGGTCGGGGTCCATGGTGTTCTGCACCCAGCGCAGCACGAACCAGTGCATGAGGTAGATGCCAAAGGTCACGCTCGAGAGGGTCTGCAGAGCCTTGCCTAGCGCCGGCCGCGCCGCGATGGCCTCGTCGATGCCGGCGTGGCGCACCAGCACGTACACGGCCACCGCCTGCGCCACGGCAAAGGGGCTGAACTGCCCCTTGAACACGGTGGACACGCCTGCCTCCACCGTCGAGAGCGCCATGGTGCCTGCCAGCTGCGCCAGCCAGCCCACCACGCCCGCCGCGTAGATGCCCAGGCGCTGTTGCCGGCTGGGCTTCCAGTGCGAAAGCTGGTAGCCGATGAGCACGTACAGGGTATAGCCCAGGGCCACGGGAGGTGCGAACGACCCCAACGAGCTCGTGTTTATCAGCTTGCCCACCAAAGGCAGCACCCCGCTGAACAGTATCCCCATGGCAATGATGTAGCGAAACGAGCTGTCGCGGTTCTTGAGGGCCGACAGCACCGGCAGCGAGAGGTACATCGAGAAGAGCGCCGGGAAGAACCAGTAGAACTCGATGTACTTGCTTTCGGCGATGTCGTTGAAGATGGAGCGCGGCCCCAGGTAGGGCATTTCGGCCGTGCCAAACTCGCTGGCTAGGTAGCAGGTGAAGGCAAGGCCCATCAGGCTCCAGAACACCCACGGCACCACGGTGCGCTCGAAGCGGCGGCGGAAGAACTCCTTCGTGGACATACGCTTGCGGTAGTCCATGAGCGTGGTGCCCGTGTTCATGAAGAAGACCGGCACCGCCCACACGAAGAGGGTCTCGATGATGATGGCCGATACCCAAGACGGGCCTTCCGGTCCCAGCCAGACGCAGTAGTTGAGGTGTAGCATCACGACGGCGAAGCTTGCGATCACGTTGAGCGCGTCGATGTAGGCAAGTCGTCTGCGGGCAGGTGCGGCCATGGGGTTCTCCTTGCGAGTGGTGCGTGGTACCCGGCCATTATAGCCCCGCAATCCCAGCCCACGCCACGGTCTGCCTGCGCTATGCTATATAGTTGCGCGACCGCGCGCCGCGGATCGCGAAACCCATGGGTCCAAAGCCCCTACCGTTGGAGGTAAGTTCGTTGCTGCCAGTCGAAGAACAGCTCAAGGTCATCACGTCCGGCACCATGCAGATCGTGCCCCTCGACGAGCTGCGCAAGAAGCTCGAGAAGGGCGTGCCGCTCAACATCAAGCTGGGGGTAGACCCCACCTCTCCCGACCTGCACCTTGGCCATGCCGTGCCGCTGCGCAAGATGCGCCAGTTCCAGGACCTTGGCCACAACGTCACGCTCATCATCGGCAACGGCACCGCCCTCATCGGCGACCCGTCGGGCCGCGACTCCACACGTCCGCCCCTCACCGAGGAGCAGGTGGAGGCCAACGCCAAGACCTACGTCGAGCAGGCCATGAAGGTGCTCGATCCCGAGCGCACCACCATCGTGCACAACGGCGACTGGCTGAAGCCGCTTGACCTGCAGAGCATGCTGCACCTGATGGCCCAGTTCAACGTGGCGCGCATCCTCGAGCGCGAGGACTTCCACAATCGCTACACCAACGGCCAGTCCATCGCCCTGCATGAGTTCATCTACCCCGTGCTGCAGGCCTACGACTCGGTGGTCATCAAGGCCGACCTCGAGATGGGTGGCAACGACCAGATCTTCAACCTGCTGGCCGGCCGCGACCTCATGCGCGCCGAGGGCATGGAGCCGCAGGTTGCGCTTACGATGCCGCTGCTGGTGGGCTTGGACGGCCACAAGAAGATGTCCAAGAGCTACGGCAACTACGTGGGCCTCACCGACGAGCCGGCCGACATGTTCGGCAAGCTGATGAGCATCGCCGACGAGATCGTGCCCATGTACTTCCGCCTGTGCTCCACCTGCAGCCTCGACGAGATCGACGCCATCGACGCCGAGTTCAAGGCCGGCACGGCCGACCCGTACGACCGCAAGCGCCAGCTTGCCCGCAACATCGTCGACCTGTACCACGGCGAGGGCGAGGGGCAGAAGGCCCAGGACGCCTTTGACGCACAGTTCAAGAAGGGCGAGATGCCCGAGGACACCCCCGAGTTTGCCGCTGCCGACGTGGTGAAGCTCAACGACGAGGGCCTCGTGTACCTGCCTGCGCTGCTGGTGAGCGTGGGCATCGCCAAGAGCGCCGGCGAGGCTCGCCGCCTCATCGACGGCGGCGGCGTGAAGGTGTCTGGCCAGGCGCTGGCGCCGAAGGTGTACAACGTCGAGCCGGCGGCCTTTGTGGCCGGCGCCGCCATCCAGGCCGGCAAGAAGCGCTGGGCCAAGCTGGTCTAGGCCGGCTGACAAGGCGATACCAAAAGGGATACTCCCCTTCGGCACGGATACCAAAAGGGCGCATCCCTTTTGGAACGCTTCGAAGGGGAGTATCCCTTTTGTCCGTCGCGTTCGAGGGATTCGCATGCACGACCACGACCACACCCATTCCCACCACGGTCACGACCACGACCGGCCGCGCCTTCGTCGCGTGCCCGAGCTGCTGGCGCCCGCTGGCGGCCCCGAGGCCTTCGATGCCGCGCTTGCCGCCGGCGCCGACGCCATCTTCTGTGGCTTCGGCAACGACTTCAATGCGCGCCGCGGGGCCCAGAACTTTACCGACGAGACGTTCCAGGCGGCCTGTCGCAAGGCGCATCTGGCCGGCGCCCGCGTGTACGTGACCACCAACGTGGTCATCAAGACCTCCGAGATGCCTCAGGCGCTTGCGCTTGTGCGCCACGCATGGTTGCTGGGCGCCGATGCCTTCATCATCCAGGACTGGGGTCTGCTTGCCGAGGTGCGCAGGCGATTCCCGCAGATAGAGTGCCATATATCCACGCAGGCCAACGTGCACGACGCGCGCGGGGTGGCTTGGTGCCGAGAGCGCGGGGCAGCACGCGTCACGCTTTCGCGCGAGCTGTCACTGCCCGAGATTGCGCGCATCTCGCAGGAGGGGGCCGAGCTTGAGGGCTTCGCGCACGGGGCGCTGTGCTTCTGCTACTCGGGCGTGTGCCTGCTCAGCTCGATGGGAGGCGCGCGCTCGGCCAACCGCGGCCTTTGCGCCCAGCCGTGTCGGCTGCTGTATCAGCTGGTAGACGGCCGGGGACATGTGCTGTCGATGCCAGGCATGGACCGCCCGCTGTGCCCCAAGGACTATTGCACGGTGGACGACCTCGATGCCATGGCCACGGCGGGCCTGGCCTCGCTCAAGCTTGAGGGCCGCATGAAGGCTCCCGACTACGTGCATGCGGTGGTGTCGGCCTACCGGTCGGCCCTTGACGACCTTGCGCACGGCGTGGTGGACGAGGTTCGCGTGCAGCAGCGCCACGACCAGCTCAAGCGCGCCTTCAACCGCGACTTCACCAACAGCTACCTGCGCGGCACCTCGGGCAACGAGATGATGAGCTACGAGCGGTCCAACAACCGTGGCGAGCTGGTGGGCGAGGTGGTTGCCACGCGCGACCTGGGCGGCGCACGCGTGCGGCGCGGCGGCACCGATGGCGGACGCGAGCGCTTCCGGCACGTGACCAGGGCCGAGGTCACCATCGCCCTGCATCGGCCGGTGGGCAAGGGCGACCTGCTGGAGATTCGCCCCACGGACGATCCCTCGCAGTTCCTGACCACGCACGTTGAGGCCGATGCCGGGGTGGGCGAGTCCATCGTGTGCAAGACCACGCGGCCGATGGCGCCGGGCTGTCCGGTGCGCGTAATTCGCTCGCAGGCGGCGCTCGATGCGGCGGCTGCCGTGTCACCCGACGTGCCGCGGAAGCGCCCCGTGGCGGTGCACGTGCAGGCTCGGCTGGGCAAGCCCTTCATCGTGGAGCTCTCCACCTTTGGCCCACGTGGCGGAAGGCCCATCGTGGCTGCCGCGAAGGGGTTCGTGGTGGAGGCCGCCCGCACGCGCGAGGTGACGCCCGACGAGATTCGCGAGCATGTGGAGCGCATGGGCAGCTCGCCCTTCGTGCCGGTGGGCTTTTCGGGGCTCTTCGACCCGGGCATCGGCATGTCGTTCTCGGCGGTGCACGCGGTTCGCGCCGAGGCTTGCAAGGCGCTTGAGCAGGCAATCCTTGAAGCGTATGGGCATCAGGGCGAAGGCCTTGCCTCGGCTCCGGACGCCTCGGACATCGCTGCGGGGCTGGCGGGTGCTGCAAGGGCTTCGGGTGGCGAGCCTGTGGCTGCGGACGCTGGCGTGGCGGCCGACCCCCAGGTGTGCGTGCTGGCGCCCACCGCCGAGGTGGCCCAGGCTGCCGTCGAGGCCGGGGCAACGCGCGTGTACGCCACTGCCGACGCGCTTGTGTCGCAGGGCGGCTGGCCCGAGGGCACCGTGCCTTGGCTTGACGAGGTGTGTCGCGAGATTGACCACGAGCGCCTGGATGCGTTGGTTCGCGCAGGTCAGCCGGTCGCCGTGGGCAACGTGTCGCAGCTTGCGCTGGCGATGGAGCGTGGCGCGCGCGCCGAGGTGCGCCCCTGCATCCCGGTACACAACACGTCGTGCCTCGCGGTCCTCCAGGACGCAGGCGCGGCGGGTATCTGGCTTTCTGGCGAGCTCACGCTCGCAGAGGCTTGTGCCCTTGCGCGTAGGTCGCGCGTGCCTGTGGGGCTTGTTGTGTACGGTCGCGCACGCGCGATGACCAGCGAGCATTGCGTGCTGCAGGTGTCGGGGCGGTGCGTGAACGACTGCAGCCGCTGCCCCCTGCGCAAGCAGGACCTGTATCTGCGCGACAAGGATGGCGCGCTCATGCCCGTGCGCACCGACTTGCAAGGCCGCTCGCGCATCTACGCGTCGCGCCCGCTTGACGCGACTCCGCAGGTAGGCGAGCTGCTTTCAGCGGGCGTCACGCGCCTCATGGTAGACGCAACGTTGCTCTCCCCGCAGCAGGCCGCCTCTGCCGTGCGCCGACTCGTGCACGCCATCGAGGCGGTGCAGTCAGGAAGGAAGCCCGAGCCGCGCGAGGCAGGGGCGACCTCCGGCCACCTCTTCGCCGCCATCGACTAACTGCTAGCCGGGCGACGGGACAGAGTGCTACGTCCCCACTGTCCCGTCGCTGCGCGGACAGAGTGGGGGGTGCGGACAAAATGTTGGACCATCCTGGTCCGGATTGGAGTCCGCATGAGAGACGTCGAGCTCGAGGCACGGGTCGTCGCGTACGTCCGGGAGGG
>CADALE010000008.1 GCA_902788705.1 uncultured Coriobacteriaceae bacterium | reverse complement strand
CTCGCCAGCCGGGGTGATGGTGTAGGCGCCCACGTTCTCGCCGGCCTCGCGAGAGACGGTGTAGGTGATGGTGTCGGAGCCGACAAGGCCGGTAACGGTTGCACTGTAGCTCGGGGGGTTGCCCGGAGTGTTGTCGTAGACCTTGGTGGCATCGTCAGCCTTGACCGTGACGGCCTTCGGCGTGATGGTGAGGGTCACGGGCGTGCCGGCCACGAAGGTGACGTCGAGGTTGCCGTCGTCGTAGGAGGCCTTCGTGGTGTCGATGGCGGTCGTGTAGGTGTCCACATCCTTGCCGGTGACGGAGGTCTCGCCGGTGTAGGAGACCTTGCTCGCGTCGAACAGGGAGCTGTCGGAGCTCGGGGTCACGGTGCCCTCGAAGGTCTGGTCGGAGCCGTTGTAGACCCTGGAGTCGGAGTTGCCGTTCAGGGTGACGGTGATCTCGGCAGGCGTGATGATGAGCACCACGTCATCGCTGTCCGAAGACCTATCGCTATCAAGAATGGCGGTCGAGCCATCATTCAGCGTGAGCGTCACGGTAACAGCGGTAGTGTAGGTGCCGACGTTGGTGCCGACGGCCTTTGCGTCCGAACCGCCGCCGTTGTCGCCAGCACCCGTAAAGGTTGCAGTGATGCGCGCAGCTGCAAGCTCGTCTGCGGTAATCGTCTCGTCACCACGATGGTACGTAACGGTGTAGTCGGTATTCTCCTGCTGGGTACCGTTGTAGACCTCGGTATCGGAAGAGCCGGTCAGCTCTACCCAGTACTCGGCCTCCCACACGGCGAAGAGGTCCTCATAGGGCTGCTTCTCGTCAGCGGCAACCTGAGTTGCAGTATTGCCGTCAACGTCGGTATACCCGCTGCCCGTCCAAACCAGGAAGTCAGCCTCGGTGCCGCCCTGGGTCTTGGTCCAGCCCTTGAAGGTGTAGCCGGGACGGGTCGGTGCGGGCGAGTAGATGTCCACAGCCTCGTTGATCTTGATACCCGTGTTGGAGCGATACAGCGTACCCTTGCCGCCGTTCTCGGAGCCGTAGTTGCTGTACCAGTCGATGTGCGTCGGGGTCTCAACGCCCTTGTCCACATAGACGGCCTTCAGCTGGACGGTGTAGTTGTAGCGACCGGTTTCGACAACGTCGGACTCGGCAACAACCTCACCCGTCAAAGCGTCCGAAATCCTCGCGTCGCTCTTCAGCACCGTGAAAGTCCCTCCAGCGGAGACGGTTGTATTGGTATCGACGTACTCGTTGCCGTTCCACGTCTGCAGTACCCAGTGGTCGAACACCTTGCCTTCGGGAGCCGTCGGAGCAGCGCCGGCGGTCACGCTTGAGTTGTCCTTGTACAGGGCGGTATCAGACGGAGCGTTCGAGCCGCCGTTGACGTCATAGATGATGCCGATGCCGTCAGCGCCTACGATAACGGCGGACCACTTACCGTAGAGGTTGAACTCACGAGTAATCCACGGTCGTCCCGTGTCGCTATTCGTAGTAGCCCCGTTGCCCCACTTGTCCATTGGGTCAGTCATATGGGTTGTCTTGTTGTAAGGCGTCGTGACTGTGGAGTCGTTGAGCACCATGTTGCTCGTGAACGCGCGCGTCAATCCCTCGTCCGTATACCACCCGTAGAACTCATAACCCGAGCGAAGACCAGTAGGCACAGAGATCTTACCGCCGTACGAGACACGGAAGTTCATCGCCTGACTCTCGGAACCCCAGTCAAGCGTGTTATCTGTTGCCGGTACGTTGGGATGCAGGAACACGCGGTACTGGATCTGACGCCACTTGGCGTAGACGGTCAGGCCGCCTTCAGGCATCGTGGTAAAGGTATACGGCTGGGTGCAGGCATCATCGAGATACCAACCCTCAAAAACATAGCCTGCGGGAGCGGTGGGCTCGTAGTAGTCGGCACCACCCTTATTGTATGAGGTCAGAGAAGCACCATAGGTGATATTGTCGACGTGCTTGAACTCGCCCTGGCTGGGCTCGGCGATCGGCTTGTTATCACCGTCGACATACGCCCCGTCATAGAAGAGAACGCTGTAAGACTTGCGGTTGAAGTAGACGTGCAGGCCATTGTTGCCGATGTCGGCCGTCTGATAACCGCTCTGGTTCGGCTTTGCATCGTAGTAATACTGGCCACTCTGGTTCATCAACTCGCCGACCGTTGTCCAGTTGCTCGTGTTATTTGACGTGTTCCAAGCCACGCACTGGAAGCCGTTGTACTTGTCGGTAAGGTTGAATCCTGTCGCATCCGTGTTGACGGTGTTTGCAAGCGTGTATCCGTCACCATCAGCATTCTGCTTATAGAAGTAGATGTGGTTACTGCCTGCAGGATCTCCCCTACCATAGAACTCAACCGTCGTCGCGGCACTGGCGGGCAGGAATGCGTCAAGGAATGTAGTACGCGTGCCGTTAGGCTGGTTGTTCTGGTTGTAACCAGAATACCAATCATGCTCGGTCGGCCATGCGTAACCGTTGTCAGCTAGCGTGGAGCCGTACAGACCGCTCATGGTCTCCGAAACGGTCCACCCACCACTGCGGGTATACCTTGTGCCTCTATAGCGATTCCAGTATCCGTAGTACCAGTTTCCGTCGTACCTGTACAGCTCAACATACTCACCGTCGACAAGACCGTACTGTGTGCCCTGGTTACCCGTCGTAGGAGTATACGTTTCACCATACACGTTGAAGTTAAACGTAATCTCGTTGCGATCCCAGTACACGTTGACAACGGTGTTGCCCTCAGTCGCAACCGTCTTCGAAGCCTGATCTGTCTCCTTGAAATGGAACCCTGTCTCGCCCGCATAAGTTGCGCCGGTCACGCGTCCAGCATTGCTGCCGGTGGTAGTTACCGCATTTGGAGTCGAACCAACGGTGGCATTCTGAACGGTCACCGACTCGACAAAGTCGTAGCTCTCGCCATCGACATGCTGCTTCCAAATGAGCACCGTATAGTTAGCGGTTGTATTGGGCTGCCACTTCGCATAGATCGTGGTGGTCTCGGTTAGTCCACGGCCGAACACAAAGACCTCGCCAGTGGGATCCTGACCGGTTGCACTCGGAGCTCCTGTATACCAGTCGACAAATGTGTAGCCGTTCCTGGTCATCGGCAAAAGGTCTGCGCTACTGGTAACCTCGCCGGCCTTGATGAAGCGCGGAGCATTGTAGGTGGCACCCTTACCGTTCTCGTCAAAGACAAGCCAGAAACCCGCGGGGGCATCAACAGAGAACTTCACGTTGCCGGTAATAGTTACCTGGGTTCCGTTCGTATAGTAGTAGATAGTCTCGCCGTCAACGGTTTCGGTCTGCGCACCAGCAGGGTAATCCTTGATGCTGCTTTCACCGTCGACAACAATCCAGCCCTCGAAGTTGTGGCTGTCATCGGTAGTGTAGCCCTGGTTGACGGTGTAGGTTGCCTCCGTCTTATGCGCCGGAATCTCGGCAACCTCCGTGCCAACGGTAACACCGTTGCCATCAACATAGGTCACGGTGTACTGCTTGAACATGGCGGCGTAGTAGGTGACGGCGCCGTCTTCGGTGGTAAGCGCCGCAGCCTTAGCCATCGCATCAGCACGTACCTCGTCGATGGTCATGAAGTGGGTTTCAGCGGTGTAGTTCTGTTCCGTCGTCCAGCCCTTGAAGACCTGGCCGTTAGGAATAGTGCCCGCACCCGGGTCATAGATGATTGCTTCTACCTCAGCAGCAGTGTCAGCAGCCTTGACGTACATGGGGCTACCGGTAACCTCTGTAGTGCCATTCATGAAGTGAACAGTCAGCCTCGGCACGACCGTTTCCACAACTACGTAGACAGAGAAATGCTCTGCATCGAAGACGACCGTGTCGCTCTCCGCCGTGGTGGCGTCTACCACGTCGTCGATGACTCCAGCGTCATCCATGTGGAAGACCTGAGTCTCTGCGGTGTCAACCGTCGTGTTATCGAAGGTCACCTGCACGGGCAAAGCAGGCTGAATCTCCTTGCCACGGTACCAGAACGTAATGTCAATTGCCTGGACGTTCGTAGCCTCTAGGCCGGCATACTCATTGACGGCGTCTAGGATGTCCTGCGACGTCACATCAACGACCTGAAGCGCGGTGCCCTCGGGTAGCGCGCCAGCAGGAGCCTCGATGTTGACGGTAGTGCGACCGCTAGCGCGCTTGGAGAAGTACAGGGTCTCTTCACTGAGCTTATACTCAGGCTCAGCGGGCTGCTCGGGCTCGGTCTCCTCAGGCTGAGCCTCGGGCTCGGTGGTCTCCTCCGGCGTAGCCTCCTCTGCGGCCTCGTCCTCGGTCTCGGCAGGCTGCTCGTTGGTAGCGGCCTCGTCCTCAGCCTCTGCGGGCTGCTGCTCGTCGGCGATCTCCTCGGCCGGCTCTTCGGTCTCGGTGCCCTCCTCAGCCTCTGCAGGCTGCTCCTCGGGCTGGGTCTCCTCCTCGGGCTGGGTCTCCTCCTCGGGCTGGGTCTCCTCCTCGGGCTGGGTCTCCTCCTCGGGCTGGGCCTCAGCCTCCTGCTCCTCCACGACCGAAGCCATGGTCGTGGCGATCACGAAGGCGCGACCCGCCTCGTCGGCGGAAAGCGTGAACTCCTGGGTGTACTGGTCGGCGTAGGTCACCTTCCAGCCGGCCATGTCGGCCAGGCTGCCATCGGCGCCGGCAAGCATCACGTGCAGGTCGGCGTCGTCGATGTCGGCGCCCTCAACCTTCACGGTCACGTCGCCGCGCGGGGCGATCTCGTTGCCCTCCAGGAAGAAGCGCAGGCGCAGCGACTGCACGGAGCTCAGGTCGTCGGCAGTGGCGTCCTCGGCCTTGGCGGCCCAGGCGTCGTGGTCCAGATTCCAGTCAAGGTCGATGTAAGCGCCCTCGGGCAGCACGCCCTCGCCAGCGCTTACGGACACCTTGGTGTACTCGGTCCAGACTTCACCGTAGAAGGCGGGGTACGCGGGCTCAGCGGGCTGTTCGTCGGCAGGCTGTGCGGGCTCTGCGGGCTGCTCGTCCGCAACCTTGCTCATGCCCTCCTCGACGGCAGTGACAACCGCGTCCGTGGCCACGTCCTGAGCGGGCTCGGCAGGCTGCTCGACCTCTGCCACAGGCTGCTCCTCAGCCTCGGTGTCGGCCGCCGGAGCCTCCTCGGTCTCGGCAGGCGCCTGCTCCTCGTACTCGACGATGGCCTCGGGCTCTCCCGCGACCTCGTCCAGTGCGTAGGCAACGCCCTGTGCGGGCATCATCTGCAGCACCATGCTGAACGCTAAGAAGAACGACAGCGGTCTCCTCAGGGCGTTCTGCCACTTCCTAAACCTTCTACTCATGGTTGGCTCCTTACCCCATGACTTACGTGCATCCTTGCCACGCTGACTTGGCTGACGCCTCACCAGCGCGTGCCACCAGCCCGAAGATCCGTGCTGGTGGCTACACGACCGCCCTTGCCTGGCAGCAAAGGTAGCCATGCGTATAAACAGTATTCAGGCACTATTCATACAAAATGCATTTTGTGACAAGTTGCACGTAAACGGGTTGTTCAGAATTGTTACCTCTTGATGGCTGCATTCTGAAGCGTGCACGTTAACGGTCAACCTAACTTCATTTATTGATTTGCTCTTAAAGTGTTTAGTCTTAATAACCGCAGGTATTTAGCTTGTCCACACACGGTCATCAATTAGCTTAAAATCTAGCCAATGTTGCCTAATCTCCAACTATTCCAGTCCGGCATATTCTGGCTTACGCGAGTTTTATTGTTTAATTACTGATATTCTGTAAATACATACTAAGACCGTCTAAATCCGTTCTTCACCAAATCCACACATAGCCTAAGGCTATAGTTTCCCGCACTCCCCTACTCGCCGCATAGCAAAGGGGCCGCAGCACGTGGCTGCGGCCCCTTTGGGGTGGATCATGTGGCCTTACCAGGCCGTGTGGCCCTTACTCCTCGTTCCTGCGAAGGCGCAGGCTCAGGCCCGCAAGCAGCAGGGCGAAGCCGGTGCCGGCTACCGCCACCAGGGTGCTGGTAGGCACGGAGTCGTCGCTGGTCTGCGGCAGCACCGGCGGCTTGGGCGTGTAGGTGTTGGTGAAGGTCGCGGTAGCGCTCTTCACAACCTTGCCGTTGGCGTCCACGTAGGTCTCCTTGGCAACCAGGTTGCCGTCGGCGCCCTCGGTCACCTCGACGGTCAGCGTGTACACCGCGGTGTCGTAGGTGTAGCCCTCGGCGTTGCCCTTAACCTCGGTGATCTCGTACACGTAGGTGCCAACCTCGGTGTAGGTAGTCTTGCCGAACTCCTTGGTGCCAGCGCCGGTGATCTCCATGGTCTTGATGCCGTCCACGGAGCCCTCGGGCATGGGGGCGCCCTCGGTGATGGCCTTCATCTGGAAGGTGAAGGTGGCAGCGGCAGGCTTGGTGCCGGTCGGGGCCTTGATGACCTTCTGCACCGGCGGGTCGATCCACACAGGCTCAGCACCCTTGTAGGTGTTGGTGAAGGTGGCGTCGCCCGTGCTGGTCACGCTCGCGGAGAGGTGGCCACCCGCGTCGGAGACGGTGACGGTGTAGGTGATGGCGTTGGCATCGTAGGTGATGTGAACGTCGTCGCCCTTGACCTCGGTCGCGGTGTAGGTGTAGGTGCCAGGCTCGGTGAAGGACAGCTGACCGAAGTCGACGGTGCCGTCAGCAGCGTTCGTGGCGGTCTTGACCACGGTGCCGTTGGAATCCTTCAGCTCGAAGCTGAACTCGCCGGCGGTGAGGTCGCGGCCCTCAAGCACCTTCTTGGCCTGGAAGCCAGCGCTGGTGGCGTTGGGGTTGTAGTCGTTCGTGAAGACGATCTGGGTGCCCTCGGCAGGCTTGGCCACAAGCTGGCCGCCCTCGTCGGTAACGACAACCTCGAAGCTCTTGGCCGCGGTGTCGTAGGTGACGCCCTCGGCGCTGCCCTCAACCTCGTTGGCGGTGAAGGTGTAGGTGCCAGCCTTGGTGAAGAGGTCGTTGGCGGTCGTGAACGTCACGGTGCCGTCAGCCGCGTTGGTAGCGGTGGCCACAACGTTGCCGTTCTCGTCCTTCATCTCGAAGGTGAACTCGCCCTCAACCAGCTCACGACCCGTCAGCTCCTTGGCGGCGTTAACCGTGACGCCGGTGGCAAGCGGCTTGTAGGTGTTGGTGAAGGTGATGTCCGTACCCTCGACAACCTCGGCCTTAAGTGCGCCGTCAACGTCGGTTACCTTCACGACCACGCTGTAGGTGGTGCTGTCGTAGGTGTAGCCGGTGGCGTCTCCCTTGACCTCGGTGACCGTGTAGTTGTAGGTACCGGCCTTCTCGTAGGTGATCTCGCCGAAGCTTGCGGTGCCTTCGCCGGTGACCGTGGTGGTGTCCGTCGCGGGCATCGGGGAGCCGTCGCTGGTGGCCAGGGTGAAGGTGAAGGTGCTCTCGGAGCTCTCGACCACGGGGCCGTCGATCTTCTTGGCCACGTCGAACGTCGCGGTGGTGGGCTCGGCCTTGTACACGTTGGTGATCAGGGCCTCGTCGCCATCGGCGTAGGTAATGTCAGCAACCAGCTGGCCATCGCCCGGGTCGGTGACCGAGATGGTCAGGCCATGCTCGGTGGTGTCGTAGGTGAAGCCCTTGGTGCTGCCCTCGACCTCCTGGATGGTGTAGGCGTAGTCGCCCACCTCGGAGAACGTGAGCTTGGAGAACTTGACCAGGCCGCCGTTGTTGATGGTCTTGGTCTCGACGACGTTGCCGTCAGCGTCAAGCAGGTTGAAGGTGAAGGTCTCGTCGGGAGCGCTGTTGGACTGGTCATCAACGACCTTGCGGGCCTGCGGAGCCGCGGTAGCGTCCTCAGGATCGTAGATGTTGGTGACGGTGAGCTCGGTGAGGTCCTCGCTCTTGTTGTACACGACGGTGGCAACAAGCTGAGCGTCAACGTCCTTGACTGTCACGGTCACGGGGTAGCTGGTGGTGTCGGAAATCCAGCCGGCCGCGTCGATAGCGGTCTCAGTGATGGTGTAGCCGAAGGTACCAGCCTGCTCGTAGGTGATCGGGCCAAACTCGGCGGTCTGGCCGGCCTTGATGGATTTGGTGGTCGTCTCGGGCATCGGCACCTCGCCCTCGCCGGCAAGCGTGAACTCGAAGGTGAGGTCAGCCGCGCTGCCAGAGGTGTCCTCGACTTCCTTCTTCACCAGCAGCTTCGAGGTGGTCTCAGCGGCCTTGTAGGTGTTGGTGAACGAAATCTCGGTCACGGCCTCGCCGTCCTTGGTGAGCTCTGTTGCCTGCTCAAGGACTGCAGTCTCGAAGTTATCGTTGACCACGATGGTCACGGTGTACTCGGCGGTGTCGTAGGTCCAACCATCCTGGGGCTCGTCGACGGTCTCGACGACGGTGTACTCGTACTCGCCAGCCTCGGTGAAGGTGATGGGGTCAAACTTCACGCTGCCGACGAAGCCCTCGGTCGTGACGGACTTCTCCTGAACCTCGCCAGGAGCACCATCAACGGGAGTGAGCGTGAAGGTGAAGGTGGCGTCCTTGGCGCTGTTGGACTCGTCCTTGATGGTCTTCGTGGCGGTGAGCTCGACGTCGACGCTCTCCTCGGCGAACTCGTTCTCGATTGTGACGTCAGTGTCGATGTTGTCATCGACCATCGCGATGTTGGAGACGACAAGCTTTCCGTTCTGGTCGTCGGTCACGGTGACTACGGCCTCATACTCGTTCTCGTCGTAGGTGTAGCCGTCGTCGGAGCCAGCGGTCTCCTTCACGGTGTAGGTGAAGTCCTTGGTCGTGACGCGGTTGCCCTCGTCGTCGAGCATGTCGTCGAAGGTGTACTCGATCTCGTCGAACGTAGCCGAGCCCTCGCCACCTACGGTGGTGATGTAGGTGGTCAGCTCGCTCTTGCCCTCGGGCATGGGTGCGCCGTCAACCGGCTTCATCGTGACGGTGAAGGTGCGGTCAACGATGTTGCCGTACGGGTCCTCGCCCTCGATGTAGCCGGTGATCTTCTTGTCGACGGTAATCTGGGCCTTCACCGGTTTGGCGGTGTAGGTGTTGATGATGGTGTCATCGTTGTCATAGGCGACGTCGGTGTCCAGCGTGCCGTTGCCATTGTCGGTGACCTTGACGGTCACGGTAACGTCGTCAGACTTGCTGATGCCGCCCGGCAGCTCGGAGGTCTCGCTGATGGTGTAGGTGAAGGTCTTCTCAGCGGTGTAGTTGCCCTCGCTGTCGACCATGTCGGCCTCGGTGTAGCTCAGCGCATCGAACGTGGCGGTCGGGTTCTCGGCAGAGACGCTCTTCGGCTCGCCACAGACCTTGCCGTCCCCGTCGAGCAGCGTGAAGGTGAAGGTCTCGCCGTCCTTCCACGCACGACCCACGAGAGACTTGGTGGCCTCGATCGTAGCGGTACCGGTGGCCTTGTAGGTGTTGGTGATGGTGGCGTTCTCGGGGCTGTAGGTGACCTCGGTGTTCAGCGTGCCCTTGCCGTCATCGGTGACCTTGACGGTGGCGGTCACGTCGCCAGAGCCGGTCCAACCCGTGCCGAAGCCATCCTCGGAGATGGTGTAGGTGAAGGTCTTCTCGGTGGTGTAGTTGCCCTCGTCATCAACCATGTCGTCCTGGGTGTAGGTGATGGGATCGAAGGTGGCCTGACCAGCGGCGCTCAGGGTCTGGGTCGTCTGCTCGGGCAGGGTTCCGCCCTCGCCGGAGAGAGTGAGCGTCAGAGTCTTGGCGTTTCCATCAGCATCCTTGGGCCAGGCGGCGCCTTCGATGGCCTTGCTGACCTTGATCTCGGCCTCGCCCTCGGCGGTGTAGGTGTTGGTGATGGTGTCGTTCTTGGTGTACTCGGGCGTGGCGGTGATGGTGCCGTCGCCGTTGTCGACCAGGGTGACGGTGACATCAATGACGCCAGAGTTCTCCATGCCGCCCGGAAGCGTGGTGGTCTCTTCGATGGTGTAGGTGAGGGTCACCTCGTTGGTGTAGTTGCCCTCCTCGTCGACCATGTCGTCCTGGGTGTACTCAATTGCCTCGAATGTCACCTTTTCGTTGGAGTCGACGACCTGCTCGTCCAGAACGTTGCCCTCGGCGTCCTTCAGGGTGAAGGTATAGGTCTCGCCGGTCTGCCACTCGCGACCCTCGAGATCCTTGAATGCCTCGAGCTCAACACTGCCACTTGCCTCGTAGGTGTTGGTGATGGTCGAGTTGTTGTCGCTGTAGGCGACGTCGGTGTCCAGCGTGCCGTTGCCATTGTCGGTGACCTTGACGGTCACGGTAACGTCGTCAGACTTGCTGATGCCGCCCGGCAGCGTGGAGGTCTCGGAGACGGTGTAGGTGTAGGTCTTGCCCGCGTCAGCCTCGGTGTAGGCGATCTTGGAGAACTCGGCGGTCAGGTTGTCCTCGCTGACGGTCTTGGTCTCGATCACGCCGTCAGGCCCGGACAGCGTGAAGGTGTACTCCTCGCCCTCAAGCCAGTCGCGGCCGGTCAGGACCTTGTCCACCTTGATCACGGCGCTGCCGGTGGCCGCGTAGGTGTTGGTGATGGTGGCGTCCTCGGGGCTGTAGGTGACCGTGGTGCCCAGGGTTCCGTCGCCCTTGTCGGTGACTTCGACCGTGGCGGTGATGCTTGTGGGGGCACCAGTCCAGCCGGCACCAAAGCCGTCCTCGGTAATGGTGTACTCATAGGACTTGCCTGCGTCGGAGAGGCCGTAGGCGATGGGACCGAAGGAGACGTTGCCCTCAGCGGTGAGCGTCGCGGTCGTGGTCTCAGGC
Source organism: uncultured Coriobacteriaceae bacterium (assembly GCA_902788705.1). Taxonomy (GTDB): domain Bacteria; phylum Actinomycetota; class Coriobacteriia; order Coriobacteriales; family Atopobiaceae; genus UBA1367. The sequence continues at coordinate 98,153 of CADALE010000008.1, read as the reverse complement.
ATCGGAGCGCCCTCGGCACCTGCGAGCGTGAGCGTCAGGGTCTTGCTCGAAGGCCACTCGGCGCCTTCGAGCGCCTTGGTCACGGTGATGGTGGCCTCGCCGGAAGCGTTATAGGTGTTGGTGAAGGAGAGTTGGACCTGGTCGGTGGTCGGGGTCACGGTCAGGTTGCCGTTGCCGTCATCCTCAACGGTGAAGGTGAGGGTCTTGGATGCCTCAGAGTCGTTGGTGACTCCAGGGACGGTACCAGACTCGGTCACGGTGTACTCATAGGTGCCGGGCATGGTGAAGGTGATCTCACCGAACTCGTAGAAGCCAGTCTTGTCCTCAAGCTCGTAGTCGGCGCTGTTGGTGATGCTGATGTTAGCGGGCATCGGTGCGCCATCAGTCACGGCCTCGATGGTGAAGGTGAAGTCGCCGCGGTTGTAGAGGTCATCCTTGCCTGTGATGATCTTCTGCACGGGAGGATCGACCGAGACGGGCGTCGGGACGTAGGTGTTGGTCACCGTGAAGGTGACGGTGCCGTCATCGTCGGTCGTCTTCTCGGGACCGGTCTTGGTGTAGCCGGCGGGCACGGCGGTCTCGTCCGCGGAGTAGACGATCTCGTTGCCGTTGGCGTACTTGGGCAGGTCAGTCCAGGTGTAGGTCCAGCTATTGCTCTCGTCGAGCGTCACGGGGTCGCCGGAGGCGGTGCCGTCAGCGGTGAGCTGGGCGGTGATGGACTCGGGGCGGATGCCACCGATGTCATCGGAGTCCTCCCACACCTTGGTGACGGTGACGGTAGTCACCTCGGGCGTGTGGGTGTTGGTGATGGTGCCCTTGTCCTCTGCGGGGCTGCCGGTGGTGGTGTAGCCTTCGATCTCGGTCTCCTCCACCGTGTAGGTGATCTCCTTGCCATCAGCGTAGCGGTCAAGTCCGGTCCACTTGGCGGTGTAGGTGTTGTCGCCGTTGTCCGTCACGGTGAGCTTGTCGGCGTTGGCGGCCGTGACGTCGATGCCGTCGGCATAGAGCACAAGGTAGGACTTGAACTCCTCAGCCTCCGGACGCTTGCCGTCCTGGTTATTGTTGTCCACCCAGACCTTGGTGATCTCAACGTCGCTCAGGTCGTAACGGTTGTTGTAAGTAACCTTGTAGTCGGTGTTGGTGCTCGCGATGGTGCCCGTAGTGATCCGGCCACCCACGAAATCCTCATCCGTACCACTGGTGAGCTCGGAACTTACGAACGCGTAGTTGTCCGGCAGCGTACCCTCAGTGATGGTGTAGGTGCTGCCCTCAGGAAGGTTCAGAACACGGAGACTGTCGCCGTTCTTCAGCTGGAGCTCAACATTCGTACCACTCGGCGCGTAGTAGTAGCCCGTCCACTCGCCGGTTTCCTCGTTAATCTCCTTTTCGGCACCGGAGACAAGTCTGTCCACGTAGCCGCCATTCCAAACCGAGAACCAGATGTAGTAGTCGGAGTTGAGGTTGTCTGCGCTACCCTCTTCCGCCTTGATGTCAACGACATTGAGGGTGAACGGGAAGGTCTGATCCGGATCAGCATCCTCACCGTCTACGACCTTGACGATGTCGAGATAGGAACGACGATAGTTCGTTGCAGTAAGCGACGCCTCTTCGGTGCTACCAACGTAGTAGACACCGCCGGCAACGCTGCCGCTGGTGGGAAGGGTATAGACCGTTGCGCCTTCGGGTGCCGGGTGCTTCTCGTCGACCTTGATGAGCATAGTCAGCTGGCCATCGATGAGCATCGGGCGTACAGTCGGGACTTCGATCTCCCAGTGATAGCCAAGATCGGCAGGCTCGGTAAAGGTGAAGTCGTGGCCCGTGGTCAGCAGCTCGACCGGCTCCGTTCCATGCGTGCGCATGATGCCGATGGAGATGTAGACGCCATCCTCCCAGCTCGGGTCCTCAAGCTCCATGGAATATGTGTTGACACCGTCACGTGTTACGTTGAGGTTGATGGACTTGGGCTGCTCCTCGCCGGGAATACGGTTCTTCCACTCCTTGGAAATGGCGAGCTGCTCGACGGCAGTGGTCGGGACGGGGGCGGGGTTCTCGAAACCAGCCTCGCCATCTTTGCCAGTACGCGTGTCGGTATAGGTCATGTTGGCGGTGGTGTTGGTCTTGAGGTTGCCGTTCGCGTCAAGATACTTCTGGATATTCTCGTCGAGCGTGTTGTAGTAGCTGGGGTCGTTCTTGATGCTAGCAACATGGTCGAGCGTATCCTGGCTGGGCCAGCAGTCGAAGGTGACCGTGTAGGTCACGCCATTCTCGAGGAGGAAGTTGTCACCAAGGTCCCACTCGACGTTTCCGGTGCTGTTGTTGAACTCCGCAGGCGGGACGTCGTCCCCAGTCCACTCCACGCCGATGTTCTTGGTTTCACCAGTCGACGTGGTCATGGTGGTGGCAGCGGGATCATACTTCACGCTGCCATCTTCATTCTCGCCGCCAGCACGGTAGTACTTGAAGGAGCTCGGATCGACATCGAGCAGGTGCGCGGTGCCGGAGGTAGTTGCGACGTTGCTCGTGGTTCCGTCGGTAATGTCGACGTTGCCGATGCCGGACATCTCGATCTTGGTGAGAATCTCGTTGAAAGCCTCCTGCAGCTGAGCGGTGTTCTCTGCAGAGTAGTTGTTACCACTGGGCGCTCCTGCTGCGGTGGTCAGCCTAGACATATAGGTCGCACCGTAGGTCTCACCGTACGCAAAGATCGTGTAGAAGTTATCGGTGCCTACCTTGTTAGCAAGCGTACGTGCGTCGTCTGTAGCTGCGTTATAGGAGTTGGTCATGTTCGGCTCTTTCTCCTGGCCAGAGCCAGAGGGATTGGTACCAGAGCCGTAGAACGTCGGAGCGCCGTCGGAGAAGAAGATGACAAACGTGGGGTCATCATCATTGAAGTTGATCCCGTAAGCCTCCTTGAGCGCCGCCTCCCAGTTGGTGCCGGCATTGTTGCCAGTAGCAACGGTAATACCATTCACTGCGTTCGTGAAGGTCGTAGCATCTGTCGTAGATGCAACATTTGTCGCTGCTGAGGTTGCAAAGGAGACCAGAGCCATCTCGACGGTGTCGTCAGGATTCTCGTTGCCGTTGTATCCCAGCAGTGTCCCAGCCAGGCCATTGACGGCTTCCTTCGTAGCATCAAGGCGCGACTGGTTGCCTTCCTGCCTCGTGTAGCGCTGGCCCGTATACTGGGCAGCGTTATTGACCAACGTATACCTTGTACCGTTGTAGCGCGTACCCTGACCATAGGTCCAGTAATACGAACCGAAGAAGCCACCACTGCGGGTAAGCTGTACATACTCTCCATCAACAAGACCATACTGTGTACCGTTGTTGCTGTTGGTGGGTGCGTAAGTGGTGCTTCCCTGAGAGGGATACGTATAAACGTTGACGTTACCAGCGTTGTACCTAGTCAGTTGGAAGAAGTCCCCGTCGTCGTGAACGTCGGGGTCCGCCTCAAGGGTGCCGTACAGATTATTACCGTTTGTGGGTGTCGGCGTATACGTCACGGTAGATACCGTGCCCGCAGACTCATTCATCGAACCAGAGCGGTCGAGGATCACGATGACGTTGACCTTCTGCGGCTTCCGCTCAGCGTCGCCGGTCACGTTGAGCGCGATGGTGTAGGTACCATCCTCGTTGACTTCCATGAACTTCTCATGATCAGGCTCATCACCGGCAGCTGCATACGCAGCTCCGTTGAAGCCCAGCACGAGCGCGAAGACGGCAAACACCGTCATCAGTGCTGCGAGAACCCTGTTTCTCGTTCTTTCCTTCATTACATCCACCCCTTCTGTCCAGCTGCGTTGCTACGTTTGTAGTGCGTCGCAGCCATACAGTTCGTTCGTACAATCAGTCCGCTTGGTGCTGGCCGCAAGGCTCCAGGTGGACCGCCCCTTCGTCGAGCTATGGCGCAGGGATGCCCTCTCACCGCCCTCGATCGGACGGGTTTAGAGACGACAAAACGCAGTTGCGACCCCTCGCAACTGCGCAAATAGGCATGTAGGTCGTATCTCATGGTCGGTTGCCTCTCCATGGTCCGGTGGTACGTTTATGGTTCGATCAAGGCAGTTTTAGCCATTGATACGGTTCCCGATAGTACAAGAAAAAGATTTCGAAAAGCGCGATTTAGGCCGCTATGCTGTGGTTTTAGGATATTTTGTACTGGAATATCGTTGCATTCATAATATTCCTTATATACATATAACGCCTAAATCGATACATTCTTCAGCTGAATTTGGGAACGCTGTTCGACAGTCCTTTCAGACCCTTCGGAAAGAACTCACAATTTCTTCATAAATGCTCATATGTGACCATTTTGGCCCATTTACCTGCACAAATATGGTGGTTTACCATATCTATGTAATGGGTTAACACTGACCACAATATGTAGTGGTAACGCCTGTCAAGGCACACTTTGCGGCCTCTCTCGAGGTGTCTGGCTGCACTCCCCCGCCCGCCCAAGAGACCCCACCTTCGCTAAGCCCTATATATATGGCAGGGGCCAGAAGGAGACACTCCCCTTCTGGCCCCTGCCACCACATCATCTCGCCATCGATCGCGCACCGACTACATCGGTTCAACCGGTTTGCACCGTTCTATGACGTTATTGAATCAGTCGACTGTATCGAACCAACCCAATCATCTCGTCAATCGATTCTTCGGTTCATGCGTCGATTCGCCGCAGCACCCATGAGTGCCATCGAATCTAACAGGCTCAATCCTTCTGCTCAAGAGCTTTCTGGCTACCTCTCCCCCACCATGTTGAAAACTCCCCTATCGCACTTGTCAACACACCAATATATATAGTGTGACACGACGAGGACGCCTCCCGTTGATGCGACATCATCGGGAGGCGTCCTCGTTACGCCAGCTTCGAAGCCGTACTTCGTTTGCTGGCAAGTTTTCAACATTCGCAGTCGGAGCTCTCCCCTACTGCTCCATCGCACCCAGTCTGCGCGAGATTGCATCGCACAGCAACGCACCAACCATGGTCTTCGCATCCTCCACCTTGCCGTCCAGAACCGCGTCAATCAGTTCAGGCAGCTCAACCAGGTCTACGTTGATGAACTCGTCACTGTCCGGATCAGACTGCTCAAAGTGCAGACCGGTGGCCATGTACAGGTGAATCACCTCGTCGCAAAACCCAACCGCCGTTACAATCGTGGTGAGGAATGCCATGCGATCAGCCACCGCACCAGTCTCTTCGCGCAGCTCGCGAACGGCGCAGTCGTACGGATCCTCGCCTGGGTCAAGCTTGCCCGCAGGAATCTCCACCGTGACTCGGTCAATCGCGGTTCGATACTGACGCACCAAGCAGATTCGACCATCGTCGGTAAGCGCAACGATGGCAACCGCTCCAGGGTGACGCACCACATCGCGCATCGCGTCGTGCCCGTTAGGCAGCTTTGCTTCGATTCGGTTCACATTGAAGATTCGACCAGTCCACGCCACGTCCTCGCGCTCGACTCGTTCATGAAGGTCTGCGTCACGAGGGTCATCATCGCCACGCGTGAATCCCCGCTGAGTCGGTGCACCCGACTGGTGCGATCCTTCATCCCTATCACCATCAAACACGAACGCCGCAGTGCTCTCCTTGATACTGCCAATCGCCTGACCAAGCTCGCTGGATAGGTCAATCGCTTCAGACTCCGCCTCGTTGATTGGCTCTGCCTCGTACACCTCTGGCTCGTCTGCCATTGTTTCTCCTCACGTCTTAAGCTTCACAGCAGAACCGAATCGCATCACGCCACGACTGCGATTCGGTTCAATCAAAGCTCTGGTTTGCTGCTACAGGTTCTCGCGACCAAGAATGGCCTTGAGGCCAATGTCGGTGCGGTACGTCTTTCCCTCAAAGCTGATCAGGTCACATGCTGCGTACGCACGCTCGCGAGCCAGCTCGAACGTCTCGGCCACCGCGGTCACGTCAAGAACGCGGCCGCCAGCAGTAAGAATCGAACCATCCGCTCCAAGTGCCGTTCCAGCGTGGTACACGGTCACGCCTTCCATCGCCTCAGCTGCGTCAATACCGGTGATGACCTTGCCCTTCTCGTAGCTTCCGGGATAGCCGGCGCTGGTAAGCACCACCGACACGGCCCAATCGTCGCCCCAGCTGATGGGTACGTCGGCAAGCGTGCCATTGTCGCAAGCGATGAACGCATCAATCAAATCAGCCTGCATGCGGGGGAGAACAACCTGCGTCTCGGGGTCACCGAACCGCGCATTGAACTCAAGCACCTTCGGACCGTCCTTGGTAAGCATGAACCCACCGTACAGGCAGCCCGAATAGGTGATGCCATCGGCGCGCAGCTGGTCCACCACGCTCTGCATGATTCGAACCATCGCGTCAAGCTCGCCGTCAAGCAGGATGGGAACGGGGGAGTAGACACCCATTCCGCCCGTGTTGGGACCAAGGTCGCCGTCGAGCGCGCGCTTGTGGTCCTGCGAGGTTGCCAGCGGAACAAGCGTGGTGCCATCGGTGAGGGCAAGCAGGCTGCACTCCGGACCTTCGAGCATCTCCTCGACCACCACGAGGTTTCCTGCTGCACCAAACGCTCCACCGAAGCACTCGTGCAGGCCAGCTATCGCTTCATCGGTGTTCGACGCCACAATCACGCCCTTGCCCGCAGCCAGGCCATCAGCCTTTACCACGCAGGGGCCCGCTAGCTCGCGCACGTACGCGACGGCCGACTCCTCGTCGGTGAAGCTTCGATATGACGCGGTTGGTGCACCGGCTCGGGCCATGACTTCCTTGGCGAACTTCTTCGAACCCTCCATCTGGGCTGCGTCGGCATTTGGACCGAAGCAGGGGATTCCCTTCGCCCTCACCGCGTCAGCCACACCAGCAACCAGCGGTGCCTCCGGACCAATCACCACAAGACCGATTCCGTTCGATTCAGCCCATGACGCGACCGAATCAGGGTCGTCCTGGTTAACCGGCGCAAGCTCGGCCAGCTGCATCATGCCGCCGTTGCCGGGCGCCACGTACAGCTTGCCCGCACGCGGAGACTCCGCCAGCTTCATCAGCAGTGCGTGCTCGCGGCCACCCGCGCCCAGAAGAAGAATGTCAACCTTGTCGTTTGCCATGGCTCCTCCGATCTCGTGCTGCACCACGCAGCTTTCTCTACTGTCTCTATTCTGCTGCATCGGGGTGGGGGAGTGCCCAACCGTTACAGAACGTGACAAAAACAATTGCCTTCCGCACTCTTCAACCAAGCCGTACTCTACCCATACCTGCGTAAATTTCCCTCCTTCTATGTATGAGCTGTGACGAGCCCGATTCTCATTTCCTCAGTAAGCTGACTGCTATCTTGATTTGGTTCATGTTCATAACCTTGTTATCAGGGCCGCTTTGGCTTAGCTAGCCAAGTTCACCTCATGATGGCAACATTAGGGTCACCCATCTGCGACTTTGCTGCAAGATGTCCTCACTACCATGGTCCTCATGGCTGTTTACCTTGGATACACCGCTGCGCGACGAGTGCTCGAGAGCGTCCTCGTCAGAGACCTCGACCTCCATCCGGTCAGAGGTCCCGTAAATTGCGTTTCCTCAAAAAAAGAGGTAACACACCTCATAAAGCAGGGTCTTGGGGACAACTCCTCCTCGGACCTCAAATCTCTTCTGCATATGCAACCCGGTGACTCAATCGACATCATGGTCTCAACCCAAGAGCAGCGCCGACACTGGCAAGGTGTCAAGTGCCATGTTCATGATACGCGCATTCCGGAGCGTTCGTACCTCATGCTTGCTCCTGATGTGCTTGTCGCAAGTCCTGAGCTGTGCTTTCTCCAACTTGCCTCTCAGCTCGACCTCATTCAGACAATTCGTCTTGCCATGAGCTTTTGTGGCATCTACGAGCTGGTAGGGGAGAAAAGGCCTGACTATGAATCGGTTCAATTGCCTGATGGATCGATTCGTGTCCTCAAGCACACGATTTTCGACCGTAAGCCTATCATGAGCATTGAGAGTGCCCTTTCCTTCCTTGACGGGCTTGATGGTGTTCCTGGTGTCGAGACTGCCCGACGAGCGCTCTTGTATACACTTCCTAATTCTGGTTCCCCGATGGAAACGAGCATGGTTATCCCGCTCATTCTTCCTCGCCGACTCGGCGGATTTGGACTCCCTCGTCCTACCATGAATGGATTGATACCGCTTGACGGTCTTTCGCAGGATATTGCTGGTCAGTCCATCTGTAGGGGAGACGCGGTCTGGGAGATAGGTCGCTTTGTCCTTGAGTATCAGTCTCGTGACAAACATGACAACCAGGCTGCCTATGGTAATGACTATGCACGTCAGCTTGCTCTTGAGATCAAGGGCTATGAGGTGATCTTTGTCACGGCAAAGCAGATTGCTGACGTTAATCAAATGACGGTAATTGCCCTGCGCATCGCAAAGTGCCTCGATCTAAGGCTGCCAAAGGGTGCTTTGACGCCAACGAAGCGCCTCGAGGAGCTCCTGCAGGCGGTTCTCCTTTAGCTTTTCCGCTAGCCTTGTGGTGCCTATCGGCCCAGTGGGGTCGGTTTACCCGTTTTCAATCGTACATCTGAGTCGTTTCGTGTTTTTAATCCTGCAGGTCTATGCGGGAAACGTCACGGATGTACGACCGGAAACGGCCCTTTTGTACTCACCCAGCTTTGAGGGGTCATTGCAGCAAGGTCATTTACCCCATCTTGTCATTTTGCGGGCCAAATATGGCCTCTGGTGGCTTCGTTGCTTTTTTGATATCAGGCGCCAAAAGGGGAGGCCCGCACCGACACGCCGGCACGGGCCCCCGAAGCCTCGATATGAGCCAGCAACTAGTGCCAGTAGCGGTCGATGGTCTGCTCGCGGTCGGGTCCAACCGTGATAATGCTCACACGCACGCCTGCAAGCTGCTCAAGGAAGTCGATGTAGTCCTTCGCCTCACGCGGCAGCTGGTAGAAGTTGCGCACGCCCGAGATGTCGCAGCTCCAGCCGGGCAGCTCCTCGTACACCGGCTTCGCATGGTAGAACACGCTCTGGTGCTCGGGAACCGTGGTGTAGCGCACGCCGTCGCACTCGTACGCCACACACACCTTGATCGAGTCAAGGCATCCCAGCACGTCAAGCTTGGTGATGGCCAGGTCGGTAAGGCCATTGACACGCGCGGCATAATTGACCACGACACCGTCGTACCAACCGCAACGGCGCTTGCGACCCGTGGTCACGCCATACTCGTGGCCAACCTCGCCCAGCTTCTCGCCCACCTCGTCAAACAGCTCGGTGGGGAAGGGACCCGAGCCCACGCGCGTCAGATATGCCTTTGCGATGCCCAGCACGCGCTTGATGTGAACCGGTCCGACGCCTGATCCAGTCACCGCACCACCAGCGGTGCAGTTTGAACTGGTCACGAACGGATAGGTGCCGTGGTCGATGTCCAGCATCGTGGCCTGCGCGCCCTCAAACAGAATGTTGCGGCCGGCCTCAAGCTGCTCGTTCAGGAACAGCGAGCTCTCGCAGATGTACGGGCGAATGCGCGCCGCCATGGGCAGGTACGCCTCGCAGATCTGCTCGACGGTATAGGTGGGCAGGTCGTACACCAGCTCGAGGATGGGGTTGGTGTAGGCCAAGGCCGCCTCAAGCTTCTCGCGGAAGATCTTCTCGTCCAGCATGTCCTGGATGCGCAGGCCGGTGCGGTTCATCTTGTCCATGTAGGTGGGTCCCACGCCGCGCTTGGTGGTGCCGATGAGGTTCTTGCCCAGCTTCTTCTCGTGCGCGCCGTCAAGGTCCTTGTGGTACGGCATCACGATGTGCGCATTGCCCGAAATGCGCAGCGCGTCGCACGAGATGCCCTGCTCCTCAAGCATGTCAATCTCGCCAAGCAGAATCTCGGGATCAACAATGCAGCCGTTGCCAATGATAGGCACGGTACCCTCGTACATCACACCCGACGGCACCTGGTGAAGCGCGAGCTTCTTGCCGTTGGCAATCACGGTGTGACCGGCGTTAGCGCCGCCCGCATAGCGGCACACCACGTCAAAGTCGCCAGAGATAAGGTCGGTGACCTTGCCCTTGCCCTCGTCGCCCCACTGCGTTCCCACAAGCACTGTTGCCGACATGATGCCCCTTTCTACCTGTTGAGTAAGCGAAATGAGTATACGGCACAGTTTCGGCGCCGCGCACGTGCCCTGAGGAGTACACGGATTCGTTACGCAATGGGGGAGAGCAAAAAGGGCCGGAAGGGGAGCGTTCCTCTCCGGCCCTGACTGCACATGGAGCTGCTACTCCGCGTGGTGTATGTCGGCCTCCACGAACTTGGTCGACCCCGGCAGAAACACCAGCGGCACTGTGTCCAACGGGCCCGAACGGTTCTTCGCGATGATGAACTCGGTGATGTTCTCGTCGGGACGGTCCTGGCGCTCGGCCTCTTCGGGCGTCATCGAGCGGTCAAGCAGGATGACGATGTCGGCGTCCTGCTCGATGGAGCCGGATTCGCGCAGGTCAGAGAGCTGTGGGCGCTTGCCGGTACGGCTCTCCACCTGACGGGACAGCTGCGACAGCGCGATGACCGGCACACCAAGGTCCTTGGCCATGATCTTGATGCCACGGCTCATCTCCGACACCTCGGTGGCACGGCTGTCCGACCGCCGCTGCCCCGCCGGGGGAGAGACCAGCTGCAGATAGTCCAGGATCACAAGGCCGTTGGTCTTTCCGTGCAGCATGCGGCGGGCCTTGGCTCGCACCTCGGTGACGGTAGTGCCAGGCGTATCATCAATCATGATGTCGAGCTGCGAAAGGTCATTAGTTGCCTGTAGCAGCGCGGGCCACTGGTTGTCCTGGATGCGGGCGCCGCGGATCGTGGACAGCGGGATGCGCGCCTGCGCCGAAAGCAGGCGCTGCGCAATCTCGGTCTTGCTCATCTCCAGCGAGAAGAACGCGATGTTAGCGCCCTTGGCAGCTGCATTGATGGCAAGATTAAGCGCAAACGACGTCTTTCCCACGCCAGGGCGCGCGCCGATGACCACCATTTGGCCAGGTCGCAGGCCCTGCAGGCGGCTGTCGATGCCCGGGTAGCCCGTCATGACGCCCAGGGAGCCGGGGTTAGCTGCCTGCTCGGCAAGCTCCTCGTACAGCTCGCCCATAACTTCCTCGAGCGTGGAGTAGTTGGAGCGGATGTCGCGGTCGGTCACCGACAGGATCATGCGCTCGGCGGAGTCCACAACCTCCTTGGTGTCCTCTGGCGCATCGAAGGCCAGCGCGGTGATGCGCGCCGAAGCGGCAATGATCTCGCGCAGGGTGGCGTCGCGGCGCAGCATCTCGGCATGGTGGCGCCAGTTGGCCAGCGACAGCGTGTTGTTGTTCAGCTCAAGCAGGTACGACATGCCGCCGATGCGCTCAAGCTCGCCCGCGGTGCGCAGGAAGTCGGCCAGCGACACAGGGTCCACCGGCACCGATTTGTCAAACATCTCGTGCATCGCCCGATAGATGGAGCGGTTGGCATGCAGGTAGAAGTCGCGCTCGTTAAGCTCGATCAGGCACTCCTGAAGCACGTCCTGCGACAGCAGCATGGCCGACAGCACCGAGCGCTCGGCAGCAAGGTCCTGCGGCATCGCGGCCTCACCCGGCACGATGGCACGCGTCTGTCGATCGGTTCGATCGCGGCTCCAGCCTTGGTCGCGATACTCATCCGGCATCTGTCCACCCATCCCTTCAAAGGCCGGCAGGGGAGTGCCCCCGGCCTCCCGCAAAGGGGCCAAAAAGGACGCTCTCTCGCCCTTGCTGGCTTACCTCGCGAACGCTTCTACGCCCATGGTAGCCCATCTGTCAAGGGCCAAACCAGCTGCCTCGAAGTCCAAAACGCCATTCAACAGCCCTTTGTTGATTGTGAATCGCGCTGACCTAGCACTTTGCAGCTTTTCTTAGTTTTCGACAACTTTGCAATCAATTCGTCAAACGGTTTTGAACAATTCGATTCATCACGTCACCAATTTGGCAAACAGCCTTTCTACGTGCGGAATTGCCAAATTGCTATCGAGTCATCATCGAATCACCGCAGGTAGTTAGTTTGTCGGGTTTTTGTGAACAGAGGAAGTCCCCCGCCGGCCTCGTGTGGCTGCGGGGGACTTCCTAACAATCGAACGGTTGTATTTCGCTACCCAAACATCACTTCTACCTGCTGTTATTGTTGAAATCCCCAGTTGGCAGACATTGGGTTTTAAACAACTCTTGTTCTACTCGGCGACCTCTTCGGTCTCCTCGGCCACCTCGACGACCTCTTCGGGCGCCTCTTCGGCCTCGGCCTCAACGCCCACCAGAACCTGCACCTTGGCGCTGATCTCGCGGTAGAGGTTGATCTCGACCTCGTGGCGACCAACGGTCTTGATGCCAGTGCGGGTGGCAATGCGCTTGCGGTCAACGACGACGCCAAGCTGGGCCTCGATCGCGTCAGCGATCTGAGCGCTGGTGATCGAGCCGAACAGCTGGCCCTCGTCACCAATCTTGGCATCTACAACGACGGGCTGGCCGTCAAGCTGGGCACGCACGGCCTCGGCATCGGCGATGCGCTTCTCCTCGCGCTTCGCGATGTTGTGCCGGCGCTCCTCCAGCTGCTTGATGTTGCCGGGGGTTGCGGGCAGGGCCATCTTGTTGGGGAACAGGTAGTTCTCCGCGAAGCCCTGGGCGACGTCGACGATGTCGCCCTCGCCGCCCTTGCCCCTCAGCTCACCCAGGAGGATGACTTTCATGGGACACTCCTAACAGGTCTAGCCGCGGCTGCGGCCACCGCGGCTGGAAACCACGGGAACGGTGTACGGCAGAAGCGCCATCTCGCGGGCGCGCTTGATCGCCAGCGCGATGTCGTGCTGATGCTGCGTGCAGGCGCCAGTGACGCGACGCGGCTTGATCTTGCCACGGTCGGTCATGTACTTGCGGAGAAGCTGAGTGTCCTTGTAGTCGATGAACTCAACGTTCTCCTTGCAGAACTGGCAGTACTTGCGACGCGGCTGGCGCTGGTCTTCCTGAATTCTCCTAGCCATGTCTACATGCCTTTCGTTGGGCGGCGCGACGCGCCGTCACAGTGGGTCCTAGAAGGGGATGTCCTCGTCGTAGACGTCCGCCGAAGGCGGCGTCGACACGGGACGTGCGGGCTGTGAAGCGGGAGCCTGCTGGTACTGCTGCGGCGCTCCGTAGACAGGCTCTGCCTGCTGGACCGGCGCGGCGTACGCGGGCTGGGGCTGCTGGGGCATCGCGTAGGCCGGCTGCTGCGGAGCGGCGTACGCAGGGGCCTCCTGCGCGCCGTACTGCTGCGAACCACCCTGGCGCGGGCTCATGAACTCGAGCTCGTCCACGATGACCTCAAGCTTGCTGCGCCTCTGGCCGTCGCGCTCCCATGAGCTGTAACGCAGCTTACCCTCGATGGCAACCTTCGAGCCCTTCGAGAGGAAGCGGGAGAGCGGTTCGGCACGTGCGCCAAACACCACGCAGTCGACGAAGTTGGGAACTTCCTCCCACTCGCCGGTCTGGGGGTTGCGACGACGGTCGTTCACGGCCACGCCAAAGGTAAGCACGCCCGTGCCACCCGCCGTGGACTTGAACTCCGGGTCGCGCGTGAGGTTACCGGAAATGTTCACCCTGTTAATGCTCATAGTGCTCACTGCCCTTCGTTGGCAGGCACGCGTGCCTGCCCTTCCTTGGCCGACCTTACTTCGCCTCGTGGCGGCGCACGATCATGTGGCGCTTGACGGCGTCGTTAATGCGCAGGACGCGGTCGAGCTCCTTGATCTGGTCAGGTTCTGCCTGGAAGTTGATGAGGGTATAGTCACCCTCGGTCAGGTGGTCAACCTCAAAGGCAAGCTTGCGCTTGCCCCAGTCGATGACCTCGTCGATAACGCCGCCCTCCTCGGCAATCGCAACCTCGATGCGCTTCATGGCACCGGCGCGAGCCTCTTCGGTTGATGCGGGATCGACAAAGAACAGCAGTTCATAAGCCTTCATGTGTTACACCTCCTCTGGGCTAAACGGCCCCGGTTAGTGAAGGCGCACCGGGGCAGGAAAGGTTCGACCTGCTATACTAGCATAGTTTGCTTGCTCATGTAGGCCTTGTACCTGCACCTTTCCGACTGCTCCCATACTCTCGACACAACTTCCAGCCCTGACCCGTTTGTGGGGTGCGCGACACGTCATGTGTCTTGGACCCCTCAACCAGCATACAGAGGCCACCTTGCAGAATTCTCGCAGGTAGCTGACATATAACTTGCCATCCAACCAACGATTCGCAGGTCTTGCTTCTGCTGTGCTTGAAATTCGTATTAATTTACAAATTGATATTCATAATTTCTACACAACGTGAAGCAGCATGAAGTCCCGTGCTGGACAGTGATGCGCCTTTCACGCAGCCATGCCTCATCGATCCTTGCCATAGAAAGTAAGCCAGGTGCCAATGCAACTCGCACTGGCACCTGGCCTCATCCCAATCCTGTCAATCCTACCTGCCGCCGTCGAAGGCGCAGGGGGTATCGCCTACACGCCATCCCTCTGCTCGTGGTCAACCTTCTGCTGAGACTGGGCAGCCTCGAACCACGCATTGGTCTTCGCGACCGGGGGAGTGGTTGTCTCGGTAGGTGCCGCGATCACCTCAGTTGGCGTGAGTGGAATCACCTCTGTGGCGATTGTCTCATCGTGCAAGCCTTCTACCTGCGATGATTCGGTTGGTTCGACCGCTCCACCCATCGATTCAACCGCGTCATGCGCAGTAGGTGCACCACTTTGCGGCGATGGGATGGGAGTAGGGATGGGCATGGGCACCGAGCTTGGCGCGACATCCTGACCTTGCGGAACCTGCTGGGGTGCCTGCTGCCCCTGCTGTGGTACGTAGGTCTGCTGCGGGGCCTGCGTGCCCTGCTGCGGCATCTGTTGCGAGTACGGCCGCGCCGTTTGCGGCGAGCCATAGCCGGCACCGTACCCCGCTCCATAGCCCGCGGCGCCCGCACCAGGCGTCACCACGGCAGGCAGCGGATCGTCGCTCGCACCCCACGCAGGCACGTCAAACTGCCGCATCCACAGCGCAAGCGCGTTATACGACACCAGTGACAGCATCACCGATCCAACAAACATCACGAAGGCCACAACCGCCAGCCATGGCGCCATGGCCGCAAGCGCGTCGGCAACCTCGTAGAACAGCACGCGCATGTCCGAGGCGCCAAGCACGTCCACATACATCAGGCCCGAGCTCTCAATTCCTGCAAAGAGGCTGATCATCATGGGAAACAGTGCAAACAGGCCAAGGAGGCCAACGATCACGGAGATGCCCATCGTGCCAAGCAGCAGGATCAGGGCCACCTTGGCAAGGCCAGCCGGGTCGCGCTTTATCATGTCCCACATACGATGCAGCTGGTAACCAGCCAAGGTCTGCTGGTAGATGGTGGCGCGCAGTGCTGCAAGTGCGGCAATCGTGCTGATGGCGGGCGTCAGCAGCATGCTAAGTATGTCGGACACCACGTTCTGCCCAATCAGGTTGAGCAGAAAGCTAGCCAGCAGGCCGCCCCCAATGCTGTAGCCTGCACTGGCAAGGAGGGCGCGCCAACCGCTTGCGATGCACTCGCCAACGCGCACGTCCCTCTGCTTTGGTGCGGCGTCCACGCCCCATGCGGTCAGGCGCGCCCACTCAAGGGCGTAGCCCTGCATGCCAAGCATTCCCGCAATGGGCACGAACATCGACACCGCTAGCACCAACACGGGCTTCAACCAACCGCGCTGACTGGTAAGCAGCGCCCATGACCTCGTGAAATACGACCTATCCTGGTCAGGCATGATGTCTCCTAGCCTCGTTTGCCGATCGGTACGGCACACTGCAGTCAATGATAGCGCGACTGGTGCCGCGTCATGCGGTAGCAGTTGGGAGGCAAATCTGCTCGAAGCACAACCACCATCGCGGTAAGCCAAACAAAAAAGACGCCCCCCAGCTGGGAGCGTCTCGCAAGTTCTGGCGGAGGAGGAGGGATTCGAACCCTCGTGACCCGAAAGGGCCAAACGGTTTTCGAGACCGCCGCATTCATGGCGGAGAGTCAGGGATTTGAACCCTGGAGACGCTTTCGGCGCCTACACGATTTCCAATCGTGCTCCTTCGGCCACTCGGACAACTCTCCGTAAAGCATTACTAGTATACAGAACTTTAGAGCCGACAGTTCGACAATTTTGCAGCTGCCCCTAAAAGGAAGGGTTCCAAAAGGGAGTATCCCTTTTGGAACCCTTTGGCCAGCTTAGCTCTGCCTACTTGTTCACCAGGCCGTGGCGCACGTTCCACTTGCGGCGCTCCACCTCGGTAAGCAGGCGCTTTCTCATGCGGATGCTCTTGGGCGTGATCTCCACCAGCTCGTCATCCATGATGTACTCCAGCGCCTCCTCCAGCGTGAAGGTGCGCGGCGGCGTAAGCTGCACCGCGATGTCGGCCGTGCTGGAGCGCTGGTTGCCCAGGTTCTTAGTCTTGGCCACGTTTACCACCATGTCGCCCGACTGCGGGCGCTCGCCCACCAGCATGCCCTCGTAGCAGTCGTCGCCAGGGGCCACAAACAGCATGCCGCGCTCCTGCAGGGTGCCCAGGGCATACGCCACGGCAGGCTCGGTGGTCATCGACACCATCACGCCGTTGGTACGGCCGCCGATATCGCCCGCAAAAGGCCCGTACTCAAGGAACGTGTGGTAGAACACCGCCTCGCCGTGCGTCACGTTAAGGATGCGGTTCTTGAGGCCCATGATGCCACGCGTGGGAATCTTGAACTCCAGGTGCGTCTGCGTCTCGCCAGCCTCCATGCTTACCATGAGGCCACCGGCATTGCCAAACACCTCGATGACCTTGCCTGAGTACTCGTTTGCGCACTCAACCACGGCCTGCTCGATGGGCTCAAGGCGCGTCCCGTCGGGGCCCTTCTTGTACAGCACGCGCGGGCGACCCACCTGAAACTCGAAGCCCTCGCGGCGCATCTGCTCCATCAGCACCGACAGGTGCAGGATGCCTCGCCCGGCAACCTCGATGCCCGTCTTGTCCTCAAGCTCCTCGATGCGCATCGTCACGTTGTTCTCGCGCTCGGCCATCAGGCGGTCCTTAAGCTGGCGCCCACCCACGATGTCACCCTCGCGGCCAACAAGTGGGCTGGTAGAAGCCTCAAAGATGACCGACAGCGTGGGCGGGTCAATCTCGATGGGGTCAAGCTCCACGGGGTTTGCGGGGTCGGTGTACACGTCGCCGATGTCGGTCCCGTCAATGCCCACCACGGCCGCGATGTCGCCGGCAACAGCCTCGGCGCACTCCTTGCGGCCCAGGTAGTCAAAGGTAAACAGCTGCTTCACCTTGGCCATCGAGCGGCTGCCGTCGTTCTTAACCACCATGATCTGCTCGCCGGCGTGGATGGTGCCGCTGAAGATGCGGCCGATGCCAATGCGGCCCACGTAGCTGGAGTGGTCAACGGTCACGCACTGCATGGCCAGCGTGCCCTCGGGGTCGGCGTCGGGCGCCGGCATGGCCTGCACGATCATGTCCAGCAGGGGATACATGTCCGAGCCGTCGTCGTCGGGGTCAAGGCGCGAGAAGCCCTGCACAGCCGAGGCGTACACCACGTGCTCCATGGCAAACTCAAGCTGCTCGTCGGTGGCGCCAAGGTCCATCATCAGGTCAAGCGACGAGTTAAGCGCCGTCTGCGGATCGGCACCGTCGCGGTCAATCTTGTTGATCACCACCATGATGCGCAGCCCCGCGGCGATGGCGTGCTTCAGCACGAAGCGGGTCTGCGGCATGGGACCCTCCGCGGCGTCTACCAGCAGCAACGCGCCATCTGCCATGCGCAGCACGCGCTCCACCTCGCCGCCAAAGTCGGCGTGGCCCGGGGTGTCAATCACGTTGATCTTCACGCCCTGGTACTCGATGGAGATGTTCTTGGCAAGGATGGTGATGCCGCGTTCGCGCTCCTGGTCGTTGGAGTCAAGGATGCGTTCGCCCACCTGCTGGTTTTCGCGGAAGGCGCCCGATGCGCGCAGCAGCTTGTCTACCAGCGTGGTCTTGCCATGGTCGACGTGGGCGATGATGGCGATGTTGCGGATGTGCTCTTGGAGCATGTGGTTCTCCCTCGGCGGTTTGCCCTGCTCAGGCGGGGCGTCAATTGCTTTGCTCGCGTTTTGCCTTGCACACTTTAGCACGATGTGGGCCACATAACGTGCTGTGTGGGCCGGTATGCGCGCCCTTCGCAAAAAAAAGTTGTTGACGGCAGGATAGGAAGTGAGTAATATGGGCCTGTAGCTCAGTTGGTCAGAGCGTCCGGCTGATAACCGGGAGGTCACAAGTTCGAGCCTTGTCAGGCCCACCACCCTTCGCGAATAGCCGCCCCAGTGTAGCCGAGTCGCCGCTGGGGCGGTTATTGTAAGAAGGGGCTGTGCAGGGCCCAAGGCTGCACAGGTTATATGGGGATGTAGCTCAGCTGGGAGAGCGCGGGCTTTGCAAGCCTGAGGCCGAGGGTTCGAGCCCCTTCATCTCCACCAACAAAAATAGCTCTCTACCTGCGGATATGCGGTAGAGGGCTTTCTTTCTTCTCTTGGTCTAGGTCACTGTGCCACATGCGTGCCACATCTGTGCCACACACGCGGTCACGCTTCGGTGAGGGTTTGCCGATTCCCCCTTCTCGTGCGTTACCGCTGTCGTCTGCCGCCTGAGCCAGCCAGAGGCCCATAGAGCGGCCACCGTTGCCCGCTTGACTACTTGGCGGGCTCGCCCTCCTTCGGCTCCCCTGGGCGCTTGTAGCCGCGCTGGCGGGTGCCCCTGCCGCCCTGTCACACGGCTCGGCCCTCCGCGCCTGGTGCTCGCGGCGCTGGTGGCGTCGTCGCTGGTGGCGGTTACAGCCCTGGCGCGACGTGGGCGTCGAGCCAGTCGAGCGCCGTCCTGTGCCATAGGTAGGCGGTGCGCTCGCTGACTCCCAACCTCTGCGCGATTACGGCCCATCCGAGCCCCATGACGTAGCGCAGGCGTAGCGCCTCGCCCCACTTGCCGCCGTTGGCCGGGTTGGCCTCCCTGAGCTCGGCTAGGTAGCCATCCGCCCTTGCGGCTGCGTCGGCGTACTCGCGGCGGGCCCGCTCGGCCCTGTCCTCGGCCCTCATGCCGCCGATGGCGTCGAGCGCCGTGTGGTCCGAGCGCCAGCCTGATCTCGTCGCCCCAACTAGGCCGACCGGGTGCCACCTCTGCGCCTCGGCCTCGGCCTGCGACTCCTCGGCCCTTCTCCTCTTGCTTGCTAGGCTCCTGAAGAACTCATACGACCACTCCATGCTCATCTGTCGCACCTTCCGTCTGCTTGGCTGTCGTTGCCGCTGCCGTGGCTGTGTCCCCTGCCGCTGTTCGGACCTTGCTACTGTCGGTCGCGCCCCGCCGCTGCTCGCGCCATGCTCCTGCCGGGCCCTGCTCCTGCCGTTCGCGCTATCTCTCGTGGTGCCGTCCGTAGCGCCTGCGCAGCTCCCCGCCGCTTCCTCTGGGCGCATCCCCGGAGGTTGGGGCGAGTCATGCGAACCGATGACTATTGATGCCCCCACCGGTTACGTTTTTGATGAGGCCTACGGGGGAACGGCGCGGGGGAGAATAGATTTTACGCAAGCTATGCATAAATAGCATAAATGGCCCCCGTTGATGCATTGTAAGAATATATACTTAGCCTGAGTTGCATGGCTTTTGGGTGGCCTCCCACATAGGCGGCCACCCAAGCTGTCGCGCCGGGCCCCTCGCCCCAACCCACGCGGCCCAACGGCGGCGCATATGAAAAAGGGCCCCGAAGCGGGGCCCTTCCGTGCCTGTGCGGCTCGTGCTAGTGGGTGTCGAACGGAGGCTGCTTCGCCGTCGCGGCCAGCTTCAGCGCGTCCCTGAGGTCGGGATGAACGATGCGGCCATTGTCCTCGTAGGCCCGTGAGCGGAGCGTGCCGAGCTCGAAGGGGTAGAACATATGCCGGAGGTTGTAGTCCCGCTCGATCGCGGGGCCAGTCACCGAGGCCAGCTTGCGCACGGCTCCGCGGACGACAGTGATGGTCGCGTCGAACTCATCTCCCGCCTTGACGACCTCGGCCAACGGCTTTTCGACCTTCTGGCGGTAGACCTTGGCGGCGGCGTCGGCCTCATCGCCGAGTTGCCCCAGGAGGTCCGCCAGCTGTTCGCGGGAAACCCTCGGCGCCTGACCGAAGAGGCGCAGCCTGTTTCGAGCAAGTCGAAGGTCCAGCTCCGCCTCCTTGCGCTGTGCCGTGATGCTCTCGAACTCTTCGCGGTCGGTGGCGTCCTCGGCCATCTGGTCGAGCGCGGTCAGCTCTTCCTCCAGGCTGCGAATCTCCAGCGCCAACTCCTGACGATGGCTTTCGACGGTCCCCAGCTCGTTGACTAGCTCCTCAATCTTGGTGTATACGTCCTTTGCCATATTTGGCTCCCTTTCTGATGAACTCTCGGCGGCGCTGAGCGTTGCGCCGTCGCTCCGTTTCTCGTAGATGTGCCGCGTGGTTGCCGTGGCCCTGTCGGTTCGTGCTCACTTGCCGATGGTGGCATTTCGGCTCTCGCCTCCGAAGAGGCCGCGAACCTCTGCCGCGAAGGACTCCGGCGAGTATGGCTTTTTACGGTTGCGGCGAAGCTCGCTGATCTTCCTGGAGTTTTCGAGCCGGCGCTGTCGGTCGGCCTCGATGATTTGCGTTGCCTTTGCCATCAACGTTTCGCGCATCTGGCGGCGACGGGTTTCGTCTGCCATGGTTTCTCCTTTGGTGGTCGCGGAAAGTGGTTGATTCGTCCCGGTTCGTCCCGTGACGGGCGGGGCGTAAGCCCGCCGTCTGTCACGGACGGACGGATAGTCCTATATAAGGAGCCGCGTCCGTCCGTGACGGAAAGTGCTAAGCTCCGTCCGTCCGCGTGACTACGTAGGCGGTGCCGTCACGGACGGAGGAAAACGGGTACTGGCTTCTTGACGGCCTGAGCCAGCTCTTGAAGGTGGATAGCCTTACGTCCTCGTCGGTGAGCTCGCAGAAGTACGACCACACGACTTCTGGCGTCGGTGTCGCCCCTTCCTCTTCGCAGCGGGCGAGGGCCCTGTCGATTAGCACGATCCGCCCCATCGCCTTGTCGGCCTCGGCGTCGGCGTGGGTCCTGCCTCCCCTCTGGCGGTTGTCCTCTGGTGAGCCCACGACGGCCCACTCGTCACCGAACGGGTACGGCATGTGGAGAGGCCATTGGAAAATCCACGTCGTTGGCCTCTGCGGCCTGAACTCCCTCAGGGTCGCCGTAAGCCTCCAAACGGTGTCGTCGGGGTCGATGCCCGCGTCGTCTGGCACCCTCACTGGCGCGAGGTCGAGCAGGGCGTCGGGGAATCGTGCGAACACTCCCGAACCGCTCGCGCGGTCGATTGCGCTCTTCGCCCCGGATAGCCCCTTTGCGTAGTGGTGGCTGAGCGCCACCGAGCAGCCGAGCGTCGTAGCCAGTCGGCCTATCTGCCGCATCATGTCGCGCATGTCGCCTGCGCTGTTCTCGTCGCCGCTGCCGAACAGATAGATGGGGTCGAGCACCAGAAGCCCGTAATAGCCTGATGGCCTGTACGCCGTAGCCTCCTCGATGATGTGGTCCGTAAGCGCCTCGGTGCTTGCCGTGTGGCCTCGCAGCGAAAGCGTGTCAATCATGGACGGGTCGATGGCCCCGCCCATCGCGTCGGCAACGGTCTTTAGGCGGTTGTAGAACGATGGTCTGTCGAGCTCGAAGTCGGCGAACAAGACGGGTAGCCTCCTGCACGGGTAGCCCAGCCACGGACGGCCAGAGCTCATGCAGACTCCCAGCTCGTCAAGAAGCCACGACTTGCCAGCCTTTGACGGTGCGTTGACCAGCATGACGTGACCCTTGCGCAAGAGCCCGTCGCGCTCGTTGCCGATGATGGGCTCTGCCCTCGGCGGAAGGTTCCCCCACACCTCGGAGAGCGACACGATGGGCGGCAGCTCGTCCGTCCTGGTCGATGGCTCGGCCTCGGTTCCTTGGGGCTCGGCCTGTGCCAAAGCGACGGATATGAACGTCTGCGCCTCGTCGCGTCCGAGATCAACAAATGCCTCAGACGGGTCCTTGTACTTTCCGAGCTTGACGACCTCGAATGGGCCTCCCCAGTGCTCGGCGACCGATGCCACGAGGGTTTCTCCGCCTCGGTCGGGCTCTTTGCACACGATTAGCTCGGCGTTCGGGAAGTGCTCGCGGATGAACTCGGCCTGATATTCTCCGAAGCATGACGCGCCCGGCACGCCCACGGCGGGAAAGTCGAGGAAGTGAAGGGTCTGAACGTCGCTCTCGCCCTCCACGAGTAGCAGATAGTCCGTGTCTGGCGCGACCTTGCCGCAGCCGTACGGCGGCAGTCGGTCGTTGGGTATGTCCGAGGTCTGCCCCTGGTAGAAGTCGCACCCTCGGCCCTCGGCGTCCTCGTAGGCTGGCCCCACGCACCCCCAGCGCTCTTCCTTCCTGCCGTTCTCGTCCGCCAGTCGGAGGCGCCAGCGGAAGACATTCCCCTCGGCGTCCCTCCACGGTATCGCGGTGGCGCTCGTCCCGTACCAATCGCCGCCCATGACTCCCCACGCAGATTCGAGATAGTCGAGCGGTAGGCGTTTCTGTGCGGCGTAGTCCTGCGGCGTGTAGTCCACGATCATGCTAAACCCCGAGTTGGGCGATCTCGCAGATGTCGTACACGGCGCTCGCCAGAGCGGCAGTCGCGGTCGCGAGGTCGTCAATGTCGGCGGCGAGGGTGGAATTGCGAGGGCGCCCGATGGTGTCGTGGCGGACATTAAAACCCATCCACGAGGGCGGCATGTCGTACCGTCGCACGACCCACGCGGCCCGTTGAAGCTCATCCTGCTCCACCGCCTCGGCAACCTCATAGGCGCGGGCAATGGCGCGGCGTTCGGCCCTCTCGACGGCGTCTGCCGCGCTGCGCAGATCTGCGATGGTCTGACGGTAGCGGCGGTAGACCGAAAGCGGGCTCCCGGGAGTCGCGCTATCATGGAAGGAGACGGCGTTGCCGTCCTGACTCGTGCCCGCCGCGCCGCAGTCCTGAGAAAACGTCGGCGTGGCGGGCCCTGTGTCCTTGCGCGTGTCCAACATTTAGGCCCCCTCGCAGTCGATGCCCGCCAGTCGGCAGATGGTACCCTTGCTGTAGAGCAGACGTGAGCCCACCTTGCTCGCAGGGATTCGACCCTGACGGACTAGCCGTTGCAGCGTGTTCGGCTGCGTCCCGAGAATCCCGCACGCCTCGCGCGTGTTGATGGCGGCGGGAAGCGCCTGGACCTCCGCTGGGCTCAGGCGTGGTACATGGCGGTAAGCCATAAAAGCCTCCTAACTCTTTCGATTGCTGTCTGTCTATGCGGCTGTCAAGGTACCCGCCTCGGTCTGCTCCGCCTCGGCACGTATGCACCTTAGCACGGCATCTAGCTGCGTCTCTTCGGCGTCAGTGACATCTGGGAGGCGCGAAAGGGAATTAAGAATTGAAACTAGTTCCCTTTAGTGTCCCCCTCGCCGAGCATCGGCAAACGAAAAGGGAAGCTGGCGAACAACCATCTTCCCTTTTGAGTTCGTGGGCTTTTTTCCTGTGGCGTAATATAGCGTTAACAATCAGCCTTTGCGGTCGGCCAGAAGGAGGAGCTGAGTCCAGAGCGCACCAATGGCGGCGTCGGCAATGGCTCGGTCGGTTGGGTTTTTGATTCGGCGGTAAACGTCCTCCATCCGCAGCAGCTTCGCCAGCGCTGCACCACGGGCGTCGATGGCGTCATCGCGTGCCTGTTCCCCGTATATGCCTCCGAGCATTTCGCCAGCCTCGGAGGGCTCAAAGCCCAACTGCCTGCACATCTTGTCGAAGGCTCCGGGCGTGCGGGAGAATCGGTCACCCTTCTTCACTCCCTTGCGCATGTCCTCCGGAGTTATGCCAATGCTCTTGGCAAGGTCTTTAAGGTGTATCTCTTTGGCCTTCACGAGTGCCTTCAAATTCCGGTAGCTCTCTTCACCGAGTGCGGCCAGAATCTCGTCATCGCTCCACGTCCACATCTTTTCGGCCTCGGAAGGCGCGAGTGCCAGACCCATCGTTGCCTCCTGTCTCGTTACATCGAAACGCAAAGCGCCTGAATCTGGTCGAGCAGCTCGCAGACTTTCGCCACGTTCTCCTCGGGCACGAAAGAGCAAGCGAGTACGTCGGCGTCGTAGTCGTGTCCCCTGTGGGAGTCCATGGCCTCTATTACGTCGGCGATGCGGTCTATCGGTAGCCCCGTGGCCTTGCTCGCGCTGATTGCCTCATCGAAGAACACGGTCGATCCAACGCGCACGCGCCAGTAGTCCGCGATGACGCGCCCCAACTCTTCGCCCTGCATTTCCTCCGTGATGCTGCCTTTCCAATCCTCCATCGTGTTACCCTTTCTCTCGTGGGCCTCGTGCCCATGTCCCAAAAGGCCCCCATGTCGCTTTGGTCGGTGCGTGGGGGCCTGATTGCCCTTAGTCGTCGGTGCCGTTGAACTGAATCACTGTCCGACTGAGGCGCTTTCGCTCGCGCTCTTCCATCGCGGTTTCGATTTGCGCCATTGCCCTGTCATTCTCCCTCTGGCTTGAAGAGATGTAGCGGTCGCGGAACACCTGCGGAGAGTTGCCAAGTATTTCAGCGCCTTTGAACTCGTCAACGCCATTTCTGACCAGCTCGGTTGCGAAACTGTGTCTCAGGTCGTAAGGCGTGCAGTAGCGGCCCCTGTTGCCCTTTGGGAGGGTCTTGGAAACTGCTCCCCATCTATGGGTCAGCGTGTCGGGGCTGTGCCACATTCCCGTAAGCACGTCGCCGACGACGAAAGAGTCTTCACTGAGCCTGTAGAGGTCTTGCAGCACTTCGGGAACCTCGCGGCCCTCGTTAAATTGGCGCTTGTACCTCGTGTTGGCCTCTCTGACCTCGATTTGCTGGTTCTTCCAGAGCTCCCTCAAAAAGGCTTCCAGCGTCGAAAGCATCTTGATGGTGCGGCTCTCCGCGCCTGTCTTCAAGGACTTTATATAGGTTCCCTCGGTCTGCTGGTCGCTCGGAACGCCTTGCACGAACTCCCCTCGGTCCTTGAGCCCCACGGCCTCTTCGACGGTGAGGTAATGGCCTTCAAAGTCGATGCTACGCCACCGAAGGGCGCACACCTCCTGCCGCCTCATTCCAGTAAGTAGCATGATGACACCTGCAGCCTCCACCCATCCGCCAGCCTCTAGGCCCCTTGGGATGAGATCGCGCAACGCTTCGTCGTACTCGTCCTGGTCGTATGCGTTGACGTCGTTTCGGCTCTTGGCGGTCTTGCTCGCCGCCCTGCGGTCTACCAGCTTCCCTCGGCGTTTGCGGGCGGGGAATGGGAAGTTTCGCGTTAGCGGCTCCTGTCCGTCGCTGGTGTCGGTGGCCTCGCGGTACACGGCTCGCAAGAGGTTTACGCGCTTCTTGATGGTCACTGACGAGAGCCCGCTCCTGCGCTGCTCCATCTCCCATTGTTGGATGGCCGATGCGGTAACCTGGTCGAGCGGGATTCCACTAAAGTATGGCGTCCCGTCCTCGGTCGCGGCCTCGTCTATGCGCCTTGCAAGCGTGCGGTATCCGCGCGTCGTTGACGCCTCCACGCTGTCCTCGCTCGCCCACTTCTCAACGTACCAGCTAACACAATATGCCGTATCGGCTCTAAGCTTCTCCCGAGGGTCACGTGCCCTTCTCGCGGCCTCCTCGGCGGCGATGCGCTCCGCCTCGGCCTTGGCTGCTGCCTCCGTCTCCATGCGCTCACGCTCGATGCGCTCGGCCTCCTGACGCTGAGCCTTGGCCTCGTCCTCTGCGATGACCCTATCGCGCCACTGGGCGAGTGCGTCAAGAACAGATTTAGGCGTCTTGTATGTCGGCTTCCCGTTCTCGTCCGTCCCCGACTCCTTCGGCGGTTGGAGCTGCCTCCTTGCGCCGTGGTCGTCGTACTCGGTGAGGTATCCGTTCTTCTCCTGCCACCTGCCGCCGTCCTCGCGCCACCTGAGGCGGGCCCTCCATTTGCCCCTATAGACAGTGACGGAGCCTTTGCTGTACTCGCGTGCCATCGTCGCCTCCTGTTGCCGTGCCACATGCGTGCCACATGCGTGCCACATGACTTCCAATTGGAATTCTACACCTAAGCGTATGTAGTTGTATGCACGAATTGTCTGAAATAGGCGATTAGCTGCGGTTATTCAATCACTAACCAGAATTGGCCTTACATCGGTATTCGGCTGTATTTGCCGATATTTGGCTTTCTCATGCTTTGCAAGCCTGAGGCCGAGGGTTCGAGCCCCTTCATCTCCACCATGATCTTGAGGACGCTTCCAAACGGAAGCGTCTTTTTTGTCGATAACCCGCAGTCGCGGCGGTCCTGCACCGGGCACTCCCGCCACATAGCTACAGCAGCGGATCCACCTACAGCAGCGGCTCCACCTCGCCAGCCGGGGCAGGATCGGTCCAAGCAAACCCATCGCCTGTGCCCTTGCCCTGATACAGCGAGTACGCAGAGTACGCATGCCAGCCGCGCTCGCCAAACTCAAGCATCAGCGCGTCCTGATAGGCACCCGTCTCATCAGCCACCATGCCCTCGTACACCAGCGCATAGCGCTGCGGATCGGACAGGCCCGCCTCGGCGTCGCCATGGTGCCGCGCCAGCTGGCCAACCTGCGCATGCGCAGCCTCAAGCAGCTCGTCGGGCTCATCGTCGGCAAACTCGTAGCTTGCCACCGCACCCTGGGCATCCTCAACCACCAGCAGCACGTTCACGTCGTCCCCGTCGGCCAAAAGGTCAAGCGCCATGCCCACCAGCTCGCTGGAAAGCTGGTCAAGCTCGTCCGAAACGCCCTGCTTGCGATGTCCCATGCCGCCCCCTCAGCCAACGCGCGTGTGCCGCACGTCCTGCACGATTACCGTCGTAACAACCAACGGTACCACGCAATTATGCCACCAGCGTGCTGTTCGCAAATGGAAACTTGCATCTCGGCCATATCTAGGTACCATATCCCCACCAACCAACGATGCCAAGGAGTCGCTATGGGCCTCGTTCGCATGGACATCCAAACGCTTGCCGTCGGTGCCGGGCCGGTGCCGTCGCTCATCGTGCTTCGCAATCGCCCGGCCGAGGGCAAGGCAGCCGTCCAGCTGCCCATCCGCATCGGACCCGTGGAGGCTGCAGCCATCTCGATGGGCTTGGACGACACCCCACGTGCGCGGCCGCTCACGCACGACTTGCTGCAGAACACCATCACCTCGCTTGGCGCCATGCTTGAGGGCGTGGCCATCGTCGATGTGCAGGGAACCACCTTCTTTGCCCAGCTCTTCCTGCTTGACGAGCTTGGCCGCCGCCTTAACGTTGACTGCCGTCCCTCCGACGGCATCGCGCTTGCGGTGCGCATGGATGCGCCCATCTACGCCGATGACCACGTGATCGAGGCTGCCAGCGTGCCTAACTTCCAGGGCGTCGAGCGCGACGAGAAGGACCGCGAGCTCGAGCGCTTCCACGACTTTGTCGAGTCTCTCTCGCCGGAGGACTTCGCGTAGGCTGATTGCCTGCATTGCGGATGTGCCCCGACCTAGGTTGCCACTACAAGGAATGGCGTCCCAGGTCGGGGCACATCTATCACCGGCAAAAGCCGAAACTCGCGCTTCTTTGCCTTAGTCGCCGTAGCCAATCTCGGCCCACTGACGCAGGGCGTCGGCGCGGTTGGGGAGGGTCTCCTCCTCCATCACCAAGCCAATGTGGTTGCTGATGATGCCTGAGATGCGGCTGTACGACCCACTCACAGACGACATGGCGCCCTTCAGCGACTCCTTGGCCTCCTTGGTCAGCATCAGCTCATAGACCGCCAGGCACGAGATTCCCAGCACTGCCACCAGAATCAGCTGGTTCCTCAGTCGCTTCATGTCATGCCTCCTCGTCGGTTGCCTGTGGGGCCTCAGCACCGCTCAGCAGCGTTACCAGACGCGCTAAGTCGGCCTCGTCACCAAACTCTATCTCAATCTTGTTGCGATTGCGTACGCGCGTTACCCGAACGCCCGTGTCCAGCGCCACGCGCAGCTGGCGCGCCGCACGCTTGAACGATTGCGGCGTGGGCTCACGACGCGGCTTATCGTCATCGCTGACAGAAAACAGTGGAGCAAGGTTTTCTGTCTGACGTACCGACAGATGGTCCTTCGCCACCTTCTGTGCAAGTCGCACGCGATTATCGTCGCCCGCAACAGCCAGAATCGCGCGTCCATGTCCGGCCGTAATAAGGCCCTTCGTCACCATCTCCTGCACCTCGGTCGGGAGGTCAAGCAGGCGCAGTGCGTTTGCCACGGCCGAACGCGACTTCGACAGGATGCTTCCCAGCTCTTCCTGGGTCATACCCTGGGTCTCGATCAACGCCTTGTAGCCCATGGCCTCATCGATGGGGTCAAGGTCAGAGCGCTGCAGGTTTTCGATGAGCGCCAGCTGAAGCACCTCATCGTCGCTAATCTCGCGAATCAGCACGGGCACCTCGTCAAGCCCGGCAAGCTTCGCTGCCTGATAGCGACGCTCGCCAGCCACAATCTGGTACCTATCGCCCATCTTGCGCACCAAGATGGGCTGCAGCACTCCGTTTCGCTTGACCGAGTCGGCCAGCTCGGCAAGCTGTTCGGGGTCGAAGTTCTTTCGCGGCTGATCCTTGTTGGGCACCAGCCTAGCCAGCGGCAGCGTGGTGCTTGGTGCCGACGCATCGCCAGCTACGGCGTCATAGTTTGCCTCGCCCATCAGCGAGCCCAGACCCTTGCCAAGCCCCGTACGCTTAGCCACG
Organism: uncultured Coriobacteriaceae bacterium; assembly: GCA_902788705.1. Classification (GTDB taxonomy): domain Bacteria; phylum Actinomycetota; class Coriobacteriia; order Coriobacteriales; family Atopobiaceae; genus UBA1367. Next base: position 69,375 of record CADALE010000008.1, on the reverse strand, counting down.
GCGCACCACCTCCTGCGCAAGCTTCGAATATGCCAGCGATCCCTTGCTCATGTGCGCATAGCGCGTGATGGGCAGCCCGTGGCTGGGTGCCTCCGACAGCTTCACGTTGCGCGGAATCACGGTCTTGAACACCTTCTTGCCAAAGAACTCGGTCACGTTGCTTACCACCTCGCGCGACAACGTGGTGCGCGAGTCGTACATGGTCATGACCACGCCAAATATCTCGAGGGCAGGGTTGAGGCGGCTCTTTACCATGCGCATCGACTCAAGCAGCTGCTGCACGCCTTCCAGCGCATAGAACTCACATTGGATGGGAATGAGCAGCGAGGTGGCCGCAACCAGCGCATTTACCGTCAGTAGGCCCAGTGACGGCGGGCAGTCAATGAACACATAGTCAAACTGGTCCTTGATGCCCTCAAGCACGTACTTCAGCACGCTCTCGCGCGCCATCACCGACACCAGCTCGACCTCGGCACCCGCCAGCTGGATGGTGGACGGCACGAGAAACACGCCAGGGATGCATGTCTCGGCAACCAGGTTCTCGATAGGGTAGTCATTCATGACCGCATCGTACACGTCATGCTCAAGCAACCCCTTGTCGAAGCCGTAGCCACTGGTGGTGTTGCCCTGCGGATCAAAGTCCACGACCAGCACCTTCTTGCCACCCTCGCCCAGCGCGGCCGACAGGTTGACCACCGTGGTTGACTTACCCACGCCACCCTTTTGGTTGATGACCGCGATCACGTTGGTGGCCCGGTCCGGAAAATGACGCTTCACGTCCTGAAAGCCCACAATACCTCCCTGAGTTCGTTTTCAGTCTATCTGGCAAGGCGGACAGTATTGTACCCCCAACGTTTCACGTGAAACAGGCCTCATCAAGAGATGGAGTGTGGGGTTGATGTCACGTGGAACGTGTGCTCCGAGTAAAGCCGCCACCCGCCCACCGTGCCTCGCAACTATCACGCAAGTGGATGATTCTTCGCCATGCCCGTGGCCCGCGGCAGCTTGACCGACGGCTTCCGAACCTTTCGATAGACAAGAATCTCACGATGGCCGGCTTCCTCGGGCAACTCCAACGTTTCACGTGAAACAAGCTCCATGCCACAGATGCGCGCGGCAGACGTTCCCTCGTCCAGCTCCTTCTGCTCGATGTTGCCCTTTGACACCACCAACACGCCGCCGCGCCTCAGAAGGGGAGAAGCGTATTCCACAAGTGTGGCCAGGCGCGCCACGGCGCGGGCAGTCACCACGTCATAGCTGCCCGCCTTGGCACGAGCAAGGTCCTCTGCGCGCACGGCTTGACAGTCTAGCCGCGGTCTAAGCCCAAGCTCCTCCACAAACTCCTCTACGGCGCGCACCTTCTTGCCCACCGAGTCGATAAGTGTGCCACGCATGTCCAGCTGCAGCGAAAGCGGTATCCCAGGAAAGCCCGCACCGGTGCCAATATCAATAAAGCGCAGGTCAGATGCGTCACCAAGCGCACTTACAATCGATGGCGCCAGCAACAGCGAGTCAAGCAGGTGCAGCACCACGCCCTGATGCGGATCAACGATGCGCGTAAGGTTAAGCACCTTGTTGCGCTCTATTACCAGCTCGAGGTGACGAACCATCGCCTGAGCGCTCTCAGGCGCCACGACAATCCCAAACCCTTGCGCCATCGCAATCAGTTGGTTCGCCAGTTCCTCACGGTCAAAGGGCGTTCCGTCCATGCCATCTCCTGCCAAAAAACCTCGTGTCAAAAGATTCTGTCATACAAAAGGGGAGGCTGGCAACAGCCTCCCCTTGCAGTGCACGTTGCTGTGCGCGCTAGTTGCGCACGTAGGTGATGACCACGCGACGGTCGGGATCCTCGCCCTCGGAGTGGGTGGTCACGTCCACGTCGTCCAGCAGGGCCAGGTGCACGATGCGACGCTCGTAGGCATTCATGGGGGAGAGCTTCACCGCGGCGTGCTGGCGCTTGACGCGGGCCGCAGCGCTACGGGCCAGCGACTCAAGCTTTTCCTTGCGACGGGTCTTGTAACCCTCGACGTCCACCATCAGCGGATAGTGGAAATGCATGCGGTTGGACATGAAGGACGACACCACCATCTGCAGCGCGTCGAGCGTGCGGCCATGGCGACCGATGAGCACCGCAAGGTCGCCGCCGCTGATGTCCAGGATAAGCTCGCCCTCGTCGCCCTCGTACTCGTCCACCGTCACGCGGTCCTCGCCAAAGAAGGCCAGCAGCTCGCGGATGTAGGTGATGGCCGTGTCGGCAATGAGGTCGAGGTCAGCATCGGTAAGCGTACCTTCCTCGAAGCGTTTGGCAACTGCGTCAAACTCGTCCTCTTGCGCGGCGTTTGCCGCGGCCACGGGCTCTTCAACGAGCATCTGATCGTCATCCATGGAAACCTCCAACAGTTATACAAAGGCGCACGGGCACTTGGTACCCGTGCGCAAGGACGTGCGACCTAATTCTTAGGACTTCTTCTTGGGACGCGGCTTGCGCTCGCGGCGCACGACCTCGACCGTGCTTGCGGCGGGACGCGATGCCAGTCGCTCGGCCTCCTCGGCCTTGACCTTCTCCATCACGCGGTTGGTGACCAGCTGCTGCTGGACAACCTGCCAGATGGCGGAGGTATCGTAGTACAGAAGGACGGCGGCGGGCACCTGCAGGCCAAACCACACCATCATGGCACCCATCACGATGCCCGTAACCAGCGACTGCTGACGCTGGGCGTCGTCGGTCATGCTGCGCGAGTTGATAACCATCGGTACGAAGGTAAGGATGCCGAAGGCGATGTCAAAGATGATGTACACCAGCGCGCCGCCCATACCAAGGATAGATATGGCCTCGGCAACCGAGTAAGAGAGCCTCGGGATGATGTTGTAGAAGCTGGCCGTGGCAGGCACGTTGCGCGCCACGGTGAACAGTGCGAAGAAGACCGGCATCTGCAGGAACATGGGCAGGCAGCCGCCCAGCGGGTTGAAGTTGTGCTCGGCCTGGAACTTGCGCATCTCCTCGTTGAGGCGCTGTGGGTCGTCAGCGTACTTTTCCTGCATCTCCTGAAGCAGCGGCTGCAGCGCCTGCATGCGGGCGGTGGACGCCGTGGAGTGCGTCATCAGCGGCATGATGAGCAGTCGGATGATGACCGTCAGGATGATGACGGCAAGGCCCCAGTCACCGCTGAACTCAGCGAGAAACTCAAGGACCTGCGTAAGGAAGTTAACAAACCAATCCCACATGGTTCCTCCGTACTTGCGAGCTGCGCTGGCCTACGGTACGGGGTCGTAGCCACCCTCGTGAAACGGGTGGCACCGTGCTATGCGCCGTATGCCGAGCCAGATACCCTTTGCGATGCCATACTTCTGGATGGCTTGGAACGTATATTCCGAGCAGGTGGGGGTGTAGATGCAGTGGGGGCCAAGCAGCGGGGAGACGACGCGCTGATACCACCGGATTGCCCGAAGGCAGAAGCCGCGCGCGCCACGCTCCTGGATGTTTGGCGTTGACGCCATGTCATGCACCAAAGCGCTGAAGCAGGCTTGTGAGCGCCGTGGCAACCTGCGTTGGATGAGCGTCATGCGTGCTGCGCGTAGCCATGAGGATCACCTTGTGGCCGTCGCGCGGAAGGTTGCACTCGCGTGCGGCCTCGCGCAGAACCCTCTTGCACCGGTTACGGAACACTGCGTTCCCAAGCCTCCTAGGCGCAACGAAGGCGACCTTTCCCGGGTCGCCTTCGTCAACCTTAAGCACCGTTATGCGCACGAGGTTGTGGCTCGCACGCTTCCCACCAGTGAAGACCGTCTCAAACTCCTGCTTGGATTTGATGGTCTCCATACCTGATCCTAGACGGTGAGGCGCTTGCGGCCCTTGGCGCGGCGACGGGCGAGGACAGCACGGCCGCCCTTGGTGGCCATACGAGCGCGGAAGCCGTGGGTGACGGCGCGCTTACGCTTGTTGGGCTGGTACGTACGCTTCATAGTTCAGTCCTCCTGAGGGCAACGAGCACCCGGTGGTGCGCCTATAGCATTGAGCTTCAAGATTGTAGTAGTGAAGCTCGTCTCCTGTCAACAAATTTACTGGTAAAGCGCACAAAATATGTGAGCTTGGCACGTGAGGCACCGCGATTTGACGCTCAGTTGGAGGCAATACCGTCTGTTCGCTCATCCCGCGCTTCGCTGCGACAACCCACACGTCACGGGTTCAAATCGCAAAACCTACGAGGCCCCCTTGGCAACAACGCCTCTCGTACCTCTTCCGTGAGAGGCCCAAATTAGCCCTTGCAAGCGCCGTAAGGTCATATATGCCCTCCAATTGGGGCAGTCACCCTGCGGGTGTATCTCACTTCGCCATTTTCAATCGTACATCTGAGACATTTCCCACATAAACCCGCAGGATTCAAAACACGAAACGTCACAGATGTACGAACGGATTCACAGAAATTGGGCTCATCAGTGTTTTGATTCCCAGAGAAGGCCTCTCTTAAGTGGGAAATTATGCGCCCTCTCATGCAATGGCCTCTGCAATCTTTCATGCAAGCACTGCAAAGTTTTGCTGTGGATGCTATGATTCTCTCGCACTTGCAAGTGCGTTTCAGCAGTTATTAACAAATATTCACCGCTTGTTGAAAACTTTCATTCGCTTGCATGAATGTTTTGAAAGATTTCAACACTGGATGAAATCATGTTGAATGAGGAGGTGCCATGTCACACGCGTTCTACCCCTTCGTCGAGGAGGATGCCTCGCGTGAGCGTGGTGCCTCCGCGCATGGCGACGCCGCGGGTCAGGACGCAGAGCAGGGTACCGAGCGAGCTGGGCTGCTTGACCGAGCCCACTATGCGGCGCGCATCGCCGTGTACGACGACGCTGCCGCAGCGCCGCGCGTCATCATCATCGATCCCACCGACGTACGCTCCTACCTCGAGGAAATCACCTCAGAGGTCACGCGACTCAGCCATGAGCAGGGCGGATCCATCCCCTTCATGGTCATCCGCGAGGTGGTTGAGAACCTCATCCACGCCTACTTCATCGAGCCGGCCATCTCAATCCTCGACGACGGCAACACCATCCGCTTCGCCGACCAGGGCCCCGGAATCAAGGAGAAGGAGCGCGCCCTCGAGTACGGCACCACGTCAGCCACCGACGAGATGAAGCGCTACATCCGCGGCGTTGGGTCTGGGCTGCCCTATGCCCGCCAATACCTGCTAGACAAGGGCGGCTCGCTCGTCATCGAGGACAACATCTCCGGCGGCACCATCGTCACCATCTCGATGGGGTCGCGCGCGCCGCACCCCAACCTTTCAACATCGCCGCAGGTTATCACCAGCGCTGACGGCTTTGGTGCGCAGGCCGCGCCTATGATGTCCGCGTCCCAAGTAGACATCCCCACGGCTGGTATCGCAGCAGCTGCCCCAACCATACCAGCCAGCCCAGTTCCGCAGGTTGCGGCACCTACACCCACCACGCCCGCCATAGCGCTTAGTGCCCGTGGTGAAAAGGTGCTTGCCTACCTTGCCACGCACGAGTCGGTTGGGCCAAAAGAGCTGGTAGAAGCCTATGGCTCGTCGCAGTCAACCTGGACTCGCGAGCTTCAGGCGCTCGAGGAGGCAGGCGTGGTGTCAAAGCGCGGTGGCCAGAAGCGTCACCTCACCACGCTTGGTTCCCTGCTACTTCGTGCATAGTAGGCGCCCCAAACACCAAAGGCCCGCACCACGGAGGCGCTCAAAACGCACCACAGCTGTCCCATCGCGCTAATACGTAGCCCTTACCTGCGGTTCTTCCCCTCACCAAAATTGTTGAGAAAGTACGCTCACGCCCAAGTTTTCATCACTATAATGGAATGACTTTTCAACATTCACCCTACGGCAAGGAGGTGACATGGACCAAGACAGCAGATCAGACGCCTCCATCCTGTGGGACGACGTGCTCACGCTGCTCAGCCTGCGCGGCTTGCCGCCTGCAGCCATGGCCATGCTCCAAAGTTGCCAGGCCCTCTCGCTTGGCGAGGGCGAACTGCACATAGGCACCAACCTTGGCTTTGCCCAGCGCAAGATACTCGACCAGCGCGCCGTCATCGAGGAGTGCCTCGAGGAGGCCGCCTTCGAGCCCCTCACCTTGGTGGTCGAGCTGGTCAAGGACCAGGTCCCACGCCAGGTGGAGACCAGGTCGGTGGTAAGCCAGGGCGAGCTTGACGCGATGGCCAGCACCACGGTGGCACCACGAGCAACAGTTGCCCCCGAGCCGGAGCCCGTAGAGCCCACGCCTGCGGCGCGCCGCGAGAACAACCCCCTCTACGAGGAGGTTCCCGAGGGAGGCTCCAAGCTCACCTTCGACCGCTTCGTGTCCGGCGAGGAGAACATGCTGGCCTTCGAGGCTGCCAAGCAGGTGGCCAACGGCAACAAGAGCTACAACCCCCTCTTCATCCACGGCAAGAGCGGCCTGGGCAAGACGCACCTGCTGCGCGCAATCCAGAACTACATCGCCCAGAACGACCCCTCGCGCCTGTGCGTGTACCGCACGGCCGGCGACTTCATCGACGAGTACGTCAGCGCAGTGCGCGACGAGCGCTCGGCCCTGCCGCGCAGCGCCCTTACCCGCCACTACCAGGACGTCGACGTGCTCATCATCGACGACATCCAAAACATGTCCACCGCCGTGGGCTCGATCCGCTTCTTCTTCGAGACCTTCAACTACCTCACCGCGCACGGCAAGCAGGTGGTGCTGGCGGCCGACCGCAGCCCCTCACAGCTGGGCATGGGCGACAGCCAATTTGACGAGCGCGACACCAGCCGCATGGACTCGGGCGTGACGGTAAGTATCCAGGTGCCCGACTACGAACTCAAGCTCAACCTGGTCAATGCCTTCTACGAGCGCATGAAGGCCGACGCGCTGGATGAGCACGTGGTGGGCCTAGATGGCACCATCCCCAACGACCTGCGCAAGCTGATGGCCGAGAAGGCCGGCACCAACATCCGCATCATCGAGGGCTTCGTGCAGTCATGCCTGATGCAGGCCCACCAGCGCGAGCAGGCTGGCGGCCAGCTCACGCGCGAGGACGTGGTGCGCGTGGCGGCGCAGAAGTGGCCCACCGGCCAGAAGGTCATCACCATCGAGCAGATCCAGCGTGCGGTTGAGAACCACTACGACGTAAGCCACGCGGGTCTGGTGGGGTCGAAGCGCAACAAGGAGCTGATGGAGCCCCGTCACGTGGCCATCTGGCTCACGCGCGAGCTCACCGACAACACCCTAGCCGACATCGGCAAGCGCTTCGGCGGGCGCAGCCACGCCACCGTGAAACACTCCATCGCGTGGGTGGACGAGCTACGCAAGACCAACCGCGTGTTCCTCGACCAGCTGGAGATATTGCGCGACAGCATCACCGACGGATCCTGATGTCAAAAGCTGGTTCAAATCATGTGGATTCGTGTCTAAAAGGAAGGGAACCGGTGCAGAAAACTATTCGACACCCTCTGAACATGAAGACACTGTCGAGTGCAGCCACGCGCGCGGCAGGTCTTGTTCAGGCCCTTTACCTGCGCTGATGCGAGTAATGAACATTTCTACAGGACACTATCATTACTATTACCTTATATATATCTAGTAAGAGATAACAAGGAGGCCACCCCATGAAGTTCACCGTCAGCCAGTCCGCACTTGCTAAGGCCCTGCTTGTCGTGACCAAGGGCATGGCCACCAACTCAACCCTGCCCATCCTCTCGGGCATCTACGTGCGCGCAACGGAGGGCACCCTCGAGTTCCAGACCACCAACCTCACCATCTCGATCCGCCACCGCATCGCCGCCAACGTCGAGGAGGCTGGCGAGACGGTGGTGTCCGGCAAGATTCTGGCCAACATCGTGAAGACCCTTCCCGACTCGGCGGTCACCTTCGAAGGCATCGACCGCCTGATCACGGTTACCTGCGGTCGCTCGCGCTTCCGCCTCAACACGCTTGACCCGCACGACTTCCCTGAGTTCCCGCAGTATGCGCTCGAACGCTCCATCGAGCTGCCCAGCGCCCTGCTGGCCGAGATGGTGGACAAGGTATATAAGGTCACCTCCAAGGACACCTCGCGTCCCATCCTGGGCGGCGTTCTGCTCACGGTCGAGCAGAACGTTATCCGCCTCGTAGCAACCGACTCCTACCGCCTTGCCGTATGCGACTCCAATGTGTCCGTCGCGCCCGACGAGCCCTTCCGCGCCATCGTCCCGGGAGCCACGTTCCACGACGTGCTGGCCCTTCCGTCCATGACCGACACCATCACCGTGGGAACCACGGGCAGCCAGGTGGTGTTCTCGTTTGGCAACACCACCTACGTGTCGCGCAAGATTGAGGGTAACTTCCCCAACTACCAGCAACTTCTTCCCAAGAGCTGCAACACCACCGTCACCATCGACACGGCTGAGTTCTCGGCGGCGCTTAAGCGCGTGTCGGTCATCGCGCTGGCCAATCCCTCGGTGCGCTTCGACATCGACGCCGACGCCAAGCTCATGCGCCTCTCGGCCTCCAGCCCCGACCAGGGCGAATCCACCGAGCTGCTGCCGGTTGAGGTGATGGGCGAGAGCATGCCCATCGCACTCAACTACCACTACGTGTTTGACTGCGTCAACGCCGCGTCCGACCGCCAAGAGCTCACGCTTGAGTTGCAGAGCACCATGCAGCCGGGCATCTTCAAGAGCTACGCCAAGATCAACTACCTCTACCTTCTGATGCCGGTCAGGATGTAGCGCGTGGGCCTGCGCGTTTGTAGGCTGGAGTTGCGCGACTGGCGCAACTTTGCCGAGCGGGACATAGCCTTCGGCGAGGGCATGACCATCCTGCATGGGCACAACGCCGCAGGCAAGACCAACACGGTCGAGGCGCTGCAGATGTTGACGGCTGGCATGTCGTTTCGCAAGCCCAAGCCCTCGCAGCAGGTGCGTGAGCAGGCCACCTCTGCGCGCATCGCGGCGCGCCTGGAGGGCGACGGTCGCGTGGTTGACGTCTCATGCACCATCGAGGCGTCCAAGCGCACCTTCATGCGCAATGGCAAGCGCGTGCAGGCAGGGGAGATGCCTGGCACCCTGATGAGCGTGCTGTTCAATCCCGACGACCTCTCGTTCGTGAAGCGCGGGGCGTCGTATCGCCGTGACGAGCTGGATGGCTTTGGCCGTCAGGCCAACCGTGGCTACTCAAAGGTGCTAGCAGCCTACCAGCGTGCGGTTGAGCAGCGAAATCGCCTGCTTAAGGACGAGCATCCCAACCTTGACCTGCTTGATGCCTGGGATGCGTCGGTGGCCCTTGGTGGGGCCACGCTGCTACAGTCGCGGCTACGGCTTTTTGCACGCCTGCGCGACCAGATGATTCCCATCTATCGGCAGATCTCGCAGGGTGAGGAGCTTACCAGCAACTATGAGTGTTCGCTGGGGGAGGGTTGCGAAGAGCTCTCGCGCGACCAGCTGGCCGACCGCTTCGCCGAGCGCATGACACAGCTGCGTGCAGACGAGCTGCGCAGACAGCAGACACTGGTAGGACCGCAGCGTGATGACATAACCTTTGCCATCAATGGTCGTGACGCGCGCGCCTACGGCAGCCAGGGGCAGCAGCGCTCCATCGTGCTTGCGTGGAAGATGGCCGAGGTGGCCTTGGCCGAGGAGGTGCTGGGTGAGAAGCCCCTACTGCTGCTTGACGACGTGATGAGCGAGCTTGACGGCAGCCGCCGCGAGGCCGCCACGCGCTTTGTGCAGGGCGGCATGCAGACGGTGGTAACCACCACCAATCTGGGGTACTTCCCTGACGAGCTCCTTGAGAGCGCTACAGTGGTGAGCTTTGACTAGACGCACGGAACCTGTCACCGGGGGCTACCCCTATGGCTGGTTTTGGCAAGACAAGAGGGTGAGCATATGCCTGAATCGATTCATGACGCGGTTGAACCGATGCATAGTGAGGCAATTCCACAGCCTGACTCGATAGAGAGCATAGGCTCACTTGTCAAGGCCGTCGTAGGACAGAGCATGGGAGGCCAGGAGCACACCCTGCGCTACGCGGTGGCTGCGTGGTTTGGCGCCAATGGCGACCGTGAGCGCGCTCACACCACGCGCGTGTTCGTGAAGGCGCCGCGAACCGGGGTGGAAGACCCCATCATCTGTGTCTATGTGGATTCCCACGCCTACGTGACCGACCTCAATGCCAACCGCGACCTCTATCTGGCGCGCCTCGCCAACTGGGGCTATCACGTGTCGGGAATCGAGTTCTCCGTAGATCGCGAGGCACGGCGCAAGGTCGTGGCCGGCCGTCAGGACACGGCTCAGCGCGCCTCTCATGAGAAGCCGCTCTCGTCCGAGCAGCAAGCCTATGTGCAGCAGCTCTTGGAAGGCGCTCCCGAGGCCCTGAGGCCAAGCATTTCTAAGGCGATAATCGCCTCCATACAAGCTACAGACCAGTTTTGAGCAAGTTTTTTGCCAGTTTGGCAAATTTCGCCCTTAGAACGTCTCAGACGCGATTTTGCACTTTGAATATCCCGTAGTTTAGCCCTTGGCCATAGGCGATACGGCCAAAAAGGCGTACACTATTCATTCCGGCGCTGCGTCGTATCAGTGCACACCTTTGCACCAGGCACAGTGGGCTCGGCGCAGATAGCTGGTGCCAAGGGGCCAGGCCGGCGCACGCAACGATAGTTTTGAGAGGAAGCACGCGTGGCAACAAAGAAGAGCGGAAACAACTACGGCGGAAGCCAGATCAAGATCCTCGAGGGTCTCGACCCCGTGCGCAAGCGCCCGGGCATGTATATCGGCTCGACGAGCGCGTCGGGACTGCATCACCTGGTGTGGGAGGTCGTGGACAACGCGGTGGACGAGGCCATGGCCGGCTACTGCACCAAGATCAAGGTGACGGTGCACCCCGACAATTCCATCACGGTGGAGGACAACGGCCGCGGCATTCCTGTGGAGAAGCACCCCCAGAAGCGCAACATGTCCACCCTCGAGGTGGTGCTTACCATCCTGCACGCCGGCGGCAAGTTTGACAACGACGCCTACAAGGTGTCGGGCGGCCTGCACGGCGTAGGCGTCAGCGTGGTAAACGCCCTTTCAAAGAAGCTGATTGCGCAGGTCAAGCGTGACGGCGGCATCTGGGAGATGGAGTTCAGCCGCGGCAAGACGGTGCGTAAGATGGAGCAGGTGGGAAAGAGCAAGGCCACTGGCACCACCATAACCTTCTGGCCTGACGACCTCATCTTCGAGACCACCACGTATAACTACGACACCCTGCATGACCGCCTGCAGGAGACGGCGTTCCTCAACAAGAACCTGCGCATCATTCTCACCGACGAGCGTGAGCTTACCCCGCGCGTTGACGAGTTCTGCTATGCCGGCGGCATCATCGACTTCGTCAAGTACCTCAACGAGGAGAGGACCATCCTGCCTGGCCTTGCGCGGCCCATCTACATCGCGGGCAAGAGCGAAGATGACGCCCCGGCCGACAAGCGCGGCGAGGTAGAGGTGGCCATGCAGTGGAACACCGGCTACTCAGAGCAGACGCTCTCGTTTGCCAACGACATCTTCACCGACGAGGGCGGCATGCACCTCGAGGGCTTTCGCACGGCGCTCACCAAGGTGGTGAACGACTACGCCAAGAGCCACAAGCTGCTAAAGGACAAGGACCCCAACCTCACGGGCGACGACATCCGCGAGGGCCTGACGGCCGTCATCTCGGTGAAGCTGCCCGACCCGCAGTTTGAGGGCCAGACCAAGGCAAAGCTGGGCAGCAGCTACATGCGCACCCTGGTCAACAAGATCGTGAGCCAGGGTCTTGCCGAGTACTTAGAAGAGCATCCCAACCAGGCCAAGGAGATCTTCAAGAAGGCCAGCCAGGCTGCCAAGGGCCGCCTTGCCGCACAGAAGGCGCGCCAGGCAACCCGCCGCAAGGGTCTGCTTGAGAGTGCGTCGCTGCCCGGCAAGCTGGCCGACTGCTCGGTGCGCGACCCGGAGATGACTGAGCTCTTCATCGTGGAGGGCGATTCCGCAGGCGGCTCGGCAAAGATGGCGCGCGACCGCTCCATCCAGGCCGTGCTCCCGCTGCGCGGAAAGATCCTCAACGTCGAGCGCGTACAGGAGCACCGCGCCCTCTCCAGTGACACCATCACCTCGCTTATCACGGCCATCGGCACGGGTGTGGGTTCCGAGTTTGACCTCTCCAAGGCCCGCTACCACAAGATCGTGATCATGACGGATGCCGACGTCGACGGCGCCCACATCCGCATCCTGCTGCTCACGTTCTTCTACCGCTACATGCGGCCGATGATCGACGCGGGCTACATCTACGTGGCGCAACCGCCCCTGTACCAGCTGAAGCCCAAGGGCAAGAAGGGCGGCAAGTACCTGTACACCGACGAGGACCTTGCCCGCGAGGCCGCCCAGTACGAGGACTCCAGTCGCTATACGGTGCAGCGCTACAAGGGCCTGGGCGAGATGGACCCCGAGCAGCTGTGGTCCACCACCATGGAGCCCAAGAACCGCATCATGCTAAGGGTGACCATCGAGGACGCGATGGCGGCCGACCGTGCCGTGTCCGACCTGATGGGCAACCAGGTGGAGAAGCGCAAGGACTTCATCCAGCGGCATGCCAAGGACGTGCGGTTCCTGGACATCTAGCCTGTGGGGCGAGCCTTCCGCGATTCTGCTCGCTCAGCGCTTCGCGGATGTCGCTCGCTGGAAGCGCGGAAGGCTCGCATACCGGGCTGTAACGGTACCGCACCTGCCTGACGCTGGATGAAGGCCTTGCGCGGGCTTCTTGGCTGGTTCCCATCCCTTCCTGAGCGCGGTCGGACGCGTCCTCGAAGGAGGGTCACCGGACGTGGGGTAAGAGTGTGCGCCGCTGCGCGGCGCCCTATGTATAGGAGTGAATGTGGCTGACAACACGCATGATGACGACATTCGTGACGACGACCTTGGGTCGTTGGACGACTTCGTCCAGCGCGCGATCGACGACATGGAGTCCGATCCCGAGCTAGACGACATGGACGAGGATCTCGGCCTCGACGAGTATGAGTCCGAGGACGAGGATGACGAGGACTACGACGGCGAAGCGGCTCCCACTAACCTTGCCGGCGCAAACCTCTCGCACACCATCACCGACGAGGCGGGCACCCGCCTCGACCTCAAGGACATCCACGGTGGCGCGCTCAAGCCCATCGACATGAGCGACGAGATGAAGGCCTCCTTCCTGGAGTACTCCATGTCGGTCATCGTTGCCCGCGCCTTGCCCGACGTGCGCGACGGCCTGAAGCCCGTGCACCGCCGCATCCTCTACGCCATGAACGAGGCCCACATCGTGCCCAGCCGCCCGCACAAGAAGAGTGCCTGGACCGTGGGCGAAGTCATGGGTAAGTACCATCCGCACGGCGACGCGGCCATCTACGACTCGATGGTGCGCATGGCCCAGGACTTCTCGATGCGCCTGCCCCTTGTTGACGGCCACGGCAACTTTGGTTCCATCGACGGCGACCCGCCGGCAGCCATGCGCTACACCGAGAGTCGCCTTACCTACGCCGCCATGGAGATGCTGCGCGACCTGGACAAGGAGACCGTCGACCTCCAGCCCAACTACGACGAGAGCCTCACCGAGCCCGCCGTGCTGCCTTCGCGCTTCCCTAACCTGCTGGTAAACGGCTCGTCGGGCATCGCGGTGGGCATGGCCACCAACGTGCCGCCGCACAACTTGGCCGAGGTCACCGAGGCCGTGTGCATGATGATCGACAACCCCGACGTGACGGTCGACGACCTCATGAAGGTGCTGCCCGGCCCTGACTTCCCCACGGGTGGCATCATCATGGGCACCGATGGCATCCGCGAGGCCTACGCGACGGGCCGCGGCACCATCACCGTGCGTGCCAAGGTACATGTCGAGAACATCGGCAAGGGCGGCCGCCAGCGCCTGGTGGTGACCGAGATTCCCTACCAGGTGAACAAGGGCACCCTGCAGGAGCGCATCGCGCAGCAGGTAAACGAGAAGCACATCGAGGGTATCTCCGACATGCGCGACGAGTCAAACCGCAAGGGCATGCGCATCGTCATCGACCTCAAGCAGGGAGCCGTGCCGCAGGTGGTGCTTAACAACCTGTACAAGCGCACGCAGCTGCAGTCCAACTTTGGCGTGATTGACCTCGCGCTTGTTGATGGCGTGCCGCGCACCCTTACCCTGGTGGAGATGCTGCGCCACTACATCGACCATCAGGTTGACGTGGTAACTCGTCGCACCCAGTACGACCTGGACAAGGCTCAGAAGGACCTGCACATCCGCGAGGGCCTGCTTATCGCCGTCGACAACATCGACGAGATCGTGCACATCATCCGCACCTCGCGTGACGATGCCGAGAGCAAGCGTCGCATGAACGAGCGCTTTGGCCTGGACGACATCCAGGGCGAGGCCATCCTGCAGATGCGCTTGCGTCGCCTCACCGGTCTTGCCCGCGACGAGCTGGTGGCCCAGATCGCCGACCTGCGCGAGCGCATCGCCTACTACATCGACCTGCTCGAGCATCGCGAGAAGATCCTGGGCGTGATCAAGGACGAGCTACGCCAGGTGTCCGCGCGCTTCTCCAACAAGCGTCGCACGCAGATTACCGCCGTCGAGGCGCAGGACCTTGATGTCGAGGACCTCATCGCCGAAGAGGACATGGTGGTTACCTGCACGCACGCCGGCTACGTGAAGCGCCTGCCCGTGGCCACCTATCGCTCGCAGAAGCGCGGTGGCAAGGGCGTCCAGGGCCTCTCGCTTAAGGACAACGACTTCGTTGAGGACCTCTTTGTGGCCTCCACGCACGACTACGTGATGTTCTTCACCAACAAGGGCAAGGTGTACCGCGTGAAGGTGCATGAGCTGCCCATCGGTTCGCGTCAGGCCAAGGGCTCGGCCATCGTCAACGTGCTGGCACTCTCCGAGGGCGAGCACCCCATGGCCGTCATCACGGCGCGCGACTTCCCCGAGGACGAGTACCTCGTGTTTGCCACCAAGAATGGCATGGTCAAGAAGACGGCCATGAGCGCCTACGACAACAGCCGCCGCGACGGCCTCATCGCCATCAACCTCAAGAAGGGCGACGAGCTGGTAAACGTGAGCCGCGTGCGCGAGGGCGAGAAGATCATCCTGTGCAGCTCGGACGGTAAGGCCATCCTCTTTGACGAGAGCGAGGTGCGTCCCACCGGTCGCGACACCTCTGGCGTGCGCGGCATCACGCTGAAGGGCGGCGCCACCGTGCTTGGCATGGAGATCAGCAATGGCAACGGCGACCTGTTCGTGATGACCGAGAAGGGCTATGGCAAGCGCACGCCGGTCTCGGAGTATCCCGAGCACAAGCGTGGTGGCCAGGGCGTCTTCACCATCGCGATGACGCAGCGCAAGGGCAACCTCGTGGCCTGCCGCGTGGTTGGGCCGCAGCATGAGCTGATGGTGGTGAGCGAGGCTGGCGTCGTGATTCGCGTGAAGGCGATGGACGTGTCAAAGCTTGGCCGCTCTACGCAGGGCGTCAAGGTCATGAACATGGCTGAGGATGACCGCGTGAGCGCAGTTGCCCGCATGGTGGTGCGCAAGAAGAAGGCTGCCCGCGTGGATCCCATGCAGGGGGCGCTTGATCTTGCTGCCGCTGGCGAGGCTAATGAGGATGACCCCATCGACATCGGTGGGGAGGACTCGATGAGTGACGCGCTGCTCGACGAGGAGGAGTAGCTCGTAGGACTGACCTGCGGGGGCGCGCCCCTCCCACCTTCGCACCGCTCAGCGCTTCGCGGATGTCGCTGTGCGAAGGTGGGAGGGGCGCGTTATCGTTGCGGTAGAATCAGCCATCTTCGGCTTTTGACGTGGAGGAAGATGGTAGGGCTGGCTTGCGCCAGCCCTGAAGGAGCGGCCGCCCCGGCTACGCCGGGACGGCCTGCCGGGTCCGGGGTCGGCCTCCCGGCGCATTGCTTCGCTCGCGCCGGCTGCGAGGGGTACCTGCCGGGTCCGGGGTCGGCCTCCCGGCGCATTGCTTCGCTCGCGCCGGCTGCGAGGGGTGCCATCCTTTATCTTGCTTATCACGTCATCTGCACTCTCATTCTTCCTCTCTTTAACCTGCGATGATTCGGTTGGTTCGATGTGATAGAATCGATTGGACCGATGAGACTCGATGAATTGAGAGATCGCATGGAACCACGGGAAGTCACCATCAAGCAAGTCGCGGACGAATGTGGCGTCTCCAAGTCAACTGCCGTCCGTAAGCTCAAGGAGCTTGACCTTCCGGTCATCACGCGCGGAGGCAAGGGCACCGTTTACCTTGGCCCCGAGGCCGCCTCGGCGCTTGCCCATGCGCTCATGAAAAGCCGCGCACCCGAGGTGTCCAGCGAGGAAGCCTCCGAGATCATCGGCATCGCCAGCGTTGACGACGCCGAGGTAGATACCCTCATGTCCGAGATTGTGGCCAACCAGCCCGAGATTCCCGCGGCGGCCATGCCTTCCGAGATTTCCGCCCTCATCGAGGCCTACCGCGACCAGATCCGCACCCTCAAGGAGACCAACGCCACCCTGCGTTCGCAGGTTGCCCAGCTTAGCCAGACTTCTGATGGCATACGTTCCAACTATGAGGCCACCATCACCGTGCTTACCAGTCAGGTCGAGCGGCTTAACGAGCAGATTGTGGCCCTTCAGCGCGAGAAAGACCTCATGCGGCGCGACCTTGCCATGAGCCGCGCGCTCGAGGGATTCCACTTCCCATGGCAGCGCGACCAGATTATGGCGCAGTACCTGCTGCCGCCCAGCCACATGGGGGGCAACGGGGACGATCCCACCTACGAGATGCCTCAGCAGTAACTGGCCCAGAAGCCCGTACGTACGAACGCACGGGCGCAGCAACAGCAAAAAGGGGAGCGCGACGGCCGTCGCGCTCCCCTTTGCATCGCTAAAGTCTGGTTCCCGCTATCCCAGCAGGGCGGCTACCTGGCCCAGCGTGGTCTCGAAGCTCACGCCACGCACCTCGTAGTCGGGCTGCAGGCGCGTCACGTGCATGGCGCTCACCACCAGCTGACAGGCAAACCCCACGGCCTCGTACAGCGACTTGCCGCACATGATAGCCGCCAGCAGCGCCGATGCGTACAGGTCGCCGGTGCCGTGCAGCATGTAGGGAAGCAGCTCGCCCGACACCTCCACCATCTCGCGGTCGGTGCCTGCCACATAGTTGCGAATCAGGCCGTCGCCGTGCACGATGCCCTTGATTACCACGCTCTTGGCACCCATGTCCAGCAGGGCGTCCATCATGCGGCGCACGTAGGCCTCGTCGACGTCCTGCCCCTCGTAGGCGATGCCGGTCAGGATCGAGCACTCGGTGAGGTTGGGAGTAAGCACGTCGGCGCCGTCAACCAGCTCGCCCATGGCCTGGCACAGCTCGTCGGTGTAGGTAGCGTACTTCACGCCGCCGTCGCCCATCACGGGGTCCACGATGCGCAGCGCCTGCGGATGCTCGCGATACAGCCGCTTGATGGCGCCTACCTGCTGCGGAGCGCCTAGAAAGCCCGAGTAGATGGCATCCAGCTCGACGCCCTCCTCAACCCAGGCGTCCAGATAGTCATCAAGCATGTCGGTGGTGTCGTGCATGTACCACTTGGGGAAGCGCGTGTGCGCGGAGAACAGCGACGTGGGAACGGGGCACACGTCGCAGCCGGCGGCCGAGAGCACCGGGATGGCCACGCCCAGCGAGCACTTGCCGTAGCCGCACAGGTCGTGCACGGCGGCGATGCGCGGGATGTAGCCATCCTGCCGACGGAACAGATACAGATCTCTTGCGTTGTTCATGGTGATTTCCTTTCACGCGGACTGATGGACCAACGCTTAGGGGAGAAGTTTACACATCAGATCTGCGCACACAGAAACCGACACCATATCGATACACATGCAACAAATCCGCACGACAAGCATGGCATGAAGGCACGTGGTTCGCATGGATATGTCACGTAGGCGCCGTGCGATAACCGCAACGGTGATGGTTTCGAAATGCGAACCATCTACAATATTGCCGAATAGCCGCATGTAGACACATGCCCTTGCGGCGGCTGGACGTCAGTCCTCATGCGATTTCAGCGCCCGGCGTGCTGCGGGCGCCTTCAGAAAGGAGAGCGGGATGGCAGACAACACCCCCCTCGTGGGCATCATCATGGGCTCGAAGAGCGACCTCCCGGTGATGGAGGCCTGCACGGCGCAGCTCGACGAGTTTGGCGTGCCATACGAGCTGGTCATCGCCTCGGCGCATCGCAACCCCGCGAAGGTGCACGAGTGGGCGTCCACTGCGGCCGACCGCGGCATCAAGGTGATCATCGCGGCCGCTGGCAAGGCGGCGCACCTTGGCGGCGTCGTGGCAGCCTACACGCCGCTGCCCATCGTGGGCGTTCCCATGAAGACCAGCGACCTTGGCGGTATGGATTCGCTGCTGTCGATGGTGCAGATGCCCTCAGGCGTGCCGGTGGCCTGCGTGGCCATCAACGGCGCAAAGAACGCAGCCATCTACGCCACGCAGATCCTTGGCACCAACATGCCCGAGTACGCGGCAAAGATGGTCGAGTTCAAGCGCGTCATGGCGGAAGGTTAGCGCATGGCAAGCAAGCACATGGCAACGGGCAGGAATGGCTCCACGCCGACTGCGCGTACGACACCGACGGCGCGCACCACGCCGATGGCCTCCCAGCCAGGCCAGAGCGCGCACTTCGCCCCTGCTGGGCAGGAGGGAAGCAGCCGCCGTGCGGCTTCGCCCCGCGTCCGCACCAGCAAGAGGCCGCGTCGCAAGCGCTCGGCCCTGCGCGTCATTTCCACGCTGCTCATTGTGGTGGGCGTGGGCCTTCTGCTCGCTGCGGGTGGCCTGTGGGGATACGCGCAGTTCCGCTACTACAAGCAGAGCAAGACCAACGAGGCGCTCGCCGAGCATGTCACCATCACCGACAAGACCAGCGACGCCACGGAAGACGCATCCGGCTGTCCCATCGACGTCGACTGGGCGGCACTCAAGGCCGTGAACGACGACGTCGTGGGATGGATCTACGTGCCGGGCACCGTGGTCAACTACCCCGTGTACCAGGGCGTCGACAACGACGAGTACCTGCGCACCAACGCGCTGGGCGAGTGGAGCGTCGGCGGGCAGGTGTTCCTTGACTGGGAGAGCACCCCGCCCGGCATGGTCGACCACCAGTCCGTCATCTATGGTCACCATCTGTGGGACGGCACCATGTTCCAGCCGCTCTCGCTGCTGGACGATCAGGAGGTGTTCGACGCGACGGACACGATCTGGTACGTGACGGAGACCAACGAGTACGAGCTGCAGCCGCTGTTCATGTACTACGCGACGCCCTACGACACGACCGTGCGAAACTTCCGGTTCGACTCCGACGAGGCGTTCCGCGCGTACCTGCAGGAGCAGTTCACCCGTGCCGTGACCATGCGCGCCGACGCCCAGCAGCTCATTGCTGGCGCCATGCACGTGCTCACGATGTCCACCTGCAACTACTACGACGGCTATGGCCGCTCCATCCTGGTGGCCATTCCCAAGCACGAGGATCAGCCCGTGACGCAACCGGTCGAGCAGCCGGTCGAGCAGCCGGTTGAGCAGCCAACGGAAGAGGCATACGCCGAAGAGGGGCAGGTCTCGGAAGAGGAAACCTGGCAGGAAGAGTCCTGGGAGGAAGAATCCTGGGAAGAGGAGTCTTGGCAGGAGGAGTCTTGGGATGAGTCCAGCCAGGAGGAGACCTGGCAAGAGGAATCGTGGAACGAAGGATAGCGCACCTACTTCCGCCATTTGAGCAGGTAGGTCGAGGAGAACACCCAAGGAGCTGAGCATGGCCCAGGAAACCAAGCACATCACCTATGCTGACGCAGGCGTGGACGTCGACGAGGGCGCCCGCGCGGTCGACGCCATCAAGGCGGCCGTCGCGGCAACCAACCGTCCCGAGGTCATCGGAGGCCTGGGCGGCTTCGGCTCGCTCTTCTCGGCCGCGGCCCTCAAGGACATGGACGAGCCCGTGCTGGTGTCGGGCACCGACGGCGTGGGCACCAAGCTTGCCATCGCCCAGCTGCTGGATCGCCACGACACCGTGGGCGAGGACCTCGTGGCCATGTGCGTGGACGACATCGTGGTGTCGGGCGCCGAGCCGTTGTTCTTCCTGGACTACGTGGCCATCGGCAAGCTGCGCGCCGAGCACGTTGCGCAGATCGTGTCCGGCATTGCCGAGGGTTGCCGCAAGAGCGGCTGCGCGCTGGTGGGCGGTGAGATGGCCGAGCACCCCGGTGTGATGGCCCCCGACGACTACGACCTAGCTGGCTTCGTGGTGGGCGTGGCCGACCGTCCCAAGATGATTGGTCCCGATCTGGTGCGTGAGGGTGACGTGGTTCTGGGAATTCCCAGCTCAGGCATCCATTCCAACGGCTACTCGCTCGTGCGCAAGGTGGCCATCGAGGGCAAGACCGCTGACGAGCTTAACCAGCCGCTTGACGAGCTGGGCGGCGAGAGCTTGGCCGACGCGGTCCTGCGTCCCACCACCATCTACGCCGGGGCCCTGATCCGTGCGCTTCGCGCTGGCGCGCCCATCCACGCGATGGCGCACATTACCGGTGGCGGCATCACCGAGAACCTCAACCGCGCGCTGCCTGGCACGCTGGACGCCATCGTCGACCGTCATGCCGCCGACGGTACCTCGCCCGACGGCTTTGGCGAGGGCCCCGCATGGGACGTGCCGCCCGTCATCACCTATATGGTGCGCGCCGCGGGCCTCACGCCCGACGAGGCTTACAAGACGTTCAACATGGGTGTGGGCATGAGCGTGATCTGCGCGCCTGACGACGCCGTGCGCGTGCGCGAGCTGCTGGCTGCCGAGGGCCTCGACACCTTCGTCATGGGCGAGATTGTGCCCGGCTCTGGCAAGGTCCTCTATCGCTAAGAGTGCAACGCCGGGTTCGGAACCCGGCGTTGCATTGTGCACAATGCAACGGAGGTTCCGACCCCAGCGTTGCACCAATACCTTCGAAAGGAAGCGGACATGAGCATCAAGCTGGGCGTCCTTCTTTCCGGCAGCGGCACCAACCTGCAGGCCATCATCGACCGCATCGCCGAGGGAACCCTCGACGCCTCCATCGAGCTGGTCGTGTCGTCGCGCCCCAGCGCCTATGGCCTCAAGCGCGCCGAGGCCGCTGGCCTGCAGACCATGACCCTCTCCAAGGAGATCTACGCCGACCCGCTGCTGGCCGACGAGATTATTGCCACCGAGCTCAAGATGCACGGCGTGGAGTACGTCATCATGGCGGGCTACATGCGCATGGTGCACGAGCCGCTGCTGGCCGCCTATCCCAACCGCGTGGTCAACCTACATCCGGCCCTGTTGCCCAGCTTCATAGGTGCGCATGCCATCCAGGACGCCTACGACTACGGCGTGAAGGTGACGGGTGTTACCGTGCACTTTGCCGACGATCGCTATGACTGCGGCCCCATCATTGCCCAGCAGGCGCTTGTGGTGGAGGAGGGCTGGACGGTCGACGAGCTGGAGGAGCACATTCACGCCATCGAGCACGTGCTGTACCCCGACACCATCCAGCTGCTGGCTGAGGGCCGCGTGCATGTGCGCGAAAACGGCACCGTCGAGGTGCGCTAGCGCTCCTGATTGGGTCGAAATGACCAGATGAGCATGTCTGGGCAGTTTTCCGTCGTACATCTGTGACGTTTCCCGCATAGACCCGCAGGATTCAAAACACGAAACGTCACAGATGTACGACGGGATTCTGTAAAACGTGCCTCATCCAGTGATTTCCTCGCGATATTTAGGTCATCTGACACCTTCTGGCCGCCCAAATGGCCCTGTGGCGGCCTCTGGAAAGAACATGTGCGAGCGCCTCGACGCCGCGGCGCGCTGGCAAGCAAACCCATACCCTCTGCTATCATGCAAATGTTGCACCAAACGCCCCGTCCAAGGAGGTTGCGCCCCCGCGCATGGACATATTCCTCTCGCTTTTTGTCACGTTCCTACTCACCCTTGCCAACGGCTTCTTCTCGGCGTCCGAGATGGCCGTCGTCAACGCGAAGCGCGCCATCCTCGAGCCCGAGGCCGACGACGGCGACCGCAAGGCCCGCCAGGCGCTTGACCTGGCCACCGACTCAAGCCAGTTCCTCGCAACCATCCAGGTTGCCATCACCTTGGTAGGCTTCGCCGCCTCGGCCTTCGCGGCAACCAGCCTCTCCAGCCCTTTCGCAGGCTGGCTCGCTAGCCTGGGAGTTCCCGCAAGCATCGCAGGTCCCGGTGCCACCGTGCTCATCACGCTTATGGTGTCGTATTTCTCCATCGTCATCGGCGAGCTGGTGCCCAAGCGTATCGCGCTGGCCGACGCCGAGGGCGTGGCCAAGGCGGTGGCGGGCCCGGTGCGCGCGTTCATGACCATCGCCAAGCCGCTCGTGTGGCTCACGTCGCACTCGGCCGAGGGCCTCGCCTCGCTCATGGGCATCGCCAATCCCGACGATCGCCAAGGCGCCTCCGAAGACGAGATCAAGTACCTGGTAACCGACGCCGACGACCTCACTGACGAAGAGAAGACCATGATTCACGACGTCATGGACCTCGGCGACGCCATCGCCCGCGAGGTGATGATCCCGCGCGTGGACATGACCGCCGTGGAGGACTCCGACTCGCTCTACGAGGTGCTGGACCTCATGCGCAAGACGGGCTACTCACGCGTGCCGGTGTACCACGACACCGTGGACAAGGTGGTGGGCATCGCCCACATCAAGGACCTGCTGGCCCCCATCATCGACCAGCGCTCCGAGGCCGACAAGATCAGCCGCTACATGCGCCAGGCCACCTTCGTGCCCGACACCAAGGACATCATGCCGCTGCTCTCCGAGATGCGCGCCAGTCACGAGCAGATGGTCATCGTCATCGACGAGTATGGCGGCACGGCAGGCGTCATCACGCTCGAGGACATCGTCGAGGAGGTCGTGGGCGAGATCGAGGACGAGTTCGACCCCGACAACCGCTACCTCACGCAGCTCTCCGAGCGGGAGTGGCTGGTGGACGGTCGCTTCTCTATCGACGACGCCATCGAGATGGGCTGGCCCATCGAGGACTCCGAGGAGTTCGAGACGGTGGCCGGCTTCGTGCTGGAGATGGCCGACAAGCTGCCGCGTCCCGGCGACGCCATCGAACACGAGGGCTATACCTTCATGGTGCAGTCGATGCGCGGCCGCAGGATCTCGCTTCTGCGCGTTACCGCGCCCGAGGCCGAAGCCGAGCCTGCCGAGGAGTGACGTCTCCTAAGTGGCGGGAGCGCTCCGTGCAAAACCGCCACTCCGAACAGGCAATATGCACTTTGGTCGTAAGGAATGCATAACCTTGTGACCAACGTGGCGCTTTACAGTACAATGTGGGGTTAGCATCCGAAGACTCGTCCTCAAAGGATGGTGCCTCATGGCGCAGCTCATCGACATCAGAAGGGTCGAGGTCGGCCCCAAGAACCTTACCGCACGCATCCGCGTGGCCATGTCTGCGCCGCTCATGACGAGCGACGACCTCGAGGGCACCACCCGCGTGTACCGCCTGCTGCCCCACATCATCGACCACGTGTGCCTGGGTGACGGTGGCGAGACCTTCAAGGACGTGATGGGCGACACCGAGATTGCGCACCTGCTTGAGCACGTGACGGTCGAGCTGCTGGCACAGACCGACATCGCGGGCGACGTGCCCTGCGGCCGCACCTTCACGGTCACCGACGAGCTGCGCACCTACGACATCGAGCTGTCCTGCCCCGACGACGTGCTGGTGGCTGGTGCGCTGTCCAGCGCCGTGTGGATTTTGCAGTGGGCGTACTCTGGTGGCGGCGACCCTGTGCCCGACATCGATGCCACGGTGCAGGGGCTGGTCAGCCTCGTGCAGAGCCTGCCCGAGCCTGCCGCACCCGCGCCTACGGTGCGCGAGTACGTGGTGGATGAGGACGAGGCGGAGGAGCTGCGTGCCGGCTTCGACCCAGCTACGGCCCCCATCGAAGACGATGACCTGGAGGGCTTGGGTCGCGAGGCCCTGGCTACGCGCGACGGACAGCGCAAGCGCACTACCACGGCGCGCGCCGTGGTGCGCTCCGAGCGTCCGGTCGAGCGCGAGGACGCGCAGGACGAGCAGCCCGTCTACCAGGACGAGCCCGCCCCCATCGACGGGGATGACCCCTTCGCGGACGTCATCCCCGTGGACACCGTCACGCAGGCAGGCGACTACGGCGAGGACTACTAGCGGGGCAAGCGATTGGCTCCTTGGGCAAATGGCCCAAGAACAAGGCAGCGCGTGGCCACGCAAGCCGGGCCACTAAAGATGCAAGGAAGGGTGCCCAAACGGGCAAGACACAGGAGGAACGTATGATCAACATCTTCAAGAAGAACATCGTGGGCATCGCCATCGGCACCCTTGCTGGCGCAGCCGTGGGCGTCGTGACCGGCATCCTGATGGCCCCGCGCTCCGGCGCCGAGAGCCGTGCCATGGCAGCCGACGCCATGAACGACGCGTGGGACTCGGCGGTTGACACCTACGAGCGCGGCGCTGGTGCCGTGAGCGAGAAGATTGGCTCGGTCCGTCCGTCCGTCGATGCCACCACCGACGACCTGCGTGCCAAGGTTGACCTTGCCCGCGAGCGCATGGACCAGCTGCGTGAGTCCCTCTCCGACGCCGTGGCCACCACGTCCGCCCAGGTGAGCGACGCCGTCACCGCCGTTGCCGACAAGGTTGCCGGCGCCGAGGAGGCTGTTGCCGAGGCCACCGAGACCGAGGCTGAGGGCGTGCAGGTGGAGATCGTCGAGGACGAGCCGGCCGAGGAGGTTGCCGAGGAGGCCGCCGAGACCGTCGAGGCCGTTTCCGAGGACGCCGAGTAGGCACCAACGCACGACTTGCAACAAGGCGGGGCGTCACCGGCAGGTGGCGTCCCGCATCCGTATCGGAGGACGCTATGCGCACCCTGAGCCAACTTACCAACAAGCCCGTCTACGTGCAAAAGAAGGGCAAGGCCGGCCAGTTCGAGCGCCTGGGCAAGGTGCACATGGCCGTGTTCACGCCCGACGGCCGTTCGGTGGCCGGCTTCCTCGTGCACCGTCCCGACATCGCAGGCATGGTGAAGCGTCAGGACGTGTTCGTGGCCTGGGACTCGCTGGCCCCGGTTGATGGTGGCTGGCGCGTCGTGGCTGGTGACGAGACCACCGACGACAAGGCCCGCCGCCGTCTGGGCCTCGACTGGGACCGCTGCATCATGTGGGCTGGCATGGACGCCAAGACCACGAAGGGCAAGGTGCTGGGCTACGTGAGCGATGCCACCTATGACGAGGCAACGGGCAAGGTTGCCGACTTCCTCATTGGGGATGGCGGGCTGGCAGAGTCGCTGGTAGGAGCCGTGCGCGTTCCGGTGGAGATGCTGGTTGGCTATGAGCGTGGCTGGATGATCCTCACCCCGGAGGCCGCCAACCAGGAGCTTACCGGTGGCATGGCTGGCAAGGCGGGCGAGGGATACGCACGCGCCAAGGCCACCGGTGCGCAGGCCGCGGCCAAGGCTGGCAAGGTTGCGGGCGAGGCCGTCGACAAGGGGTCGCGCGCTCTCGGTCGGCAGCTGGGCAGGACAAAAGGCATGTTTGGGTCGTTCATGGAGGAATTCAAGCGGGCCTCCGAGGGGGACTCCTCGGAGTGAGGTATTGCCTACACGCAAGATTAGCAGGCCGCCCTTTGCTCTCTTCGCTCAGCGCTTCGCGGATGTCGCTGCGAGAGCAAAGGGCGGCCTGCTTCCTTGTTCGGGGCTGTTTCGGTCTGATTGTCCCCCTCGGAGGGCTGCCTTCCTCCGGAACTTGTGCGTGGGAAGAAAAGAAGGGTGGGCGGGCCGTCCTGTGCCCTCCTTGCTCAGCGCTTCGCGGATGTCGCTTCGAGGGCACAGGACAGCCCGCCCCTCTTGCTCCTGCGTGGGAGATGGGTGTCCATGGATTCTTTGGTTGCCTATCCCGACCAGAGAAGTAGAATGGTTCGTGCACGTCTGTGCATGTGCATACCAATTACCAAGAGAAGGGTCATTGATGAAACCTCGACCTTACAGTCGATGACCCCTCGGTGCCACCTTCGCTGGGCGCGCCGTGGGGTGCATAAGCGAAGGAGCACGCATGATCTACCTTTCCCAGCTTCTGGGTAACTCTATCTACGATTCTGACGGAGAGCGCCTCGGTACGGTGTCCGACTTGGGCATCGCTACCGGAGAGGTGTTCCCGCGCGTCACGTCGCTGGCGTTCATGGGCCCGGGTAAGACGCCCTTCATGATTAGCTGGCGCAAGTACGTGGCCAGCTTCGATGAGAACGAGGTGCAGCTTAAGGTACCCTCCACCGACCTGCGCTTCTCCTACCTGCAGCCTTCCGAGGTGCTCATCGCGCGCGACCTGCTTGACAAGCAGATCGTGGACACGCGCGGCATGCGCGTCGTGCGCGTGAACGACCTCAAGCTGTCCGACACCAGCTCGTCCCAGTTGCGCCTGCTTGGCGCCGAGGTGGGTCTGCGCGGCCTGCTGCGCTCGCTTTCCCCGCGCTTCGAGTCGCTGGTGTGCCGCGCCGCGCGGGCGCTGGGCCATCCCATCCCCGAGCGCATCATTGCCTGGAACTACATGGACCTGCTTGAGCGCGACCTCTCCGACGTGAAGCTGTCAGTAAGCCACAAGACCCTTGACGACATGCATCCGGCCGACATCGCCGACATCATCGAGCGGTTGGACCCGCGCCTGCGCGGGCAGGTGTTTGACACCCTCGACGACGAGATGGCCGCCGAGGCCGTGGCCGAGCTGGACGACGACGGGATGGCTGCCGAGCTGGTGGGCCGCATGGAGGACAGCGCTGCATCCAAGATGCTGTCCGAGATGGACCCCGACGATGCGGCCGAGCTGGTGAGCGAGCTTGACTACGAGCGCGCCGAGAAGCTGCTGCGGCTGATGGGCGTAAAGGAGCAGGCCGCCATCCGTCAGCTGCTGGGCTACCGCGAGGACACCGCGGGCCGCATCATGACCTCCGAGTTCGTGGCGGTGGACCAGCACGGCACGGTGGCCGACGCGGTGCAAGCCCTGGCAGAGCTTGAGGAGGACTTCGAGTCGGTGCGCTACGTGTACCTAGTTGACGCCGAAAAGCGGCTGGTAGGCGTGGTAACGCTGGTCAACCTGCTGGTAAGCGCGCCCGACACGCCGCTTGCCAGCATCGCCTCCGCCGACCTGGTTACCGCCAGCCCCGAGGACGACCAGGAGGACGTGGCCCAGGACATCGCCAAGTACAACCTGCTGGCCATGCCCGTCGTGGACGACGACGAGCACCTCATCGGCATCGTCACGGTGGACGACGCCCTCGAGGTGCTGCAGGAGGAGCACGAGGAGGACCTTGCGCTGGTTGGTGGCGCGGCGCCGGGCGAGGAGGGCACTGCCGACCGCGTGCTGGCCCGCCTGGTGGTGCACGAGGCGTGGTTCTTCCTGTGGGCGCTGTCCATAGCCGTGCTCGCGGCCGTCACCGGCGAGGTGGGCGGCAACCCACTGAACGGCATCCTGCTCTCGCTGGGCCTTCCCGTGGCCCTGCGAGCCGCCGTCGACATGGTGCGCTCGGTCACCGCCTTCTGCGTCGAGCACGACCCCGACGACGAGGACGCTCCCTCGTCCATGGGCTTCCTGGTGCGCGGCGTGTCCTCGGGCATCACCTTTGGCCTGCTGATCTACCTGGTGATATATGGCATCACCAACATGCTTGACGACGTGAGCCCGATGTTTTTGGCGGGCGACGCATGGGTGTCGGGCTCCAGCATGGCGCAGACGATGCTGATGGGCTTCGCCATCGCTGGCGGCTGCGTGGCCTTCAGCTACCTCACAGCACCGCTCTACCTGCTGTTCATTCGCAAGCGCGACGCCGAGGGCGAGGGCCCCACCGGATCCACGATGCGCCTCACCTCGATGGCGGTCACCTGCGTGATCTACGTCGTGGCGGCGCTTATGGTCGGGGCGTGGTCGTGATGTCGGCGGCACGTAGGAGGTCCGCGCGGCCCGACGACCGCCCGCCACGCCAGCCCCTCGAGGCCCGCAAGGTGCTTGCGGCCATCGGGCCTGGGATGGTGGCGGCCCTTGCTGGCGCCGACGCCGGCGGCGTGGCGGCCTACTCCAACTCGGGCGCCCTCTACGGATACGGCCTGCTGTGGACGGTTCCGGTCATGTGCCTTCTGCTCATCGTGGTGCAGGAGACGGCCGCGCGCATGGGCTGCGTCACGGGCAAGGGCTTCGCCTCGCTTATCCGCGAGCAGTACGGCGTGCGCCTGTCGGTGGTGGCCATGCTGGCGCTTCTGGTGTCCAACGCCACGGTCACCCTCTCGGAGTTCGCTGGCATCGCATCGGGCTTCGCCCTCTTTGGCATTCCCACGTTCGTGTCGGTGCCTGCCTCGGCCTTCGCCATCTGGATGCTGGCCATGAGCGGCTCGTACCGCCGCATCGAGAAGGTGCTGCTGGCCATCAGCTGCGTGTTTCTTACCTACGTGGTGGCTGGCTTCATGGTGGGTCCCGACTGGGCGCAGGCCTTCCATGACACGGTGGTACCGCCGGTGTATCCCGAGCTGTCCTACCTCTCGCTCATCGTGGCGCTGGTGGGCACCACCATCGCGCCGTGGATGATCTTCCTTGCCCAGAGCAACGTCGTGGAGCGCGACGCCCGCGAGAGCGACATACCCTACCAGCGCATCGATACCGTGGCGGGCTCCATCGTGGCCAGCGCCATCTCGTGGTTCATCATCCTGGTTACCGGTGCGGTGCTCTTTCCCGCCGGCATCGTGGTCGAGGGTGCCGAGGACGCCGCGAAGGCGCTCGCGCCGCTGGTTGGCCCCTATGCCCAGGCGCTCTTTGGAGCGGGCCTCATCGGCGCGTCGTTTCTGGCGGCCTGCGTGCTGCCCGGCATCACCTCCAGCGCCATCTGCGAGGCCTTTGGCTGGGAGCGTGGCAGCGACCGCACCTGGCAGGAGGCGCCTGCCTACCGTGGCATCATCACGGCCATCCTGGTCATCTCCGCGGTCATCGTGCTGATTCCCGGGGCAAACCTCTTTGGCATCATGATGGCGGCGCAGGTCATCAATGGTGTGCTGCTGCCGGTGCTGCTGTACTTCATGGTGGGCATCGCCAGCGACCGCCACGTGATGGGGGCCTATCGCAACAGCCGCCTGTGGAACGCGCTCATGTGGTTCACCATCGTGTCGGTCACGGTGCTTACGGTGATCATGTTTGCCCTGCAGGCCCTGGGGTACTGACGGCGCACGACCGATGGCGCACGACCGAAGGCGCACGACCCGCGACGGCCTTGGACCCAAGCCCAAACAAGGGTATCAACAGCCCCACGTTGGGGTATCATGTTTACACATGGAGAGGTGGCAGAGTGGTCGATTGCAGCGGTCTTGAAAACCGCCGGGCCGAAAGGTCTCGTGGGTTCGAATCCCACCCTCTCCGCCAGTAAGCTTCGTACGAGGAGGTATCATGGCCATCCTACTAGCTGTGGCTGCCCTTGCCGTCGTGGTCGGCGTCGCCTGGGTTTCCATCAACAACGGAATCGTCACCAAGTACAACCGCTGCGACAACGCCTGGCAGACCATCGATGCCCAGCTGCAGCGTCGTAACGACCTCATCCCCAACCTCGTTGAGACCGTGAAGGGATATGCGTCGCACGAGTCCGAGACGCTCCAGGCCGTCACGCAGGCCCGCGCCGCCGTTGCCGGTGCCGCCACGCCCGAGCAGAAGATGGCCGCATCCTCCGAGCTGTCCAGCGCGATCAGCCGCCTGCTCGTGGTTGCCGAGGCCTATCCCGAGCTCAAGGCAAACGCCAACTTCCAGCAGCTGCAGGCCGACCTCACCGACACCGAGAACCGCATCAGCTACGCCCGCATGAGCTACAACGACTGCGTGCTCGAGTACAACAACGCCATCACCACGTTCCCGGGCAACCTCGTGGCCGGCTCGCGCTACCAGCGTCGCCAGGGCTTCGTGGTTACCGACGAGTCCGCACGCCAGGCACCGCAGGTCAAGTTCTAGGCTGCGCGTTCTCACACGTCCCGCATCGTCGCAGGGGCCAGGGGGAGCTTCCCTCTGGTCCCTGCTTTTGTGCGGCAGTGTCAAAGTCGCTCGAATGCGCCGATGGCGGTGCGCAAACGGACTAGAACAAGAGTTTTCGGCAGGTATACGGTACTCCACTATAGGAATCTGGTGTCACATCACTCGGGTAAGAGCGATTGGGCCTTTTCCGGTCGTACATCCGTGACGTTTCCCGCATTGAGCCGCAGGATTCAAAACACGAAACGTCACGGATGTACGACCGGAAGGCGCCGTTTGGGCCTCACTCGGCTTGAGGCAAGCCACATAGCAAGGTCATCTATCCCATCTTGCCAATTTGCTGGCCAAATTTGGCCTCTGAGGGCTTCGTTAATAAATTGATGTCATGTCACGAAACGCCGCCTTGTGCCACGCACAACGCACAAGGTGACAACCTAGCCAATGGGGTTGGCGACGCCTTGCTATTGCTCCCGCTTCTTGCGCCTCGCTCGGAAGAAATCCCGTAGCATGCCGCCGCACTCGTCGGCCAGCACGCCGCCTTCTACCTCGAACGCATGGTTCAGGCGTGCGTCATGGCTCACGTCGTACAGCGTGCCCAGGGCACCCCCCTTAGGGTCAGGCGCGCCATACACGCAGCGGTCGATCCGCGCGTTAACCATGAGGCCGGCGCACATCAGGCATGGCTCAAGCGTCACGTATGCCGTGCAGCCCGTAAGCCGCCAACGACCCAGCGCTCTCGCAGCGTCAACCAGCGCGACGAACTCCGCATGTGCAGAAGGGTCGGCGTCCTGCTCGCGTCGGTTGTGCGCGCGGGAGACTACCTGGCCGTCGCACACCACCACGGCGCCGATCGGCACCTCGCCCTCTGCCGCCGCCTGCGCCGCCTCGCCAAGCGCTAGGCGCATGAATGCCTCGTCTACTTCTCGCTGGTCTTGCTGGTTCATGGTCACCTTGCCTTTCGTGGCCTTCCAACCAAAGTATAGGGTGAAGGGAAGGCGAGCGGGCGAGAGGGCCGTGCCCCAATGTCCCGCTAGCGCCCACTCACCGGCTTCACATGCTCTGTACCAAATATATGTTGCAAAAGAGAAGCAGTTTGCATACCTGCATTTTGCTTTGGTATCTTATAGGAACCCGAGGAGAGGGGCTCCCATGCTGCAGCGCTTTGACGGCCAGGACGTACGCAACGCGTACGTGCGCATCTGCGACTTCATTCGGAGGACCCCCCTCGAAGACTCAATCTACCTCAACGATGACGATCACCGCTATCGATTCAAGCTGGAAAGCCAGCAGCTAGGGAAGAGCTTCAAGATTCGTGGCGCGCTCAACGTGCTTGCGCAGCTACCGCGCGAGCAGGTGGCCCGCGGCGTGGGCACCATCTCTACCGGCAACCATGGCATTGCGGTGGCGTACGCCGCGCACCTGCTGGGCATCGAGAACTGCGTGGTCATCGTGCCGGAGGGAATCCCACGCACCAAGCTGGACCGTATTCGCTTCTACGGCGCGCGCATCATGACGATGGGCACCAGCTACGAGAACTCGCTGACCCTGGGACTTAACTACATCGACCGCCACGAGCTGTTTTACGTGGATCCTGGCGACGTCGACCCCCGCGTCTACGCAGGCCAGGGAACCATCGGCTACGAGCTGATGGCCGTTCATGGCAAGGTGGACACCATCGTGGTGCCCATGGGCAGCGGCGGCCTGGCCACGGGCGTGGCCGTTGCCGCAAAGTACCTCAAGCCCGACGTGCGCATCGTGGGCGTGCAGACGGCGGCCTGCCCGGCCGTGGCACGCTCGCTTGCCGACGGCATCTGCTACAGCTCGTACCCCACGGTGGGCGAGACCATCTGCGATGCCGTGGTGGGCGGCATTGGGCGCCTTGCCTTCGAGATGTTGCCCGACCTCATTGACCAGCTGGTCATTGTCGAGGAGTCCGAGATTCGCGAGGCCTTCTGCTATATGGCTCGCCAGGAGCAGTGCGTGATCGAGGGCGGCAGCGCCATGGTGGTGGCTGCGGTGCGTGCGCACCAGGAGCTGGTTGGCGGCCACGACATCGCGCTGGTCATAACTGGCGGCAATGTTGACGGCGTCTTGCTGCACGACATGCTTGACGAGCAGGTACGCGCCGAGCGTGGCCTGGCGTAGCGCCTGCTTTGAGGCTGCCCCCGGTGGAGGGCGGCGCTAGACCACTTGGAAGATGAAGAAGTCCAGGTAGTGCGTCTCGGGAACGCCCCACAGGATGGGGTGATCGGGTGCCTGCTGCCGCTCCTCAACCTGTCGTAGCTGCACGTTTGCGTCGTGCGCCGCCTCGGCGATGGCCTGCGCCAGCAGGTCACGCGTCATGAAGTGCGAGCAGCTGCACGTGGCAAGGTAGCCGCCGCGAGGCAGAAGCCGCATCGCGTCCGCGTTAATCTGGCGATAGCCTCGCGCCGCATGGCTCACGGTGCCGCGACTCTTGGTAAAGGCCGGCGGGTCAAGCACGATGAGGTCGAAGGGCCCGCCCTCCTCGCGCAGACGAGCGCGGTCGCGGCGTAGCTCGGGTAGGTAGTCAAGCACGTTTGCGCAGGTGAAACCCATGATGTTGTCCATGTGGTTCATGCGCGCGTTCTCGTGGGCAAGGTCGAGCGCAAGCTGGCTCACGTCAACGCATCGCACGTAGCTTGCCCCGCCAGCAGCCGCATTCATCCCAAACGGTCCCACGTGGCAGAAGCAGTCAAGCACGCGCCGTCCGTACGCGAGGTTGCGCACCGCTCGCCGGTTGTACTTCTGGTCAAGGAAGAAGCCAGTCTTCTGGCTGTTGGCCAGGTCAAGCGAGAAGGCAAGCCCGTTCTCGTGCACCACGATGCGCGTGTCTGGCGCAGTGCCGTCGCCTGATGGCGCATCATTGGCCGTCCACCAGCCCTTATATGATGCGAGGCCCTCCTTCTCGCGCGTGGGGGCGTCGTTGCGCTCGTAGATGTCCTGCACGTCCTGCCCGTCGGCGCGCAGCACGTCAAGCAGCAGCGGGTACAGCGTGCCACGCAGCCGCTCCATGCCAACGGTGCCCACCTGGGCAACCAATACCTGCTCGTAGCGGTCGACCACCAAGCCCGGGAACCCGTCGGCCTCGCTGAACACCACGCGGCAGCAGTCGGTGTCGGGGGCCTCGCCGCAGCCCGAAGCCAGGGCGCCCATGCACGTCACGCGATGGCGCCAGGCCCATTCCAGCTTGCGGCGCCAGAACGCCTCGTCAAGACGGTCGTTGGCGTTGCGCGTCACCACGCGCACGCGAATCTTGCTGTGCTCCGAAAGCAGGCCGGCCCCCTGCCAGGTGCCGTTCTCCTCAAGTACGTCCACCACGCAGCCGTTCTCGGCTGGCGTGCAGTCAAGGGGCGACGGCTGCACGCGCAGAACCTCGCCCTCGAATACCCACGGGTGTCCGGCCGAGAGGGCTCGCGCGGCCTTTCGCGTGACGATGACCTGCGGATATGGGCGAACCTGCTTCATAGCTGTCCTCGGTCCTAGTAATGGCGCCCGTAGCGTCCGCCGGAGGGTCCCTTGCCGCGCGACCTCGACCCCGAGAACATCGTGCGCGTCGGCTTGGTGGTAGACCTGCCGGCCTGCGGAATGATGCGCCCCGTGTCATAGTCAAATCCAGGAAGGTCCCACACAGGCACCAGCTTGTGCATGAAGTACTCAACCTCGCGCAGCTGGCTCACCTCGTCGGGGGCCACGAAGGTGTACGCGTGGCCCGTTGCACCGGCGCGGCCTGTGCGGCCGATGCGGTGCACGTAGTCCTCCGGGTCCATGGGCACGTCGTAGTTGACCACGGCGTCGATGCCGCTTACGTCGATGCCGCGGCTCATCACGTCGGTAGCCACCAGTACCTGCACCTTGCCGTCGCGGAATCGCTGCAGCGCCTTCTCGCGCGCCTCCTGCCTGCGGTCGGCATGCATCACCTCTACCTTGAAGCCTGCCGACTTGAGCGTTGCGCTCACGTCGTCCACGCGATGCTTCGTGCGGCAGAACACCAGCACGCGCTCGGGCACGGCGTCCGACTCAGCCCCGCCCGTGCGGATGAGCTGCGCCAGAAGCTGTGTCTTCTGCCCCTGCGTGACCGGGCAGAGGTGCTCCTCCACGGTGTCGGCCGTCTGGCCGATGCGCGCTATCTCGACGAGCGCCGGATCCACCAGCATCGCGTCGACGGTGCTCTTGATGCTGGGCGGGATGGTGGCCGAGAACAGCAGGTTCTGCCGCTCCTTGGGCAAGGCCTGCATGATGCGGCGTACACTGGGCCAAAAGCCCATGTCAAGCATGCGGTCGGCCTCGTCCAGCACGAGTATCCGCACCTGCGACAGGTCGACGGCCTTGCGCTCCATGAGGTCGATCAGGCGTCCGGGCGTGGCCACCAGCAGATCGCACCCCAGTGCCAGCTCGGCAAGCTGCCGGTCGAAGCGCGCGCCTCCCATCACGATGACCGAGCGCTGGCCGGTGAACCCGCATACGACGGTGGTCACGCGCTCGATCTGCTGGGCAAGCTCGCGCGTGGGGGTTACCACGAGGGCGAGCGGTGCCGTGGGCACGTCGGGGATGACGATGGGGGCGTCCGGCGTGCTGCCCTTTCCGCGACGACGGCGACGACGCCTGCGCTTGGGCTGGTCATCCGACGACTCCTGAGGCGCGGCAGCCTGCGCAACCGATGCTCCCTCATCGCCGGAAAGCGGCGCAGCGGCACCGTCTACCTGCGGCGCATTGCTTCGAAGGCCCGCGATGAGCTGCAGTGCCGGCAGCACGAAGGCCGCGGTCTTGCCCGTGCCAGTCTGCGCCGAGGCCACAAGGTCACGGCCCTCTAGCACCAGCGGGATGGCCTGTTCCTGGACGGGGGTTGGTTCGGTGAAGCCGAGGGCATTCACCCCGGCAAGTATTTGCTCGTTAAGCCCGAGCTCGGCAAATGTGGTAGTCATGCAATCTAGTATCGCGCAAAGGTTGCCCTGCACCAAAATCCCCGCGAAAGCCCCACGATGGCGCAACAACGGGCCCTTTGCCCGCAGAGGCCCTCACAGGGGGGCCACGGGAGGTCAGTGACGCCCCTCGGGCGTCGGTGCCGGTCATTTCGCGCAAATCGGCGGTACACAACTGTGCGACCCGGCCGAAAAACCGCAGGATTCGAAGACGGACATGGGCGGATTTGCACAGTTGTGTACCGCAAAAATGGGTACCCGCGAGTATCACCGCTCCGCGAAGGGCAAGAATGCTGGCCCAATTGGTCCAAAGACTCCGTCGCACGCCACACAAGCCAACAAATCCGTTCCGTCTACCGCCCCGTTAGTCGCAATGCCACAGAGGCGCCTTCCTTTGCGCTACCCTTAGCCATATATGTGCCTTGGCACGACAAGCGACGAGAAGGAGCAGGACATGGCAAAGATTCCCGCACCGATTGACGTTACCCAGACCCCCGAGTGGAAGGCGCTCCAGGAGCACTTCGATGCGCTCCAGGCCGAGGGCATCAGCCTCAAGGACTGGTTCGCGGCCGACCCCGACCGCGTGGCAAAGCTCAGCTTTGACACCTCCGACCTGCACTTTGACCTTTCCAAGAACCTCGTGACCGACGAGACCATCAAGCTCCTGGCCAACCTTGGCCGCGCCGTGGGCCTCGAGGACCGTCGCGCCGCCATGTACCGCGGCGACCACATCAACACCACCGAGGACCGCGCCGTGCTGCACACCGCGCTGCGCCGTCCCGCCGACGAGGCCGGCACCCTCATCGTTGACGGCCAGGACACCGTGGCCGACGTCAACGAGGTGCTGGACAAGATGTACGCCTTCGCCGACCGCGTGCGCTCCGGCGAGTGGAAGGGCGTCACCGGCAAGGCCATCGAGAACGTCGTGTCCATCGGCATCGGCGGCTCCGATCTTGGCCCGGTCATGGTGTACGAGGGCCTGCGCCCCTACCTGGACGGCCCCGCGGTGCGCTTCGTGTCCAACATCGACCCCAACGACGTGGCCGAGAAGGTAAAGGGCCTCGATCCCGAGACCACGCTGGTCATCGTCGTGTCCAAGACCTTCACCACGCTCGAGACCATCACCAACGCCAAAATGGCCCGCTGGTGGCTGCTTGACGCGCTGCGCAAGGCCGGCGCCATCGACGACTCCGCCGAGAAGGAGGCCGAGGCCATCGCAAAGCACTTCGTGGCCGTGTCCACCAACCTCAAGCTGGTCGCCGAGTTTGGCATCGACCCCGAGAACGCCTTCGGCTTCTGGAGCTGGGTTGGCGGCCGCTACTCCGTCGACTCCGCCGTGGGCCTATCCCTCATCCTGGCCTTTGGCAAGGACGTGTTCCAGGACTTCCTCAAGGGCTTCTACGACCTTGACCGCACCTTCGAGATCGAGCCGCTCGAGAAGAACGTCGTGGCGCTGATGGGCCTCATCAACGTGTGGTACGTCAACTTCTTCAAGGCCGAGAGCCACGCCGTGCTGCCCTATGTGCAGTACCTGCACCGATTCCCCGCCTACCTGCAGCAGCTCACCATGGAGTCCAACGGCAAGCAGGTGCGCTGGGACGGCACCGCCGTCACCACCGAGACCGGCGAGATCTTCTGGGGCGAGGCCGGCACCAACGGCCAGCACGCCTTCTACCAGCTCATCCATCAGGGTACCCGCATGATCCCGGCCGACTTCATCGCCTTTGTGAACAGCGCCAACCCCATCCAGTGTGAGGGCCAGGACGTGCACGAGCTATTCCTGGGCAACTTCCTTGCGCAGACCAAGGCGCTGGCCTTCGGCAAGACGGCCGACGAGGTGCGCGCCGAGGGCACGCCCGAGGAGATCGTGCCCGCCCGCGTGTTCTTTGGCAACCGTCCCACCACGTCCATCTTCGGCCAGGCGCTGACCCCGCACGCGCTGGGCGAGCTCATTGCGCTTTACGAGCACATCACCTTCGTCGAGGGCACCGTGTGGGGCCTCGACTCCTACGACCAGTGGGGCGTCGAGCTGGGCAAGCAGCTGGCCAAGCAGATTACCCCGGCCTTCCACGACGACGAGGCCCTGGCCAAGCAGGACGCCAGCACCCAGGCGCTCATCGCCTACTATCGCGCCAACCGCAAGTAGCCATCCGGTACCAAGGGCTATAGGCTAGGCAACACGCCCTAACCGCAGGGGTCAGAAGGGGAGACTCCCTTTCTGGCCCCTGCGCAAAGAGGGCCAAAGGCAAGGCCCCGTTCCGAACCCTACGCAACCCACCCCCAGAGAGGACATCGCCATGGACGAGAACCGGCCCTATGTGCCTTGGCAGCTGATGAACGACTTCCTGGTAGACGCCTTCGTGGGCTACGGCGTGCCACATGACGATGCCGTCATCTGCGCCGACGTCCTGCTGGAGAGCGACCGTCGCGGCATCGAGAGCCACGGCTGCAACCGCTTCAAGCCCATCTACATCGACCGCATCGAGAACGGCACGCTGCTTCCCGTGACCAACCTCGAGATAGTGCGCGAGACGCCCACCACCATCGTTGCCGACGCGCACGACGGCATGGGCATGGTGGCCGCGTATCGCGTGATGGAGCGCCTCATCGAGAAGGCACGCACCTACGGCATGGCAGGCGGTGCCATCCGCAACTCCACGCACTACGGTATCGCCGGCTACTGGGCCACCATGGCCTCCAAGCAGGGGATGATTGGCATCACGGGCACCAACGCGCGCCCGTCCATCGCGCCTACCTACGGTGTCGAGAACATGATGGGCACCAACCCCCTCACCTTTGCGCTGCCCACCGACGAGGAGTTCCCGTTCTGCGTGGACTGCGCCACCTCCATCGTGCAGCGCGGCAAGATCGAGTACTACGCGCGCGAGGGCAAGCCCACGCCCGCCGGCATGGTGGTGGCCAACGACGGCAGCCAGCTCACCGACTCGGAGGAGATCCTGCGGCGGTTGGTCGACGGCACCGCAGCGCTTGCGCCTCTCGGTGGCGGCCCGGGCGACGAGATGGCCGGCTACAAGGGCTACGGCTACGCGGCCGTTGTCGAGATACTCTCGTCCGCGCTCGCGGGCGGCAAGTTCATGAAGGCGCTTACCGGCGTGGCGCCCGACGGTTCGCCGCAGATGTATCACCTAGGGCACTTCTTCTTTGTGGTCGACCCCGACGCGTTCTGCGGGCGTGACACGTTTGCCAAGATAGCGGGCGACATCTGCCGCGAGCTGCGCGCCTCGCGCAAGGCCCCGGGCTACGACCGCATCCTCACGGCGGGCGAGCGCGAGTGGCTGGCATGGCAGGAGCGCAAGGACAAGGGCGTGCCCGTGGGCAAGGCCGTGCAGGCCGAGATCCTGGCGGTGCGCGACCGCCTGGGCCTGCCTTACGAGTTTCCGTTCGAGTAGCCGGGCCTGCGGCTGAGGCGGAAGTGCTCGTTTTTGGCACCTCCACACCACGCGGGCGGTTGTGGTACAGTAGGGTCCGAGCTTGTTCGATGGGCTCGGGCGACGTCACACCTCGAACCTGGTCAGGGCCGGGAGGCAGCAGCCATAAGGGGTCACTGGCGGGCGCCCGTTCCCATCGAGCGAGCTCTTCTCATGTTCCCAGGCCTCGCGAGCCCGCCCTCCTCGCGGGCCAGCCCCGTCAGGAGCCCGCATGTCGTTCTTCAACTTCATCGCCAACCTGCTGCGCGACCCGCGCGGGTTCATCGCCAGTGCCATCGCCATGGGCCCGCTGGTTGCCTATGGCTTCGTGTTCGCGGTCATCTTCATCGAGACGGGCGTGGTGTTCTTCCCGTTCCTTCCCGGTGACTCGCTGCTGTTTGCCTCGGGATTCTTTGCCAACGGGGGCGGATTCAACATCTGGGTCCTGCTGCCCGTCGTGTGGATGGCCGCCATCGCGGGCGACCAGTGCAACTTCATGATCGGGCACTTCTTCGGGCGCAAGATCATCGAGTCGGGCAAGGTCAAGGCCATGACGCCCGAGCGCATCCAGAAGTCGGAGGAGTTCCTGAACAAGTGGGGCAAGCTCTCCATCTTCCTGGGGCGGTTCTTCCCGTTCATCCGCACGTTCGTGCCGTTTCTTGCCGGCATGGGCGGCATGCACTGGAGAGACTTCGTCACGTTCAACGTGCTGGGTGGCCTCACGTGGTCTACGGGCTTCACGCTGTTGGGCTACTTCTTTGGCGGCATCCCCTTCGTGCAGAAGCACTTCGAGCTGCTTATCGTGGGCATCATCGGCGTCAGCATGATCCCCACCGTGTTTGGCCTGGTGCGCGGCCAGCTTAACAAGGGCAAGTAGCCCTGCCAAGGGAGGTGCGCATGGGCCTGTTCGACCTCCTCTTTCCCGAGACGCACGTGGAGGGTGCCGACGGAGTGCGCATCCTGGACACGCCCACGGCCATGAACCTGCGTGGCCTGGGCGGATACGACACGCCCGACGGTCCCACGCAGCCTAACCGCTACATACGCTGCGGCTCGACGCGCTACATCAGCGAGCGCGACATCAAGTACCTGCTAAGGCATGGCCTCACCAACGTGCTCGACCTGCGCGGGTCGGGCGAAAGCCCCCAGTTTACCTGCGCCTTTGCGCGCCGCCGCGACGTGGCGTGGAAGAACGTGTCGCTGTACGACTTCAATCTCTCCGACCCCAAGATTGCTGCTGCCCAGAAGGATTCGGGCTACCTGGTGGGCGGCTACCTTTCCATGCTGGGACGGCGCGAGGCCATCCGCCAGGTGTTCTCGTGGTTTGCCGCCGTGCCCAAGCAGGGCTGCGTGCTGTTCCATTGCGCCGCGGGTATGGACCGCACGGGCGTCACGGCGATGCTGCTGTTGGGGCTGGCTGGCGTGTCGCGTGCCGACATCACGCGCGACTACCTGTACAGCTATGCGTCCCGCGCTGCGGTTGACCGCTTCGTGGACGAGGGCGTTGTGCCTCAGAACATGAGCGAGGGCCGCCTGGCCACGCTGCTGGACGTGATTGGCCAGACCTACGACAAGGTGTTGGACATGTACGGGGGAGTGGGCGCGTACCTGCTGGCCTGCGGCGTGACCGAACCCGAGCTCGAGGCGCTGCGCGTCAGGCTGCTGGAGCCGTAGGGTTTCGCCCGTGTCGCCCGGTGCCCGCGCCGCCTCCGGTTCCGGCCGCAGCCCGGTGCCGTACGCGGCCTGCTGCCGCCAGCCCTCTTCAACAAGTGCGTAACTCAGATGATAAAGAAATTGATTAAAATACATATATTCGCAGGTAGTAGGCTTATAGGCGATTGAATCACGAAGATTTGCCTCCAAAGAGTTACGCACTTAAGGATTTGTGGAGCCTGCCGCAGCCCATCTGAACCGTCCGCGCGCGCCTGTCCGTCCCATGAGCGAACCGCCCTGCCTGTGCCAAAGGCGCTCCCGTGTGTCCGGCGCGTGCCGTATACTTGTCGTCACCAACACGCGCGGCACCAGCCGCAGGACCGGAGGCACCATGGAATCGCTCTACCGCAAGTATCGTCCCCAAACGTTCGACGACGTCGTGGGCCAGAAGCACGTGGTGGCCACGCTGCGCCGCGCCGTGCTTGAGGGGCGCACCAGCCATGCCTACCTGTTCTGTGGCCCGCGCGGCACGGGCAAGACCACCATGGCCCGCCTGTTGGCCAAGGCGCTGCTGTGCGAGCAGGGCTTTGGCCACCTGCCCGACGGTACCTGCGAGCAGTGCCAGCTCATTGCCGCGGGCGAGCACCCCGACGTGTACGAGCTTGATGCGGCCAGCAACACCGGCGTGGACAACGTGCGCGAAGAGATCATCAGCCGCGTGGGATACGCGCCGGTGCGGGGCAGCTACAAGGTGTACATCATCGACGAGGTGCACATGCTTACGCCGGCTGCGTTCAACGCGCTGCTCAAGACGCTGGAGGAGCCGCCCGAGCACGTGGTGTTTGTGATGTGCACCACCGACCCGCAAAAGGTGCTGGAAACCATCCTGTCGCGCGTGCAGCGCTTCGACTTCAGGCCCATCAGCAACGACGAGCTGCTTGCGCGCCTGGAGTACGTGTGCCAAAACGAGGGCTTCACCTACGAGCGCGAGGCGCTGCAGCTGGTGACGCTGCACGCACGCGGCGGCCTGCGCGACGCCCTGTCCGACCTCGAGCGTCTTGCCACCTATGCCGGCGGTTCCATCACGCTGGACGCGGCTCAGGACATGCTGGGCGAGGTGCCGGCATCCACCCTGTCCGAGATTGCGCTGGCCCTGGCCAACCGCGATGTTCCCGCGCTGTTTGCGCAGGTGGCAGGCCTGGTTGACTCCGGTCGCGACCTGCTTCAGTTTACGCGCGAGCTAACGGCTCACCTGCGTGACGCCTACGTGGTGGCCGCGGTGGGGCAGCGGCCAGGCGTGGTGTCGGCCCAGGGCAAGGCGCTTGAGCTGCTTGCCGACGAGGCGCGTGCCTTTGGGCCGGCCGACCGCATCTCGCGTGCCATGTCGGTGCTAAGCGATGCGTCCAGCGAGATGCGTACAGCCCCCAACCAGCGGCTTGTTCTCGAGCTGGCCTTCACGCGCATCGCGCGGCCCGAGGGCGAGGTAACCATGGACGCCCTTGCCGAGCGCGTGGCCGTGCTTGAGGCGCGGCTGGCGCAGCTTGAGGCAGGGGAGTCCCTGCGGGCACCGGTGGCGCCGGCTGTCGCTCCGGCGCCCGAGGTGGCACAACGGGCCGTGGCCGAGGTGCCAGTTTCGCATCCTACGAACAACACGGGTGCTGGTCAGGCACCTCAGACGCCCGCAACGCGCGCGCCGCAGCCAAGGTCCGCACAGCCGCAGGCAGCCCAGCCACAAGCTGCTGTGCCCGCTCCCGCGCCGCAAACCGTCGCAAGGCCTGTGGCTGCGCCTGCCACTGCAGCTAGGCCGGTGCCCGCACAGGCGCCTGCAGCCGCAGCGCCGCAGCCATCGGCACCCGCCCGCTCTGCAGCCGTCACCGATGCGGGCGACCTCCAGAGGCGCTGGCGCCAGGTGTGCGAGGAGCTGCTTGCCAGCGCACCCTCCAGGGGGTCGCTGCTCATGAACTCCAACATCGAGTCGGATGACGGCAATACGCTGCTGGTCACGCTGCCCAAGGGCTCCACGTTTGCCGCAAAGATGCTGGAGCGCCCGGACGTGCGGGCGATCATCGACCCCTTGGTGGCCCGCGTGTTTGGCCCGCGCCACATCGCCTACGCCGAGTCAAGCCTGAAGGGTGCCGACATCGCACGGGCCGCCCGCGCAGCCGCACCGGCAGCCGCCGTACCGCGCCCGGCCGTGCGGCCGCAGCCAACTCCACAGTCCCAGCCCGCGCCGCAGGCCCAACCCATGGCGCCGGCCCAGCCCGCGCCACGGGCCCAACCTGACCAGCAGTCACAGCCTGCGGTGCCGCGTCAGCAGGCATCGCGTGGCCCTCAGCAAACGCCGCCAAGTGCCAGCAGCTACCCCGCGCCTTGGGACGACACCCCGCCCTACGAGGCGGTTCCCTACACCGAGGCCGACATGACCCCCTACGAGGAGGACGAGTACTACGCCCCGTCCTCCATGCCGGCGCCGCAACCACAGCAGCCAAGGCAGGCGCAGCCGGCGGCAGGCAGGCCCCAGCCCCAGCAGGCTGCCGTCCAGCCGGTGCCCTGGCCTGCCCCCGAGGCAGCCACAGCACCTGCGGTGGCACCGGCCGCCCAGCCCGCCCAGCCCACGACAAGGGCCGCCGCGCCAAAGGCGGACCCCGCGCCAGCGGCATCCGCCCAGCCTGCGCCTGCGGCGGCGGCGAAGCCTGCGCCAAAGGAGTCCACGCCCAAGGACCCCGAACCAGCGGCATCCGCCCAGCCCGCGCCCAAGCCTCGTGGCACCTACGGCACCGACGACGCCTCCATCCTCTCGATGCTCACCGACGTGTTCGGCGAGGGCGTCACCATGACGCGAGAGGCGCCAAGCGCGCCCGAGGTGCCCGATCCAACCAGCGAGGACGATGATGCCGAGGCCCTTGCCCTGGCCAGCGAGGGCTATGATGCTGGCGACGCAGAGGACGAGGACGACGAGTTCGATAGCTCGATCTACGACGGCGAGGACCCCGACGACGAGGAGATGTAGGAGCAACCCATGGCAATGAACATGCAGCAGATCATGCGGCAGGCGCGCAAGATGCAGGAGCAGCTGGCCGCCGCGCAGGAGGGCCTGAAGGACATCGAGGTGTCGGCCTCTGCGGGCGGTGGCATGGTGAAGGTAACCGCCACGGCAGACGGCATGCTCTCCTCCATCACGATTGACCCCGACGCGCTTGACCCCGAGGACGTCGACCTCATCCAGGACACCATCCTTGCTGCGGTCAACGAGGCACTGTCGTCGGCACGCGAGGCGGCTGACCAGCAGATGGGCGCCGTCACC
Organism: uncultured Coriobacteriaceae bacterium; assembly: GCA_902788705.1. GTDB lineage: Bacteria > Actinomycetota > Coriobacteriia > Coriobacteriales > Atopobiaceae > UBA1367. Next base: position 25,988 of record CADALE010000008.1, on the reverse strand, counting down.
GGCGGCATGGGCCTGCCGGGCATGCCGGGGATGTTCTAGTCGTGGACGCGATCAACGACGGACGGGCGCTGCAGCGCCTGCTTGACGAGCTGGGGCGCCTTCCGGGCATCGGCCCCAAGTCGGCGCAGCGCATCGCCTACCATCTGCTCGAGGCTGACGCCGAGGAGGCGCGCCGCCTTGCCAACGCCATCATGGAGGTAAAGCAGCAGGTGCACTTCTGTCCCGTCTGCTTTAGCTATGCCACGCGCGACACGTGCGACGTGTGCGCCGACTCCTCGCGCGACCGTACGTCCATCTGCGTGGTGTCCGAGCCGCGCGACGTGCAGGCCATCGAGCGCACGGGCAGCTACCACGGCCTGTACCATGTGCTGGGCGGCGTGATTAGCCCGATGGACAAGGTGGGTCCCGACCAGCTGCATGTGCGAGAGCTGTTGCAGCGCCTTGCCTCGGGCGAGGTGGGCGAGGTGATTCTGGCCACCAACCCCGACGTGGAGGGCGAGACCACCGCCACCTACCTGGCGCGCACCATCCGCCCGTTGGGCGTTACGGTGACGCGTCTGGCCAGCGGCCTTCCCGTAGGTGGTGATCTCGAGTATGCCGACGAGGTCACGCTGGGCCGCGCCATCGAGGCTCGTCGCGAGGTGTAGGGCACATATCGTCCCAAGTTTCTTAAATTGCCTCTAGACAAGGTTCGGCGGTTATGTGTACAATAGCTTTTGCACCAACACGGGGTGTTAGCTCAGTTGGTTAGAGCGCCGGCCTGTCACGTCGGAGGTCGAGGGTTCAAGTCCCTTACATCCCGCCATTGTCTGCTAGGGCCCCGGTATCCGGGGCCTTTTTGCTATCTAGGGAGGCACTGTGCAAGCCAGCAGAACCCCCATCGCGGTCTTCGACCTTGACGGCACGTCAGTGAATGGCCAGTCGGGGTCGCTCATCTCCCAGTACCTGCTTCGCCACCACGTGGTTAGCCTTCCCTCTGCAGCACGCCTTGCCTGGTGGGGTATACGCTACAAGCTGCGCCTGCCGCACCGCCAGGGCGAGCCGCGCGAAGTCATCCTTCGCTCGCTCAACCGAGCCCAGCCCAATGCGGTTCGCGAGACCATGCACGCCTTCCACGACGAGGTCATGGTGCCCCGCTATTACCAGGAGGCCCTGAGCGAGGTTGCCCGCCGCAAGGCCGAGGGATGCGTCACGCTGCTGGTGTCGGCAACCTTTCATGAGGTTGCCGAGCGCGCTGCAAATTACATGCGCGTCGACGCTTTTGTCGCGACCGAGATGCAGCAGGGTCCCGACGGCCAGTATCTGGCCCTTGTTGCCGGCGAGGTCGTGGAGGGCAAAGAGAAGGTGCGCGCCGTTGCTCGCTGGGCGGACGAACACCTAGGAAGTGGTAGCTGGTATATTGCCTACGCATATGGCGATCACCATTCTGACCAGCAACTTCTTTGCAGTGCCCATAAAGCCTATGTTGTTAATCCGAGTTATGCACTTAAGTTCTCCGCAAAGCGCCATCAATGGGATATACTTAAATGGGGGACAACCCTGTAGGTCGTATGTGCCGCCTTCTACCCCGCTCAGCCGAGGGGAGGACGCCGTGGAGATTTCCAAGAAGACCGACTATGCGATTCGCATGTTGGCAGAGCTCGTAAGGAACGAGGGCGGCATCGTTTCGGTGCGCCTTGCCGCCGAGAAGAATGACGTGCCTTACTCGTTCGCCCGGTCCATACAGCACGATCTTGTGCGCGCCGGCGTCGTGGACAGCATTCGCGGCAGCCATGGTGGCATGAAGCTGGCCATAGACCCTCGCACAACCACGGTGCGCGTCGTCATCGAGGCCATCCAGGGTCCCATCTGCGTGGCCGAGTATGCCGACGACTGCCCGCCCCAGGACGACCTCAACGGCTTCCGGAGCCTGTGGCTGCAGGCCAACTACCTCCTGCGCGACCTCTTCGATTCTGTTACCCTCTACGAGGTGGTCATGGAGGGGCGTTGCCCCGTGCTGCGCGAGGGGTACCAGTTCGAGGCGCTTACGCTTGAGGAGCGCACCAAGCTCGCGTAGCCCGGTGGCGGAGGGCGAGCGGCGCACGTGAACAAGCAGCAGAATGTGATGCTGGGCCAGCGGCCCTTGTCGCCGCAGCTCGAGGCCTTTCGCGAGAAGGTGCTGGAGCGCGGTGCCGAGCTGTATCGCGACCTCCCGTGGCGGCGCTCGCGCGACCCCTACGAGGTGTGGATCTCGGAAGTGATGCTGCAGCAGACGCAGGTGAGCCGCGTTGACGGCCGCTGGCAGCAGTGGCTGCGTCGCTTTCCCACGGTGGACGCCCTGGCCATGGCCGAGGCGGCCGACGTGCTGGACGAGTGGCAGGGCCTGGGATACAACCGGCGGGCGCTCTCGGTGTGGCGCGCTGCGCAGGCGGTGCACGCGGCAGGAGGTCAGCTGCCGCACGAGGTTGACCAGCTTGTGGCGCTGCCGGGCATTGGGCCTGCCACTGCGGCGGGCATTCGCGCTTTTGCGCTCGACCTGCCCGGAGTGTACCTCGAGACCAACGTGCGCACGGTGTTTCTGCACGAGCTGTATCCCGAGGCGCAGGACGTGGCCGACCGCGAGCTGACGCCGCTGGTGGCCGCCTGCTGCCCACCCGACGCCAGCAACCCGGCCGACGACCCCCGTACTTGGTACTTTGCCCTGCTTGACTACGGTGCATGGCTGAAGAGGGAAGTGCCCAACCCCTCGCGGCGCTCGCGCGGGCACGTGCGCCAGTCGCGCTTCGAGGGGTCGCACCGGCAGCGTCGCGCCATGGTGGTGCGGGTGCTGCTTGCCCATCGCGAGCAGGGCGTGAGCATCCAGCAGGTGGCCGACGAGCTAAGCGCCCAGGAGGCTCAGGCTGGCAGGGGACCGATTGCGGCCGACGAGGCGCAGTCGCTGCTGCGGGAGCTGTCGGCCGAGGGATTCTGCCACGAGGCGGACGGCCGCTGGATGGCATGACGCCTTGGGTGCCAGGTTCGCAGCGCCGTGTTGCCGCAAGCCCCACGGAGCCTCCGCTCATCCGCCCATTCGATAAAGAAGTGCCTCGCGCCGATGCTGCAAACACGGTAAGATGGAATGGCTGGCTGGGGGCCAGCCGGCGTCGCCTTGCGCGCCGCCATTTCGAATGAGAGGAGAGCCCATGGCAGTTGATTTTGAGAGCTCGCAGACGAAGAAGAACCTCGAGTATGCGTTTGCCGGTGAGTCACAGGCACACACCAAGTATCAGTATTACGCCAGCCAGGCCAAGAAGGAGGGCTACGTCCAGATCCAGCAGATCTTCCTGGAGACGAGCCTGAACGAGAAGGAGCACGCGAAGCTGTGGTTCAAGTACCTGCACGGCGGCGCGGTGCCCGACACGCTCACCAACCTGCTTGACGCTGCCGCTGGCGAGAACGCCGAGTGGACCGACATGTATGCCGGCTTTGCCGCCACCGCCAAGGAGGAGGGCTTCACCGAGATTGCCGCCAAGTTCCGCCTGGTCGGCGACATCGAGCGCGCCCACGAGGAGCGCTATCGCAAGCTTGCCGAGCGCATCGAGTCCGGCGAGGTGTTCGAGCGCGAGGGCGTCAAGGTGTGGAAGTGCCTGAACTGCGGCCACCTGCACGTCGGCGCAACCGCCCCGAAGGTGTGCCCCACCTGCAACCATCCGCAGAGCTACTTCGAGGAGCAGTCGGTCAACTACTAGGCCGTAGCTGCGGCGGGGCCCGCCACCCTGCCATTCGCGTCTGCGAGCATGCGCCCGTCCCGGTCTTCCGGGGCGGGCGTTTTTTGTGTTGGTGACCCGGGCGTGGTGACCTAGGCGACCCAACCGCCCACCGGCTATCTCGCCACTATGTCCATCCCATTGTTAACGCCTTGCTACGCACGTTGACAAATCGAAGCAAAATACTAGGATTAAGTCTCGTCAATTGGAAGCAAAACGGTAGGGATATGCGTTGAAGAAGAAGCACGTATATAACCGTTTGATCTGCTTGGGGTTATTCATGCCCAAGCCCGGGCTCTCTTTGAGCTAGGGCTTTCCGTTGCATCCCTAGTCTGAGTCCGGGCGTACCTCGCCCAGCACAATCCAAGGCAAACATCCAAATCGCGCGGAGCCGCCGGGAAGACTCGGCCCGGCACCTCCTGCGCCGCCTTCAAGTCCAAGAGAGAGGTAGACCCATGTCCTTCGAACTCGACCCCACCTTCGCGTCCGACCCCGAGAGGCACTTCAACACCCTGCAGATCCACGCCGGCCTCGCGCCCGACCCCACCACGGGCGCCTCCGCGCTGCCCATCTACGCCACGGCTGCCTGGCAGTTTGACGACGCCGAGGATGCCGCGCAGAAGTTTGCCCTGGCACGTCCCGGCAACGTCTACAGCCGCCTGACCAACTCCACCACCGACTCCATCGCCGCCCGCGTGGCCGCCATCGAGGGCGCCGCCTCCGCAGTGTGCGTTGCATCCGGCCACGCGGCCGAGGTCCTGGCCTTCACCAACATCGCCAAGGCTGGCGACCACATCGTGGCGTCCGACTCCCTCTACGGCGGCACCTGGAACATCCTGCTGCACACCCTCGCCGACCTGGGTATCACCACCACCTTCGTGCCCAACAACGACATTGACGCCTTCGTGGCAGCCTCGAGGGAAAACACCAAGTTCTGGTACGTCGAGACCATCGGCAACCCGCTGGTGGACGTGGCCGACGTGCCGGCGCTGGTCGAGGCCGCCGCGTCGCTTAACCTGCCCGTCATCGTGGACAACACCTTTGCCACGCCCTACCTGTACCGTCCGGCCGAGGACGGCGCCGCCGTTGTCATCGAGTCGCTTACCAAGTGGATCGGCGGCCATGGCGCCACCATCGGCGGCGCGGTCATCGACGCCGGCACCTTCGACTGGGCGGCCGTGCCGGGCAAGTTTCCCACGCTCACCGAGCCCGACGAGTCCTACCACGGCGCCATCTGGACGCAGGCGGCGCCTGCCGCGCCCTTTGGCACCCGCGTGCTTGCCCAACGCCTGCGCGACATCGGCCCGACCCTCTCCCCGTATGCTGCGCAGCTCATCGGCCTGGGTATCGAGACCCTCAGCCTGCGCGTCCAGCGCCACAGCGACAACGCGCTGGCCGTGGCCAAGTACCTCGAGGGACATCCCAAGGTGAGCTGGGTGCGCTACTCCGGCCTCGAGAACGACCCCAGCCACGAGGTGGCCAGCCGCCTGCTGCACCACGGCTTCGGTGGCGCGCTGGTGTTTGGCGTGAAGGGCGGCCGCCAGGCGGGCCTGGAGGTCATCAACCATGTGAAGCTGCATACCTTGCTGGCCAACGTGGGCGACGCCAAGAGCCTGATCATCCATCCGGCTTCCACCACGCACTCGCAGCTCTCCGCCGAGGAGCTTGAGGCGGCGCACCTGGGTGAGGACCTCATCCGCCTCTCGGTGGGCATCGAGGACGTCGAGGACATCATCGCCGACCTCGACCAGGCGCTCGCGGCAATCTAACGGCGGCCTGGGCGACACAAGCAGGGCGATCCAATCGTACGTCTGCGACGTTTCAGCTCGCGAATCCTGCGGGTTTGTGCGGGAAACGTCGCAGACGTACGACGCAAATGGGCCAAAGCGCCCGCACAGATTGCCACGGGCGCGTCTCAGGGTTCCGGGATGTCGGAAGTGTGGCGAGCGCGCATCACTCCCGACACCAGGCCGCCCCAGGATGTCGGAAGCGTGGTTCGCGTGTGCCATTCCCGTCACCAGACCATCCCAGAATGTCGGAAGTGTGGCGAGCGCGCATCACTCCCGACACCAGGCCGCCCCAGGATGTCGGAAGCGCGGCGCGCATGCCCCACTCCCGACACAAGAACGCCCCAGGATGTCGGAAGCGTGGTTCGCGTGTGCCACTCCCGACACCCCGCGAGCCGCCCCAAAAGCCCTACTTTGCCTTGGTCCTGCGCTTGCTTGCCCGCGGCACCGCCTTGCCCTTGTCGGGGTTGCCGTTGGCCCTGAACGCCGACGGACAGAGGTCGGCCAACGGGCACTCGCCGCATGCGGGGCTCTGTGCATGGCAGATGTCGCGCCCAAAGTGGATCCACTGCTCGTTGACCGGTCCCCACAGCTCTTGCGGCAGCAGCTCGAGCAGGTCCTGCTCGCAGGCAAGGGGGTTAGGCGCCTTCGAGAAGCCCAACCGGCACGAGATGCGGTACACGTGCGTGTCCACCGCGATGCCGTCCACAATGCCAAAGGCCTTGTTCAGCACGATGTTGGCGGTCTTGCGTCCCACGCCCGGCAGGCGCGTCAGCTCCTCCATGGTGCTTGGCACCTCGCCGCCGAAGTCGGCCATGATCATCTGCGCAGCCTCCACGCAGTGCCGCGACTTGCCCCGCCAGAACCCGATGCTGCGAATCACCTCGCCAACCTCGTCGGGATTGGCCTCGGCCATGGACGCGGCGTCGGGCCAGCGGCGAAACAGCTCGGGCGTGACCCGGTTGACGGCGGCGTCGGTGGTCTGCGCCGACAGCAGCACGCATATGACCATCGTGAACGGCGTGGTGAAGTTGAGGGCGCTGCGCACCTCGGGATACAGCTCGCCCATGCGGCGGCACACCTCGGCCGCTCGCTCGCGACGGGCCTTCTTTGACTCTCGGGGCATGGAACCTCCCAACTGGCGATATGCTGGCACCAAGTATGGCACGGAACGGCCCCGTGCGGCGCGGAATGCCCGCCGCGCGCCGTTTGCCAGCGCCGTGCCAGGCCGCCCAGCACCCTCAATCCGCAAACTTCCATCGGTTGTGCGCTACCCCTTGCGGATGAGAGAGGGCACGACCAACAAGCCATAACTAGAATAAACATGTTCCATGCACAAGGGCGCGGCTGCAATTGCACGCACGTCGCAGCTGCCCCATGAGGCCACTACGATGGGAGACACCTATGGCTACCCGTGACAGCAACCTCTTCCTCACCAATGACGACCTGTTCATGATGGCAAAGGGCGTCTGGTACCGCAGCTACGAGAAGATGGGCGCCCATCCCGCGGTGCGCGGCTCGCAGAAGGGCTACCACTTTGCCGTGTGGGCTCCCGACGCCAAGAGCGTGCACGTCGTCGGCGAGTTCAACGGCTGGGACGATGGCGCCAACGCACTTACCTGCACCGCCACCGGCGGCGTGTGGGAGGGCTTCATCCCCGACGTGGAGGAGGGTCAGCTTTACAAGTACGTCATCGAGACGCCCAAGGGCGACTGGCTGTACAAGGCCGACCCCTACGCCTTCAGCGCCGAGCTCATCCCCGGCACGGCCTCGCGCACGGCCGACATCACGGGCTACAAGTGGGGTGACGCCCGCTACATGGCCGAGCGCCAGAAGACGTCGCACATGAAGCGCCCACTCAACATCTTCGAGGTGCACCTGGGCAGCTGGAAGCGCCACGACGACGGCGTTGCCGGCAACGGCGACCCCGACTCCGAGGACCACGCCGGCTCGTACCTCACCTACGACGAGCTGTCCGAGCAGCTGGTGTCCTACGTGAAGGAGATGGGCTACAGCCACATCGAGCTGCTGCCCGTCATGGAGCACCCGTTTGACGGCAGCTGGGGCTACCAGCTTACCGGCTACTACGCCCCCACGTCCCGCTATGGCACGCCCAAGCAGTTCAAGCACTTCGTCGACTCCTGCCACAAGGCCGGCATCGGCGTCATCCTCGACTGGGTGCCCGGCGGATTCTGCGCCGACGCGCACGGCCTAGCCAACTTCGTGGGCGAGAAGCTCTACGAGAAGGAGATCCACCCCAACTGGGGCACCTACAAGTTTGATTTCAGCCGCGGCGAGGTGCACACCTTCCTCATCTCCAACCTGCTGTACTGGGTGGGCGAGTACCATGCCGACGGCATCCGCGTCGACGGCGTCACCTCCATGCTGTACCTCAACTTCGGCGTGGACGACCCCGCCCAGAAGAAGTTCAACGACAAGGGCGGCGAAGAGGACTTCGTGTCCATCGAGTTCATCCGCACCTGCAACCAGACCATCGGCAAGTACCACCCCGACGTGATGATGATCGCCGAGGAGTCCACCGCGTGGCCGCTGGTGACGCGCCCGCCCGAGGTTGGCGGCCTGGGCTTCAACTACAAGTGGGACATGGGCTGGATGAACGACACCCTGCACTACATGCAGACCGACTTCCCGTTCCGCCCGGGCAACCACAAGCTGCTCACCTTCTCCATCATGTACGCGTTCAACGAGAACTTCATCCTGCCGTTTAGCCACGACGAGGTGGTGCACGGCAAGTGCTCGCTGATCACCCGCATGCCGGGCGACTACTGGCGCCAGTTTGCCGGCATGCGCGCGCTGGCCTTCTACCAGATGACGCACCCCGGCGGCAAGCTCAACTTCATGGGCAACGAGATCGCGCAGTTCATCGAGTGGCGCTACTACGAGGGCATCGAGTACTTCCTGGCGCAGAACTACGAGAACCACGGCCAGCAGCAGCGCTTCGTGGCGGCCATCAACAAGTTCTACAACGAGCACCCGGCGCTGTGGCAGCGCGCCTACGAGGCCGACGGCTTCGAGTGGATTGATGCCGACAACGCCGACCAGTGCGTCATCTCCTACGTGCGTCACGGCGACGACCCGGCCGACGACCTCGTGGTGCTGATCAACTTCGAGGTGAACCCCTACGAGGAGTACCGCATTGGCGTGCCGCGCCCGGGCTACTGGCAGGAGGTGTTCAACACCGACGCGCAGGAGTTCGGAGGGTCGGGCGTGACCAACGGCAAGCACAAGTTCCGCAGCACCGCCAAGGGCTGGAACAACCAGGCCGACTCCATCGTGCTGCGCGTGCCCCCGCTGGGCGGCACCGTGCTGCGTTACGCGGGCCCGCTGCCCAAGCCCAGGAAGAAGGCCACGACCAAGAAGGCCGACAAGGCCGACGCCGCCACGAAGGCCGAGGCGCCCGCGCCCGCCAAGAAGACGCGTGCGCGCCGCACCACCAAGAAGGCCGACGACAAGTAGCGCAGGCACGTGCGGTTAGGTTACGAGAACCGATGACCGGGGCACCGGGGCGCATGGACGCTCCGGTGCCTTTTTTGTCCTGCCGCGGGATGCTTGCGACAAGCCGGCCCTCGCATGGCCCAACCGTCTCGGCAGCCATGCCTGCCATCTGCGGTTTTGTTGCAGAACGCGTAACAATCACGAACCTATCACAGCTTACTGTTAAAATTTGATAGTTTGCCCGCCAAAAGCTGGGGCGTCGCGCGAGCGCACAAACACGGAGAGCGACCGGCCGCGCCCCCGACGGAGAGGTACGAAAATGCAAATCTTCACTGACAAGCAGGACTTCATCAAGCAGTACCGGGCTATGTGCCGCGAGAAGTACGGCAAGCACTACGAGGACTGCACGGAGTTCCAGCGCTACTCCGCACTCGCGCGCGTCATCGCCGGCAAGGCAAACAGCGTCAAGACCGACGCGCGCCAGGTCGACAAGAAGGCCGTGTACTACTTCTCGCTCGAGTTCCTCATCGGTCCGCTCCTGGACAACTACCTGCTCAACTTTGGCGTGCGCGACATGGTCGCGGAGGCTTGTGACGAGCTGGGCACCCCGCTTGACAAGCTCATCGAGGCCGAGTGCGATCCTGGCCTGGGCAACGGCGGCCTGGGCCGCCTGGCCGCGTGCTTCCTCGACTCCATGGCCGTCGAGGGCATGGCCGGCTACGGCAACGGCATGCGCTACCGCTACGGCCTCTTCCGCCAGGAGATCAAGAACGGCCGTCAGGTCGAGAAGACCGACAACTGGCTGCAGCGCGGCTATCCCTGGGAGACCCGCAAGGACGACAGCGCCGTGACCGTGCAGTTTGGCGGCCATGTTGTGCGCCACGAGGAGGGCGGCCGCTTTTGGTTCACCCAGGAGGGTGGCGAGAAGGTCCGCGCCGTGCCCTATGACGTGCCCATCGTGGGTTACGGCGGCAAGACCGTCAACCACCTGCGCCTGTGGAGCGCCGAGCCCTACAACGAGGACTTCAACCTCGACGCCTTCAACGCGGGCGACTACGCCGGCGCCATGAAGTTCCGCTCGGACGTGGAGGCCATCTCCACCATCCTGTATCCCAACGACGCGGGCGAGCACGGCCGCATCCTGCGCCTCAAGCAGGAGTACCTGTTCGTCTCGGCCGGCCTGCAGACGATCCTGCGCGACTTTGAGCGCAAGATGCGCCACAACCCCGACCTCACCTGGGAGAACCTGCCCGACTACGTGGCCATCCACACCAACGACACGCACCCGGCGCTCTGCGGCCCCGAGCTCATGCGCCTGCTGGTCGACGAGCGCGGCGTGGACTTTGACCTCGCCTTCAAGATCGCGCACGAGACCATCTCCTACACCAACCACACGGTCATGCCCGAGGCCCTGGAGAAGTGGCCCATCTCCACGCTCCGCGAGCTGCTCCCGCGTACCTACATGTTCATCGACGAGATCAACCGCCGCTACCGCGAGGCCTTCCCGCACGACTGGGACAACTGGTACGACCGCCTGCGCAAGACCGCCATTCTCTGGGACGGCCAGGCCCGCATGGCCAACCTCTCGGTCATCTTCTCGCACTCCGTCAACGGCGTGTCCGCCCTGCATACCAAGATCATCGAGGACAGCGTCCTGCACGAGTTCTACGAGCTCGAGCCCGAGAAGTTCAACAACAAGACCAACGGCGTGAGCCACCGCCGCTTCCTGGGCAACGCCAACCCGCCGTACTCCAAGCTCATCACCTCGGCCATCGGCGACGGCTGGCTGCGCGACGCCTTCGAGCTCGAGAAGCTCGTGCCCTTTGAGAGCGACGCCTCCTTCCTCGAGGAGTTCGCCCGCGCCAAGGCCTGGGACAAGCAGCGCCTCGCCGACTACATCAAGCGCACCACCGGCGTCGAGCTCGACACCTCCATGGTCTTCGACGTGCAGGTCAAGCGCTTCCACGCCTACAAGCGCCAGCTGCTCAACGTCTTCAAGATCCTGGACATCTACAACCGCCTCAAGGCCGACCCGTCCTACTCGCCCGTGCCCACCGCGTTCATCTTCTCGGGCAAGGCGGCGCAGAGCTACACCTTTGCCAAGGAGGTCATCCGCCTCATCAACGCCGTCGCCGACGTGGTCAACAACGACCCGCAGGTAAACGACAAGATCAAGGTGGCCTTCGTGCCCAACTTCGCGGTCTCCAACGCGCAGCTCATCTACTCGGCCGCCGACATCTCCGAGCAGATCAGCTGGGCTGGCTCCGAGGCGTCCGGCACCTCCAACATGAAGCTCATGATGAACGGCGCCATCACGCTGGGCACCGATGACGGTGCCAACGTCGAGATCCGCGAGCTGGTGGGCGACGACAACATCAAGATCTTCGGCCTGCGCACCCCCGAGGTCGACGCCCTGCGCGCCTCCCAGCAGTATTGGGCATGGGACGTGTACAACGCCGACCGCGGTCGCCTTGGCCACATCATCGACATGCTCATCGACGGCTCGCTGGCTCGCCAGTCGGGCAACTTCGAGAGCGTGCATGACGGCCTCATGCAGAACAACGACCACGACCTCGTTCTGAAGGACTTCTACTCCTACGTACAGGCCTGGGAGGAGCTTACCCATGCCTATGCCGCAGACCCCGCGGCGTGGAACCGTTCGGCGGTGCACAATACCGCTAAGTCGGGTTATTTCTCTAGTGACCGAACCATTCGCGAATACGACGCAGACATTTGGCATAGTTTGCAGTAGTTCTGCAAAAGTTGGTCCCTCGAGGAAAGGGGTAAGGCTCTATGGCAAAGAAGGAATGCGTTGCAATGCTTCTTGCCGGCGGACAGGGATCTCGTCTTGGCGTTCTGACCAGTCAGGTTGCCAAGCCGGCGGTTTCCTTCGGTGGCAAGTACAGGATCATCGACTTCGTGCTCTCTAACTGCGCGAACTCGGGGATCAGCTCGGTGGGCGTGCTCACGCAGTATCGTCCCTACCTCCTGCACAATTATCTGGGAACGGGCGAGGCCTGGAACCTGGACGAGCGTGGCGGCGGCGTTGCCATCCTGCCCCCCTATGCCACCCAGACCGGCGGATCCTGGTATGCCGGCACGGCTGACGCCATCACCCAGAACCTTGGCTACCTCGAGATGCAGGATCCCGAGTACGTCCTGATTCTCTCCGGCGACCAGCTCTATCGCATGGACTACGAGGACATGCTTGCCACCCACAAGGCCAACAACGCCGACCTCACCGTCGCCGTCATGCCCGTGCCTTGGGAGGACGCGCCCCGCTTCGGCATCATGAACTGCCGCGAGGACGGCTCCATCGAGGAGTTCGAGGAGAAGCCGAAGGAGCCCAAGAGCAACCTGGCCTCTATGGGCATCTACATCTTCACCGCCGACGTGCTGTTCAAGGCCCTGCGCGAGGACGCCGAGAAGGAGGGCTCGTCCCACGACTTCGGCGGCGACATCATCCCCACGCTGCTGGCCGAGGGCAAGCGCCTCTACACCTACCAGTTCAAGGCCTACTGGCGCGACGTCGGCACTGTGGCCTCCTTCCACGAGGCCAACATGGAGCTGCTGGGCTCCGAGCCTGCGTTCGACCTGTATGCGCAGGACGCCCCCATCATGAGCAACTCCTCCACCCGTCCTCCCGCGTTCATCGGCCCCAAGGGCTCCGTGGACGACTCGCTGGTTGACAATGGCTGCACCATCCTGGGCCAGGTCGAGCACTCCGTGATCTCGGCCGACGTCTACGTTGGCAAGAACGCCATCGTCAAGGACTCGATCCTGTTCCCCGGCGCTCGCGTCGAGGCCGGTGCCGTGGTCATCAACGCCATCATGGCCGAGCGTTCGGTCGTCGAGGCTGGCGCCACCTTCGGTGCCGCAGATGAGGATACCGTTACCCTCGGCGATGATGCCGTGGTTAAGAAGGGGGATGAATAGCGATGCCCAAGGCCATTGGTCTTATCACCTGCAACTACACGACGTCATCTAAGGACGACGTCTTCCTGGGCCGTCCCGTTGCCTCCATGCCGTTCCTGGGCCGCTATCGCCTGGTCGACTTCCCGCTGTCCAACATGGTCAACGCGGGCATCCGCAACGTCGGCATGATCATGCCCAACAACTACCGCTCGCTGGTCGACCACGTGGGCTCCGGCAAGGACTGGAACCTCGACCGCAAGAACGGCGGCCTGTTCATCATGCCCGGCACCGCCTTCGGCACCAGCCGCACCGGCGCCCGCTTCCTCATCCGCGACCTGGTTCAGAACCGCGAGTTCCTCACCAAGAACCATGAGCGCTACGTGGTGCTGTCCACCGCCAACTTCATCTGCAACGTCGACATCAGGGCCCTCATCGCCAAGCACGAGGCCTCCGGCGCGCACATCACCGTGCTGTGCAAGAAGGCGTCCTGCGACGGCAACATCGACGTCGTCACCTTCGAGGCCGAGGACGGCCGCGTCAAGAGCATGCGCCAGGGCGTCAAGTTTGGCGAGGAGGCCTTCCTCGACTACGCCATCATCGAGCGCGAGCTTTTGCTCGAGCTGCTCGACGCCTTCGCGGCTGTCGACCACCTCGACCTCTTCGAGGCCCTCAACTCCGAGTATGGCCGCTTCCGCGTCATGATCGCCGAGTTTGACGGCTACATGAAGCCCATCTTTGACAAGGCCTCCTACTTCCAGGCCAACATCGACCTGCTGGATGCCGACGTGCTTGACGAGCTCACGCCCTCCGGCCGCCACATCCTCACCAAGGCCCACGACAACCCGCCCGCGAAGTACGAGCCCGGCGCGAAGGTGTCCAACGCCCTCGTGTCCTCCGGCGACCGCATCTTCGGCTCCGTGCAGAGCTCGGTGCTGGGCCGCAACGTGGTGGTTGAGGCCGGCGCCTCCGTGCGTCACTCTGTGATTATGCAGGGCGTCGTCGTCAAGGCCGGCGCCCAGATCGAGAACGCCATCATCGACAAGAACAACGTCGTGCCCGCAGGCACCGAGCTTCGCGGCACAGATGGCGACATCCTGTACCTGAAGAAGAACTAGGAACAGGTCCGCTTGGAGGCGCGCAGGGGCAAAACCCTGCGCGCCTCTTGCTTAGAAGCGATTGTGGGCTCACAGAGTGAAAGTGATAAATCATGGCAGACAGGGTTAGAAGGAAGATCAAGGTACTCTTTGCCGCGTCCGAGGCCGTGCCGTTCGTGAAGACCGGCGGCCTGGCCGACGTGGCGGGCTCGCTGCCGCGCGCGCTCAAGCATGCAGGCGCCAAGGTGGCCGTCATCATGCCCAAGTACGGCAACATCTCCTGGGAGTACCAGGAGAAGATGGAGCACATCGCCGACTTCTACGTTCCGCTGGCCTGGCGCAACGTGTACTGCGGCATCGAGAAGCTCACCTACAACGGCGTTGACTTCTACTTCGTGGACAACGAGGCCTACTTCAAGCGCGATGGCAGCATCTACGGCTACTTCGACGACGGCGAGCGCTATGCGTTCTTTAGCAAGGCCATCTGCGAGGCCATCAGCCGTGTGCCCGAGCTTGAGTGCGACGTGGTGCACTGCAACGACTGGCAGACGGCGCTGGTTCCCGTGTTCCTGCGCGAGTTCTACCGCGAGATCCCGGTGTGCCAGAACGTGAAGGTCATGTTCACGGTGCACAACGTGAAGTTCCAGGGCCAGTACTCCGACAAGGTGCTGTCCGACGTGCTGGGCCTCGAGAACGTGCCCGCCGCGGTTGACCAGCTGTACTGCGACCGCGACTCCATCAACTACATGAAGGGCGCGCTCTGCTACTCCGACGTCATCACCACCGTCAGCCCCACGTACGCGGGCGAGCTGCAGACGCCGTTCTTTGGCGAGGGCATGGACGGCATCTTCCGCCGTCGTTCCGACGCGCTGGTGGGCATCCTCAACGGCATCGACACCATCGACTGGAACCCGCGCACCGACAAGTTCATCGCGCACAACTACGACACGAAGGACCTCTCGGGCAAGGCCGAGGACAAGCGCCTGCTGCAGGAGGAGCTTGGCCTGGCGCAGGATCCCGAGCGCCCGCTGGTGGTCATGATCGGCCGCCTCACCAACCAGAAGGGCCTGGGCCTGGTGCGCTATGCCATGGGCCAGCTGATGGAGCGCGGCGTGCAGGTGGCCATCCTGGGCACCGGCGATGCCGACCAGGAGGAGGCGTTCCGCTACTTCGACTCGGTGTACGGCGACAAGATGTGCGCGCGCATCGCCTTTGACAACGCCCTGAGCCACCGCATGTACGCAGGCGGCGACCTGCTGCTCATGCCGTCCGAGTTCGAGCCGTGCGGCCTGTCCCAGATGATTGCCATGCGCTACGGCACCCTGCCCGTGGTGCGCGAGACCGGCGGCCTGAAGGACTCCGTCACCCCGTACAACCAGTACACGGGCGAGGGCACGGGCTTCAGCTTTGCCAACATGAACGCCGACGAGATGGCCCAGTGCCTGCTCAACGCGTGCGAGATCTTCTGGACCAACAAGGATGCCTGGGCGCAGATTCAGCAGCAGGCCATGACCGCCGACTTCTCGTGGAAGCGCGCGGCCAACGACTACCTGGATTGCTACCACAGGCTGCATCCCGAGATCATCCGCTACAACAAGCGTCGCGACTAGGACGTGTACCCGCCGCAAGGTGGAAACGATCGAAGCATGGGGGCCGTCCTTCGGGGCGGCCCCTTTCGTTGTGGACGCTGGCCCGCTCTGCTGCCCTGCCGTCTCGTCCCCCGCTTGGTTACAAGGTAAGACAAATGTCGCAGAAAAGTGACAGACTGCTATCATAGAAAGACTAGCAGAGCATCCGCGCCTGACGCGCTTGCGCTATGGCTGACGATATGGAATCGAGGCAATTTGAGAGCAAAGCATGTGACCTCGTCCCTTGAGTACCGCGATCCGTTTGGGGCTGCCCGGGTTGGTAGCACCGTTACCCTGCGGATCGACGTGTGGGACGAGCCTGAGGCGACCGCGAAGCTGCGTCTTTGGGTTGACGACAAAGGCGAGACGCTCATCGACATGGAGGGCACCCCGCACGGCGACGCCATCCGCTTCTCGGCCACCTTCGTTCCCGACGAGCCCCAGCTCGTGTGGTACCGCTTCGAGATAACCGCGGCTAACGGCGACGTGTGGCGCTACGGCGCCCGTCCCGAGCGCTCCACCGGCGAGGGAGCCTTCGCCCTGGGCGAGCCGCCTTCGTTCCAGATCACCTGCTACGAGGTGCTGCGCTCGGCGTTTCCCGAGTGGTACAAGGAGGGCATCGTCTACCAGATCTTCCCCGACCGCTTCGCGCGCGGCAAGGACTGGCACGAGCGCACCGACGCTGCCCTCAAGCTGCATCCCAACGGCCCCAAGCGCGCCTTGGTGGACGACTGGTACGAGACCCCGCACTACAAGCGTAACGAGGACGGCAGCATCGCCGAGTGGGACTTCTACGGCGGCACGCTGGAGGGCATCCGCGAGCACCTTGACTACCTGGAAAGCCTGGGCGTGACGGTGCTGTACCTTAACCCCATCTTCGAGGCGCAGTCTTCGCATCGCTACGACACGGGCAACTACCTGCAGATCGACCCGATGCTGGGCGACGAGGAGAGCTTCACGCGCCTGTGCGACGAGGCCCGCGAGCGCGGCATCTCCATCATCTTGGACGGCGTGTTCAACCATACCGGATCCGACTCGCTGTACTTCAACCGCTACGGCAACTACGACAGCGTGGGCGCCTTCCAGAGCGAGGACTCGCCCTATCGTAGCTGGTACAAGCTGTGCCCCGACGGTACCTACAGCTGCTGGTGGGGTGTTGACGCCCTGCCCGACCTGGATGAGAGCAACCCCGAGTACCGCGAGCTCATCTGCGGCGAGAACGGCGTGGTGCGCAAGTGGCTGCGCGCCGGTGCTCGCGGCTGGCGCCTTGACGTGGCCGACGAGCTGCCCGACGACTTCATCGCCGAGATCAAGGCCGCCGAGCTGGCCGAGAAGCCCCACGCGCTGCTGATTGGCGAGGTGTGGGAGGACGCCACCACCAAGGTGGCCTACGGTCGCCTGCGCAAGTACTTCCACGGCCACGAGCTTGACGGCGTGATGAACTACCCCCTGCGCCACGCGCTGCTTGACTACCTCATCGATAAGATCAGCGCGCAGGAGTTTGCCGACGCCACCATGCAGCTGTGCGAGAACTACCCGGGCGAGGCCTTCCTGTCCACGCTCAACCTGCTGGGCAGCCACGACCGCGTGCGCCTGATGAACATCCTGGGCAACTCGCCGCACCGCAGCACCCTGGGCGAAGAGCAGAAGGCCGCCTTCAAGCTAGACAAGGACCACCGCTCCCTGGCCGTCAGCAGGCTGTGGGTGGCTGCGCTCATGCAGATGACGCTTCCCGGCGTGCCGTGCATCTACTACGGCGACGAGGCCGGCATGGAGGGCTACTCCGATCCGTATAACCGCGGGCCCTTCCCGTGGGGCAAGGAAGACACCAACTGCACCACCATCTACCGCAACGCCATCGCCATCCGCAAGGCGCTGCCGGTGTTCGTGCACGGCAAATTCCGCCCGTTCGCGCTGAATGACGACGTGTTTGGCTACTGGCGCTTCGACGGAGAGACCAACGTCTGCGTGCTGGTAAACCGCAGCCTGTCGCACTCGCACGCCGTGCGCGTGCCCATGCGCGGCGAGGCCGTGAGTGACATCATCTCCGGCCGCCCCGTGAAGGTGGTCGAGGGTCAGGACGGGCCCGAGGCCGAGGTGTTCCTGTGGCCGCTGGGCACGTCGGTGCTGTATTTCCACGACGAGCAGCGCCTGCAGGCCCCCATCGAGCGCGGCATGGGAGTGCTGGCGCACATCACCAGCGTGCCCAACGGCGGCAAGCCCGGCACGCTGTGCGGCCCCTCGAAGGCCTTCGTCGACTGGCTGGCCGAGGCGGGCGTGAAGTACTGGCAGATTCTGCCGGTCAACCCCTGCGACCAGTGGGGTTCGCCCTACGCGGGCCTCTCGGCCTTCGCGGGCAACCCCGAGCTCATCGACTGGCCTACCGACAAGGAGGCCTACCTCGAGAACCTTGCCGCCGAGCCCGCCTACGCCGAGTTCTGCGCCAAGCATGACGAGTGGCTTACCCCCTACGCCACCTTCCGTGCCATCAAGGACCTGCTGGGCGACGACGCCTGGCAGAACTGGCCCGAGAAGTACTGGACCTACACCCCGTCGCTGGCGCGCGAAAAGCGCCTGGCCAAGGGCATCGAGCGCAACAAGCGCATCCAGTACGCCTTCCAGGTACAGTGGAACAACCTGCGCAGCTACGCCAACCGCCGCGGCATCAAGCTCATTGGCGACATGCCCATGTACGTGTCCAGCGACTCCGCCGACGTGTGGGCGCACCGCGACATCTTCGCGCTGGACAAGGACGGCGCCACCACCTTGCAGGCCGGCGCGCCGCCAGATCCGTTGGGCCCCGAGGGACAGCTGTGGGGCAACCCCACCTTCCGCTGGGACGTGCTGCGCGAGCGCGGCTACGACTGGTGGATGGCCCGCTTCGGGCGCATGTTCGAGCTCTACGACTACGTGCGGCTTGACCACTTCCTGGGATTCTCCTCGTACTACTCCATCCCGCAGGGCAAGACGGCGCTGCAGGGCGCTTGGCGCTTCGGTCCGGGACGCGACCTGTTCCAGGCGGCCTACGACCGCTTTGGCCAGCTGCCCATCATCGCCGAGGACCTTGGCTCGGTAACCCCTGCCGTGCGCGCGCTGGTGGCCTCCACCGGTGCCCCGGGCATGAGCGTAATCATGTTCCAGGACAACGACGTGCGAGAGGAGTTCAAGCCCAACCCCGGTACCTGCGCCTTTACGGGCACGCACGACACCCAGACCATCCTGGGCTGGTGCCAGAAGCACTTTGGCCTTGAGGGCAAACAGGCCGAGGAGATGGCCCGCAAGATGAACGCCTCCGTGCTGGAAAGCTCGTGCGACCTGGCCGTGCTGCCGCTGCAGGACGTGCTGCTGCTGGACGATGACGCCCGCATGAACGTGCCGGGCGTGCCCGACGGCAACTGGAAGTGGCAGGCAAGCCAGGCCGACCTCGACGACAAGGCCGACTACCTGGCCGAGCTGGTCAAGCTGCGCGACTAGCCCGCAAGGCCCAAGAGGATACAGAAGGGGATGCCCCTTTCGGCACGGCCGAAGGGGCATCCCTTTTGTCGTCATAGGGCGGAGGCCGGCGCGTGCCGGACGTCTCCGCTACAATGATGCCCACAAGGAAGACCATCGCACCCGCAAGCCATCCGCTCGCGGGCTTTCCTGCGTAGAGAGGCAGCCCATGCTCATCCATCGCGTCGCCCAGCAGCTGCTGTCCGCCCCCGACCTGCAGCCCGTCCTGCGCGACCTGCGCGACGGCAACGACACCACGCTTTCGGTGGGTCAGACGGCCCGACCGCTCCTGATGGCGGCGCTTTGGGCGTCCGACCCGCGGCCCTGCCTTTTGGTGGTTTCGGGCGAGGAGACGGCCGACCGCACCGCGCGCGCCCTCTCGGCGTGGCTGGGCATGGACGTGGTGGCGCGCTACCCCGAGCGTCGCGACTGGCCTTGGTCGGACAAGCCGGCCGACGACGCCGTGGTGGGCGCGCGCTGCGCTGCCATGTCGCGCCTGGCGTCGGGAGACCCCTGCCTTGTGGTGGCCAGCGCCCGCTCGCTGCTGCGCCGGGTGCCGCCCGTGGGCTCGGGCTACTATGCGTCCAGCACCTTCGCGGTGGGCGACGAAATAGACTTCGAGGACATGCCGCGCCTGCTGGTGGGCATGGGATACGCCGACACCGGCGAGGTGGATGCGGCGGGCACCTTCCACGTGCACGGCGACTCGGTGGACATCTGGCCGGCCCAGGCCACCTCGCCCGTGCGCGTGGAGTTCTTTGGCGACGAGGTCGATCGCGTGCGCCGCATGGTACCCTCCACCGGCCAGACCATCGGCGAGCTGCAGGAGGTGACCGTGTCGCCCTGCCGCGAGCTGGCGCTTACCGACGAGACGGTTGCCCATGCCGAGCGCGCCTTGTTCCGCGCCGCCCGTGACGACACCCATGTGGCCGCTGACCTCGAGCTCCTTCGCCAACGTGCCTCGGCGCCGGCACTCGACCGCTACCTTGAGGAGCTGTATGGCTCCACGGCCTCGCCGCTGGAGCACGTGTCGTCGCGTGCACTGGTGGTGCTTGCCGAACCGCGGGCCCTCTTCGATGACTGCCAGCGTGCCTACGACGAGATCAAGGCCTCGTCCGCCAACGCCCGCATAAACCCCGACCCGTTGTACACCAACCCCCGCCAGCTTGACTTTGGCTCGCAGCAGCGCCTGTCGTTTGCCTCGGTGCTGCGCGTGGGCGCGCAGGTGGCGGCCGAGCTGCCCGTGCGCCAACCCGGCATTGCGGGCTCGGACGCCAAGCTCATCGGTCGCGTGCGCCAGCTGGTGGGCGACGGCTGCGCGGTGGTGTTTGCCGTGCCCGATCGTGGTGCGCGCGAGGCGCTGGAGCTCAGCTTCACCGACGAGAACATCCCTCTGGTCGAGTCGCTGGGCGCCGCACCCGAGAACGCGTCGCCGATAGAGGCGCCCACCGCCCGCCAGGCAGCCAAGGCCGACGCCGCCGGCAACTACTGGCGTCCGTTGCAGCGCGGCATGGTCACCTTCACCGACCTTCCCGTGCCCGCGGGCATCGTGGTGCCGTCGGCCTTCCTGGCGGTGCTCTCGGTGTCCGACCTCGCGGCCCGCATGGCCAAGGAGCGCCGCGGTCGCCGGCGCACCAACCTCACCAACGTCACCTTCGCCTTCAAGCCCGGTGACTACGTGGTGCATGCCAAGCACGGCATCGCGCTGTTCTCGGACATCGTGCGCCAGGAGGTGGCCGGCAAGGAGCGCGACTACTTCCTGCTTGAGTACGCCGATGGCGACCGGCTGTTCGTGCCGCTCGAGCAGGTGGACCGCATCACGCGCTACGTGGGCCCCGACGGCAACGCCCCGCGGCTTACGCGCCTGAACACCGCCGACTGGTCACGCGCCACCGCCAAGGCGCGCAAGTCGGCAAAGAAGCTGGCCTTCGACCTCGTGGACCTGTACACGCGGCGGGCCTCGGTGCGCGGCACGGCGTTCTCGCCTGACACGCCGGCGCAGGAGGAGATGGAGGCAAGCTTCACATACGAGGTCACGCAGGACCAACGCTCGGCCATCGCCGACATCAAGGCCGACATGGAGGCCCCCAAACCCATGGACCGGCTGCTGTGCGGCGACGTGGGCTTCGGCAAGACCGAGGTGGCCCTGCGCGCGGCGTTCAAGTGCACGCAAGACCTCAAGCAGGTCATGGTGCTGTGCCCCACCACCATCTTGGCGCAGCAGCACTACGAGACCTTCGACATGCGCTTTGCCCCCTTCGGCGTGCGCGTGGCCGTGCTTTCGCGCTTTGTCACCCCAGCGCAGCAGCGTCGCGCGCTGGCGGGGTTTGCCGATGGCACCGTAAGCGTGCTCATCGGCACGCACCGGCTGCTGTCGGCCGACGTCAACCCCTACGACCTGGGCCTGGTCATCATCGACGAGGAGCAGCGCTTTGGCGTGCAGCACAAGGAGCAGCTCAAGAACATGCGCGAGCAGGTGGACGTGCTTACCCTGTCGGCCACGCCCATCCCGCGCACCATGCAGATGGCCGTCTCGGGCGTGCGCGACATGAGCCTGATCATGACGCCTCCTCCGGGACGCAAGCCCGTGAAGGTTATGGTGGGCGAGTACGATCCCGACCTGGTGAGTGCCGCCATCCGCGAGGAGCTGCACCGAGGCGGCCAGGTGTACTACGTGTCCAACCGCGTCACCACCATCGACGACGCCGTTGAGCGCGTGCAGGAGGCGGCCCCCGAGGCGCGCATACGCGTGGCGCATGGCAAGATGAGCGCCCGTCAGGTGGAGGACGTGATGCTGGAGTTCACCGAGCACGAGTGCGACGTGCTGGTGGCCACCACCATCATCGAGAGCGGCATCGACAACCCGCGCACCAACACGTTGATCATCGAGGACGCGCAGCGCCTGGGCCTGGCGCAGCTGTACCAGCTGAAGGGCCGCGTGGGCCGCGGGCGCACGCAGGCCTACGCCTACTTCATGTTCCCGCCCGAGCTGCCGCTCACGCCCGAGGCCACCGACCGCCTCATGGCCATCAACGAGTACCAGGACCTGGGCAGCGGCATGAAGGTGGCCATGCGCGACCTCGAGATTCGCGGCGCGGGCTCGCTGATGGGCGCCGAGCAGCACGGCAATTTGTCAGGCGTGGGCTTTGACCTCTTTACCCAGATGCTGGGGCAGGCCGTAGCCGAGGCTCGTGGCGAGGCGCCCGACATGGAGCTGCCCGAGGTGACGATGAACCTGCCGGCCGAGTTCTTCCTGGCCGACGAGTACCTGCCCGAGGTGGACAAGCGCGTGCTGGCCTACCGCCAGCTGGCCGCGGCCACCGAGCTGGCCGAGATCGACGAGCTGCAGCAGGAGCTGGAGAAGGAGTGGGGAGCGCTGCCGCTTGCGGGACGCAACCTGCTGGACCGTGCGCGCATACGCATCCGCGCGCAGCGGCTGGGCTGCACCTCGGTGGCGCTTACCAGTGGGCGCATCGTGTACCTGGGAGTGGACGTGCCGCGCGAACTGGTGGCCAAGTTCAAGCAGCGGCGGGCCATCGTGTACCCCAAGCAGCGCAAGCTAGCGTACCCCTTCCACACCGGGAAGGAGGAGCTGCTGCCGGCTGCGCTGGGCGTGCTGGAGGAGATTGGCGGCGATGACGAGGGCGAGGAGTAGGCTGCTGCGGGGTGTCGGGAACGCTGCACGCACGCCACATTTCCGATGCGCGGAGGTCCCGGGATGTCGGGAACGCTGCACGCACGCCACACTTCCCTTCCGACAGATGGGGGCGCCGGGATGTCGGGAACGCCGCACGCACGCCGCGCTTCCGACAGATGGGGGCGCCGGGATGTCGGGAACGCCGCACGCACGTCGCGCTTCCGACGTGCGGAGGCTCCGGGGTGTCGGGAACGCCGCACGCACGCCGCGCTTCCGACGTGCGGAGGCTCCGGGGTGTCGGGAACGCTGCACGCGCGCCACACTTCCGACACGCGGAGACTCCCGGTGTCACGCTCATGCGCTACGCGTCGCAGGTGGAATTGCCACGAAACCGCCCCATTGTGCTGCGCCGCCCGCACGCGGGCGGTATCATAAGGTCTCACCGCATACGAGGAGCATGGCCTTGACTGAACAAACGAACCTCAACCACACCAGCGGCGCTAGGCCGAAGCGGACAAACCCACAGCCACAGGACTCCCTGCACGAGCTGGTCGCGCAGGTGGATGAGCAGACCCGTGCCCGCGCGGATGCCCCCGGCACCCACCCGCAGTTTGACCAGCTCGTCCGCACCGTCTGGCGCCTCCGCCAGGAGGATGGTTGCCCTTGGGACAAGGTGCAGACGCACCAGTCCATCGCCAAGAACATGATCGAGGAGGCCTATGAGGCCGTCGATGCCGCCATGGCCCACGACGCCGAGCACCTCCGCGAGGAGTTGGGCGACGTGCTGGAGCAGGTGCTGCTTAACGCGCAGATTGCGGCCGACGACGGCACCTTCACGCTGGACGACGTGTGCCGCGAGCTTAACGAGAAGCTGGTTCGCCGTCACACCCACGTGTTTGGCGCCACGGCGGCTGGCAGTCCGGAGGCCGCGCTGGACCGCTGGGACGAGGTCAAGCGCCAAGAGCGCCAGCGTCAGGCGGCCGCAGGCATGGCGTCAGGGCTGCTGGACTCGGTTCCGCGCTCACTGCCTGCCCTGATGCAGTGCCAGAAGATCAGCAAGCGTGCGGCCAAGGCGGGCTTCGAGTGGGACACCGTGGCCGACATCTGGGACAAGGTTGCCGAGGAGCGCGCGGAGTTCGAGCGCGAAGCCCCCGGCAGCGAAGCGGCGGCCATGGAGTTTGGTGACTTGCTGTTTGCGCTGGTAAACGTGGCGCGGCGCGAGGGCATCGACGCCGAGCAGGCCCTGGCGGCAAGCAACGCGAAGTTCCGCCGGCGCTGGTCGGCCATGGAGGTCTGCGCAAGCGAGCGCGGCCTTACGCTGGAGGACCTATCCACCGAGGCCATGAACGAGCTGTGGGACCAGGTGAAGGAGATCGAGCACGCGCCGGCGCGGCCGGCTGCCGTGAGCGGGGGAGGCGAGTAGCATGTCTGCGTCACAGACGCCCAGCAAGCGCGAGCGCACCACGTCGGAAGGCGTCACCAACGCCCGGCTCTCCATAAGCGAGCGCCGTGCGGCCCGCATGCGCGCCCGTGGCGAGGAGCGCACCACCCTCAAGCAGCGTGCGGCCTCCATCCCCGAGGCCATGCACGACCTGGTATCGGCACATGCGCGCGCCCTGGTGGTCATCGGCATCGCGGTGGCCTTCGTCGCCCTGCTGTACGTGCCGGTTCGCAGCTACTACGTAGCCATGCGCACCAACCAGGACCTGCAGCGCATTGCCGACGCCTACGAGCAGCAGAATCAGGCCTTGCTGCAGGAGATCATGCGCCTGCACTCGCAGGAGGGCATCGAGGACGAGGCCCACAAGCGCGGGCTTGGCTACGAGGACGAGACCACCGTCACGGTGGAGGGGGTCGAGGACGACGCCCTGCCCGAGGAGCTGGGCGAGATTCAGCTTGAGGACGACCGCGCCTGGTACGTGAAGGTGCTGGACTTCCTGTTTGTGTACACGTTCGGCAACTGGCAGTGACGGAGCCCCTCGGGGCGGCAGGGAAGAGGAAGCCACGGCAAGGCCGTGCTTCGCAAAAGGCGGGAGGTTGCCATGCAGCGCGTCGCGTGCGTCGACATCGGAACGGTGACGGTGCGTCTGGCCGTGGCCGACGTCGAGGGAGGGCGCGTGCAGCGCCTGGTCAAGCGGTCCACCATCTGTGACGTGGGGGAGGGCCTCACGGCCACCGGGCGCCTCTCGGAGGGTGCCAAGCAGCGCGTGCGCACCTGCGTGGCCTCCTACGTCGAGGCCGCGCGTGCGGCCGGCGCCCCGGTTGCGTGCTGCACCATGACCAGCGCGTCGCGAGACGCCTCCAACTCCGACGAGCTCGTGGCCTCGCTGCAGGCGCTGGGCCTGCAGCCGCAGGTGATTCCTGGCGAGGTGGAGGGCATGCTCACCTTTCTAGGCGTGGCGCAGGACTACCCCAATACGCCCATCCTGATTGCTGACAACGGTGGCGGATCCACCGAGCTTGCGCTGGGCATCCTGAGCGACGGGGCCCTTGACGTGCGGCTTGTTCGCTCCACCAACGTGGGGTGCCGCCGCGTGACGGAGCGCTTCCTGTCCGAGCGGGCCGACGGCGTGGCCACGGCCGAGGCGCTGCGTGCGGCCCACGACTTCGCGGCGCAGGAGTATGCCCCGGTGATGGAGCTCATCCGCGCGTGCTACATGGTTCCCGAGCGGCTGGTGGCCTGCGGCGGAACCGTTACCAGCCTGGTTGCCATGGACGCGCAGCTGGTTCCGTACGACTCGTCATACGTGCACCTGCACGCGCTGCCGCGTGCGGTGGTGGAGCGCATCGAGGCCCAGCTTGCGGGCATGACGGTGGCGCAGCGTGCCGAGGTTCCCGGCCTGCAGCCCGAGCGCGCCCCCGTCATCCTGGGCGGCACCGTGGCAATCTCCGAGCTGCTGGCACAGACGGGCTTCGACCAGCTTACGGTAAGCGAGAGCGACCTGCTGTTTGGCCTGTCGCTTACGGCGGCGGCCTGCGCCGCGGGCGTGGAGAGCCCGGTGGGTTGGCGTCCTACGCTGGCATCGCTTGGCTAGGTTGCGGTATCGTGGTACCCACGGGGGCGTGGCGGAATTGGCAGACGCAGGAGACTTAAAATCTTCCGCCGAAAGGCGTGCGGGTTCGAGCCCCGCCGCCCCTACCAGACAAGTCGAGGGCCCCGGCAACGGGGCCCTTTCTGTCGCGCGCCTGCCGCGCGGGCTCGAACCCGTGAGGGCGGCACATGCCCTCTGGCATGTGCCGGGCGTAGGGTGCGT
>CADALE010000007.1 GCA_902788705.1 uncultured Coriobacteriaceae bacterium | reverse complement strand
CGACTCCTCGAGCCACGTGACGTTCTCCTCGAGCGCCTCCGCGCCGTAGGCGTGGGCGAGCCATCGGCGAATACCCGCCACGACGTCGTCGTCGAACCACTCGTCAGCGAGGACTGGGAGCACGTTGTCGGAGTCAGGGAGGAAGGTGGCGTCCGGTACCTTCGTTCGGAAGTCGTCGACCATAGTCCCTTGGTCCGCGAGCACGAGCCCGTCGGCCTCATCAGAGTAGCGACCGAACAGGCAGCCGACCGCATAGGAGATCAGCGACCTAGCGTCGCGCGCTCGGTCGGCGAGCCGCACCGACACCTTGTCGTCCGGGACCTCGATGGGCACCTCGCCCTCCATTCGGTAGATGCGGGCGAAGGTGCGGTTGAGCTCCTCCTCGTTGGACCTGAGGCTATCGAAGCGCCCGCGGCACTCCGACTCCCAGCGGGCGTAGGCATCCGCGAGCAGAGTCGGCCCCTCGGCGTTGACGCGCGCCATGGGGTGCCGTACGAAGTCCCACGAGGTCTCGAACGCATCCCAGTCCTTCTTCACTATTTGAACATTTGTCTTCGATAGATTCTCGACTTTATCAAAGACAACAGGGTCCGGAATGGGCACTGGATAGCTTGATACCTGACCTATCTCAAAGTTAAGCGTAGGAGATAAGATTTCCGCCACCTTCATAATAGATGACGAGTTGAGTGCGGCCATCAGATAGAAGAGCGATATGGTTCGTTCAAAGAAACTCGCTCCCGCACCATCATGAATGCTGCCAGCTTGCTTGAACCTGAAGTTTATTCGACCGCTAGACAATGCCGACCAGGTAACACATGGTTTGAAATAGTACTGCTGGTTACGCAAAACCGCTCCAGAGAATGATTTCAATTCTCTCCCGTTTTGGCCCCAATTGAGCACTTCGCGATTATTGCCGTACCACTTCCTGAACTCGCCGCCCTTGTTATAAGGAACCCATTTCTCGTGCGCAATCGCAGAGGCTTCATGACCGTTGAGATTAGCAGCAAAAGAACCCCTATTGACCTCAAACCATATTCGAACAAATCGTGCGTTCTCTCCCGTCGACATCCCTTTCTTAACGTTTGCTAAGCTTCCCAGCGAATCAGCTGATCTGAATAGTTTGAAGAGTGCTTCGCTTGCCCAATATGCAATCGGCCAACCAGGGATGGCTTTGAAGCTCTCCATTTTAGTACGGTAAAACCAACTGCATTCGGGATTATGAATCGCCTGAAGCGCTCTTGGTTGTTGCCACTGAGGCCGGTCGAAATCCTCAAGCCTGATGTAGGACCCCGCAATCGATAGTTTGTCGTTTGAAAGAACGAACATCGTAGTTGGAACAGTCACGTTGGGGTACCCATGTGTTGATTGTTGAATCATGGACAAGACAGTCGAACCATCGATGAGGCTCTTCCTCAATGCTTCATAGGAGGAGATGAACATCCAGGATGATGCAGTAATCATCGCAAGGTAACCACCCGACTTAGTAAGCATTCGTCCCCGGCTTATAAAACAAGTGCACAGATCTGCCTTCTCGCTGGGATATGCCACCTTAAGCCAGCCAGATAACCATGGGTTCATATTGCCAGAACCCATATACGGGGGATTCACAATAACGCAGTGGTAGCTCTGTTCTAGCGTTCGCACATTTGCAAGCATCACCTTTAGCTTGACAATGACCGAGTCCGTAAAGAGGCTGCCGTCGCACTTCACCCGCTCCAGTTCATCCGTGAGAACGAACTCGTCAAGAGAGTCGGGGACGTAGAGGCTACCAACCTCGTCTAGGTGGGACATCGCCTCCAAGAGCCCCCGTCTCTCGGCGAGCCGCGGCACGAGCTCGAGCTCTTGGGGTAGCAGCTCTACCGGCTCAAGGACTCTTATATGCGCGTCGACTCCCCTCTCGAACCAACGCGGGTCGAGTTTCCTCGCCTTCATCTCGAGCGCGAAGGAGGCGATCTCCGCCGCGCGGCGATCGATCTCCAAGCCGAAGAGGTTGTTCTCGAGGATCATCTGGGGGATCTCCTCGGTCGGCCAGCCCTCCTCCTCGTACATCCTAAAGAGCAGGTCGAACGCGTAGATGAGGATGTGGCCGGAGCCGCATGCGGGGTCGAGCACGCGGATCTCGTCGGCCGAGGAGATGTCGATGTGGGGTTCGTCACCCTCGGGGGCGACGTAGTACTCCATGGACCCGGCGAGCTCGCTCCCCGGGTTGTTGAGCATCCAGAGCCGGCCGAGGCTGTTCTCGGCCATATACCGAACGATCCAGCCAGGGGTGAAGAGCTGGGTTGCCGGAGCGATGTCTGCCGCCTGTGCCTTCTTGCCCTTCTTGTAGGCTGCGAATACCTGATCCTTGCGTTCCGCGATGTAGAACTGATAGAGCCACCCCAGCACCTCCACGTCCGAGCACGCCCCCTCGTCCATTTCGGAGACGATGCGGGAGAGGATCGACCCCTGCGCGAGCAGCCCTTGGGGCATGAGGAGAGAGGATGCGACATCTTCCGAAAAGAGGTAACCCATGGGCTCCGAGTAGTGCCGGCACACCTCTCGCAACAAAAGCGAGTAGGCATCCTCCGCTGCGTTGTTCGATGGAATTGC
Organism: uncultured Coriobacteriaceae bacterium; assembly: GCA_902788705.1. Lineage (GTDB taxonomy): Bacteria > Actinomycetota > Coriobacteriia > Coriobacteriales > Atopobiaceae > UBA1367. Next base: position 86,471 of record CADALE010000007.1, on the reverse strand, counting down.
ACCCGTCAGCAGACCAGCAACCCTCTGTCTCACGTCTTGGGATACTTCATAATCGGGGTCGAACAATCCTTGAGCCGCGTCCGCCAGGATTGCCGGCTGAGTGGAGCCGGGACGTGGCGTCACCACGGGTGTTGGGGTGTACCCATTGGTATCCATGAAACGCAGAGCACACAGGCGGTTGAACCACGTGTAGGCCGCGCGGTCGATAACCTCATCACGGCCGTGAGCCTGAATGTCCTTCTGGATGGCCCTAACTTGAGAGGAAACCTCCAGACTCTCGCGACTACCCTCTGCAAGCACGACGTCCAACCGGGCAGACACCTCATTGCGCAAAGCCTCCCTGGCGCCAGTCGCAAGCCTCTTTATCCTGTTGGAATCCATATCTGGGTACACCCTCCCACTAGAAGTCCATACCAAAGGCTCGGTTAACCTGGTAGTCTCGTTCCCATACCGGCTTGAAGGCGTTCGACGCGCCGACCTGTCTCGAAACGCGCAGGACCGCCACGCCCACCGTGTCGACATCATCGGTGAGGTCGATCCTCACGCGCACCTTGCGGTCGTCGGAGCTCGGCGAAGCGCTCGATAGCTCGAGCGTGACCTCCGACGTGCTGAGCAGACGACCGTCCTTCGTGTAAGCGCCGACCTTGACCGTCGTGGGGACCACGAGATCGCCTACCGGCTCTTCTTGGTAGACGTCAAGCGTGACGCTCGGGCCCGTTATGACGGGACGTCCCACGGGGAAGGCGGAGGCACCGGATTGGTGCGCGGCCGCCTTGGCCTTCGTCTGCTCGACTACTACCACCGGCACCACACACTCCTGTGGGGAGACGCCGCCGTGCACGAAACGTGCACCACTACCTGAGAGACGCAGGCGCATGGCTCCACGGGGAACACCTATGAGATGCCCTCCGATGAGGGAGAGTTCTGAAGAGGTGTACTCAATGAGCAGCGAGCTCTTGGGGAGCACGTCCGAGATTACGAATCTTCTCGTTTGCTCGGAGTCCACCCCTTTCGCACCTTTGAGGAGCTGGAGGCCGTCGACGTCGGCGAAGTCCTTGGGCTCAAGGTCACGGTCCTGGTATATGAAGCCATGATCACTCGTAACGAGCACGGTGCCACAGCCGGCCTGGAGCAACCGGGCCGTAATGCGTTCAATCTCTGCCAGCGCATCCTCCACCGCCCGGAAGGTCCTACGCTCGGTGGCCAGCTTGTCCCCGACGCGGTCGATGACGTTGTGGTAGACAAAGATGGCGGGCAATTCCGCGATTGCGTTCACGAGGTCGTCTGGCAGCTCGTCTGCCTGGTAGGCCAACGACCCGGGAATTACCGCAGCCATGAACGCCTGCCTTGCCTTGGTCCCTGTCGTCGATAGCCCGTCCTTGGTGACGAGCGCCGTCGCAGGGTCGACCTCCATCTTCCCCGCCGGCAGCAGCGCGGCCATGCCGAGCTGGGTGTAGCTCGGCACCATGCCCGCGCGGGCCTCAACCGTTGCCCTGCTCCTGCCTGCCAGTCCCTTCATCTTGGAGGCGTTGAGTCTCTCGGCGAGGTCCGCCGCACACTCATAGCGCAAGGCGTCCGAGACGATGACGCCCACGCGGTGCCCGGGCGTCGCCTCGGGGGCCCTGCGGGCGACGTGGTCGCGGAAGAAGTCCGCCTGCGAGAGAAGGGAGGCGTTGGGCCAAGGACCCTCGTCGAGCAGGTGCTCTTGCCACCTGGCCGCACAGTCGGACAGGAACGAGTCGTAGCGCGCCTCAGCTGCCCCAACGGCGGGATCCAGCGATTGTCCGAAGCGCCCCTGGGAAACGTGTCCGTAGTGCAGACGCAGCTCGCGATACCTGCGATCCACGAGGTGCCAAGACGAGGCGTAGCCCGCCATGAGCTCGCCCATAGTGGTTGCGGCTGGCGCTTCCGCCTGGTAGCGTTTGAACGCCTCGGAGAGGCGGACGAGTGCCACGAGGGATGCGTAGTGGTGCTCATAAGGCGCGGCGCACGGCGCTCCGGCCCTCCGCGCCACAAGACCCTCCACAGCCTTTCTGTCAAGTGTTCCCGCCACTGCATCCTTCGCGAGATGCGTGAGCATCCACCGGTCCGCCTGAGGGACATGCTCGACCACCGCGAGGGACTCGTACGAGCGACCCTGCTCCTGAACAAGCGAGAACGCGGCCCCGCCGTATTCCGAGCAGAGCCATTCGTAGACATCCCTAGTGCGGGAATTCGTCGAAAGGTCCCCCATGATGCGCGATGCCTCCGCGGGAGCCATCTGCCAATCGTCTTCCACGAGGTCCCCGAGGGTGCCTTCGACGAGCCTGAAGGCAAGATCCTGAGGGCTGGGAGCCGACCCATCCGGAATGCGATACCCAAGCTCGTCACGCAAGGTGCGCCAGAGGGCGTCTGCCAGCCCCGCTGCCGTAACGGCACGCAGGCCTTCCTCCTTCCCTCTCGCAAGCTCTGTCACGAGTCTCCGTACCATGGTGCGGGCGACGTCGCGCGTGGTGCCCTCACGGATGCCAAGCGCGGCCGCCGCCATGGCGAGCTCGAGCTCGGAGAGCGTACCTTTGGGCAGCGCGCTCTCCGAGAGCGTCGCAGTGCGCTCCCTGCGGTTGAAGAAGGCCGCGTGGTCGGCGAGCGCGCCGGCGAGCTCTGCGGGGATCCCGCACTCCTCGGCCCAGACGCCCTCCTCGGTACACGAAAAGCGCACCGCGCGCAGCCGCAGATCGTAGATGAGGTCCTCGGTCGGCACGGGCTCCTCGCCCGCTCGGTAGACGACGAACCGCGTGTGCGGCTCGTCGCGCAGGACCCTGCGCTTGGTCGCGAGCTCCGCGCTGGTTGCGTCCACGATGACGGCGCCGGGCACGTCGAGGGAGCCGAGGATGTCGCGGTAGGTGCCCGGCTCGTCCTGCCAGTACACGAGCCGCTGCTTGCCCGAGCAGGCGGCCGAAAGCCTCTGCGCGATTGTGGTGGTGTTCTCTGCGTCCATGGGCTGCCCCTAGTAGATGGTTACGGTGTCGCCGTTGTCGATGGCTTCCTCGATGCGGCGCCTTATCTCCTCGGCGTAGGCGGCCGCGTCCTCGTGGGTCGCGAGCACGGGCTTCTTCCAGTGCCTTGGCACGAGGCTGCGAGCGGACACGTTGCGCGGCTTGGAGTGCGGCGGGGTTTCGCCACCTCCACCTCCGTCTCCGCCCGTCGTCTCGCCGCCGCATTGGCCCTTCGGCGCGAAGAGGGCGACGATTCTCGCTGCCTCACGGGACTGGAGCAGCCCGGGCAGCGCGTCGGCCTCGGCCTTCGTGGTGGCCTGGGCGGCGCTGGCGGCGTAGCTGTCGAATATCTCCTCGAAGGCTGCACGGTCGGCCTCACTCAGCATGCCTAGATCGTATGTATTCGCGTAGGACTCCCTGAGAGCCTCGATTCCCTCCTCGGCGTGTGCGCGTACCTCAGCAAGCGCCGAGGCCATCTGATTCCGGGCGGCCGCCATCCTCTTATTCGCGAGGACTATGCGGTTTGTCATGTAGCAGTCCTCGTCGGCGAGCGTCGCGCGGATCTCGTCCACGTCCTCCTGGCTCACGCCGAGCGCAAGCGCCTCGGACGCCTCGTTCTGAGCAAAGTCCCGCAGGTCATCGTATCGCTTCCGCATGCCGTTACCATTCGCAAATGAGGCCATCTTCCCCAGGTCCTCGTTCGCCTCTGCCAGACCTGGTGCAGCCGCAGGAAATGCAGTCACGACCCAGTGCCAGTCCTCAGCCTTGGAGGCAAGACTTTCGAGCTGCGCGAGCCTGTCGGCAAAACGCCCCGCGAATGGGTACTGCCTCGTGGCGGGCAGGTTCGAGCGATGCGCCTTTGCCTGTGCATCCGCGAAGGAACGCAGCTCCTCCGCCAGCGACTTGGGGTCATCCGAAGCGGGTGTGTTGCCCATAAGCGAGCGCATGGCAGCCTTGAGAGCGGAGAGCTCCTCCGCCGTCACGACGCTCACCTTCTCCACCACGAGCTTGTCGAGGTCCTGCCTCTTTTGCAGGGCAGTCGCCAGCTCGCTCGCCCCGAGGGCCTTGCCTGCACGCCTCACCTCGATGCGGTTGGCGGCGAAGAGTCTCGCCACCGCCGAGCGCACGACAATCTCCGGCCATCCGTAGTCGTTCTTGGTGAAAATGCTTGTGAGGCTGCACATGCCGTCGCCCGCGACAGTGACGATTCCTGCGGAGGAGAGCAAGCCGATGCGAGAGAGTACCGTGTCGCAGTACTCAGGCAGCATGGCACCCATCTGCATGGCTATCGCTTCTTGGCCCACCTGCTTGTCGGTGATATTGGTGGTTACCTGCTGCAGCATCGGGTAGCTTCGGCGCACGAGCTCGAGAGCGGCACTCTGGACGGCGTCCTTGCCCACACCTGACACGCGATCGGTGACATCCAAGCCGCCCGCATTGTAGATAGCATGGGTGAGCAGGCCCCTCATCTGGTCGCTCAGATCCTCGTAAAGCTTGAGGTTGGCTTGCCGCTTGTCCGCGATGATTGCCTCTCGGACCTCACCTTGCCCGCTCGCCTTGTTGGCGTAGTGGTCTGTCTGCAGGTGGGTACGTACGCCAACGAGGAACGCCCGACAGTCCACGAGGCGGACAGAGAGCGTCTTGGGCTGCGTGGGAACCGTCTGGTCGAGGAGCCCGGCCGCAGAGTAGTCAGTCACGACGTCGATCGTGAGATCGTAGCGTTGTTGACCCTGTGCCTCTCCATCGATGCGCAGGTTGAACGTGTAGGCATGCTCGAAGGTTCCGTTCTTGTACGTAACCTTAAGTGCACCAACCACGTCCTGGAAGAGCTTTGCAATGAGCTTGCGATTATCGGAGTCGGAGACCAGAGTGTTGCGGATTTCGCTCTCGACTTCCTTCTCGTCATCGGTAAGGTACTCATACTCGTTGCCGTTGCGGCGGACGTAGAGCTGGCGCTCGAGCTCGTCGAGGGCGTCCTTGATGTCGTTCTCGAGCTTTGCGGGCTGCTCGTTGAAGGAGCTGTAGAGGAGGACCCGGATGTTGCCCGGAGTTGCGCGGAAGTCCTTGCAGTACTTCACGAGCAGAAGCGCCTTGAGCACGCGCACGCACGTGTCCGTGAGTGTGGGGTTGTGCTCCGCCTGCGAGATGGCCGCATAAAACTCGGTGCGGAAGCTGTTGCGCAGCCCCTCGAACATGAGATCGAAGGAGGCAAGCTGCTCGCCCTCGGTGGAGGCGCCGTGTCGGCAGAGCTCCTGCGCGACGTCCTGGAAGACGCCGAGCATCGAGCGGGCGCCCGTGGAGTTGTGCTTTCCCGTGAAGGCGTCCTTGCTCGAGAGTTCGCGCATAGCCGTCATGAAGACGTCGAACTGATAGGGCACGAAGGGGTACGTGCCCAGGAAGTCATCGAAGTCTCTGTATTGGCCGTAGCGCTTAGCGCCGTCCGCGAAGTCAAAGAGCACGCCGAAGTCAGCCTTTCGCTCCTCGTACATACGCAGGTAGGCAGGCTCGGAGTCCACGCTCTTCGCCAGCAGGCGATCGCGGATGACGGTCTTGGCGTCCTGGGCGGTAAGCGGCATCTTGAGTTTGAAGCGCGCTTGGATCTTGGTAAAATCCTCACCACTTGCATCGGTCATGCCCGAAACGATGCCCTCCATTGCCTCCTGCGAGGTCACAACCACCCACGAGCTGCCTCCACAGATGGTGTTGAGCTCCTCCGCCACGCTCTGCAAATTGACCATGAGCTTGGAATTGCGCGCAATGAAGAGGCCGACCTCGTCCACAAAGAAGTTGAGGCGGAAACCAGACTCGTGCATCTGCACGTAGTCGTGCACACGCTTCGCGAAGCTGCGGATGGAGGGGTTGTAGGTACTACGGTAGTAGTCAACAATGTTGAGGTGAGTACCTTCGGGGTTACCACAGACCTCGTCATAAGCCGCAGAGATGTCCCGAGCCTTTGCCGGAGCGATATTGCGCACGAGCTTCCAGGGCATCTTGCAGCGGCGCTGCACCGCCTCCTCGAACGCCTGGAGCCTCCCAATGCGATCGAGGTCCCACTCGAGCTGGGCGATGTGCTGCTGGTCGCCATCGAAGTAGCCGCAGTGCATATTGAAGGCACGGATGAATGCGGCAAGCAGCGCGCCAGACTCAGAACGCCCCTCGTTGGGTGCTATGTGGTCGATGTCAAAGAGCACGCTCTCGGAAGGATGGCGACGTCGCGCGACCTCCATGGCAGCCTTCAACGACGGGTTGTGCGCCACCTTGGGAAGGATGTAGTCCATGGCGGGCTTTCCGTTGACCACGCGATCCTCGAGCACGACGGCGAGGATCTTGAGCAGGTGGGACTTGCCTGAACCGAAGAAGCCGCTGATCCACGCGCCGTTGCCCACGGCATCGGGCTCGTTGTACTCCTCAAAGAACTCGAGCAGATGGAGCTCGACCTCGTTGGTGACGACGAACTCGTCAAGCTCGTTAGCGAGGTACTTGTCCTCATCGGCACGCACGACTGGGTCGATCGCGCGAAAGATGTCCTTTTGGAATGTGTCTTGGATGAGCATCGTTATGCCTCCTACAGGTCGAAAACGTTGGTCGCGCGGTAGTGCCCGCCGGTGTTGCCCTGCTCGATGTCGAGGATGTTGAGCGTAGGCGAGCCATCAAGCGCTCGGTCGTAGGTGCCGGGGAACCACAGAACCACGGGCTTGCGGCTGTCCAGCAGGCCGATGACCTTGTTCGTGCGCACGTAGGGGAAGATTTCCCCCGCGCCGCGCACGAAGAAGATGTCAGCCTCGGGGTGAGACTCTATCTCGCTGTTGACCGCCGGGGCAATGACGTGCTCTGCGCTCGCTGCGTCCTGCAGCATCTCGACCATCTCGATGCGCGAGATGTCGGGCTCGACCGCGCACACGGCCTCCCAATACCCCGCGCTATCAAGGTGGTCGAGCACAATCTGGTAGAGGTCGATGACATGGGCGCGTACGTTGCGCGCGGGGAGGTCCACCTTCACGATGGCCTCCATGAGCTCCTCCGCCTCGTCCTCCTGCGCGGGCTTGTAGGGAAGCAGGTACTTGCCCTCGCGAAGGAGCCTGCCACCGCGCCCGAGCAGCGCGTCGTCAGAGAGCCGATCCACGATGAACTGCCTCGCCTGCGATATGTGGTCGAATTCCTTCCTCACCTGAGCGTCACCCCCGGGAATAGGTCAAGGTCGTCCTGGTGCGCCACATCTATGGCTCGGGCGAACGCGGGCGACGGGTGGATAGGCGTGATGGCGCCGTCCTCTGACACGAGGTCGCATTCCACAAGCATACGAAAGACCTGGTTGCGCATCTTTTTCTTTCCTGCCCCTGTCATCTTGAGAAGCTCTGGATGAATCTGGGCTTCTTGTTCAAAGAACGTTTCGTAGGCACCCTCTGTGTACGTGGGGATGCCCGACTCATACCTATCCCTAAGGACCGTAGCAGACAGGCCAGACACAAATTGGTATGTCCTACACACAGAGACCCAGAGCATTGCCGACTGGTCGTCGAGATGGGAATCGACGAGGAAGCGGATCTCGTCGTCCGTCAGCGTTCGAAGGCGCTTGATGAGCTCTCCGGCTACCCGCTTGCGTGAGCTCTCGGCATTGAGCTGGTAGAGGTTGCCCTCCACTACTCTCTTACGGACCTCAATCCAATCGCCAAGGTCAAGGTACATCCGCGCTGTCTCGAGCGTCTCAGGACGCCGAACGGACGAGCCACTCATCGATAGGCTGTAAGTACTAGACATTGCCCACAACCTCTCTGATCACGACATCTGAGTTTCTGATTGCTTCTTCGATTATCAATCCAGTTATAAGGGCCGATACGCTGATGCACCGTTCTCGGGCCATTGCTTCCAAGGCAGTCTTGGTTTCTGGAGTTGCAGCAAAAATGATTCTTTCTGTCTTCTTACTACTTAACAGGCGTTTCTTGAGGTCGCGATCATCCATGAGGGCATCCTCTCGCTCTTCGCTAACACGCATAAAACTTATGAAAGTCTATCATGTATCTGAAAACACCAACCCTGTATTAGGCAAACGGCAAACCACGTATGTTTCAGGCTCCACTGAGAGTTGACTATGATTACGTCAACCTGATAGTCGGATTTGCATATATCTCTTTCGGATAGCATCAGCATAGTCGAGCTTTTCAGCCATAATCAGAGGAGCCAACATGTCCGACGATAGCAACCCGCTCAGCATCATTCCTTCCAGCGACCTTCCGGCGCTTCCAAACATCCCCCAGGATGTGCTCGACCTGTCAAGTTCGGTTCGCATTCCTCTGTCGCAAATCTCCGAGCTAGGGACGCTGTTTGTAAACGCGCTTCAGGCCTTTGGGCCAAGCCAAAAGGTGGTCGACTCGAATGGAGCCGCCATGTTCCGCGGATTCCTTGAGGACGGGACGCCTGTCACGGCGGACATGTTGCAACATTTTACGGATAGCCCATGGTTGCTTGGGTCTACCCGTGTCACCGGTAAGCTCAGCCAAGTGCGTTGGCAGGAGGTTGAAACGCTGGCGGAAGGTACACCCAGCGCATCCGGCTTTGACCCCGTCATGATCTTCGTTGCCGTTGCGCTTGCCGAGGTATCGAACAAGCTTGACGGCATCGCCGAGACCCAAGAGGCCATGTTCACCTACATGAAGGAGCGCGACCGCACCGAACTTGTCGCTGCCTTCAAGACGCTCGACGAGATTCGCGCCAACTACGCGCTCAACGTTGAGAACGACGCATATCTTTCCATGCGCCGCACCAACATCGCGCAAATCCAGCAGATGGCCCGCAGCAGCATGGAGCTTCAGCGCTCGCTGCTGCAGAAGGAGCTTGGAGAGCTTTCCGCGCTGCATCGGAGCGCCGACGTGCAGAAGAAGACAGCCCAGATGCACGAGGCCCTCTGTGACTACCAGCTCGCGCTGTACCTCGAGGCGTACTCCGCGCTGCTCGACGTGGTGCTGGTGGGCAACTATGGCCACGACTACCTGCAGTCCGTTATCAATCGCCTCGAGAAGGCCTCGCTTGGTTACTTCGAGCTGTACAGCAGCTGTTCGGAGGTCATCGAGCGTGACGCCCTCAAGTCGGTCGGGTCACGAATCGCAAGCGGCATTGGCTCTGTGAGCAGCAAGCTCAGCGGTTTGATTGAGGCAACCCCCATTGGCGACCACACGCAGATTGACGAGGCGCTGGCTGCCGGTGGCGAGAGGCTTGACTCGCTTGCGAGGGCGGGCGCCGAGCGTAGCGTTAGCACGCTCGCTCTGGCTAAGCCAGGCTTCGTTCGGCCGTTCATCGACTGCCTAGGCGAGCTTGACCGTCTGCACAACGGAAAGACAGCGCTGCTTACGGACGGTGCGGACATCTACGTGCTGCCACTTGCTGCCACAGCGTAGGATGCAATGTCGTGCAACCAGCGTCATTAGTTGCTTTTGCCACTTCTTCGTAGCAGCTGTAAAGCTCCTATATTGCGTCCAAATTGACGTAGTGATTCCTACCACACTTTGTGTGGATGCCAAACCTATTGACCCCAGCGGTCAGATCCAACCCGCACTTAGGGCACTTGATGTCGGCAGTAGATAGATACCAATCCACGAACCTGGGCTCAATAAGCTCGGTCTCCTTGCACCTAGTGCAGGCAAAGAAGAACTTGCCGGATCTTCCTTTGGTTAAACGCATGGGCGCCTTGCACTTTGTGCACCTCTTCTTTTGTCTCACAAAGAGGGCAAAGCCATCGGGGTCGTCGCCCTTGGCGCCTTCTACATGCTCGGTAGTCCTAGGTTGAAGCGCAGTTCTTAGCCCCTCGGTTTTGCGCGTCTCCATGTCAACAAACGACATCAACAACGAGATGGTATTGTGCCCCGCAATCCTAAAGGGCACATGCTCAGCCACTACAACGCTTTTGCTGTCGTCCAACAGAATCTTCCCGCGCGTCAGAGGCATTTCGTACCAACAGATCCTCTTGTCTATGACCGTCAGAGGAAAAACGACATCCCCTGACTGCCAGCTCATCTTTCTGAGCGCTTCCGGAAGCTCTGACCAATTGAGGGCCTTAACGAGAACCTGTACTCCCCTATCTCGTGCAGCCTGCAACGCCTCAATGAACCACCCGTCATAAGGAATCAAAAGGTTGTCAGGTATGGAGACGACAATCATCTTCTTTGCTGAAGCCAGGTCCTCCAAGAACACTTTATTGGCATCTCCCGTAGTGTAGAGGTCAATGAGCGGGCCAAAGTCCAAGCCGTATAGCTCCGCAATCAGCGATAAGTCCCGAGCTCTGAGGGTATTTGAGTGCCCAAGCTCATATGTCACCAGGCGCAAGAACGGATTGCTCTTCCGAACGGACTTCATGTCCCACAAGTCCTTGTTGGCAATCGTGATGAGCTTTCCCCGTGCTCGGGTTATAGCCACGTTTACGAGCCTATCCGCCGAGCCATTCTCTGTACTAGACGTTAAGACTCCCGGTCGTTTGCCAGGCGGGCTTTCCACCGTATCGAACACAACAACGTCCCGCTCTGAACCCTGAAACTGATGCACAGTAGAGCAAGCAATGCCGGTTTTACCCCCATGCTCGTTGTAGTCCTTGATCAGGGCGCGAATAAGCCTGACCTGAGCCGCATATGGTGCGATAACGCCAACGCTCTTCGTACCATACTTTTCCGCAGACAAGGCCATGCCGAACGAGATGATTGCGTTAAGTATGTTGAACCGTGAATTGTCCTCATTTCTTGCTGTGGGACAGTAAAGGCTCCTCGTGTCCACGAGCGTTACCGCCTTGCCTGGGCAAGGTGCCGACGCAACCACTGCATCTCGAGCATGCTGCATGCTTTCATGGTCTTTAAGCAGACCGCTGTAGAACGCCTGGCTTGAGAACGCTGATATGTCGGGATGCATTCTGCGCTGTTCGTCAAGCATGACAAGCCATGGATGGTAGTGAGCGTTTTGTCGCTCATCGCAAATACCGAGGTAGGAAAAGATGTCAGTCGAGAGGATCTTCTTTGCCTTATCGCTTTGAGCGATGGGGGCAAGCTGTCTGAAGTCACCCACCACAACCATCTTCTGCCTGGCAAACATGGCCGCACAGATGACTTGAGGCACGTATGCCATACTGGCCTCGTCGAACATGACAACATCGTACTGCTTGTCCTCGAAGATCTTGTTCGAGTAGAGCCGCGATACAGTGGTGGCCAAAATCTTGGCTCGACCAGCATAGCGCTCTTCCTCTGTCTGCAGACTCTTGCTGACCCGCGCGATTTCTTGCCTTACGGTCATGGCTTCTGCAGTAGTTCCCTGACCAGACCTCTGTAGCTTGCGTAGCTTGTCACGAAGGACAATGCTTCTTACCTTGAGCTCCGCGTTATCCGAGAGGGCATGGTTTCGTGCGACCACTTGGCTGTTATCACGCAGACGGTCATCACGGGTGTGCCCAAAACGCATGACATCACCGTGCTCAAGCCTACCCTCAAGCCCTCTTTCCTCCATGAGTTCTGAGATCTTGAGCACTACGCCATCAACCGAGATGTTGCTATGCGAAACTACCAGCACGCTTTTGCCGCTCAGCATAAGCCTTATGGCAATCTGGGACATGGTGTGCGTCTTGCCCGTACCAGGAGGACCCCAGATAACCGTGATGGGGTTGTCCAACACGTGCTCCATAGCGGCTTCTTGGCCCTTGTCTACGAGGGTGATAGGCTTGTCGGTTTTGAGTCGACGACCATCCAGCATGAGTCTGAGAGCAATGCCGTTACTCCGGCTCATAGTGGCGAGCCGCTCATTGAGGGCTTCGAGCAGCTTCCAGGGGTCTGCACTTAAGTAGGCTTGGGGTACTATTTCGCCAATATCTCTCTCAAGGACGATGTAAACGTGGAAGTCTTCGCACGTTACGATAGTGCCATCCTTTTTATTAACTCTGTCCACCGAGACCTTTACTGGAGAGTCCTCTGCAAGGTAAATCTCAGCCTCTAGCTCGAAGACATAGCCATAACCGCCACGAACTTGACCGACTCGCACGCCATTTGTGACTTTGTATTCCCGGGCTCCTTCATTCTTGAGGTAATACATCTCTACGAATACGCAGCGCCGGTATAGATCGAGGATTTCCTTAGCGGTGTCTGGCAGCGAAGAATCGAACTCATATGACAAGGTCATTGGGCATCACGCTCGCAATTACAAACTTAGAGTCAAATGACCATGCTAGGCCTTTGCTTCGCATTCATCACGTTTAAGCTACCTGAGCGGTCAGACATTATTCGGCTAAGTAGACCGGCGTACACGTGGACGGGAACGGGCGGGCCCGTTACAGTGCCGCACTACACCTTGTCCCGCTTGCCCCTGTTGCAGCGCTCGCAGAGCGTCTGCAGGTTGCCCATCTCGGTCTTGCCGCCCTTGGAGACCGGGACGATGTGGTCAACCTCCAGCCTCACCCCGTCCTTCGCGGACGACCCGCAAATCTGGCAGGTGAAGTTGTCCCTCCTCAGCACGTCGTAGCGCAGTGAGTCGCTCATCAGCGCACGCTCGCGCCGTATCTGCGCCTGCCGCGTGCTCCTGCCCTTGGCAATCTTCCTGCTCTCCCTCAGCAGGCCCCTCACCTCGTCGAAGGAGAACACCTCCTCGTCGAGGTAGCGGCGTCTGCCCGCGGGACTCGTGTACCTCCACTCGATGGTCACCGTGGGCTCCGTCTCGGGCCTCAGCAGCTCCTCCTCAAACAGCTCGTCCTCCATCATCGCCCAGGACACCTTCTGATACGAGTGCCTTGGTATGTCCTGCAGCCCCACCTCATACTCGCTGAGCAGGGACTCGTTCTCCTCGGCGTCCAGCAGCCACCCCTCAAACTCGTCGGGCGACTCGATGAACATGCCCAGCAGGCACTCCAGCGGGTCAAAGCGGTCATACTGCCGCTTGGAGTCGAGATCCCGCACGAACACCCTCGAGAGCTCCGGGTGAAACTCAAACTGCGAGTTCAGGCTGCGCAGCGCGGCAAGCCTTGGGCTGTTGGCGCGTATCTTCGCCCTGCGCCGGTCTCGTACGACCTTGCGGATGACCTTGATGGCTACCAGCGCCAACAAGATTGCTGCACAGGCTGTAAGTATCGTTATCGGCAGCCGAAAGGGGCCGTTTTCGGGCATAGGTCACTCCTCTTGAAGCCGGCGGCTTCAATTTGACGTGCTTGGTGTTATCCACCGTGGAAGCTTAGCGCATGCGCGGACAGCGGGGACGTAGGCTTCTGTCCGGGCCTTCTACACTCAACTAATGCTCAAAGCCCGGACAGAAGCCTACGTCCCCAGTGTCCGCGCCCGTCAACAGCTCACCAAAAGTGGGAAGTAATTGTCCGCTCGGTGCCTCTGTGCATAACGGCCTTCGACGGCACAGCACGCACCGGGACCCTCCATTCGAGAATCCCGGTGCGTCGTTCGTTCCTATCAAGTAACGCGAGCTTCTCGCCTGCGCCTACTCCAGCCGCGTCAGCGCCTCGACGATCGCAGCCTCCATCTCCTGCTGCTGCGACGCCGTCATCTCGTTTGAGAGGCGGACGATGCACGTCCCGTGCACCGCATGGTAGCCAGAGGAGATGAAGCTCCCGTCAAAGCTCGCCAGGTACTCGTTGCGCCTGATCGCGTCGCTCTCGTTCGCGTAGACCTCGACGGCACCTCCGCCGTCGGTGCCCTTGTCAATCACCTCGTTACCCGTGCCCTCGATGCCAGGCAGGTAGATGCCGTCCTGGTCAACGTAGTCGGACAGGAAGTACACCGTTGCGGTGTAGCCGCCCTGCTTGTTGAGCTGGCCGTTGGGGTCCATGTCCTCGGTCACGGCCGTCGGCGTCTGGACGTGGTCGAGGCCCGTCAGCCGCTGGATGACGAAGGCCTCCGTCGGGTTGGTTATCTGCTCACGCTGCTTGATGCTATCGAGCAGTGCCTGCTTCGACGTGTCGATGGTCTCCAGCTGCGCAGCGTAGTCCGTCGCCTCGAGCTCGCTTGCCTGCGCAGAGATCTCCTCCGCAGTTGAGGCCATCTCGGGTGCGGTGACCTTGGCAGCCTGAGCCGCGCTGATGGCTTCCTCGCACGCCTTCGTGCACGAGTCGTCCAGCGGCTTTATCTCAGAGCCCATGGCTTCGTTCAGGTCGGCTATAGCGGCGTCTAGCTCAGCGTTCTTCTCGTCGAGGGAAGCCGACGCGGTCTCGAACGCGGCCTGCGCGTCCTTCTTTTCCTGGTCGCATCCCGCAAGAAGCGGCAACGACAACGCGATTGCCACCATTACGAAGAGCGCGACGATGCGCCTGTGCGGACGGTTCATGCTTGCCTCCCAGAGCTGAGGATTGATAGACATGTCGCAAAGATAGCACTGCGTTGGCGTGCGCTCCTCAGCTGTCAGCTGAGACCTGGCGAAGCAGCTCCCAGCACATTCGCCACATGGCTAAGCTGCTCCCAGCACATTTGTCACCAGCTCACTCCCCGAGCGGCTCCATGCATGAGCGGCAAACCCAGAGCTACACGGTCATCATGCGTTGAGAGATGCGACCCTCTCCCCTACATCAGGTTCGGTACGATGTACACCTCGTAGCTATCATGCTCAGGAATCTCTCCTACGAACGATGCATCCACCGAGAACGGCATCGTCTGCCCGTCTGCCACGGGCTCAATACTAATCGCATGGTATCCGGCAACGAGTAGACCGTCCTTCCGCAGCAGAGCATATGCATCACAACCGGATGGGAAGTCAACGCCGCAGTTATTGGTGAACTGACCTGTCCAACGCGTCTCGTGCTCGTTAATCACCTGCTCACTCGTGTTCGTAATATCAAAGCTCGCCAACGTATACGGATGTCCCGGGACCTCGCCCTCGCCGAAGGAAATCTCAAATACCACGTTTGCTGGCACGGAGGCCACCGTTAGCTGCGTTTCTCCCGGCATGACATCATCAGGAGCAATGAATACGTTGGTCAGCGACTGGGTGCCCAGTATGGTTCCGTCATCACCGTATGCCGTCACACGAATGGAGGGGAAGATGAAGCAGTTAACAGTATCCGTGTTACCCATCAGCGTGGCTGCGTTCAGATAGATACCAGTCTGGTCTTGCGTCGTCCACCAGCATGCTTCTTTGATGTAAGGCTGAGCGGAGGAAGGGATCTCGCCAACGTATGTACCGCTGCCGGGCGTTGCGGTTGGAGCCTCAGCAGGCTCTTCGAGGGCCTGCTCCGCGTCGACTTCAGGCGCGAGCTCGGTGGTGGGCTCGGCTTCGTCTTGTTGTGCAGGCTGCTCGACTGCCTCGGACTCATTCTGTGGGGCATTGTCCGCCGAGCCACCTGACGAGCAGCCCCATGCGGTGAATGCCAGCACACCCATCACGATAAGCGCGACGATGCGCCTGTGCGACTTGTACATGATTGCCTCCTATATCTTAGTTCTAGCAAACATGCCGAAAAGACAACACTGGCCAGCGAGGGCTCCTCAACTGATAGCTGAATTGGCAATAAACGCACGCCAAAGTCGGCCAGCTTCGCACCGCCAGCCGCGCCTCGCTACCCCTACAGGGTGTACGCAGAGATCATCGAGCAGATCTCGCGGATGTTGACGTTGGACTTGAAGTCAAACTGCAGCCGGGTGCCATCGCTGAAGGCGAGGACCAGCTCGCTGTCGATGTCAAACACGCCGGCCGTCTCGATGCCGAAGTACTGCACCTTGGAGTACGGGTACGAGAAGTACGAGGTCTTCTTGCCGGTGATGCCCTGGACGTTCACCACGAAGACGCGCTTGTTGGTGAAGATCACCTGGTCGCGCACGGTCTGGAACGCCGAGACCACCTGCTCTCCCTGTGCGAGCAGCTGGGGTATCTCGGAGCGCACGTCACGAGGGTTGATCGCCTTGAGGTTCGCGAGGTTCGCGTCGAACGCGATGCCGGTGGATACGCCTGCCATGTGGTTCTCCTTCGCTTGATGATTCACCCGGCCAGGCAATTGCTTGGCCGGGTGAATTGTATTCTTGATGCGCATATGCATCAAGCTTGAAAGGATGCTTATGGCTAAGCTGCTCCCAGCTGATTCGCCACATGGCGAACCTGCTCCCAACTGATTCGCCACATGCGGGGCTTACTTCCCCATGCCCCTGAGCAGCAGGAATATGACCTCGTGAATCTCCGTGAGCTGCTTCGCGCGCTCCTTGTCGGCCAACTCGTACACGTGGTTGTACGCCGCGTAACGGTAGCGCTTGTACACGTCGTCCCACGTCGCGTCGTCCATGCAATCCGCAGCAGGGAACGCCTCGCGCAGCTCGGGATACTGTGCCTTGGCAGCACCGACCAGCCGGTCCACGGCCGTCACCGCCGCCCAAGTGCGCACGTCCACGTAGGTCACGTGCTCCCGCGTGCCGGGTTCCTCCCCCGGCAGCACGACCTCGAGCGTAGCAAGCTTCGGGCACTCGGCAAACGCGGTGGGCGAGGCGCCATCCAGCGCCGCCTCGGGAAGCGAGAGCTGCTGCAGGCTCGCGCAGCGCCAGAATGCCCGAGGACCAATCTCCCTCACCGACAGGGGCACGTAAACCGATCGAAGGCTGGGATCATCCCTGAACAGGCACTCGCCGATGCGCTCAAGGCCCTCGGGCAGAACGACCTCCTCGAGCGAAGGCATTTCTTCAAGGCATGCGCTGTCAGCAAACACGCAGCGTGAGGGGCGGCTTTCCTCGTCAACCCACACCGTAGAGCAGTTCTCAAAGACGAGCCTCCTCAGGTTGTGGCGCATCTCCGTAGCCGCAATCAGGTATGGGTCAATCACGTTGTAATACCCGTGCAGCAAGTAGGTGAGCGTCTCCACGTTTTCAAGTCCATGCTCCCAGAAATCCTCGAACTGGAACCGGGGCGAGTACCTCACCTGCACACTGGCGCTAAGCACAAGCTCGGTGATGCAGGAATCGTCAACCAGACACAGATCGAAGAAGCTTTCACGTGCATCTGAACCGCCGGGATTGGGCAGCACGGTCAGGCGCTTGCACGCAATGGGATTGTCCAGGTCGTTGCACATCTCGTTCGAGCAGGCGTCGTCGTACGAGTGGACAACGAGCTCCCTCACCGTGCCGAGCCCAGCAAACGCGCCTCGGTCAACGCCTCGCAGGTAGGTGGGCAGGACGAGCCGGGCGATGCGGCCCGAGGCCCCCTCGAACGCACCGGCCCCGATGCGCTCAACATGGTCCACCGTCACGAACGACCCCTCGTGTACGGCCGTGCGCTCAACGAAGTCGGGCACTTCAACCTCTACGTCGCGCTCGTCGTCGGCAAGCTCGCATCTTACCAGCGTCTTGTTCTCGATCACGAACCTCATGTCGTCCCCCTCATGTCAGCCTGGCGAACTAGCTCCGACCTCGTTCGCCATGGCGAAGCAGCTCCAAACTCGTTCGCCACACGCCACGCAATGTCAGCGTTACAATCTATACCGCATTCGCCGCGTTCGAGGGGAGCACAATGGGATTTCAGGACGATTTGAGGGGCCTGAGCACCAGCAACGAGGGCCCTCGGCAGAGGTATTCGCTTGACACCGCGAAGATCGACGCGGCGGCCAGGGCCATCCTCGAGGAGCTGAAGGGCAGCCTCATGGCTCAGGCCCGCAGCGGCAAATCCGTCAGGTCAGGCATCCTCGGCACGAAGAAGAGCGTGACCGTCATGCGCCGCATCGATCACGACAGGTCCTTCACCGGCACGCCTTGCCAGCGTACGCGCAGGAGCGACGGTGAAGAGTACACCTTCTGGGCATTCCACGACATCGCGGAGGCCAAGCTGGTGGCAAAGCGCATGAGCGAGCTGGGCAAGGCCGACGGAATACACGTCACCGTTGGGAAGGGCATGTACAACGGCCAAGTCTTCTTCGCCACGGCAACGTACTAGGAGCGGCCACTGAGAACGCTGCGAGGCGCGGCGCTGCAGCGGCGCACCCCGTACGGGTGCTTTGTCCCGCGGGAGAGCCCCGTCGTGCAACATCTCACCCGCTAGGGGTGCGTTGTCCCGCGGGAGGCGCCCTCGATGCAACATCTCACCCGCCTGGGGTGCGTTGTCCCGCGGGAGGGCCCGAAGCCGCAACATCTCACCCGCTAGGGGTGAGTTGTCCCGCGGGAGGGCCCCATCGTGCAGCATCGCACCCGCCAGGGGTGTGTTGTCCCGCCGCGGGGCCCGAAGCCGCAACATCTCACCCGCCAGGGGTGCGTTGTCCCGTTGTTGCACAATCCGCCCCGCCTCCGCCCATGTAGCCTGCTTCCATAAGGAGCAAACCGCAAGTGAAGGAGCGCGCCATGGCCAAGGACTATCGCGTTGACATCACCCCAACCAACGGCGGCTTCTTCGTCACCATCACGGAGATTCTCTCGGGCATCAGCCTGCCCGGCATCGTGGCCTTTGCCACTGCGATTGTCTTCCTTTACGTGGTGGTTGGTTGCCCGGTCATCATCTGGCCGACGCTCTATGACGAGCTGTACTCCGTCTTTGAAACCAGCCTGTACTTCTGGCTGATCGTCGCGGCGCAGGTAACCTTCGCCCTCGTGCGCGTGGCGGCTCTGAGGGAGACGGCCAACCCCTCCATCTTCGTCGAAGTCACGCTCCAGTCGCTGTTCTTCTTCGGGGTCTTCGAGCTGGTGCAGGCCTTGGGCTTTCACCTTGCCCTCGGTACGATCGACCCGGAGATCCTGCGCCAAGCGGGTGTGTACGGCATGAGCTTCCTCGAGGTGCTTGTCGAGCAGCTGTCCACCGATCTCTCCAGCCCTCTCTCGGCGGTCTTCCTTTCCTACTGCGGCGGCCTCATCCCCGCGGTCGTGACCCTCAGCTTGCATGAGATCACTGACAAGTAGGCAGCAACGCACCCCGCACGGGTGAGTTGTCCCGCGGGACGGCCCCAAGGCGCAGCAGCTCACCCCGAGCGGGTGCGATATCCCGCAGGATGCCCCCAAAGTGCAGCAACGCACCCCGCACGGATGAGTTGTCCCGCGAGGTAGCTCCTGGATGCAGCAACGCACCCCTCCCGGGTGCGATGTCCCGCGGGATGGCCCGAAACTGCAACATCTCACCCCGAGCGGGTGAGTTGTCCCGCGGGATACCCCCAAAGTGCAGCATCGCACCCCGCACGGGTGCGTTGTCCCGCAGGATGCCCCCAAAGTGCAGCAACTCACCCCGTACGGGTGCGTTGTCCCGCCAAACGGTCCCGGCTCGCAACATCTCACCCGCCGGGGGTGCGATGTCCCGCGGGAGGGCCCGAAGCTGCAACATCTCACCCCGCCAGGGTGCGTTGTCCCGCGGCCGGCCGCACCCTGCCTCGTCGTCCAATTGTCTCGATTTGCGAAACTCTCCGCACGTCGGGCGGCCAAGTCTCACAATGGTTTGCCATGAACGCCGACCAAGGAGCGCCCATGCCCGAGCTAGACCTCGCCGAGATTCGCAGCCGCATCGACCGCATCGACACCCAGATCACCGACCTCTTCCTGCAGCGCATGGAGGCCGCCGCCGACGTGGCCGAGTACAAGCGCGCCACGGGCAAGCCCGTCTTCGACCGCTCGCGCGAGCGCGACAACGTGGCCCGCGCCGCCGCGCGCGTGCCCGACAGCCTGGCCAGCTATGCCTCGGTCATCGAGTCGGTGCTGATGGAGGCGTCGCGCGAGGCCCAGTACCAGCGCCTGGGCACCAAGAGCGCGCAGGCCCACAGCGTCGAGCTGGCCCTGGGCCAGCAGCCGGCGCTCTTTCCCCAGCAGGCCTACGTGGCCTGCCAGGGCGTGGAGGGCGCCTATCAGCAGATTGCCTGCGACCGCATGTTCAAGCGCCCGCAGATCAGCTACTTCAGCTCGTTCGAGGGCGTGTTCCGTGCGGTCGAGGAGGGCTTCTGCGACTTTGGCGTGCTGCCCATCGAGAACTCCACGGCCGGCTCGGTCAACCGCGTGTACGACCTCATGATGCGCCACGACTTCCACATCGTGCGCAGCTGCCGCCTGAAGGTTGACCACTGCCTGCTGGTGCGCCCCGGCACGCGCCTGGAGGACGTGAAGGTGGTGTACAGCCACGAGCAGGCAATAAGCCAGTGCTCAGACTACCTGTCGTCCATCGAGGGGCTGCGCGTGCACGTATGCGAGAACACCGCCATCGCCTCGCAGCGCGTGGCGCAGTCCGACCAGCGCGACGTGGCGGCCATCGCGTCGCGCAGCTGCGCCGACCTGTATGGCCTCGAGATTGCCGCGCAGTCCATCCAGGACCAGAAGAACAACTACACGCGCTTCGCGTGCATCGCCAAAGACCTGGCCATCTACCCCGGCGCCGACCGCACCTCGCTCATGGCCGTGGTGTCCAACGAGCCAGGATCGCTGTACAAGGTGCTGGCGCGGTTCTACGCGCTGGACATCAACCTGATCAAGCTGGAAAGCCGCCCCATCCCCGACCGCGACTTCGAGTTCATGTTCTACTTTGACGTGGAGTGCCCGGCGGCGGCGCCCGAGTTCCAGACGCTGATGAACTCGCTGGCCGACGTGTGCGAGGAGCTGCGCTACCTGGGCAGCTACACCGAGCTGGTGTGACATGACGGACCGTCAGCCGATAGCCTTTGGGCTGCTGGGGCGCACGCTGGGCCACAGCTGGAGCCCCCGCATCCACGCGCAGCTAGGCAGCACGCCCTACGAGCTGGTCGAGCTTGAGGCCGACGAGGTGACGCCCTTCATCCGCGAGGGGTCGTGGCGCGGACTGAACGTGACCATCCCCTACAAGCGCGTGGCGGCCGAGGCAGCCGACACGCGCAGCCCGCGCGTCGAGGCGCTGGGCGTGGCAAACACGCTGGTACACGATGCGGACGGTCACGTGCTGGCCGACAACACCGACGTGCTGGGATTTGCCGCCATGGTGGAGGGCTTCGCGCGGCGCGAGCTGCAGGCCTCGGCCCAGGAGGCCTTTGGCAACCGGAAGGCGCTGGTGCTGGGCACCGGCGGCGCCGCCCAGGCGGTGGCGTACGCCCTGCGCGAGATGGTGGGCTGCAAGGTGGCCTTTGTCTCGCGCGCAGGCGACAGCACGTACGAGAACCTTACCCAGCTGCATGCAGACGCGGCGCTGGTGGTTAACACCACGCCTGTGGGCATGTACCCCAACTGCCCAGCCTCGCCGCTGGCCGATGGCACGCTGGAGAGGTTGCCGCAGCTCAGGGCCGTGCTGGACGTGGTGTACAACCCGCTGCGCACGGGCATCTGCCAGCAGGCCGAGCGCCTGGGCATCCCCTTCGAGAGCGGGCTGGCCATGCTGGTGTGGCAGGCCATCCGCGCAAGCGAGCTGTTCCAGGGCGTACAGCTTGACGACGCCATCTTTGACCGCGTCATGGCCGACCTCACGGCTCAGTGCACCAACGTCGCGCTGATCGGCATGCCCGGCGCGGGAAAGACCACCACCGGACGGTGCCTGGCGCACCTCACCGGACGGCCGTTCGTGGACCTGGACTCCGCCTTTGAGATGCGCTTCGGGATATCGCCGGCAGAGTGCATCCGCACGCGCGGCGAGGACGAGTTTCGCACGATGGAGAGCGAGGTGGTCGCGTATTACGGCGCGCAGTCGGGGCTTGTGATTGCCTGCGGCGGCGGCGTGGTGACGCGGGAGCGCAACTATGCGGCGCTGCACCAGAACGCTTCCATCGTGATGCTTGACCGCGCGCTTGACCAGCTGGCGCTGAAGGGGCGGCCCATCTCGGTGCTACGCGGCATCGAGGTGCTTGCGCAGGAGCGCATGCCCACGTACCACGCATGGGCCGACCACGTGGTAAGCTGCACGGGCTCGCCCGACGGAGACGCGCGCACCGTACGGGAGCTACTGGGGATATAGGGGCCATGCTGCGGAGGGGCGGGCGTGGCGGCACGTCGGAGACGCTGCAGGCACGCCGCACTTCCGACGTCTAGACAACCCCGCGCGTCGGCGCCGCACCTCCCCAAAGACCAACTTGTTATATCATCTACCAGCACATACGCCCGCTCGGCGATACATATCAATTGTGGTTGCCATTCCCCCGTATACTGAAATGACTGTCGTCTATTCGGGGAGGATTTGATGACCGACCGCGATATCGCCAGTGCCGTCCTTGGCTGCGTGGGTGGGGCGGGCAACGTGATTGCCAACTCCCTGTGCATGACGCGCCTACGCATCACGGTGGCCAACCCCACGGCCATCAACCGCGAGTCGCTTGGCCTCATCGACGGCGTGCTGGGCACCGCAACGCGCGGCACCAACGGCATCGAGGTCGTGTTTGGCCCGCTGATCGTGCAGGGCGTGTTCGACGCGTTCTCCATGCTCACCGGCATCCCATCCGACTACGACCCGCTGGCTGGGTTTAGGCGAAGCGTCTCGAACCTGCACGTGCACATCACCCCCGGGCGCCGCAAGTCGTACTCGGCGCAGGCAAACGCCAACGAGCAAGCGCGCGAGGCGCACGCCGCCGCGGACGAGGTGGACGAGGACATCCTAACGCTCGAGCAGCTGCTTGAGGGGGACGAGTCCAATCAGACGGCCGAGGCTTCCGCGGACGCCGCGCTCGAGCGCCGCGTGCTGGTGATCAACGGGCCCAACATCAACATGATCGGCATCCGCGAGCCCGACCTGTATGGCCGCGAGGACTACCCCGCCATGCTCGAGCTGTGCAAGCTGGCTGCGCGGGAGGCGGGGTTCGTGGACTGCCGCTGCTTCCAGTCTAACCACGAGGGCGATCTTGTCGACGAAATCCAGGACGCCTACCAGGTGTTTGATGGCATCGTCATCAACCCGGGCGCCTACACGCACACCTCCATCGCGCTGCTCGACGCGTTGAAGGCCGTGTCGATTCCCACGATCGAGGTGCACATCTCAAAGGTCGAGGAGCGCGAGGACTTCCGGCAGGTGTCGTACGTGCGGCAGGCCTGCATCGAGACCATCACCGGGATGGGCATCGAGGGATATCGGGTGGCCATCCAGCATCTGGCCGAGTACCTGGGGATGTAGGGCTGTCGACGCAGCTGGGGAAGGTTGGGTCACCGCCGTCACCGGCGGACCACACACGTTCAGCGGTCCCTCGTCGGGACCGCTGGAACAACTCTTCTATCTTGTGTAGCTAGCCTACTTGCGACACTGCCAGATGGCACCGTCACTAATCAGCACGTCAACCGCCACGTCGTGGTCGTCATGCGGCAGCGGGTTGCTGCTTATCTGCACGGTGCGCGCCAGCGAGACCTTCAGCCCCGCATAGCTGGCCAGGAAGTTGTCGATGTAGCCGGCGGCGTACGCCACGCGGTAGCCCTCGGCGTCAAAGCACAGCCCCGGCACCAGACACAGCGAGTTGGCAAGGTCGTCATTCTCGTCCACCACCGTGCCGTCGTCCAGCTTGAACGTGACCGTACCGTCGTTGGCAAACGTGGGCATGGCCACGACCTTGCCGTCGCGGCGAGCCTGACGCGCCGCCTCCAGCGTGTCGGCCTCCTCACGCTGCGACGGAAACACCAGCACCAGCGAGGCATTGCGGTACTTGGAATAGGTGCGCAGATGCGCCAGGGCGTCGCCGTCGAGACGCGCCTGGTGCGTGGGTGAGAGGGTGGGAAGGTCCAAATACGCTGACCTCAACGCCTGCTTGCTGGCATCCTCGCCATAGGAACTAGCCACGAGCAACTCCTTCCCAATCCCAGTAGGCCACGCCGCAAAGCCAGCCACCCGCGCCGAGGCGGGCCGGATTCCATGAGGCGGGCCTACGCCTAATTAATCCCAATCAAGTATATTTTCACATGTTAGTGAAACCTAGGCACCCGGAGAAGCAGCTACATGCCGAGAGAAGCACGCAAAACCCATGTTTCTGATACGGTCTCGCCGAAGGGCATCGTCTACCAGCTGATTCGTGCCAACGTGAAGAACCTTAACCTGCGCGTTCGCCCCGATGGGACGGTGCGCGTAAGTGCGCCAGGCCGCGTGTCGGTGGCCGAGGTCAATCGGTTTGTTGACAGCAGGGCCGCGTGGATCGCAAGTCGGCAGGAGCTGATGCGCCGCCGGTCCGAGCGGGCCAGCACCGACTTGACCGAGGGCGACACGGTGCGGCTGTGGGGCAGGCGGCTGCCGGTACGCCTTGAGGTGGTTGCGCAGGCGCGGCTCGAGGGTGCGGCAATTGAGGACGAGGCCCTCGTGCTGCGCGTTCGCAAGCGGTGGGCAGATGCGGACGATGCCGCGCGCGAGCACCGGGCAAAGCTGGTCGATGCCTTCCTGCGGCTGCAGCTGCAGGAGGCGATGACTCCCCTGTTCAACCGCTACGAGCAGCAGATGGGCGTGCATGCCTCGGCGGTGCGGATCCGGCGGATGCGCACGCGATGGGGGTCATGCGCCACAAAAAGCGGCGCCATCACGATGAACCTGCAGCTAGCGGAACTGCCACCAGCCTGCCTTGAGGGCGTGGTGGTGCACGAGCTGTGCCACCTGGTAGAGGCTAACCACGGGCCACGCTTTTACGCACTGATGGAGCAGCATTACCCCGCGTGGCGCGAGGCGCGGGCGATGTTGAAGGCCGCAGCGCGGGAGTGAGGGTAGCGGAGGAGCAATCCTGCGGTTTTGTGTTGCTCAGACCACCTGGTAACGCAGTTGTGCACAACACAAATCGGCCGAGGGCACTTTGTGACCGTACATCTGTGACGTTTCGCGTTTTGAATCCAGCAGCTTTATGCATGAAACGTCTCAGATGTACGACCAGATTGGCCCCTTGTAGCCTCACTTGGCTATTTGGCGGCTCAGCAGCAAGGTCATTTATGCCTTCACGGCGATTTACGGGCCAAATATGGGCTCTGGTGGCCTCGCTAGTCTCGCCTCCCGCGGTGCCCCGAGGTGCGCTAACATAGAAATGTTGCGCACGCATCGCATCGCGAACACCGCGACCGCACGATCGTCGCGAATATCGCGACCGCATAGAGAGGAACGCCCATGCCCAACGAGGGAAGCTACGAGGCCGCACTGCGCCTCAGCAACCAGATCCACGCCGACCTGCCGATTCATCCCGAGAAGTACACCATGCTCACCGGCGACCGCCCCACCGGCCGCCTGCACCTGGGCCACTACTTCGGCACAATCGTCGACCGCGTGCGCCTGCAGAACATGGGTGTGCACACCAACATCATCATCGCCGACTACCAGGTAATCACCGACCGCGACACCACGGCCAACATCCAGGACAACGTCCTGAACATGGTGGTTGACTACCTTGCCTGCGGCATCGACCCCGCCAAGACGATGGTGTTCACGCACTCCGCAGTGCCCGCGCTCAACCAGCTGATGCTGCCGTTCCTGTCGCTGGTGTCCGAAGCCGAGCTGCAGCGAAACCCCACCGTGAAGGCCGAGCAGGAGGCCAGTGGCCACGCGCTCACCGGCCTGCTGCTAACCTACCCCGTGCATCAGGCCTGCGACATCCTGTTCTGCAAGGGTAACATCGTGCCCGTGGGTCGCGACCAGCTGCCGCACATCGAGATCACCGCCAAGATTGCGCGCCGCTTCAACGAGCGCTACGGCAAGGTGTTTCCCGAGGTAGCGGGCCTGCTTACCAGCACCCCGCTGCTGCCCGGCCTTGATGGCCGCAAGATGAGCAAGAGCTACGGCAACTCCATCGCCATCAGCATGACCGCCGAGGAGACGGCGCGCCTCATCAAGAAGAGCAAGACCGACTCCGAGCGCATGATCACCTTTGACCCCGAGAACCGCCCCGGCGTGTCGGCGCTGCTTACCACCGCCGGCATCTGCACCGGCCGCGACCCCAAGGAGATTGCAGACGAGATTGGCATGGACGGTGCCGGCGCCCTCAAGCGCTACGTGACCGAGGCCGTGAACGGCTACTTTGCGCCCATCCGCGCGCGCCGCGAGGAGCTGCTGGCCGACATGGACTACATCCACGACGTGCTGGCCGAGGGCAACCGCCGCGCCAACGAGGTGGCCGACGCCACGCTCGCCGAGGTGCGCGAGGCCATGGGCATGGTGTACTAGGCCGAAGTCCACGTGACCGGGGCGTTGCCCCGCTTGTGGCGCTTTCGCCCTGAGAAGGCCCGCCATTTCTGGGGAACACCCCGGAGATGGCGGGCCTTCTCGTTGCAAAAGCGCTACCCTATTCTGCCAGCTCCTTCAGCGCGGCGATTACGGCGCGAAAGCCCTCGAGCTGCGCTTGGTCCAGCTCCTGCGTTTCGCTCACCGAGAACATGCTGTCCACGTCCATGTCACCGTCCTCGTCTACATAGGCTAAGGTGATGTGCTCGACAGCCGCGTCAAGCGCCTGATACTCGCTTTCGGGCTGCTCGGAGGCCCCGCGCAGGTCATACTCCAGGGCAAGCCGCTCGAACTCGTCGAACGTCGAGGCGTCAAGCCGCAGGTTCTTCGACTTCTCGGTCATGTTCCAGGTCTCTTTGTGGCTCCACGCCAGCAGCGCGCTACCGTCGTCGGCGCGGGTGAGCTCGATGGACTCCGACCCGCCGTCCATCCCGCCGCCATAGCCATAGGCGACGTAGTACAGGCTCTCGCCAGCGACGAGCTCCACCGGGGTGCTCGGCTCGCCGTCCGTCCCGTCCACCGTGCCCTCTCCCCCAATTTCCCAACTGCAGCCGGAAAGCAACGTCGCCGCCAGAACCCCAAGCCTCAAAAACCTGCGCCTCGAAAGCATGAGCCCCTCCGATCACTCGCTAGTCGCTGACATTGCTCCAGAGGGAGGCCGCGCCAGGCCCCACCTCTCCCAGATACTGGGTCATGGCGTCATGGTCAATGCGCCCCAGCTCGTAGAGCCCCTCGGCGGGCTCGCCGTCCTTATAGAAGACGACCACATCGTCGTCGGGCTCGAAGTAGCAAAGCGTTCCCGCCTCGCCCGTTGCGGGCACGGCATCGGTGGTGTCGAGCGGCTCATCGAGATGGAAGATCTTCTCGTTGTCCGCGTAGTTCTCAATTTCGATCTCAAGCGGGCAGCGCGAAGCGAGATCGTAGGCGGCGGGGCTTTCGTTGAGGGTGAATTGATGCTGCACGCCGGCAGCGACGATGGTCATGGTCGCAGGCTCGAGATACTCGACGCCCTCGCTCGCAGCCGCAAGCTCTGAAAGCGCGACCACGACCGCGTGGAACCCTTCCCGATCCCTATCGGTGAGCTCCTGGTTGCTGCTGATCCTGAACGACGCATCCAGGTCGTAGGTACCGTCCTCCTTCATGACCGTGAACGAGAGGCTGCTCGATGGGGCATCGTAGACGATGAGGGTGCTATCCTTGCGCTTGGAGGCAGCAAGCAGGTCGTAGTCGTTGGCGATCTGCGCAAAGCGGTCGAACGCGCTCTCGTCCACAACGTAGTCGAAACCCGTCTCACGAGAGTTGTGCCACTCCCTCGAGCGCGTGGCAAGCGTGACGGAACCATCCTTCTGGCGTCTAAGCTCGCTCGACTCGCCGCCGCCCGTCATGCCCCCGCCCGACGTATAGAGCACGCTTTTGATGAGACGGCCCTCGAACTCGATGCTCTTCCAGCAACCGGGTAAGGCAAGCAGCCCCAGCGAGAGGCTACCCAGCACCTGCGATGCGAACGCGCGACGAGTGAGCACGGCAGCCCCCTTCGCTACGTGGCGTCTAGCCCCAAAGGCTACTTGAGGGTGGCGTACATCACCGCCTTGATGGTGTGCATGCGGTTTTCTGCCTCGTCGAACACCTTGGACTTCGGGCCCTCGAACACCGCGTCCTCAACCTCCATCTCCGTCACGCCGAAGCGCGCCGCGATGTCGGCGCCCACGGTGGTGTTGGTGTCGTGGAAGCTGGGAAGGCAGTGCAGGAAGATGGAGTCGTCAGCGGTGAGGTCCATGAGCTTCTGCGTGACGCGGTAGGGCTGCAGCTGCTCGATGCGCTCGGCCCACACCTCGTCGGGCTCGCCCATCGACACCCACACGTCGGTGTACACCACGTCGGCGCCGGTCACGGCAGCCACGGGGTCGTCGGTGAGGGTAACGGTGCACCCGTTGGCCTGGGCGATGGGCTTGCAGGCGTCCACCACGTCGTCGGCCGGCCAGCAGGCACGCGGCCCGCAAGCCACGAAGTTCATGCCCAGCTTGACGCAGACAACCATGAGCGAGCGCGCCACGTTGTTCTTGGCATCGCCCATGAACACGAGGGTCTTGCCCTTGATGTCGTAGTTGAAGTGCTCCTGCACGGTAAGGATGTCGGCCAGCATCTGCGTGGGATGCCACAGGTCGGTGAGGCCGTTCCACACGGGCACGCCGCTCTTGGCCGCAAGCTCCTCGACGTCGCTCTGCAGGAAGCCGCGGAACTCGATGCCGTCGTACATGCGGCCAAGCACGCGGGCGGTATCCTCGATGGACTCCTTCTTGCCCATCTGCGAGCCCGAGGGGCCCAGGTAGGTGACGCCCATGCCCAGGTCCATCGCGCCGACCTCGAAGGCGCAGCGGGTGCGCGTGGAGTCCTTCTGGAACAGCAGCACCACGTTCTTGCCCTCCAGGTACTTGTGCGGGGTGCCAGTTCGCTTGAGGTCCTTGAGGTTGCGAGACAGCGCGAGCAGGTACTCGATCTCGTCGGTGGTGAAGTCGAGCAGCTTGAGGAAGCTGCGGCCGGAGAGGTTGACGCCCATGGGTATTGTCCTTCCTACAGTTGATGCGATGGGAACATGGTAGCGTATCGGGGGCGACGGTGGCTACAGCTCGTCGCGCACGAAGGGCATGCTCATGCAGTGCGGGCCGCCGCGGCCGCGCGAAAGCTCGCCCGAGGGGATCTCCAGGATCTCGAAGCCCTCCTTGTACAGGATGTCGTTGGTAACCTGGTTGCGCTGGTACACGAAGACGCGCCCCGGGCAGACCGCCAGCGTGTTGGAGCCGTCGTTCCACTGCTCGCGCGTCGCGGCAATGGCGTCGTCGCCGCCGCATTTGATGAGGCGAACCGCGTCCAGGCCAAGGGCCCCCGCAAGCACCTCCCCCAGCGTCTCGTCGCGCTGCCGTATGCGAACCTCGCCTGGGCGTGCGCCGCGGGTAAGCTCGAACACGCGCAGCGTTCCCAAGATGCCGGGATGCATGGTGAAGGCGTCCACGTCGAGCTGCGTAAACACCGTGTCTAGGTGCATGAACGCGCGCTTGCGCGGGATGAGCAGGGCAAGCACGCGGTCGACGTCGGTACCCTCGCCTCCCCACAGAACGTTGCGCGCGAAGACGTCCACCGCAGCGGACTGCGTGCGCTCCGAGATGCCCACGGCAAGGGTGCGGTTGCCCAGCACCAGGATGTCGCCGCCCTCCATGTGGAAGGGAAGGTCGCGCCCATACCAGCGCGGAACCCCTCGGTAGCTGGGGTGATAGGCAAAGATCATGTCCCCCAGAAGGGTCTCGCGCCGGCGCGTGGCCGACAGCATGCGGTTTATGCTCACGCCGGAGCCCAGCACCGTGAAGGGGTCGCGCGTGAAGTAGCTATTGGGAATGGGGTCTACCAGCAGGCCGTCCTCCTCGCTGCCGTTTACGTTGAGGATGTCGGCCAGCGACCGCGCGTACGCAGGCGACTCGCCCACTTCGTCGGCGCGGATGCCCGATATGGCCTTGCGCACGAGGTCGACCGTGGTGGGCTGGGCAAGCAGCACCTCGCGCACGAGGCCCTGCAGGGCGTCGCAACCTCCGAGGCCGCACTCGTCCACGTAACGTCTGACAAAGAGGTTGCGGCCGTCGGGGCATGCGTCAATGGCCTCGGCCACAAGCTGGTCGAGGTAGAGCACCTCCACGCCCTCGTCGCGCAGCATCTGCGCGAAGGCGTCGTGCTCGGCCTGGGCACCGGCAAGGAAGGGAATGTCATCGAAGAGGAGCCTGCCCAGGCTGTCCGGAGAGAGGTTGAGCAGCTCATCGCCTGGGCGATGCAGCATCACCGTTCTCAGACGACCGATCTCGTTTCGAACGCTCAGACCCTGTGGCATGTCGAACCTCCTTGCTTGGGTGGCGCGTTACTCAATCGTAACATTGTGCGCCGCAGCGTGGCGATCCTCGACCGCTTCTCCTCACCGGGCGCGGACACCGGGGACGTAGCACTTTGTCCGGGGAGGCGGGGCTGCGGGCGCGGGACAGTGGGGACGGGCTGCGCCCGCCCTCCCCGCAGCCCGTCCCCACTGTCCGCGCTCCCGGTGTCCGGCCCTCCGCTGGCCGTCACCTGCACTCCCTCTGAACAAGTCATACCCACAAGTGCACAGCACTGATAGAATGGATGGGCATGTCAACCGACCAAAGGGGTGCCCATCCATCATGG
This sequence comes from uncultured Coriobacteriaceae bacterium, assembly GCA_902788705.1. GTDB lineage: Bacteria > Actinomycetota > Coriobacteriia > Coriobacteriales > Atopobiaceae > UBA1367. The sequence continues at coordinate 56,289 of CADALE010000007.1, read as the reverse complement.
CCAAATCCAAGAAGAAGCGTGACAAGAAGGACGACCTAAAGGCGCGTCGTGCCGCTGCCAAGGCCAAGCTGCAGGAGGCAACGGAGCGACGCACCAAGAAGGCGCTGGGCAAGAGTCGCAAGCGCACGGTCATCAAACCCGAGGAGCCTGAGCACTCGCGCGACTACTCCTACACCCAGGGTCGCGAGGTAAGCTGGCTGCGCTTCGACGAGCGCGTGCTTGACGAGGCGCTGGACGAGACGGTGCCCCTGTTCGAGCGCCTCAAGTTTGTCTCCATCTTTGGCAGCAACCTGGACGAGTGGTTCATGGTGCGCATCGGCAGCCTGTCCGACCTCACGCGCCTCAAGCTGCAGCCGCGCGACATCCGCTCCAACGAGACGCCCGGCGAGCAGATCGAGCACGCACTCTCCGAACTCAAGGGCCTGCTGGTAAAGCAGGCGTCGGCCTTCTCGGGCATCGAGGCCAACCTCTCCGGCGCGGGCCTCACCCGCGTGCGCACCGAGGACCTCACCGACGTTGACCTGCGACAGGTGGCCCACTATTACAAGCAGAACGTGGCCCCCATCAGCTCGCCGATGATCGTCGACCCGCGGCACCCCTTCCCCAACCTCAAGAACGGCCGCCTGTACGCCATCTGCTCGCTTGACGGCACCGACGAGGAGGGCCTGCTGGGCATCGTGGAGGTTCCCCACTCGCTGCCGCGCGTGGTGGAGCTGCCCTCCACGCCGCGCAACTGGCGCTACATGCTGCTTGAGGACGTCATCCTCTCCCGCCTGGGCGACTGCTTCGGCGACTACATCCCCACGAGCGCGGCGGTAATCCGCGTGACGCGCAACGCCGACGTCGACCCCGACGAGGGCAGCGACGTGGACGAGGACTACCGCGACCACATGAAGGCCGTGCTCAAGCGCCGCCTGCGCCTGCAGGCCGTGCGCTTGGAGATTGACCGCGACCTCGACCACGACGTGGAGGCCTTCATCGCCGACGCCATGCATCTGGACGACACCCACGTGTTCCACACCAACATGCCGCTTGACCTGGGCTATGTGTACAGCCTGGAGGACCACATCCCGCAGGAGTTCCAGGACCGCCTGCTGTACGAACCCTTCGAGCCGCAGAACTCCCCCATGGTCGACCTCTCGCGCCCCATGCGCGAGCAGGTGGAGGACCACGACGTGCTGCTGTTCTACCCCTACGAGAGCATGGCGCCGCTGCTGCGTCTGCTACGCGAGGCGTCGGTTGACGAGTCGTGCATCTCCATCAAGATCACGCTGTACCGCGTGGCCAAGCAGTCCCGCCTGTGCGAGAGCCTCATCGCCGCCGTCGAGAACGGCAAGGAGGTCACGGTGCTCATGGAGCTGCGTGCCCGCTTTGACGAGGCCAACAACATCGCGTGGGCCGAGCGGCTGGAAAGCGCCGGCTGCACCGTCATCTACGGCTCCGAGGGCTTCAAGTGCCACTCCAAGATCTGCCAGATCACCTACAGCGACCACGGCACCATCCACCGCATCACGTGCCTGGGCACCGGCAACTTCAACGAGAAGACCGCGCGCCTGTACTCCGACTTCATGCTGCTCACGGCCCACGAGGGCATCGGCGACGACGGCAACACCTTCTTCCGCAACCTGTCGCTGGGCAACCTCAACGGCACCTACAAGCACCTGGGCGTGGCACCGTCCAGCCTGAAGCCGCTGGTGATGCGCGGCCTCAACCGCGAGATCGCCCGCGCGCGCTCCGGCGAGCCGGCGCAGGTGTTCATGAAGATGAACTCCCTCACCGACCGCGACGTCATCGACAAGATCTCGGAGGCCTGCCAGGCAGGCGTCACCGTGGTGATGATCATCCGCGGCATCACCTGCATCAAGGCGGGCGTGCCCGGCAAGACCGACGGCCTGGTGGTCCGCCAGATCGTGGGACGCTTCCTGGAGCACGCGCGCGTGTACGCCTTTGGCGTAGACACCGACCTCGTGTACCTGTCCAGCGCCGACATGATGACGCGCAACACCGAGCACCGCGTGGAGATTGCCTACCCCGTGCTTGACGACCACTGCCGTTCGCTGGTGATGCAGTACGTGAACCTGCAGCTGGCCGACAACGCCAAGGCGCGCCAGCTCACGGCCGACGGCACCTGGGAGAAGGTGCTTCCCGAGCCGGGCGAGCCCACCATCAACAGCCAGGAGCTGCTGATAACCGTGGCCGAGATGCGCGCCAATGCCGACGAGGCCGAGCTGGCCCCCATGACGCCGGCAAGCCGCATCGTGCCCGACCTCACGCTTGACCAGCTGCGCCGAGTCTCGTCCATCCCCAGCCACAGCTTCGTAGACGACGATCCCAAGGACCAGGCTGCCGAGGCGCCGGCCGCAGAGGTGGCACCGGCCACCGAGCAGGTTGAGGCGGCGCCTGAGGCCGACGAGCAGGTTGAGGTGGCTCCCGAGGCTGCCGAGCAGGCAGAGGCCCCTGCCGAGCCTGCGCGCGCGGCACGACCCGCGGCCGTCGAGGCCGAGCACGTGCACGCGCACATCATCGACGACGAGCCCGAGGCTGAGGCCGAGGAGCCCGTGCAGCCCGCCGCCGAGGCCACCCAGGTGGACGAGGCCCAGGCCACCAGCCGCGCCATCGAGAAGCGCACGCCCGGTCGCTTTGCCCTGGGCTTCAAGCTCATCGCGCTGGGCTTCAAGGCCATCTTCTTCGGACGCATCTCTGACAAGAAGGAATAGCACGTGCCCGCACGCAACCAGAACGCAAACCGGCCACCCTCTCGCCCCGCGCGGGAGGGTGGCCCCCTCATGACGCTGCAGATAGAGCGCATGTCCTACGGTCCCGACGCCATCGCGCACGACCCCGACGGCAAGACGGTCTTTGTATCGGGCGGGGCCGTTCCCGGCGACGTGGTGGAGGCCAGCCTCGAGGAGGAGCGCCCCACGTTCTCCCGCGCGCGCCTGCAGCGGGTGGCACAGCCCTCCGACCAGCGCGTCGATGTCCCCTGCCCCTTCGTCGGCCTGTGCGGCGGCTGCCCGTGGGCACACCTCTCGCGCCAAGCGCAGCTCGACGAGAAGCGCGACGGCGTGGTGGGCGCGCTCACGCGCATCGGCCACTTTGACCAGGACCGAGCCGAGCGCCTGGTGGCGCCGGCGGAGCGCCCCGGCAACGACTGGGGCTATCGTAACAAGATCGAGCTGGGCTTCTCCCGCGCGGGACGTCGCACGGTGGTGGGCATGCACGAGGACAACGGCAACGGCCTCGTGAAGGTTGACGCCTGCCCACTGCTGGATGCCCAGGACAAGCGCCTGGTGAGGTCGCTCGCGGGCGCCATGGGCTATGTGTCCAACGCCTTCGACCTCTCGTTCGAGCGCATCGGCGTGCGCTCGTCCAGTCGCACCCGCGACGTGGAGGTGTCGCTGTGGACCTCGCCCGGCGGCTTCCCGCGTGGCAAGGTGGCAAAGGTGCTGGGCGACGCGCTGCGCGCCACGTCGGTGGTGCACGTGCTGTCGAAGGGCCCCAGCAAGGCCCGCCGCGTCGTGGGCGTAGAGCGCCTGTCGGGCAAGGGCTACTGGACCGAGCGCGTGGCAGGCGGCCGGATGGCCCTCTCGGCGCCCTCGTTCTTCCAGGTGAACACCGCCGGGGCCGAGCGCCTGGTGCAGCTGGTGATGGACGCCCTGCAGCCCAGCGAGGACGACGAGGCCATGGACCTGTACTGTGGGGCGGGCACCTTCACGCTGCCGCTTGCGCGCTCATGCGCCTTTGTGAGCGCCGTGGAGAGCTACGGCCCCGCCGTACGCGACCTGCGGCGCAACCTCGAGCATGCCCAGCTGGACAACGTGGACGCCATCGGCGGCGACGCGGGGCGGGAGTTTCCCGACACTGATGCCGACGTCATCGTGGTGGACCCTCCGCGCGCCGGCCTTGCCGATGACGTGGTGCGGCGGCTCTCCGAGCAGCCGGCCCGCGCAATCGCCTACGTGAGTTGCGACCCCGCCACCCTTGCGCGCGACCTCGCGCGCTTCGAGGACCTAGGCACCTTCGAGCCGGTGCGCGTGACACCCGTGGACCTTTTCCCACAGACCTTCCATGTGGAGACCGTCACCGTGCTGGAGCGGTCACGCTAGGTATGCCAAGGATGGCGCATCCGTGCCATACCCCGTAGAAAGCGCAGGCAGCAGCACGTATACTATGGTGCAGCAGCTGCCAAGGAAAGGACTTCCATGACAGGGTCGATGAGGCATACGACGCGACGGGCGGGGGTGCGCCACCTCGTGGCCTGCCTCGTGCTGGCCCTCGCGCTTGCCACCACCGCGCTCACCGCATGGGCTGACGAGTCCGCCACGCCAGGCCGGGTCATCGACCCGGTGCGCCACGCCGACGAGTACTCGGCCGTGCTGTACAACAGCGCCAACGGGCTTCCCACCTCGGAGGCCAACGACATCGTGCAGAGCGACGAGGGCTTCATCTGGATAGGCAGCTACAGCGGCCTCATCCGCTACGACGGCACCACCTTCGAGCGCATGGACTCCAGCATGGGCATCGGCGGCGTGGCCTGCCTGCACGTGGACGAGCAGGACCGCCTGTGGATCGGCACCAACGACAGCGGCCTGGCCATGCTGGATGACGACGATCTGCGCTGGTGGGGCGTGGCCGACGGCCTGGGCTCAAACAAGATCACCGACATCGAGGAGGACGGCTCGGGCACCATCTACGTTGGCACCTCTGCCGGCATCTCGGTGGTAAACCCCGACCTCACCCTCTCCGCCGCGGCCGACTATCGCCTGGGCACCGCCTACATCGACAGCATCAGGAAGGGCGCCGGCAACCTGGTGTACTGCCTCACCAGCACCGACGACTACTTTGCCATGCGCAGGGGCCTGCTGGTGGAGTACATCAACCATAACGAGACCAGCATCCCGGGCATGACCTGCATCGCCGCCGACCTCAACGATCCCGGGTCGCTGTACGTGGGCACCGAGGACTCGCTGCTGTACCACGGCAACCCCAAGCGCGACGCCACTGCGATGGAGGTAGTTGACGTCTCGCCGCTCAACAACGTGGTGGACATCGAGCAGATTGGCGACCAGGTGTGGCTGTGCGGTCGCACCGGCATCGGCCTGCTGGACGACGAGGGCTTCCACTACCTGGGCAACCTTCCCCTCAACGGCTCGGTCAACCAGGTCATCCAGGACTACGAGGGCAACCTCTGGTTCACCTCGTCGCGCCAGGGCGTCATGAAGCTGGTGCCCAACCGCTTCATGGACCTCTCGGCACGCTACGGCCTGGGCAAGATGGTGGTCAACTCCACCTGCATGCATGACGGGCAGCTGTTCTTGGGCACCGACACCGGGCTGGTGGTCATTGGCACCGACGGTCCCGTGACCTCGCTGCCGCTCACGTCGGCCACCACTGCATCGGGGGCCGACCTCGGCGAGTCCGACCTCCTCGAGCTGCTGGACGGGTGCCGCATCCGTTCGGTGCTGCACGACAGCCGGGACAGGCTCTGGATCTCCACGTGGCGCGGCGTCGGGCTCATCCGCTACGACCACGGCACGGTGGTGGCCTTCAACGAGGAGGACGGCTTCCCCACCAACCATTTCCGCGCGGTAAGCGAGACGCCCACCGGCTCCATAATCGTGGCGTGTGCTGGCGGCGTGGGCGTGCTCGAAGGAGACCGCCTCACCAGGCTGTACGACGCCGACGACGGCATCGCCAACCTCGAGGTGCTCACGGTTGCCTCCGGTCCATACGGCGAGGTGCTCGCGGGCACCGACGGCGGCGGCATCTACGTCTTTGACGGGAGGGGCGCGCACTTCATCAACGAGCATGATGGCCTGAGCTCCGGCATCGTGATGCGCATCAAGTACGACGCCGCACATAAGCTGTACTGGGTGGTCACGTCAAACTCGCTTGCCTACATGGACGAGAACTACCACGTGACCACGCTGCACCAGTTCCCCTACTCCAACAACTTCGACCTGTACGAGAGCAGCCAGGGCGACATGTGGGTGCTAAGCAGCAACGGCATCTACGTGACCTCCACCGAGCAGCTCATCGCCAACGGCAAGATCGAGTCGGTGCACTATGGCATCGCCAACGGGCTTCCGCACCTCACCACCAGCAACTCGTACAGCGAGCTGACGCCTGACGGCAACCTCTACATCGCCGGCAGCTCGGGCGTGACCAAGGTGAACATAGAGACGCCGCTGGAGGTGATCGGCAGCCTCAAGCAGTCGATCCCCTACCTGGATGCGGACGGCACGCACATCTACCCCGACAAGACAGGCAACTTCACGCTTGGGTCCCACGTGCGCAAACTGACCGTGCACGCCTACGTGTACACCTACTCGCTCACCAATCCGCAGGTGTCCTACCAGCTGATGGGCTTCGACGACGAGCCCACCACCATCAGCTGCAGCGAGCTTGGCCCCATCAGCTACACCAACCTTCCTGGCGGCGAGTACCGCTTCGTGATGAAGCTCCAGGACGCCATGGGACGCGAGAGCAAGACCATGTCGGTGCTGATCACCAAGCAGAAGGCCCTGTACGAGCAGGCGTGGTTCTACGTGGTCACGCTGGGCCTGGCGGCCCTGTCCATCATGGTGCTGGTGAGGGCGTACGTGAACCGCCAGATGCGGGCCCTCGAAGAGAAGCACCGCGAGGAGGCCGAGCGCGAGCGCATCAGCAACGAGCTGCGCATGGCCAACCAGATCCAGGCAGGATCGCTTCCCCACATCTTCCCGCCGTTCCCCGAGCGCGAGGAGTTTGACCTCTACGCCTCGATGGACCCCGCCAAGGAGGTGGGCGGCGACTTCTACGACTTCTTCCTCATTGACGATGACCACCTGTGCCTGGTGATCGCCGACGTTAGCGGCAAGGGCATCCCGGCCGCCCTGTTCATGATGATCTCGAAGGTCATCCTGCAGAGCTTCGCCACCGCGGGGCAGTCCGTCGCGGACGTGTTGGCAAAGACGAACGAGACCCTGGTCGCCGACAACCAGGCCGACATGTTCGTGACCGTGTGGATGGGCATCCTCGAGATATCGACGGGCAAGCTGGTGGCGGCCAACGCCGGGCACGAGTACCCGGCCATCAAGCGCGCGGGCGGTCCCTTCGAGCTGCTGAAGGACAAGCATGGCCTAATGATCGGCATCATGGAGGGCATGCGGTACAAGGAGTACCACCTGCAGCTGGAGCCGGGTGACAAGCTGTTTGTGTACACCGACGGCGTGCCCGAGGCGACCGATGCCCAAAACCAGATGTTTGGCCTCGAGCGCATGATCGACGCCCTCAACAGCCAGCCCGACGACGCGCCGCAGCAGCTGCTTGCCAACGTCCGCGCCGCCGTGGACGGGTTTGTGCAAGGTGCCGAGCAGTTTGACGACCTCACGATGCTGTGCCTGGAGTACAAGGGCTTGCAGTAGGGCTGACGCGCTGACAGACAAGGAGGGCGCTCGCGGCGATGCGGGCGCCCTCCTTTCATATGGCGGAGATGCTTTGAGCGTAAGCGCAACCTACGCGAGGTCGCAGGCCGCCTTGAGGCCGTAGGCGCCTGTGGCCGAGCGCGCGGAGTCAACGATTGCCTGCTCAAGGGCCCTGGTGGCCAGCACGCCCACCACGTCCACCGGCATCGGCACCTCGCCCGTTGCCATCACGAAGATGGTGTCGCCATCGTTGGTGGTGTGCGTGGGACGGATGGCGTGCGCGTAGGCGTCAGCCGCCATCTGGGCCACCTTGGTGGCCTCTGCCTTGGTAAGCCGCGCGTTGGTGACCACGCAGGAGATGGTGGTGTTGGTGCGCTCCAGCGGCATGGTGGCCGCAAGCGACAGCAGGGCGTCCACGCTGCTTGTCAGGTGCTCCCCCGCCTCGTCAAGCAGGCCCGCCACCAGGGTGCCGTTGGCGGGGTCCACCACGTCTCCCACGGCGTTCACGGCCGTCAGGGCGCCGCATACCAGCTCACCGCAGGTGGCGATGCCCTCGCCCAGGCCCGTCTTCATGCAGCGGGTGGGGCCAGCCAGCTTGCCCACGGTGCACCCTGTGCCAGCGCCCACATTGCCGCGCACAACCGGCTTGTCGGCCGACGCGAAGGCGTCCGCCACGGCAGCCGCGCCATCGGCGGTGGTGGGCCGCACGTCCGCACGGCCGCACATGAGGTCGAAGAGGCAGGCACCGCTCACGATGGGCACCTTGGCCACGCCCACGTCCAGGCCCACGTCGCGGCGCTCAAGCTCGTCGGCCACGCCCACCGACGCAGCAAGCCCGAAGGCGCTTCCACCGGAGAGCACAACCGCATGCAGCGCCTGCACGGTCTCCTCGGGGCGCAGCAGGTCGGTCTCGCGCGTGGCAGGGGCGCCGCCGCGCACGTCCACGGCCCCCGTGGCCCCAGCGGGGCACACGATGACGGTGCAGCCCGTCCCTGCCTCCTCGTTGGTGGCATGCCCCACGTAGATGCCCTCGATGTCGGTAACGCTGCGATACTCACGCATGACTGCCTCCCAATGTCGTGACCACCAGGCCGTCCTCGGCCATTCCGCTCAACTCGTCTATCGTGCGCAGGGTGCGATTGACAGGCAGACCCACCACGTTGGGATAGTCTCCCCGGATTTCGCTCACCAACAGGCGCCCCATGCCCTGGATGCCGTACGCGCCGGCCTTGTCCATGGGCTCGCCCGACGCCACGTAGGCAGCCACCTCGTGCTCGGAAAGCTGGCAGAAGGTGACGTCGGTCGTCTCCACGAAGCAGGCCTCCAGGCACGAGCTTGTGCGCGGCACCAGCACGCACACGCCGGTGGACACGTGGTGTGTCTTGCCCGAGAGCGCATGCAGCATGCGCGCTGCATCCTCGCTGTCGTGGGGCTTTCCCAGCACGTCGCCCTGATCGTCCCACACGATGGTATCTGCGGCCACGAGCGGCTCATACAGCCCTTCCTCGAGCGCCTCGCGAGCAGCATGGGCCTTGCTACGCGCAAGTCGGCGCACCAGATGGGTAGGCGACTCGCCCTCCTGGCGCGTCTCGTCCACGTCTGCCGGACGCACCGACACGCTGATGCCGCATGCACGCAGCAGCTCGAGCCGTCGCGGCGAAGCCGAAGCAAGAATCATGCGCAAACCTCCCCTATCGCACCTCATGCCCACCGCAGCGCCACCTCGCGCCACACAAAAGCGGGGACCGCTTGTGCGGCCCCCGCCATTGTACGCCTCGTCAGAAGACGATGCGAGCCGTGAGGCTACTCGACCTCGATGGCCCCCACCGGGCAGTCGTCAGCAGCCTGCTGGACGTCGTCCTCAAGCTCCTCGGGAATCTCGTCGACGATGACCTCAGCGACGCCCTCGTCGCCGAGCGCGAAAACGTCGGCAGCCGTGCCCTCGCACAGACCGCAGCCGATGCACTCCTCGCTAATAGTGACCTTCATGTTGGCTCCTCTCCTTGTGCGCCTAGGGCGCTACGATGCTCAGGTCCAGGCCTCCAACTCCCGGACACTACCTACTTTTGTACACGTTTAGGCCGTGCGTTGCAACAACTAAAAAGCAACTGTTCCGCACATGCATCGTTACCGTCACACGAGCACCTAATTCCGTCGGAGGTGCTGCACGCTCCGACACTCGCGACACTTGCCCCTCCACGCACGGACTATGTGGCGAGACGCGGCGGGTGGCCTCCCTTGCGGCGCGGGCGACTTTCGTCCTTGGAGCCCGCGCGCAAGGGAGGCCACCCGACCCCCCCGCATCAAGCCTCTAGTTAAACTTCACGAGCTTCTGCGCAATGCGGTAGATGCCAATCGAGGCACGCTTCCCCACCTCGGTAGGCAGGGTCACGGCCGTCCCCACAAGGCCGTGGCGTGCGTGCCGGTACATCTTGGCGTCATACGCCTTCAGGTCGGACCAAAGCGCCGCGAGGTTGGCGTCGGCCTCGGGCTTGTCGGACAGCTTCGAGAAGATGGACGACACCGCCATCATCATCGTGAAGTACTGCAGCATGTAGTTCCGCAGCTTGGCCTCGGCCACGTCCTCGTACAGGTGGTACGCCTCCATCATGATGCGCGTGATGCGTATCTGCTGGTCGATGCGGCTCACCATCACCTTCTCGTTCACCGACTGGTCGCCGCGACCAATGAAGTAGCGGTACAGGTCGACGTCAAGGTAGTACAGCGTCTTGCAGCGCGGCAGCGGCACGTATGCGTAGATGTTGTCCACGTAGAACGTGTGCGCCGGCATGGGCACGCCACCCTCGCGCAGCACGTCGGTTCGGTAGCACAGCGAGTGCATCAGCAGGTTCTGCCACATGAAGAAGTGGCCAATCTCGCCCCACCCAAACACCTTGTCCTTGGGCAGCGCATGCGCGTAGTCGATGGCGGTCTGCTTGTTGTCCTCCACGTGCTCGTACACGTAGTTGCTGATCACAAGGTCAACGCGCACGCCCGACGCCACGAAGCCGCGCAGCGTGTCCAGCAGCTTGCGCAGCGACTCGCCGTCCAGCCAGTCGTCGGAGTCCACCACCTTGTAGTACACGCCGTCCGCATTCTGCAGGCCGGCAAGCACGGCCATGCCATGCCCGCCGTTCTCCTGGTGCACGGCCTTCACCAGCGTGGGATAGCGATCCTGCCACTCCAGGGCCTTCTCGTAGGTGTTGTCCTTCGTGGAGCCGTCATCCACGATGATGACCTGCACGTCCTCGGCGTAGTTGCTGCCTTCAAGGATGGACGAGATGCAGTGGTCCATGTACTCGGCCGAGTTGTAGCACGGAATGCCAAAGCTGATGGTCTTGCTCATGTGCTGCCTTTCTTGTCGCACGTGATGCCCTCGTCGCGTTGCCTGGGCATCGTAGGCCTCTCTGGTTAACCGCTCGTGAACCGCCGATAAGCCGTTCATGTGCCTTTCCACAAGGCCCGCGACATCGCCAGGCGACGTCGCGGGTCCCAAGGTTCAGCTTGTCTGTGGCCTGCTAGCGGTTGTTGGCGATGATCTCGTCGGACAGCTCGAGCGCCGACGCCACGACGCCGTCCATGTCGTAGTAGCGGTACTCGGCCAGGCGACCAACCACCCAGAAGTTGAGGACGGCCGCCACGCGGTCGCGATAGGCCTTGTACAGGGCCTGGCTCTCGTCCTCGAGGATGGCGTAGTACGGCGTCTGGCCACTGCCGGGCTCGAAGGCCTTGGAGTACTCGCGCATGATGGTGGTCTTGCCGGGAAGCACCTGACCCGTCATGTTCTTGAACTCGGTGATGCGCGTGAAGTCCTCGGAGGTGGTGTAGTTGACCGTGCCCACGGGCTGGAACTGATCCTGGTCGAGCGTCTCGAACACCATGTCAAGCGTGCGGTACGGCAGGGCGCCCAGGTCGGAGCCAAACAGCTCGTCCAGCGGGCCGGTGTAGATGACGTCGCCGCCGTAGGGCCTGCCGCACACCAGCACGGCGTCGCCCTCAACCGACACGAGATCGCGCGCGTCAACGTCCAGGAACACGCTGATCAGGTCGTGGTCCAGCAGGCGCTCGAACAGCTTGGTGTAGCCCTCGGCGGGCATGCCCTGGTGCGGGGCCGCGGGGAAGTAGCGGTCGTCGTCGCCCACGAACACGGGCACGCGGCCGGTGATGGACGGGTCAATCTGGTCGGGCGTCTTACCCCACTGCTTCATGGTGTAGTACAGGAAGACGTTCTCGTAGACGTAGTCCGCCACCTCGGTGAGGTCGGGGTCGTTCTGCTCGCGAAGCTCCATGATGGGCACCTTCTTGTTCTCGCCGAAGGTGGCCACCAGCTTCTGGTACAGGTACTCGCCCTTCTCGTCGCCAAAGGCGAGCTTGAGCGAGGTGTGGTTGAACGGGACGGGCATGAGCGTGCCGTGAATGTTGGCCAGCACCTTGTGCTGGTAGTCGGTCCACTCGGTGAAGCGCGAGAGGAACTCGTGCACGCGGTCGTTGGTGGTGTGGTAGATGTGCGGGCCATACTCGTGGATGAGCACGCCGGCGTCGTCGATGCGGTCGTAGGCGTTGCCCGCGATGTGCGGCCGGCGCTCGAGGATGGCCACCTTGCTGCCGCAGGCCTCTGCCAGGCGCCGTGCGCAGACGGCACCAGCATATCCGGCGCCCACGATGATAGCGTCGTAAGAATCGGGATTGAAGGTGGCCGGAAGGCCGTGCAAGATACCCATTGCGTTCCTCCTCGGGGCAATGAGTGACTCTTTGCAGCCCCGTTCGTCGCCTATGCATGAACGTGCCGAGCGGTTGGCAACTGGCCAGCACCCTCGGCTTCAACAGAAATTCTATCATGCTCGCGCAGTTGGCGATTGTTCGGTAGCAAATGCCCAACGCACGTGCATAATTAAGGGCGGCAATACGGCGCCCATACCAGCGGCGCCCCTAACGTAGGCCAACCAGAAGGAGAGGTTTAGGCACATGAGCGACTTCCTTAACCGTATGAAGGCCCTTGCCAAGGCCGACAAGAAGACCATCGTCCTGCCCGAGGGCGAGGACCCGCGCACCATCGAGGCTGCGGCCAAGATCGTGGCCGAGGACCTGGCCACCATCGTCATCCTGGGCAACCCCGCCGAGATCGACGTGCCCGGTGCCACCGTCATCGACCCTGCCACCAGCGACAAGCGCCAGGCCTACGCCGACGCCCTGTACGAGCTGCGCAAGGCCAAGGGCATGACGCCCGAGCAGGCCTATGAGCAGGTTGCCGACAACACCTACTACGGCACCATGATGGTGAAGCTGGGCGACGCCGACGGCCTCGTGTCCGGTGCCTGCCACTCCACCGCCAACACCCTGCGCCCGGCGCTGCAGATCCTCAAGACCGCCCCGGGCACCAAGCTGGTCAGCTCGTTCTTCATCATGTGCACGCCGGCCACCGAGTACGGCGAGGGCGGCACGCTGCTGTTTGCCGACTGCGGCCTGAACATCGCACCTGACGCCGACCAGCTGAGCGAGATTGCCATTTCCAGCGCCGCCACCTGGCGCTCGCTGATGAGCGACGAGCCCGTCGTGGCCATGCTCTCCTACTCCACCATGGGCTCGGCCGGTGGCGACACCGCCGTCAAGGTTCAGGAGGCCACCCGTCTGGCCAAGGAGAAGGCGCCCGAGCTTGCGCTCGACGGCGACCTGCAGCTTGACGCCGCGCTCGAGGCGAGCGTCGGCCTGCTGAAGGCCCCCGAATCCAAGGTTCCGGGCAACGCCAACATCCTGGTGTTCCCCGACCTCGCCGCCGGCAACATCGGCTACAAGCTGGTGCAGCGCTTCGCCAAGGCCGAGGCGTACGGCCCCGTGCTGCAGGGCATCGCCAAGCCGGTCAACGACCTGTCGCGCGGCTGCTCGGCCGACGACATCGTGGGCGTCGTGGCCATTACCGCCGTCCAGGCGCAGATGGCATAGCGAATCCCAGCACATTCCGGGCCTTGGGCCCATTGCGCACCTGTTGGGGCCCCGGAGACGTCCGGGGCCCTTTCGTGTGCCAAGCCCTGTGGGTTTCCCGCGGGCGACGGTTCCGCTCCGGGCACCTACGCTGCGGTCACGCATCTCCCCTGGCCACGTACCTGCACTTCTTATGTTGAGAGGCCGGCCAACCCCCGCGTTCCGCGCCGTATGGGTAGACTGTTAGCGCTGCATCGTCGAACAAAGGAGAATCATGAGCAACGAAGGCAAGCACGTAAGCGTGCACTATGTGGGCACGCTGGATGACGGAACCAAGTTCGACTCGTCGCGCGACCGCGGCGAGCCCCTCAGCTTTGTGTGCATGGCTGGGCAGATGATTCCCGGCTTTGATGTCGCCGTGCGTGACATGGAGGTGGGCCAGACCGTCAACGTGCGGCTTGAGCCCAGCGAGGCCTATGGCGAGCGCCGTGACGACATGGTAATCAGCGTGCCCATCGCCAACATGCCCGGTGCCGAGAACGCCCGCGTGGGCATGCGCGTGGTGCTGGGTGGTCCCATGGGCCAGCCCATGCCGGCCGTGGTGTACGCCATGGACGACGAGACCATCACCTTCGACCTGAACCACGAGATGGCAGGCAAGGCGCTCAACTTCGAAATCGAGCTGCTGGAGGCCAGCGAGACCGAGGAGCACCACTGCTGCCACGGTCGCGGCCATGGCCATGGCGAGGGTGGCTGCTGCCACGGCGAGGGCCACGGACATCACCACGAAGACGGCGAGTGCTGCCACGGCGAGGGTGAAGGCTGCTGCTGCGACGAGCAGTAGCTCGCAGAGCGCAGCTCGCGGACGCGGGACAGCGGGGATGGCGGGACAGTGGGGACGTAGCACTTTGTCCGCGCTAAGCAAAGAACGAGCCGAACTGGCGCGGACAAAGTGCTACGTCCCCACTGTCCCGCCGTCCCGCTCCCAATCCAACGACACAAGAGAGGCGCGGCCCCCTGATGGGAGCCGCGCCTCTTTTCATCTTACGTGCAGGGCCGCTAGGCAATCGGGCCGGCTGCACGCACCTCGGGTGCCATGTTGGGATACTTGGCAGCCGCGTTGTCCACGAACATCTTAGCCACGCGACGGGCCGTCTCGTCGTAGGCGTCCTTGTCCAGCCACGTATCACGAGGGTTGAGCACGCGGCTGGAGACGCCGGCCACGTACTGCGGGACGTCCACGTTGAAGATGGGGTCGTGCACGAAGTCGGCGTCCTCCACCGAGCCGTTGAGCGCGGCCGTCACCATCTGGCGCGTGGAGGCAAGATCCATGCGCTGGCCAACGCCGTACGAGCCACCCGACCAGCCGGTGTTGATCAGGTACACGCGCGTGCCGGAGCGCTCCATGCGCTCGCCGAACATGTCGGCATAGTGCACAGGGTCAAGCGGCATGAAGGGCTCGCCAAAGAGGGTCGAGAACGTGGGCTGGGGCTCGGTGATGCCGCGCTCGGTGCCGGCCACCTTGCTGGTGAAGCCCGACAGGAAGTGGTACATGGCGGCGTTCTTGTCCAGGCGAGAGATGGGCGGCAGCACGCCGAAGGCGTCGAGCGTCAGGAAGATGACCACGTTGGGATAGCGGCCCTGGCCCATGACGGCCGCGTTGTCGATGTAGTCCACCGGATACGCCACGCGGGTGTTCTCGGTAAGGCGGTCGTCGAAGTAGTCGGGGCGACGATTGACGTGGTTAACCACGACGTTCTCGCAGATGGCACCAAAGCGGATGGCCCCATAGATCTGCGGCTCGGTAACCGGGGTGATCTTGATGGCCTTGGCGTAGCAGCCGCCCTCAAAGTTGAAGATGGAGTTCTGCGCCCAGCCATGCTCGTCGTCGCCGATGAGGACGCGCTGCGTGTCGGCCGAGAGCGTGGTCTTGCCGGTGCCGGACAGGCCAAAGAAGACGGCCGTCTCGCCGGTGACCGGGTCCATGTTGGCCGAGGAGTGCATGGGAAGCACGTTCTCCTCGGTGGGCATGACGTAGTTCATGACCGAGAACACGGCCTTCTTGATCTCGCCACTGTAGGCGGTGCCTGCCACGATGATGCAGCGGTCGGCGAAGTTGATGAGGACGGCGGCCTCGGAGTTGGTGCCGTGCTTGAGGGGGTCAAGCTTGAAGTCGGGCGCCGCGAGCACGGTGAAGTCCTGCGGGAAGTAGCTGTCGCGCTGGCGCTTGGACGGACGCACCAGAAGCTGGCGCGCAAAGAGCGCCTGGCTGGCGCGCTCGCACACGATGAGGAACTTGCGGCACCAGCGACGGTCGGCGCCGGCGATGGCACGCACCACGTAGAGGTCGCGCGTGCTCAGGTAGTCAACCACGGCCTGCTTCACGATGTCGTAGTTCTCGGGGCTAAACGGCTTGTTGACGTTGCCCCAGTGAATCTGGTCGTGCACGTCGGGGGTGTCCACGATGAAGCGGTCCTCAGGCGAGCGACCGGTGTACTTGCCAGTCTCGACCGAGAGGGCACCGGTATCGGTGAGCACGCCCTCGTTGCGGCGCAGCGCACGCTCGATGAGGCCTGCGGGAGCCTCGTCCATGACGACGGCACCACGGCAGTTGTTGATGCCGCCAATAGCCAGAAGGTCGTGCACGGTTGCGCCGCGCTTACCCTCACCGCGAGCCATGACATAGTTCGTGATGGTATCAATACGTTCCTGAACGGTGGCCATAAAACCTCCTTCTGCCACTCGACGGCAAATGCTGAACAGTTGCCGCCATGCACTTGACAGATAGTAGAATACGCCAAGTGTCAATGGGACACCTCGGGCGTAACACACTGCTAGCTAAATTGTGGAGGCACGGTGGGCACCCAGCACCTGCGCGCGGTGTGCCATCCCCTAGCCCAGGCCCCACGTAAGAAGCTGCCAAGCCCCGTCTGCATCCGTGCGCCCAAGGTGCCAGCTCCAGTTGGTGTAGTCGGTGTCGGGCTCCCACGCCGTGCCCTCGGCGTCCTCCGCACTCGGCGAGCGCAGGTCGCTCACGAAGACAATGACCTGGTCAAAGGCGGGCAGGTCGGGCATGTTGGCCTCACGCAGCTCGTTGGCATAGGCTATCTCGTCGGCGCCGCACGCCTCGTCGCCGGCATAGGCGAAGCGCTTCAAGGTGCAGCCCTTCCAGCCAGAGAACTCGGTGAGGACTGCCCCAAGGGCAGAGTCGATGTCCGCCTCCGTGTACAGCTCCGAGGTGCCGTAGTCCACCTCGCACCCAGCGACCTGCGGGTCAACCTCTCCTAGGTACTCCTCAAAGGTGAGGCCTGCCTCGGTAATCTGGTGCGCTATCTCGACATCGTCGAGGTAGCGGATGTGCCAGGGCTCGTAGCTGTAGCCGGTAAACATCTTGCGCTGAGGCAGGTAGCGCAGGATGAAGCCGTGGTCGGCAAGCTTGGCGTGAATCTTCTCCCAGATCTCGGGGTACTGCACCATGTCCTCGTTGAGGTACACGCCCTTGCCGTCAATGATGAGGAAGAGGTCGAGCGCGAGGCCCGTGTGGTGCTCGGAGTAGCCAGGCACCGCCACGTACAGCTTCACGTACTCCTCGCCGTACTTCTCGGTGAACTCGTCCACGATGCGCTGCTGCTCGGCCACGCTGCGATAGGCGGAGTCGAGGTCAATGTAGACGCCCTCGGCCTCGAGGTCCTCCTTAAGGGCGAGATACGCCTCGTAGGCCTTGGCCTCAACGTCCACGTCCCAGTCCTCGGAGTTGGTGAGGCTGACGATCTCGACCTCGTCCTCCCAGTTGTCCGGCAGCTTGTGCTGCTTGTTGACCAGCGCCAGGTAGTCGATGCCCGCGCCGGCGGCCTCGGCCTGCGCACTTCCTTCGGCGGTGGGCTGCTCGCCAGCGTCATTGCCCTTGCATCCGCCCATCATCGCGGCACCCAGCGACCCGCCCAGCGCAAGGAACGCCCTTCTTGTCATCGTCTTGTCCATGAACGCCTTCCTTTCGAGTATGCTTCGCGGCAAGCTGGCCACAATCGTCCGTGCACGCCCATGCATGCCGCAATTGCCCATTAACATCCCTATAAGACGCCCAGTTTCAGCAGGTAGATGCCCTTACCCAAGGAAGTAGAAGTTGTCTGGCGGAAGCTGGCCACCCACCTGCGAGGCATCCTGTACATAAAGGTCCTTCAGCTGCTCGGTCACGGCGGACTGCATGGCCGACCCACGGTAGAAAGTGACCCCCGAGGCACCGGACGCCAGCTCGCCATGGCGCGCCACGAACTCGACCACCTGGTCGGGATCGCTCGCGAAGTGCTCGGTGCGCACCACGGTCACGCACAGCAGGCCATCGCCAGCATCCACCGCGTCGACGGCCATCACCGCCCCTACCGTGGCATTGTACAGCTGCGATGCCATGTCGGAGGGGACCACCGCGAAGTCCACCCTACCGGCGATGAGGTCTTTGGCCAGCGTGTCAACCGACGAGCTGACGTCGCATCCCCACGCATCCCCCACGACGGCCACGCCCGAGGGCGCCTGGCCCCTTACCGACGCGATGCGATACGGGCTCTCGACCGGCTGCTGCTCCTGCGCCAGCGTCTCCTGCGCTGCCTCATCCTCCGCCTGCGGAGCAGCTTCGTCACGCGCACCGCCACAAGCCGTGAGCACGAGCACAAGAGAGAGTATCATCGAGAGGGAGATTGCAACCCGGGCGTGGCGCATGGTGCCTCCTATCGGCGCTATGTCTTGCCATCATGATAGCCCAACCGACGAGAGGAGCGCACATGGCACTGACCACCATCGCAAAGGGACGCGTCGAGGCAACCATCGACTCGAAGGGCGCCCAGCTCATGAGCCTCAAGCTTGACGGCAAGGAGTATCTCTGGCAGCGTGACCCGGCGTTTTGGCCCCGCTGCGCACCGGTGCTCTTCCCCATCGTGGGCAACCTGCGCAACGACCGCGCCGAGAGCGCCCAGGGCGAGGTGGCCTTTGGTCGCCACGGCCTGGCCCGCAACTACGAGCATGACGTGGTCGAGGCCGCCGACGACGCCGTCACGTTCCAACTGGTGTCCAGCGACGACACGCGTGCCGCGTTCCCCTACGACTTCCAGCTGCGCATGACCTACCGCGTGGTGGGCGATGGCCTGGAGCAGGAGTTTGAGGTTACCAACACCGGCGACGTGACGCTTCCCTTCTGCGTGGGCGGGCACCCGGCATTCAACGTGCCGGCACCCGGCTGCGAGGACGAGGACTTCGCCGACTACAAGCTGGTGTTCGCCCGCCCGTGGACCTACGCCTCCCCCACCATCTCGACCGAGACCGGCCTGCTTGACTATGGCAACCGCTTCACGCTGGTGGACGACGCCGACCAGCTGCCCCTCACGCACCAGCTGTTTGACGTGGACACCCTCACCTTCGAGGACGTTCCCGAGCGCACCGTGAGCCTGGTCGGGCCCTCCGGCCATGGCATGCGCGTCGACTTCGCGGGCTTTGACTGGCTGGGCGTGTGGAGCGCCCCCAACGCGCCGTTCGTGGCGCTGGAGCCCTGGCGCGGCACCGCCACGCGCACCGACGAGGACGACGTGTTCGAGCACAAGCAGGGCATGGACTTCCTTGAGCCCGGCGAGACCGCCGTGTACAGCTTCACGATGCTGCCGCTGTAGCCCTTGAGCCCAGACGCATGAAAAGGGCCCTCGGGATTGCTCCCGAGGGCCCTTCTTGTACTGCGAAGCATTGTGCCGGAAGGCGTGTGCAGGCCCTTAGCCCAGCAGGTCCTTCACGTCGAGGGCAATCATGAGCTCCTCGTTGGTGGGAACCACCAGCACGCGGATCTTCGAGTCGGCGGCCGAGATCTCGCGCACCTCGCCGGAGCGCACGCGGTTCTTCTCGGGGTCAAGCTTCACGCCCAGCCACTCGAGCTTCTTGCACACCTCGGCGCGCATGGTGGCAGAGTTCTCGCCGATGCCGGCCGAGAACGCGATGGTGTCGACGCCCTCGTTGGCCTGGGCCATCTCGCACACCAGCTGGGCGGTGCGATAGGCAAACATCTCGATGGCCAGGCGGGCGTTGTTGTCGCCGTCGTCAGCCGCGAGCTCGATGTCGCGAGAGTCGGAGGAGAGGCCGGAGATGGCCAGCAGGCCCGACTGCTTGTTCATCATGGTGTCGACCTCGTCGACGGTATAGCCGCCAACGCGCTGCAGGTAGCACACGGTGGCCGGGTCGATGGTGCCGCAGCGGGTGCCCATGATGAGGCCGTCAAGCGGCGTGAGGCCCATGGTGGTGTCCATGTTCTTGCCGTCGGTGATGGCGCACAGGGAGGCGCCGGAGCCCAGGTGGCAGCTCACGAGCTTGTGCACGTCGTCGCCCAGGAACTCCTTGGTGGCACGCCAGATGTAGCGGTGGCTGGTGCCGTGGGCGCCGTACTTGCGGATGTGCAGCTTGTCAACCACGTCGCGCGGCAGGGCGTAGCGGTGCGCGCGCTCGGGGATGGCATAGTGGAAGGAGGTGTCGGCCACGACCACGTTGCCCTTGTCGGGGAACAGCTCGCGGCAGACCTCGATGGCGTCGGCCTCGGCGTAGTTGTGCAGCGGGGCCAGCGGGGCCACCTCGCGCACCCAGCCCAGGCTCTCGTCGGTGACGACCTTCGACTCGGGGAAGTACCAGCCGCCCTGAACGACGCGGTGGCCGATGCCGATGAAGTCCTTGCCCGTGGCATTGATGATCTCGATGACGTACTGCATGGCCGTCTTGTGATCGGGCAGCGGGGCCTCGATCTTCTGCTTGCCCTCGACGGCGATGGACTCGTAGCCCACGAAGGAGCCGTCGATGCCGATGCGCTCGCAGTTGCCCTTTGCATAGACCTCGGCAGTGTCGACGTCCAGGAGCTGGAACTTGAGCGACGAGCTGCCTGCGTTGATGACCAGTACGTTCATGGGACTCCTCTCACGTGTTGAAAACGCCATACACCATCATACGACCGCCGCGGGCCGCTGCGAGGCAAAACTGAGTTCCAAACTGATAAACCTCAACCTGAGGCCACCGGGCAAGCGCCATCCGAAGGCGCACGCGCCCTTATGCGAAGTCGTCGCCCAGACGATGGCCGCCAAGCACGTGGAAGTGCAGGTGTGGCACTGCCTGGCCGGCATCGGCCCCGGCGTTGGACACCACACGGAAGCCCGAGGCCTCGATGCCCTCGGCCTTGGCCACCTCGTCCACCGCGTGCACCATGGCCGCCAAGGTCTCTGCCGGCACGTCGTCCACGATGGTCTCGTGGTGCTGCTTGGGCACCACCAGCACGTGGGTAGGTGCCAGCGGGCTCATGTCGCGGAACGCGCACACGAGGTCGTCCTCGTACACGTAGTTCGACTCGATCACGTGGTTGGCGATCTTGCAGAAGATGCAATCGTCCCTCACTGCCATGCTCGTACGCTCCCCTACTCGTTGATGAAGGCCGTGGAGGGGGCAGCCGTGGTGTCGGCCACCGCCACGTCGCTTGCGGCGTCCATCAGGACCTGTACCTTCTGCTCGGCGTGTGCCAGCCGCTCGCGGAGGCTGCGCAGCAGCTCGACACCCCGGGCGTAGCGGCCCAGCGCATCCTCCAGCTCGAGGTCGCCCTGCTCGAGGGAGCGGACAATCTGCTCGAGCTCGACGGAGGCCTCCTTGAAGCTCATCTCGTCAACGGGACGTGCAGCCTGTGCTTCGTTCATCGTGTTCCTCCTAGCTTGCGGATTCGACAGACATGACTTGGGTGTGCGCGGTGCCCTTGCCCAGCAGCACCGACAGCTGGTCGCCCACCTGGAGGGCCGAGGCGTCGGACACGACGTGACCCTCCTCGTCGCGGGCGATGGCATAGCCTCGGGCCAGCACCTTGAGTGGCGAGAGCGCCTCGAGCGAGGCCGCCGCGCGTGCCAGCGAGGCGTCGTAGGGCACAAGCAGCCGCTGGGCCACAGCCTCGAGGCGCGTGGCCTGGGCCGTAGTGGTATCCTTGCGGCGTTCGATGGAGCGCGGCAACGCACCGTGCAGGCGCTCCTCGGTGAGCTCGAGGGCCGAAAGGCGGTCTTCCACGAGCGACTGGGGCTGCGTGAGGCACCGACGGCTGGCCAGTGCCTCAAGCGCGAGGCGCCTGCGCGAGAGGTCGGAGCCGATGGCGCGTTGGGCACGCTCGGCGCTTGACTCGGTTGCCACCGAGGCCTGCTCGAGCATGCGCGACATGGCCCGCGCTAGGCGCTGCTGACGCGTGGCCGTAACCTGCGCAAGCTCGTCCATCGCGGGCGCAACCGACTCGGCGGCAGCTGTGGGGGTGGAGCAGCGGCGATCGGCCACCATGTCGCAGATGCAGGTGTCGGGCTCGTGGCCGATGCCGGTGATGACGGGTACGGGGCAGGCGGCCACGGCGCGCGCCAGGGCCTCGTCGTTGAAGGTCATGAGGTCCTCGAACGAGCCACCGCCGCGCACGAGCAGGATGGCGTCGGGACGCACGGAGGCCGCCACGCCCAAGGCCCGGATGATGGTTGCGGGCGCCTCGGGCCCCTGCACCTGGCAGCCCACCACCTGAAGCTCGACCAGCGGGTTGCGGCGCAGCAGCGTGCGGCGCACGTCGTCCACCACCTTGCCCGAGAGCGACGTGACCACGGCCACGCGGGTGCAGAATCGCGGGATGGGACGCTTGCGCGCGTCGTCCATGAGGCCCTCGGCGCTGAGCTTGCGGGCAAGCGCGGCAACCTGCTGGCGCAGCAGGCCCTCGCCCGAAGCCTCCAGCTTGCGCGCCACGAACGACATGCGCCCGTTGCCCGGATACACGTCGAAGCCACCCGTGAGCTGCACCGCAAGGCCGTCGTGCAGCTGGAATCCGCACGTTGCGTACGTGCCGCGCCACACGATGACGTCCATGACCGACTGGTCGTCCTTAACCTGGAAGTAGCAGTGCCCCGACCGGGCGTTGGGACCATGGAAGCCCGTGACCTCGCCGGCCACAACCATCATGGGTAGCGTCTTGAGGCAGGCCTTGGCGTCCTGGAGGGCCTGCGTTACCGAGATGGGATCGTTCTGTCCAGCCACGCTAGCGCTCCGACCTGCGGGTGCGCGACATCAGGTACAGAAGCTGCAGCAGCGAGGACAGCGCGGCCGCCACGTAGGTGAGCGCCGCGGCGGTAAGCACCTCCCTGGCGCCCTGCTGGTCAAGCGCGGTGCCGTACTGCGAGAGGTAGGCCACCGCGCGGCGCGAGGCGTCTATCTCGACCGGCAGCGTGACCACATGGAACAGCACCGAGAACGCAAACAGGGCGATGGCAGCACGCACGAGGCCCATCACGTTGAGCATGATGCCCGCGAAGAACAGGAGGCTCCACAGCTGCTGCGAGAGGTTGGCCACCGGCACCAGCGCCGTGCGCAGGTTGCCAAACACGTAGCCTTGGGCCGTCTGCACCGCGTGACCAGCCTCGTGGCAGGCAACCGCCACCGACGCCACCGAGCCGCCCGTGAAGTTTTGCTCGGAGAGGTGCAGGTTGTTGTCGCGCGGGTCGTAGTGGTCGGTAAGGTAGCCCGAGACGCGCCCGATGCCCACCGACGTAGCGCCTGAGGTCTGCAGCATGCGCTGCGCCATCTCGGCGCCCGTGTAGCCGCCCGGCGAGGGCACCTGCGACCACTTGTTGTAGGTCCGCCTGATGTACGCCTGCGTTGCCATGCCAAGCACCATGGTAACCAGCGTAAGGATGAGGTAGCTCATGTCGAAGCCGTACCCGTAGTACATCGTTCCTCCGTTCGTTGGCCGACGAAAGGTATGTACCCAAGGTTAGCGCATCCACCAGACAAGTGTTGCGGCATCCACACGCGGACGCCACCCGCCGCACGCAAAGGGGCATCTTGTCAGGATGGTTGGGACCAGCACGAGCCCCATCACAGGGTCTCGACGCGACCCTCCTTCACGGTGAGGCCCACCTCGCCCGCCAACAGCCGCTGCAGCGACCTGCCGGCAAGCTCGTGGCGCCAGCCGCGTGCAAGCCGCGCCTTGGGCCGGCCCAGCGCAAGGTCGTGCAGGTCGTCGCGCGAGGCGATGAGCTGCGGGGCTATGCCGCTCTTGTCGGACACGATGCGCAGCATGGCGTACATGAGGTCAAGCACGCTCTCCATCTCGGCCGAGGGACGGTCGCGGTGCTGCACCTGGGGATAGGTTGCAGGATCGCTGTCTGCCCCACGCTCGATGGCCTCGACCAGCGCCAGCGCATCGCGCTCGCCAAGCGACTCGGTGCCCCTGATGCGCCGCAGCGCCTCCACGGTGCGCGGCACGCGCCGGCACGACTCCACCAGCACCTCGTCGGTAACCACCCACTTGCGCGGGATGTTGCGCCGGGAAGCCGTGCGCTCGCGCCAGGCGCACGCCTCGCGCGCCACGGCCAGCTGGCGCCGCGTGAGCGACGACGAGCGCTTGAGGTGCAGGTACGCCTCGTTGGGGTCGCGCTGCACGCGTGCGGCGTCGGTGAGGGCGTCCATCTCGGGCCCCAGCCACGAGAGGCGGTCCAGGCGCGAGAGCTGCTCAAGCATCTGGTCGTAGATGCCCGGGAGGTAGCGCACGTCGTCCTCGGCGTAGCGAAGCTGCTCGACGTCAAGCGGGCGGCGCGCCCAGTCGGTGAGCGACTCGGCCTTGGCCAGCCGCACGCCGCAGTACGCCTCGACCAGCGCACCGTAACCCAGCTGCTGTCGCTGCCCCAGGAAGGCGGCCGCAAGCTGCGTGTCAAAGACGGGTGCGGGCACGGCGCCAAAGGCGTTGAGCAGCACCTCGAGGTCCTGCGTGCAAGCATGGAACACCTTGGTAACTCGGCTGTCCAGCATGATCTTGCGCAGGGGCGTCAGGTCGTCGATGAGCAGGGGGTCTATGGCCACGGCCTCGTCTGCCGTGGCAACCTGCACGAGGCAGAGCTTTGGGTAGTAGGTTCGCTCGCGGATGAACTCGGTGTCGACGGCCACGACCCTCGAATGTGCCGCTCGCTCGCAAAACTGGCTGAGCGCCTCAAAGTCTCGTATGTACACGCGGTCTCTCGATTCTTTCCTTTGCGTGCGGAATAGCCGCCCACGTCGCAAAATGGGTACCATCAAGTAATGGGTGCGACGACCATGCGCCAGCACCATGATACTTTACGTCTAGGGGGCATTCCATGCGTGCGCTTATAGTACACAACCCAAGGTCGGGATTCGGCTCGGACGCCATCTACGAGTTCCAGCGCGCGCTTCTGCGCGCTGGCGACGAGTGCGTGCTTCGCGTGCTCACGGCCAACCCGCAGCAGGACGAGCGGCGCCTGGCCGACGCCGAGGAGTATGACCTGGTGGTGGTGTCCGGTGGCGACGGCACCGTGGCACACGCCCTGTACGCGCTGCGAAACCGCGGCGTTGCCACCTGCGTCTTTCCCTCGGGAACCGCCAACCTGCTTGCGGCCAACATCGGCAACGCCACCGAGCCCGCGGCCCTGGCGGCTGCCTGCCGCGCCGGCCGCACCTTCAGTTCGGACCTGGGCGAGATCAGCTGGACGGACGCAAAGGGCGAGCCCCATACGCGCGGGTTTGGCCTGATGTCGGGCATGGGCTTCGACGCGCAGCTGATGCACGACGCCATCCCCACCAAGCAGCTGCTTGGCGAGGCGGCCTACTTCGCTGCCGTACTTGCCAACGTGTGGCCCAAGGTGCACCACTTTACCATCGACATCGACGGCCAGACCTACGAGCACGACGGCATCTCGTGCCTTGTGGCCAACAACGCCATGATGCAGGGCGAGATAGAGATCGTGCCCAACTGCCGCATGGACGACGGCATGCTTGACGTCATCGTGCTGGAGACCACCGGCACCGCGCAGCTGCTGGCGCCCATGCTTGCCGGCATCGTGGACCCGTCAGGCCGCGAGGTGGGGCGCCCGCGCATCGCCACCTACAGCGGCCGCGACATCCACGTGACGGCCGACGAACCCATGAAGATGGAGATTGACGGCGACGTGGTTACCGGCGACGTGGTGAGCTGGGAGGCGCACGTGCTGCCTGGCTGCTGCGACGTGATCATGGACGCCCTCAGCCGCTACGCCCAGCAGGCATAGCCGCGCGGGAAGGCCACATGAAACTGCAGGCGATACACGAGCGCTTTGAGGAGCTGTCCGCAAAGACGCTGGCAAGTGGCCGGGTGCAGGAGATGGCGCGCTTCGTGCAGCACGGCGACACCTCCACGCTTGACCACACCACGGCGGTGGCGCGGCTGGCGCTTACCATGGCGCGCGGGCTGCGCCTGCGCATTGACGAGGCATCGCTCGTGCGGGGAGCCATCCTGCACGACTACTTCCTGTACGACTGGCACGACCACGAGCACGCGCCAGACCGCTGGCACGGCTTCACCCACCCGGGACACGCCCTGCGCAACGCCGAGGCCGACTTCGACGACCTCACACCCGTGGAGCGCGACGTCATCGTGCGGCACATGTTTCCCTTCCACCCGCTGCCGCCACGCACCAAGGAGGGCTGGGTGGTGTGCATGGCCGACAAGGCGTGCACCGTGCGGGAGTTCTTCCGAGGCCTGCGCAAGGGCTAGGGTCCACGGCCCCAAAAGGCGCATACTGGTACACCGAGGCCAAAAAGGAGGCGCCATGTACTCATTCACCTCGCGCGTGCGCTACAGCGAGTGCGACGAGCACGCCCAGCTCTCGCTGGTGTCGCTGGTCAACTACCTGCAGGACTGCTCCACCTTCCACACCGAGAGCCTGGGGCTGGGCATCGACTTCATGGCCAGCAACCACTTTGCCTGGCTTTTGGCGGCGTGGCAGATAGAGGTGCTGCGCCTCCCCCGCTTCTGCGACGACATCGTGGTGGGCACCTGGTGCTACGACATGTCGCGCACCCTGGCCAAGCGCAACTTTAGCATCTGCGCACCGGACGGCACCCCCTACGTGCAGGCCGACTCGCTGTGGTTCACCTTCGATACGCAGACGCAGCGCCCCTGCCGCATCCCCGACTCGGAGCGGGCCTACCTTACCGACGAGCCCCGCATGGACATGCCCGAGACGCACCGCAAGCTGGAGGTGGCAGGTACGCCCCGCGTGGGCACGCCCATCGTGGTGAGCGAGCAGAACCTAGACACCAACGGCCACGTGAACAACGCTCAGTACGTGCTGATGGCCGAGCAGGCCGTCGAGGATACGGGGCACCTGTCCGCGCCGATGCGCATCTGCGTGCAGTACCGCATGCAGGCCCATCTGGGCGACGTGCTGGTGCCCACCGTCCACGAGCAGGACGGCACGCGCACGGTGGTGCTGGCCGACGAAGGCGGCGAGGCCTACACGGTGGTGTCGTTCGCGCCGCTTGCGCCCGCGCTTGCACTATCATAGGACGCGTTCGTAGGAAGGAGCCACCATGGAATACGGCACCAACGGCCAGCCCTCGCCCCGCGTCATCGAGACGGCGTCGGCAACCACCTCGCCCGACAACACCAACTCGGGCAACACGGCCTACCTGATCGCCGCGGCGGGCCTCGTGCTTGCCATCATGCTGTCGATGAGCCTGGGAAGCTGCGCGTCAGCCACCATGAAATCGCTGTACTACCTGGTGGAGGACGACCTCAACTATTACGTCGAGCACCAGGAGCTGCTTGACCCCTACGACTCGTACGACATCGACGACTACGACAACCTTGACGACCTGTACGAGCACCTCATCGAGCAGGACGGCATGGGAAGCCAGGCGCGCGCCTAGCGACGCCCCACGACGGGAGCAGCCATGAGCAGGGCAGACGACATCTTCGTGCAGATGTGCACCGACATCATCGAGCACGGCACCACCACCGAGGGCCAGGCCGTGAGGCCGCACTGGGAGGACGGTACGGCCGCCTACACCATCAAGCGCTTCGGCGTGTGCAACCGCTACGACCTGCGCGAGGAGTTTCCCGCACTCACGCTGCGGCGCACGGCCCTGAAGAGCTGCATGGACGAGATCCTGTGGATCTACCAGCGCAAGTCCAACAACATACACGACCTGAAGCCCCACGTGTGGGACGAGTGGGCCGACGAGACGGGTAGCATCGGCAAGGCGTACGGCTACCAGGTGGGCAAGGTGAGCCACTACTCCGACGGCGACTACGACCAGATGGACCGCGTGCTGAAGGACCTGCGCGAGACGCCGTTCTCCCGACGCATCATGACCAACCTGTACGACATCTCCGAGCTGAGCGAGATGCACCTCTATCCCTGCGCATACAACGCCATCTACAACGTGACCGACGACCGCCGCGACGACGGCAGGCTCACCCTGAACATGGTGCTGGTGCAGCGCAGCCAGGACGTGCTGGCGGCCAACAACTGGAACGTGTGCCAGTACGCGCTGCTGCTGATGATGGTGGCGCAGGTAAGCGGCATGGTTGCGGGCGAGCTGGTGCACATGATCGCCGACGCCCACATCTACGACCGCCACGTGGACATCGTGCGCGAGCTGATCACGCGGCCCACGCACCCGGCACCACGCGTCACGCTGAACCCCGACGTGCACGACTTCTACGCCTTCACCACCGACGACCTCGTGGTGGAAAACTACGAGACCGGCCCCCAGGTGAAGAACATCCCCATCGCCATCTAGGCGGGCGCGGGCAGGCCAGCAAGGAGGACGGACGTGAACGCCATCGTATCGGTCACGCGCGACTGGGGCATCGGGCTTGAGGGAGGCCTCGCCGTGGCAAACCGCAGCGACATGCGCCGCTTCGTGCAGCTAACCTGCGGCGGGAGGCGCCCCAAGGACGCAGGTCCCGACGAGGTGCTGGGCACCGTGGTGATGGGCCGCAAGACGTTCGAGAGCTTCCCGGGAGGGGCGCTCAAGGCGCGGCGCAACGTGGTGGTGACGCGCGACGCAACGTACGCGGCGCCCGGCGCCGAGGTGGCGCACGGCCTGGACGAGGCGCTTGCGCTGGTGGCGGGCGACGACCCTGACACCGTGTGGCTCATCGGCGGCGAGAGCCTGTACCGGCAGCTGCTGCCGCAGTGCCAACGCGTGTACGTAACCAAAAACGACGTCGTGGTGCCGGTGGATGCCACCTTCCCCAACCTGGACGACGACCCCGCGTGGCAGGTGGAGTCTTGCGAGCCGGGTGGCGTGACCGACGAGGGCGTGCGCTTCGATTACGTCACCTACGTGCGGGCCCGTTAACCACCACCTGGATAAAGACGTGGCCGGACAGTGGGGACGCGGACAGTGGGGACGTAGCACTTTGTCCTAGGCCCTCTCAGTGCCGACTTAGCAAGGGAGGCCTAGGACAAAGTGCTACGTCCCCACTGTCCGCGTCCCCACTGTCCCGTCCCCACTGTCCGGCCACTGTCCATGAACGTGCCCCCGAAGCCTCAGGGCCTCGGGGGCACGGTTGTCAGTGCGCGTGCTACGTCAGGTGGAGCAGAGGGTTAGCCTAGCCCAGGTCGAGGGTGGCGCCACCGTACAGCGCAGCGTAGAAGTCCTCGTTACCCTCGGGGGTGACGTCCCACGCCTCGTCCTCCGTGCGCTGCAGCTTCAGCTCGACCTCGTTGGTGACAAGGCTCTCCCCCATCGTGTCGATGCGGGCGTACAGCAGCTCGAACAGCTTCTGGTACAGCGCCGCCTCGCCACCGTCGGTATAGGCAGTGGCGGCTTCGTCGGTGTCGGTCCACGCATCAAAGTCCTCGAGCGCCGCATCCATGGCGTCATCAAGGTTCACGTTGCTGATGCTCAGCTTGACGGTGGCCTGGTCGCCATCCACCTGCACGTCCTGGATTTCGTAGGCCAGGTGCTTGAAGGCGGAGGCCAAGAAGTCGTTCACATTCACGCCGTAGTCGGTAAGCAGCGAACGCGTCTCGTCGTCGACATACGAGGAGATGTCAGCCGAGGCGGGGTCCTTGAACACGGCAAACGTGTTGTCCACGGTCGTGCGAACCTCCTCGGCGGCGCCGGACGAGCCGCACGCGGCCAGGCACGCCACCATGGCGGCAACGACAAGGGACGCAAGGGCCCTCCTGGCAGACACAAGCGCGCTTCTCATAGCATCAATCCTTTCATCCACACGGGCCTACTCTCCCGAGTACACCTCGACCCAGCTCTTCAGGAACTCCTCGTCGCGCTTGCGCCCGCGCGACAGCTCGGCCGCCGCGATGACGGGCATCCAGCGCATGATGGACTGGCGCGCAACGTCGGCGCGG
Source organism: uncultured Coriobacteriaceae bacterium (assembly GCA_902788705.1). Taxonomy (GTDB): domain Bacteria; phylum Actinomycetota; class Coriobacteriia; order Coriobacteriales; family Atopobiaceae; genus UBA1367. Next base: position 26,798 of record CADALE010000007.1, on the reverse strand, counting down.
TCGCAGTAGCGCTTCAGGTAGCGGTCGGCGCTCTCGGGGTGCCTGAGGCTGAACAGCAGGTAGGTCATGGCTGCGTCCACCTCGGGCGTGCCGGCGGTGACGTGAGCCCAGTCGCACAGGTACAGCTCGCCGTCGTCGGCCACGATCACGTTGGACGGGATAAAGTCGCCGTGGCACACGCGCTCGTCGCTCATCATGCCCTCGATGCGGATGTGCAGGTCGTAGCGGGTGGTGGCGTCGATGATGCCCTTGGTGTTGGACACCATGCGGTTGAGCTTGTCCTTCTGACGGTTAAGCAGCGGCGCACGGAAGCCCTGCACCTCAAGCTGCAGGTCGATGAAGCGGTCGAACCACTGGTCGAAGGTCCCGTCGTCCTCCGCCTCGTCGAACACCTGGTACATGGTCTTTCCGGGCACGTAGCGGTTTGCCAGGGCCCAGCTGCCCGCATAGGGGCCTGCCTCAACCTGGCTCACCTCGATCGGCTCGGACACGCGGATGCCCGCCTCGGCCACGCGGGCGGTGTTCAGCGCCTCGTTGAACACGTCAGAGGCCGGCTTCACGTCGTTGAATACCTTCACGATGCGGTCGCCGTCACGATAGACGACCTTGTTGTTGCGCTGCTCGATGATGACGGCGCTGTCGGAGATGATCATGGTCGCTCACCTTTCTTGGCTGTTGACGGCACCTGGCTAGTCCTCGTAGGAGCTTGGCTCGCGCCCATAGTAGGCGTCGAGGTACAGCTCGCGGATCTCGGAGATGAGCGGGTAACGCGGGTTGGCGCCGGTGCACTGGTCGTTGAAGGCCTGCTCGCTCATCTCGTCAAGCGTGTCAAGGAAGTACTGCTCGTCCACGCCGTACTCGGCGATGGTGGCGTGCACGCCAATGTGGCGCTTCAGCTCCTCGACGCCGGCGAGGAAGTTCTCGAACAGCTCGTCCTCGGTCGCGCCCGTGAAGCCGCAGTGACGGGCAAACTCGCAGTAGCGCTGCTTGGCGTGCGGATACTGGTACTGGCTGAACGAGCCCATCCTGGTGGGGCGCTCGGCCGCGTTGTAGCGCATGACGCGGGTAAGCACCACCGCGTTGGCCCAGCCGTGCGGGATGTGGTGGAAGGCGCCCAGCTTGTGCGCCATCGAGTGGTTGACGCCCAGGAAGGCGTTGGCGAAGGCCATGCCCGCCAGGCAGCTGGCGCTTGCCATGTGGTCGCGGGCCTCGAAGTCGTTGGGGTCGTCGTAGGCGCGCGGCAAGTAGTCAAACACGAGCTTGCCGGCCTGCAGTGCCAGGCCGTCGGTGTAGTCGCTGGCCATCACCGACACGTAGGCCTCCAGCGCGTGCGTAAGCACGTCGATGCCCGAGGCCGAGGTAAGGCCCTTGGGCTGGCTCATCATGTTGTTGGTGTCCACGATGGCCATGTTGGGCAGCAGCTGGTAGTCGGCCAGCGGCCACTTGATGCCGGTCTCGGCGTCGGTGATGATGGCGAAGGGCGTCACCTCCGAGCCCGTACCCGAGCTGGTGGGAATGGCCACGAAGTAGCACTTCTGCCCCATCTCGGGATAGGTGTAGATGCGCTTGCGGATGTCCATGAAGTCCATGGACATGTCCTCGAACGAGGCCTCGGGGTGCTCGTACATCAGCCACATGATCTTGGCCGCGTCCATGGCCGAGCCGCCGCCCACCGCGATGATGGTGTCGGGCTCGAAGGAGGCAATCTGCTTCACGCCGTCCTGCGCGCACTGCAGCGTGGGGTCGGGTGCCACGTCGTAGAAGCAGGCATGGGTGATGCCCATCTCGTCGAGCTTGGCCTCGATCTGCTTGGTGAAGCCGCTCTTGTACAGGAAGCTGTCGGTGACGATGAAGGCGCGGCGCTTGCCCAGCACGCGGCCCAGCTCGTCGAGGGCCACAGGCATGCAGCCCCGCTTGAAGTACACCTTGTCGGGGGTACGGAACCACAGCATGTTCTCACGCCTCTCTGCGACCGTCTTGATGTTGAGCAGGTGCATGGGCCCCACGTTGCCCGAGACGGAGTTGCCTCCCCACGAGCCGCAGCCCAGCGTGAGCGACGGGGCAAGCGCGAAGTTGTACAGGTCGCCGATGCCGCCGTGGCTGGAGGGGGTGTTGATCAGGATTCGGCAGGTCTTCATGGCCGCGGCGTGGCGGGCCATCTTCTCGGTCTCGCGCGTGTCGATGTACAGCGAGGATGTGTGGCCATAGCCGCCGTCGGCTACGAGGCGCTCGGCCTTGGCGATGGCGTCGTCAAAGTCGGTGGCCTTGTACATGCCCAGCACCGGAGAGAGCTTCTCGTGCGCCATCTCCTCGGATGGGTCGACGCTCTCCACCTCGCCAATCAGGATCTTGGTGCTGCGCGGCACCTCGACGCCCGCGATCTGGGCGATGCGCCAGGCGCTCTGGCCCACGATCTTGGCGTTCACGGAGCCGTTGATGATGACCGTCTTGCGCACGCGGTCAAGCTCGTCGCCCTGCAGGAAGTAGCAGCCACGGCGCTCGAACTCGGCCTTCACAGCGGCGTATGCCTCGTCGCCCACCACGGTCACGGACTGCTCGGAGGCGCAGATCATGCCGTTGTCGAAGGTCTTGGAGTGGATGATGGAGTTGACGGCCATGCGGATGTCGGCCGTCTCGTCGATGATGACGGGGGTGTTGCCCGGGCCCACGCCGATGGCCGGCTTGCCCGAGCTGTACGCTGCGGTGACCATGCCCGGGCCGCCGGTGGCCAGGATGATGTCGGCCGAGCGCATGACGGTGTTGGTCATGTCCAGCGAGGGCTGGTCGATCCAGTCGATGATGCCCTCGGGGCAGCCCGCGGCCTCGGCGGCCTCACGCACGATGCGGGCAGCCTCGGCGGTGCAGCGGCCGGCGCGCGGGTGCGGGCTGATGATGATGGCGTTGCGCGTCTTGAGCGCGATGAGGCACTTGAAGATGGCCGTGGAGGTGGGGTTGGTGGTGGGGATGACCGCCGCCACGATGCCCATGGGCTCGGCGATGTGCTTGATGCCAGCCACGGGGTCTTCGTCCACGACGCCGCAGGTACGGGTGTTGCGATACTTGTTGTACACGTACTCCGAGGCATAGTGGTTCTTGATGACCTTGTCCTCCACGACGCCCATGCCCGTCTCCTCGACGGCCATCTTGGCAAGCGGGATGCGCGCCTTGTTGGCCGCCATGGCGGCCTCGTAGAAGATGCGGTCCACCTGCTCCTGGCTGAACGTGGCGAACTCGGCCTGCGCGGCACGCATCGCCGAGAGGCGCGCCACCAGTGCGCTGACGCTGTCTATGGGCGTCCTGTTGCTGATTGCCATGTCTTCCCCTATCTGTTGTCGACAAATGGCACGGATAAGCAAATGGTAGCTAAAGTGAGGTGACGGTGCGCCACCAGTCACCGACAAGGAGTGAAGGCACACAACCCGACGTCATCGCCCCATGGCACGGGCGCGAGGCGCAGCTGATGGTCCGGGCGCGGAGGGCGAGCCTGCGCGTGAGAAACTCTTGGTCTTTCCTGAAGCATGTTGCCGTGGCTTTGAAGTGCACAGGAAGATTTTGAAGCTTGATGAAACGTTATTTCGGCGAGACCTTTAGTGAGCAGGAAGCTCATGGCCTTTGCTGAAACGTACTTGTTTCAGCAAAGGCCATGAGCTTCTCGAAACGAGGCTGGAAACCCCCAACTTGTTTCACGAAATCAAACAAGCTTCCCAGCAGCCCTGACGATCGCCACAAATGCTTCAGCAAGCCAATCGGGCTTCCCTCAAATGAGGCTCGGGGCCAAGCTGATGCGCGAAGACTTCGTGGCCCTCACTTCAGGGCAGCCTCGAGCGCCAGCGCGGCCTCGCGGGCGTCGTCGTGGGGCGAGGCCTCCCAACGCACCCAACCTGCAGCGCCTTCCCACTGGTAGTCAACCCAAGGTCCGAAACCGCCCGTAAGCGTGCGGGCCGCAATCTCGAAGCTCGGATCGCTTCGCAGGCCCGGATAGCGCACCTGCTTCACGCGCGGATGGCACGCGAGGTAGCTGGCCACCACCTGCGCGACGTCGCTGACTGCCCTCCAGGATGCCTCGCGTTGGGGCAGGGAGTCCAGAAGCTCCTGGCAGCGCTCGTCAGGCAGGGTAGGCAGCCCATCCAGCATGGCAAGGCCGGGCAGCACACGGGACGCGTCGCGAGCGATTCCCACCAGCGTGGCGGGCTTCTCCCCCACGCCAAGCAACTCGACGGAGAGGTGGGCCCCAAGGCGCACGGCCGCACAGCCCACGAAGGTGGCCGACGAGTTGTCCACCACGAGCGCCCTCCCCTCCTCACGCGCCTGCTTGCCACAGGCTCGCACGTCGGTGCAGGCAAGCGGCCTGCCATGCGTGAGGGGCTCGGCCACGATGGCGTCGTCCAGGGGCAGAAGCGACAGCACCTCATCTATGGGAAGCGCTATCACCTGCACGCGGCCTGCGCCAAGGCGACGGGCCAGCACGGCGCGGAGGAGCGCGTGGGCGGACGCGCCATTGGTTGCCATGCCTTCGAGTGCCGCGCCTTCATGGCGCCTTGTGCCGGACATCGCACCTCCATGTGTTGTCCTAAGCTACTTCGATGATGATACCGCTCTTGGCAGGGATAGCTCTGAAGGCAATGCCCACGTTCGGGATGCCCTGATGGCGGAAGCGTGGCGCGCATGCAGCAATCCCGACATCCTTGCCACACAAGGACGCCCCCTGGCGGTCCCACGCGAAACCAACCAGGGGGCGCTCGTCTCATGCGCTGGTCAAGCTACCTACCTACGCTCGGCAACCTCGGCCGTGATGTCGGCGATGAACTCGTCAAGATCGCGCTGTACGGTCTCGTTCGAGCGGTCGCGCACGCTGATGATGCCGGCGTCGCGCTCCTTCTCGCCCAGGATCAGCATGTACGGCACGCGGTCGACGGCACGCGCCTCGCGAATCTTGTAGCCAATCTTCTCGTCGCGCTCGTCAACCTTCACGCGGATGCCCGCGGTACGTAGCTTAGCACCCACCTCAAGCGCATACGCGCGCGTCTTCTCGGACACGGGAAGCACCTTCACCTGGCAGGGTGACAGCCACGTGGGGAACTTGCCTGCGTACTGCTCGGTAAGCATGCCGATGAAGCGCTCGAAGCTGCCGAAGCCCGCGCGATGGATCATGATGGGACGATGCTTCTCGCCGTCGGCACCCGTGTACTCAAGCTCGAAGTTCTGCGGCAGCTGGAAGTCAAGCTGGATGGTGCCGCATTGCCATGTGCGGCCTAGGCAGTCCTCCAGGTGGAAGTCGATCTTGGGGCCGTAGAAGGCGCCGTCGCCCTCGTTGAGGATGTACTCCACGCCCATCGACTCAAGGGCCTCCTTGAGGCCCGCCTCGGCACGCTCCCAGTCCTCGTCAGAGCCCATCGAGTTCTCGGGGCGGGTGGACAGCTCCACGTGGTACGGGAAGCCAAACTGCTGGTAGTAGGTGGTGATGAGGTGCGCCGTCTCGGTGACCAGGTCGGTGATCTGGTCGGGACGGATAAACAGGTGCGCGTCGTCCTGCGTGAAGGAGCGCACGCGGAAGAGCCCGTGCAGGGCGCCGCGCAGCTCGTGGCGGTGGTCAAGGCCGGCCTCGGCAAGCTTCAGCGGCAGGTCGCGGTAGCTGCGCGGCTTGCTGCGGTAGATGAGGCAGGCACCCGGGCAGTTCATGGGCTTGACGGCGAAGTCCTCCTCGTCGATCACCGTCGTGTACATGTTCTCCTTGTAGTGGTCCCAGTGGCCGGAGGTCTCCCACAGCTTGCGGGACAGGATGATGGGCGTCTGCACCTCGTCGTAGCCGTAGGCGTCCTGCATCTCGTGCCAGTAGTCCATCAGGGCGTTCTTCAGGCGCATGCCGTTGGGCAGCCAGAACGGGAAGCCCGGGCCCTCGTCGGCCATCATGAACAGCTCCATCTCCTGGCCGATGCGACGATGGTCGCGCTTCTTGGCCTCCTCGATGAAGGCCAGGTAGGCGTCAAGCTCCTCCTTGCTGGGGAAGGCAATGCCGTTGATGCGGGTGAGCATCTTGTTGTTGGCGTCGTTCTTCCAGTAAGCGCCGGACACGCCGGTGAGCTTGAAGGCCTTGACCGCCTTGGTGTACAGCACGTGCGGGCCCACGCACATGTCAACGTACTCGCCCTGGCGGTAGAAGGTGATGCGGGCGTCCTCGGGAAGGTCGCCGACGTGCTCTACCTTGTACTTCTCGCCGCGCTCCTGCATGTGGGCGATGGCCTCGGCGCGGGGCAGCTCGTAGGTCTCGAACTTGAGGTTGGCCTTGCAGATGCGGCGCATCTCGGCTTCGATGGCGGGGAAATCGTCCTCGCTGATCTTGACGCCGTCGGGCAGGTCGACGTCATAGTAGAAGCCGTTGTCGGTGGCGGGGCCATAGGCAAAGTCGGCCTCGGGATAGAGGCGCTTGATGGCCTGCGCCAGGATGTGGGCGGCGCTGTGGCGGATGACGTGCAGCTCCTCGCCCTCGGGGCACTCGCCCACGGTACCGTCGTTGTACAGGATCTTCATGTGACTCTCCTTGTAGCTGGGATTATATGCACAAAAAAGCGCCCGTGCCCCTGGCACCGAGCGGCGTGTGGCGCTTGTCGGGCGGCTCCGCGGCCGTGACGAAGGGACAAGCGCCTAGAAAGTCTGGGTTTGCCGGTTGGGCATGTGCTCCGTTCCTAACCTCGATGATTCGCACCAAGATGTTGTACCACATGATGCGGCCTGGTGCAGCCCAAAGCGCCTGCCCTGCCAAAACCGACAGACTCCCCGGCGCCCGCCTTGCGTGGCGGATGCCGGGGAGCCTGGGAAGCGCGCCTTGCCGAGGCCTGGGCAGGCCGGAACTTGCAGGGCCGGGGCTATGCCCCGTAGTTCTTGTACACCTCTCCCGTCGTGGAGCCATACGTGCCGTCGTTCACGACGTCAAAGAAGCCCACCTCTATGGCCTCGGGATTGTAGAGGTCGATCTCGTAGTCGCCATCCTCAACGTCGTATATGTTGACCAGGTACTCGCGCAGGGACGGGCCGTGCACCAGCGCCACCAGCTCCTTGCCGTCGCCCACGGTCTTCTGCATGGTCACCGAGCAGTTGGCGATGCCGCTCAGCACCTCCTCCACCGAGTCAAAGCCCTCCAACACGGTCACGTACACCACGGGCTGGCCGATGCCGCCGCGTCCGAGCGCCGTGAAGGAGGCCTCGTTTGCCGAGCCGTCCGTCAGGACCGCATTGAACACGACGGTGCCGTCCTCCTTGGCATACACGTCGGCGTCCTCGCTCTCGTAGTAGATGTAGCCGTTGGCCTGCACCAGGTCGGCCAGCTGCTGGCCCGTGAGGTCCATATAGGCAAGCAGCGTCGGGTAGCCGTTGGCCGCCAGGTAGGTGGACGCCGAGACGTCGGACACGGGATCGGCCCCCACGGACGAGACAGGCTTGTCGTTGGAGATGGGCTCCTCGTCGACGTCGGGCACGATGGACGTGGGACGCTCCTTCTCAGTCTGCACCTCGGTGATGCCGGTGTCCACGGGCTTGGTGTCGTCGCTCCCAAAGAAACCCAGCGCCGAAAGGCCGACGCGGATGAGGATGAAGGCAACGAGCGTTACCGCAGCCACCCTCAGGCCCGTGGAGAGGCCACGACGCTGCTTGGGCTGCTCCACCACCTGCGGCGTGAGCGGCACGTCCTGCTGCGGGACCACCTGGGCGTAGGCCGCCGTCTGGACGGTAGGCGTCTCCAGGCCGGCTGGGGCCACCGGAGCCGACGAACCACGCATGGGCATCTGGGTGTCAACGGGCTGCGGGATGCCGTCGTAGGGACTCGCGACGGGCTGGGGCTGGGGCTGGGACTGGGGCTGAGGCTGGGACTGGGACGCCGGCGTGGGGGCCTCTGCCACCTGCGGCATCAGGAGCGTGGGCTCAACCGGGGCCACGGGGGCGTCAGCCGCGATCACGGTGGTGGGGCCGTCGACGGTGGACTCATCAGACGGCGCCGTGACGACGGGCTCGCTCGGCTCGTCCTCGGCAAAGCTGCCATCAGCCGGCACGGACGTCACCCGCGTGGGGTCCTGGTCAGCGAGCACGTCCACGATGGGCAGAGGCTGGGGCCGCGTGGGCTCGATCTCATGCCACACCTGACCCACCTCCGTGGCGGCCGCCGCGGCGTCGGGAGACTTCAGCCACAGATCGTCGTTGGCCTGGGAGAAGCCCCACGTCTTAGGCTCATCGTCAAGCCGGTCTGCGGCAGGCGACGCAGGGTCAAGGGGTGGCTGGGGCGCCGTGGGCTCCTCGGGCACAGATGGCGCTTCGGTCGCCTCCTCCGGCATGACAGCCTCTACCGACACGGTCGGCACGACGGGCTCCGCGGGCATGACCGGCTCCTCGGGCACAACCGGCATGACGGGCTCCGCGGCCTCCTCCGGCATGACTGCCTCTACCGGCACGACGGGCTCTGCGGGAACCTCCGCTTCCGCTGGCGCATCAGCGGTCACCGGCACCACCGGCATGGTGGGCACCTGATCCTGCACCTCGGCTGCTACCTGCTGCGACGTCGGATGCCCGCAGTTGTGGCAGAACTTCTGGCCGGGCTGCAGCTCGGCCCCACAGTTCGAACAAAACATGAGTCCCCCTCCTGGCGTGGCATGCCGCCTCGGGCACGCGCCTATGCCTAGGGTAGCAAACCGCCCGCCTGCCTACGTGGGGATTTGGCCAAAGGCAAACCATCCCTTGTGGAATGCCCTCAAGCCGGGTATGTCGGGATTTGCGGAGAAGGGCCAAACAAAAGGCGACGCCCCGAAGGACGTCGCCCATGCAGTCGTCTTTGCCGGCCGAAGCCGGTGCAGTCCGTCGCTACTGGATGCGGGTGCGGCAGTACGGGCACACCTTCCAGTCGGCGTTGAGGGGACGGTGGCACGTGGGGCACACATTGCGCACCTGCGTGTTGCAGATGGGGCACACGATGAAGTCGCGGTCGATGGGGGCACCACACTTGGGGCAGATGCCGTAGTGCGACAGCTGGTGCTCGCGCAGGGCGATGTCGAGGTCCTGTTCCTCACGGTCGATGAGGTAGGAGCTGGGACGCAGGATGACGTAGGCAAGCAGGCCCACGATGGGGATGACCGAGATGGTTGCCCACAGCCACCACGGCTCGGCGCCACGGCGCTGGGCGTCGCGGATCACGTACACGATGGAGAGGATGTAGAGCATCACGAGGCAGGCCACCATGAGGTACAGGACCATGCGCACTTCAGGGGTAATAAGCTGGTCAAGCAGTTCAGACATCGGATCTCGCTCCTTTGCCGCACGTGGGGCCGTGAAGGCGCCTTCGCCACTGGCTAGCCCCCCTACACATTCTTTGGCATTGTAGCAGACAGCACCGTGCGTGGCGGATGCGGACTCACATCACACCACCCCAACACAGGCCGCGACGGTCCGCCGTCCCCTACGAGCGCACCGGAGGCCGCAGTATGCCGGCCACCTCTCCCGCCAGCGTGATGGACCCACACGCCACGTAGGAGACGCCCTCCAGTGCCAAGACGGCCTCCCCCACCGTGGGGTACACGCCGCGCACCTCGGCCCCTGCCTCGGCAAACAGCTGCGCAAGCTGCTCGGCGGCCAGCGCGCGGGGCGACGACGTCTGGGTGACGTACACGCAGGGAAACTCGTGCGCCAGCAGCCCAACCATGCCCGCGCAGTCCTTGTCGGCCAGCGCGGCGCACAGCAGCGCGGGCCTTCCGGACGCGTCGGGCTGGATGTCGCGCACCGCCGTGAGGAACGTCTCCACCGACTGCGGGTTGTGGCACGCGTCGATGATGACGGGCGGGTCTGACCGCAGCTGGTCGAAGCGCCCCGGCGTGGGACAGGTGGCCACAGCCTCATGCAGCAGCTCATGGTCAAGCTCGCGCCCAAGGTGCGCCTCGGCAAGGGCCACGGCGCAAGCCACGTTGGCTGCTTGGTAGGCGGGCTTGGGCGTGACGAGGCCCGCATAGGTGGCGCGCGGGGTGGTGACGCTCAGCTGGAGGGGAAGGCCCAGCTTGGAGGGCCGCTTGGTGATCACGTAGCTGGCATGCGGGGTGCCAGGATGCTCGCGCGGCACGCCGGGATGCATCTCGCCTTGCGCGTCGCTCAGCCGCTCGGGACGCAGCAGCACGGGGCGCACACCCTCCACCTCGCAGCGCGAGAGGAACACATCCTCCACGCTGTCGGGCGTGGCGGTTCCCACACCCAGCACGCAGGGTCGTCCGGCCTTGATGACCGCCGCCTTCTCGGCAGCGATGGCCTCGAGGGTGTCGCCCAGGATGTGCATGTGGTCAAGCCCGATGCCCGTGACGGCGACCGTCCTGATGGAAGTGACCGCGCTAGTGGCGTCCCAGCGGCCTCCCATGCCCACCTCGAGCACCGCCACGTCAACGCCCGCCTCGGCATATACCACGCAGGCGGCAACGGTCAGCAGGTCAAACTCGGTGATGTCGTAGGGGCGCTCCCCCACTGACCGGCGGTGGTCGTTCACGCGCTCGCCCGCCAGCGACGCAGCCGCGATGCCGCGTGCGAAGGCCGTCTCGCTCACCGGGGCGCCGTCAACCTCCATGCGCTCGGTGTAGCTCACCAGCTCGGGGCTGGTGTACAGCGCCGTGCGGTACCCCTCGGCGCGCAAGATGGCCGCGGTGTAGCGCGAGGTGGACGTCTTGCCGTTGGTGCCCGCCACCTGAATGGAGTCAAAGCACGAGTCGGGGCTGCCCAGCTCGACAAGCATGTCCTCGACGGTCTCGAGCATGGGGACGATGCCAAAGCGCAGCACCTCGTGCAGGCGATGGAGGGCCTGCTCGTAGGTCCAGTCCGGCACCTCGAAGGGAATGCGATAGTCACTCATCATGCGTCACTTCTTCTCGACGTTGGTTCCGAAGGCAAAGATGTAGAGGGCGGCCAGGAAGCACACGCCACCCAGCACGTTGCCCAGCGTGGCTGCCGAGAGGTTGGAGAGCATCCCGCCTACGGTAAGCGCCGAGACGTCCGCGCCGGCCGGCGCCCCGGTCATGCCCAGCGTGACCAGCCCCATGGGGATGAAGAACATGTTGGCCACACAGTGCTCGAAGCCGCAGGCCACGAACGCCATGACCGGCATCGCGGCGGCGAGGAACTTGTCCACCACCGTCTTGCCGGCAAAGCCCATCCACACGGCAAGGCACACCAGCACATTGCACATGACCCCGCGGAAGGCCGCCGTGACCCAGGGCAGCGCGCACTTGGCTGTCGCCACCGAAAGGATGGTGGTGCCCACGGCGCCGCCGTTCAGGTCGGCGAAGCGGGCCAGGCGAAGCAGCGCCACCAGCAAAAGCGACCCGCAGAGGTTGCCGGCATACACCACGGCCCAGCTGCGCAGGAGCTGGGCCAGGCTGTAGGCGCCCTCGAAGCGGCCGATGGCCATGAGGCTGTTGCCCGTGAACAGCTCGGCGCCCGCCACCAGCACCGCGAAGAGGCCCAGGCTGAACACGAACCCGCCCAGAAGCGACGAGGCCGCAAACCCCAGCGTGGTGTCGGACTTGACCAGCAGCATGAGCATGCCGCCCAGCCCGATGTAGAACCCGGCCGCCACGGCCAGCACGAAGGCCCGGTACGCAGGCATGGTAGCCTTGGCCTTTCCCACGGCCACGGCCTTGGCATAGGTCTGCGCCGGGGCAAGCGCGTCGACGGTCGGATAGCTTGGTGCCGCCATGGTCTCTCCCTTCTACGACAAAGCGCCCGACCTCACGCAAGGCCGGGCGCAGACAGTATCGCACATCACAGCCCGAGGAGCTTGAGCGCCTCCTCGCGAGCCTTCAGGTCTTCCTTGAACCACCCCCGCACGGCCGAGGTGACCGTGGACGACCCCACGCTGCGGATGCCGCGCATGCTCATGCACGAGTGCTCGGCCTCAAGCACCACCAGCACGCCGCGCGGCTCGAGCCGCAGCTCAAGCGCGTCGGCGATCTGCTCGGTGAGGCGCTCCTGCAGCTGGGGGCGATGCGCGTAGCCGGTCACGCAGCGGGCCAGCTTGGAGAGGCCGGTGATGCGCCCGTCGCGCGGCAGGTAGCATACGTGCGCCTTGCCCGTGAACGGCAGCAGGTGATGCTCGCACATCGAGTTGAAGGGGATGTCCCTCACGATGACCATGTTCTCGTTGCCGGGCTCGTGGAACTGCTTCAGCAGGTGGAGCGACGGGTCCTCCTGCATGCCGCCGAAGATCTCCTCGCAGGCACGGGCCACGCGGTCGGGCGTGCCCAGCAGGCCCTCGCGGTCGGGGTCCTCGCCGATGGCGACCAACAGCTCGCGCACCGCCGCCTCAACGCGCGGCTTGTCGAGCGGACGATAGGTCAGTTCCTCAGACATAGGGCCTCTCCTCCCTGTATGGTTGCGCGGATGCGCGACGGCAGCGGCTCGTCGGCACGGCACCGCTACGCGTTCTGGCGCTTGGCAGCCTCCACCACGTGCTTGGCCAGCACCGCCGTGGTGACCGAGCCCACGCCGCGCGGAACGGGCGTGATGGCGCCCACGATGGGCTCCACCTCGTCGAACAGGACGTCGCCGCACAGCTTGCCCGCAGCCTCGTCCCAGTTGATGCCCACGTCGATGACCACCTGGCCAGGCGCCACGGCGTCCTTGCCCAGCGTGCCGATGTGCCCCGCCGCCACCACCACGATCTCGGCGTCGCGGCACTCGGCGGCAAGGTCGCGCGTGCGTGTGTGGCACATCTTCACGGTGGCGTTGCGCGCCTGCAGCATCATCGAGACCGGCTTGCCAATGACGAGGCTGCGCCCCACCACGGTGACGCGCGCGCCGGTGAGGTCGTAGCCGTAGTGGTCCAGCACCTCGATGCATGCCTCGGCCGTGCACGGCGCAAAGCCGACGGGCCGGTTGGCGAAGACGCCGTACAGCGACCCCTCGGTGATGCAGTCAACATCCTTCGCGGGGTCGAGGGCGGCGCACGCCGCGGCCTCGTCCAGCGTCTTTGGCAGCGGGCGGAACATGAGGCAACCATGGATGGAGGGGTCGGCGTTCACCTCGGCAATCACAGCCATGAGCTCGTCCTGCGTGCAGTCGGCCGGCAGCACGAACTGGCGCACCTCGATGCCCACCTTCTCGCAGCGCTTCAGCGCGCCGCGCTCGTAGGAGAGGTCGTCGTCGCGCTCCCCCACCCGCACGATCGCGAGCGTGGGAACGATGTCGCGCTCCACCAGCCGGGCCACCTTGTCGGCCAGCATCTCGGTGAGGGCGTTCGCCACGGGAAGCCCCAGCAGCAGCTCTGCCATCATGTCTCCTTCCACCCAGGGGTGACGTTGGGCTTACTTGCGGATGTGCGCCATCACCTTGGCGGCGCAAGCCTCGGCGCGCGGGCCGTACTCGGCCAGCAGCGCGTCGCACTCGGCCTCGACGGACTCGGCAAAGGCGCGGTCAGCCAGCGTCTTGGTGTTCACGAACACGTTCAGACTGGCCGCCTCGAGGGCCGCACGGCACAACAGGGCGCCGCAGCCCACATCGGACAGCAGCATCCGCGAGCCCTTCTCGCCCATCTCCTCCAGCAGCTCGATGGCCTTGGCGATCTGGCGCATCATCTCTACTGGGGCGGCGCACGCGTTCTTGGTGGCGTCCTCCAGCACCTGGGCGCGCGTTGGGTCCTCCTTGGGGATGCCGTAGGCCTGCGAGAGCGGATAGAACGCCGCCGCGTCCTCCTCCACCAGCTCGAGCAGGGTCAGGCGGATGGCCTCTCCATCGGCCAGCATGCGGCGGATGTCGTCCTCGACGTCGGCGTAGCGCTTCTTGCCCGTGGTGAAGTTGCCCACCATCGAGCCCAGCGCGACACCCAGGGCGCCCACCAGCGCGGCAGCCCCGCCACCGCCCGGCACCGACTCCTTGGCAGCCAGCACCTCCGCAAATGAGGCGCAGCTCCTCTCCGTAAGCCTCTCACCCATGCAGAACCCTCCACTCATTTCCCAACGCACAGTACACGGCAAAGCAGGTCCCGTCCTGCCCAAGGCGCCCGCCGCGGAGGCGCCTCACACGCCAGACGGCAAGCTCGTGGGCCAGAACCCAGCAGTAGAACCGGCGCCGTCCCCTCGGCTTCCGGAGCAAACATCCCGCAGCCGCGAACGCGGCGAGGACGTTTGCGCAGGACGCTGAGGATGACGGCGCCGGCACGCAGTCCTTAGAACAGGCCCACGATCTTGCCGTCAGGCATGACGTCGATCTTCTCGGCGGCGGGCACCTTGGGCAGGCCGGGCATCGTCATGATGTCGCCGGTGTACGCCACTATGAAGCCCGCGCCGGCAGACACCTTGAGGTCGCGCACGTTGAGCGTGAAGCCCTTCGGGGCGCCCAGCAGCGTGGGGTCGTCAGAGAAGCTGTACTGCGTCTTAGCCACGCAGATGGGCAGGTTACCAAAGCCCAGGCTCTCCAGCTCCTTGGCCTTCTTGGCTGCGGCGGGAAGCAGCAGGACATGCTCGGCGTGGTAAATCTTGTGGCCGATGTCGTGCAGCTTGCCATAGATGTCCTGGTCAAGCTCGTAGGAGAAGCGGAAGTCGCTAGGTTCGTCGCACAGGCGCACCACCTCGTCGGCAAGCGCGCGGCCGCCCTCGCCGCCCTTGGCCCACACCTCGGAGAGCGCCACGTTCACGCCCAGCTCCTTGCACTTGGCCTCGACGAGGTCAAGCTCGGCCTTGGTGTCGGTCGGGAAGGCGTTGATGGCCACCACGCAGGGCAGGCCGTACACATCCTTGATGTTGGAGACGTGCTGCAGCAGGTTAGGCATGCCGGCCTCGAGCGCCTCGAGGTTCTCCTTGCCCAGGTCGGCCTTAGCCACGCCACCGTTGTGCTTGAGGGCGCGCACGGTGGCCACGATCACCACGGCGCTGGGCTTGAGGCCCGTGGCACGGCACTTGATGTCCAAGAACTTCTCGGCACCAAGGTCGGCGCCGAAGCCGGCCTCGGTCACCACGTAGTCGGCCATCTTCATGGCGGTGGTGGTGGCCATCACCGAGTTGCAGCCGTGCGCGATGTTGGCGAAGGGGCCGCCATGCACGAACGCGGGGTTGTTCTCGAGGGTCTGCACCAGGTTGGGCTTGATGGCGTCCTTCAGCAGGGCCGTGCAGGCGCCCTCGGCCTTGATGTCCGACACGGTGACGGGCTTGCGATCGTAGGTGTAGGCGATGACCATGCGGCCAAGGCGGGCCTTCAGGTCCTCCAGGCTGGTGGCCAGGCAGAACACGGCCATGACCTCGGAGGCCACGGTGATGTCGAAGCCGTCCTGGCGCGGCACGCCATCGCCGATGCCGCCCATGCCGTCAACCACGTTGCGCAGCTGGCGGTCGTTCATGTCAACGCAGCGACGCCAGGTAATGCGGCGCGGGTCGATGTTCAGGGAGTTGCCCTGCTTGATGTGGTTGTCCAGCATGGCCGCAATCAGGTTGTTGGCCGCGCCGATGGCATGGAAGTCGCCGGTGAAGTGCAGGTTGATGTCCTCCATGGGAACCACCTGGGCATAGCCGCCGCCCGCGGCGCCGCCCTTCACGCCAAACACGGGGCCCAGCGACGGCTCGCGCAGGCAGAGCATCGTCTGGCGGCCGGTGAGATTGAGGGCGTCGGCCAGGCCGACGGACGTGGTGGTCTTGCCCTCGCCCGCGGGCGTGGGGTTGATGGCGGTGACCAGGATGAGCTTGGCGCGCGACGGCATGTCGGCCATGGAGTGGATGTCCACCTTGGCCTTGTACCTGCCGTAGTGCTCGAGCTGGTCCTCGGAGAGGCCGGCCTTTGCGGCCACCTCGCTGATGGGTAGCATGGTAGCTTCCTGCGCGATCTCGATGTCGCTCTTGTACTCAGCCATCTGTGCTCCTTATCTGGTGGGGGCTTGAGCCCGGTTTACCCACACAACCATTTTCCAACAAGACGCGGATGCCATGTGCCTCGCTTTTGGCATGAGCCCATGCATAACCGTAATCCCACATAAAGCATAGTTGGCGCGGGCGGTCGGTCGCATGCTCAATAGTGCGTATCTTTTTGCCTTGCTCCCCTACGTTTTGTCGGATGGCGCTGGCGGCGGCACCCCTACAGCAACGGCGCAAACAGACGCAGCACCAGCTGCGCGAGGCGCATGCCCGCACCTGGGTTGGCGTAGTCGGACGTCACCTCGCGGCACTCCGCCATCGTGGCCTCGAAGTCGGCCTTGGTATCCATCACGGCCTTGCACGCGCAGTACAGGCAGCCGTTCTCAAAGTGGTGGTACAGGCTGCGGTAGTCAAGGTTGATGGTGCCACAGGTGGCCACCATGTCGTCGCTTACGCACATCTTGCAGTGGCAGAAGCCGGGCGTGTACTCAAAGATGCGCACGCCGTTGCGCACCAGGCTGTGGTAGTACGAGCGCGTGATGGAGTACACCAGCTTCTTGTCGGGGATGCCCGGCGTGATGATGCGCACGTCCACCCCGCGCTTGGCGGCAAGGCCCAAGGCGTGCACCATCTCGTCGGTAAGGATGAGGTAGGGCGTGATGTACCAGGCGTACTCCTTGGCGTACTCGGCCACCGAGATGTACACGTCCTCGCCCACCTGCTCCTGGTCCATGGGCGTGTCGGCATAGGGCATCACGAAGCCCGTCGTGTCCGGTACGGGCGACACCTTGGGCAACCAGCGGTCAAAGTTGTGGTCATCCACGTCCTTGTCGCTCACGGCGTTCCACATCTCAAGGAAGGCCACCGTCAGGCTGCGCACCGCCGGACCCTCCAGGCGCACGCCCGTGTCCTTCCAGCGGCCAAAGGGGTGCGTCACGTTGAAGTACTCGTTGGCCAGGTTGTAGCCACCCGTGAAGCCCACCTTGCCGTCGACGACCGTGATCTTGCGGTGGTCGCGGTTGTTCAGGAAGAGGTTCAGGCCCGGGGCCATGGGGTTGAACACGCGCGCCTGGATGCCCTTCGCCTCGAGGCGCTTCACGAAGTCGGTGTTGATGAAGCCGATAGAACCCATGTCGTCGTAGAACACGCGCACCCGCACGCCCGCGGCCACGCGCTCCTCCAGGATCTTCTGGATGCCGTGCCAGCTCTCGGCGTCCTCGATGGCGTGATACTCCATGAAGATGAACTTCTCGGCCTTGCGCAGGGCCTCCTTCTGGGCCTCGAGGCCGGTCGACGCGTCATCGTAGTAGGTGATGGCGGTGTCGTCATACAAGGGATAGCCCGAGCCATGGCGCACGTAGCGCGCGATGTTGGCCGCGCGACGGTCTACCGCGTCAAGCCGCGCGAGCGCCTCCTCGCCGTCGCCCAGGTGGCGGAACAGCGCCTTGTCCACCGCCTCATAGCGCAGCCGCATCTTCCACGTGCTGCCGTTCAGGCCCATCATCAGGTACAGCGCCACGCCCAGCACGGGCGCCAGCATAATCAGGATGATCCAGGGCATCTTCATCGCCGAGGTCTGGTTGGAGTTGTAGATGAGCAGCACCAGCAGGGTGCCCATGATGCGCGTGCCGATGGCCACCCACTCCGCGCTCTCGTTGAACCGCAGGATGATCAGCAGAACCAACGCGAGCTCCAGCAGGATGGCAATGCCCGCAAACACCATGCGCTTCACGCCGTTCTTGACGTCGGCGCTCTGCTCTAGGGTCTTCTCCTCCATCGCTCCGCTCCTTTGGACGTGTTGGGACATCTCAGTACTTGGGATGAAAGTCGTGCTCATCCTCCACCACCGGCACGGTGCTCACGCTCTCGATGGTGAAGCCTCCCATGAAGCGGCGACCGTTATAGTAGCGGTCCAGCCCGTCAATCACCGCGTCAATCTGCTCGGATATGCCCTGCACCTCGGCGATGACAGAGCCGTCGCGCTCGTTTGAAACCCAGCCCGTGGCGCCCACCGAGCTGGCCAGGTTGGTGGCCGTAAAGCGGAAGCCCACGCCCTGCACCATGCCCACGAAGTGGTAGCGGCGCCTCATCTTGGGGCCCAGGGTGGCGCCGTCAGGCATGGCCTCTCCCCTCTCGGCGGCCTCGGCCATGGCGCGCACCTGGTCCAGCTCGGCGTGCATGCGCTTGTCCTCGTCGGTGCCGCCGCCGTCAATCATCTCGCGAAGAAACGAGAGGAGCCCCATGGTGCCCGCCTTCCGTCGTCTCGGTTGGCCGCGGCACGCGCCGTGCCGCGTCCGTCAGCCCGTATCAGCTTAGTATGGCACGTGCGCGTCTCGACGGGAGCGAGGTACGGCGGGTGGGGCTCATTGTCCAGTGGGTTAACGATTGCGAGCGGCGACGCGCCGCACGCTATCCTCTTGCGGGTAGCTCGAGCGAAGGAGGCTCCATGCAAGACGACAACTGCATCTTCTGCAAGATCGCGCGGGGCGAGGTGCCCACCAACAAGCTGTATGAGGACGAGACGTGCGTCGCCTTCCGCGACATGGAGCCGCTCATGCCCACGCACGTGCTGGTGATTCCCAAGGACCACTACCGCGACATCACCGACGGCGTGCCCGAGGCCACGCTGGGCCACTGCTTCTCGGTGGTGAGCAAGATTGCGCAGATGGAGGGGCTAACGGACGGCTTCCGGCTCATGGTCAACACCGGAGACGACGCCAGCCAGAGCGTGAAGCACTTCCACATCCACATCCTGGGCGGCGGGCACATGCCGCGCCCCAACGACCAGGACTGGGGCGAGTTCGCCACCAACGCGCACAAGTTCTACTAGCCGGGTGGGCCGGGGCCTGCGGCAACGCACCCGCGCGGGGTTAGTTGTCCCGCAGCGGGGCCTCCCGGCGCAGCAACGCACCCGCACGGGGTGAGATGTCCCGCCGCAGGGCCGAGGCCCGCAACAACGCACCCGCCGGGGGTGCGATGTCCCGCCGCAGGGCCGAGGCCCGCAACAACGCACCCGCCGGGGGTGCGATGTCCCGCCGCAGGGCCTCTAGCCGAAGCAACGCACCCGAACGGGGTGCGATGTCCCGCAGCGGGGCCTCTAGGCGCAGCAACGCACCCGAACGGGGTGCGATGTCCCGCAGCGGGGCCTCTAGGCGAAGCAACGCACCCGCACGGGGTGCGATGTCCCGCAGCGGGGCCTCCCGGCGCAGCAACGCACCCGCACGGGGTGAGATGTCCCGCCGCGGGGCCGAGGCCCGCAACAACGCACCCGCCGGGGGTGCGATGTCCCGCAGCGGGGCTGTGGCCCCAGCAACGACAACGCTACAGCACGATCCGCCCGCGATGCCGCACCAGGGACTCCATCACCTCGGCCACGCTGTCGTCCTCGCAGTCCCCTATCACGTAGCGCGCCACGGCCTTGACCTCGGGCACACCGTTCGCAGGGCAGAACGAGTTGGGGATGGCCTCCATCATGGTCAGGTCGTTGTGCGAGTCGCCAAAGTAGGCAATCTCGTCCAGCCCCACGCCCAGGCTCTCCTGGATGATGGGCAGCGCGTTCACCTTTGACCAGCCCTTCTCCAACACGTCGTAGGCGTAAGGTGCCGACCTCACGAAGTCTATCTCGGGGCAGGCCGCGCTCAGGCGGGCAATCACCTCGGGGCCTGTCACCTGCTGCTCGTCGAACAGGATGGCACCCGTGGTGACGCCCTCCGGCGGCTCTGGGAACAAGCCGAACGAGAAGCCCTCACCGAGATGCTCCGATATCACGCGAAGCTGCTGCGGCGTCACGCCGGCGGCACCAAATCCCGCCGGGCCGCGTCCGTGCTCGTCAGTAGGCAGGTAGAAGTTGAACACCGCGCCGTCAATGAGCAGCAGCTCAGACACCATGTCCAGCAGCGCGTCGTACGGAAGCGTACGACGATACACCAGCTCGCCGTCCACGTACACCATCTTGCCGCCGCCCATGATGCCCGTGCCAAGGCAGAGCTCGTCCCCGTAGAAGAAGCGCACGAGGTCGCCACGCTCGCGGCCACTGGAAGGGCCGAAGTGGATACCCGACTCAACCAACTCGTGGATGGCGCGAATCGTCCGGTCGGACACGCCGTCGTGCCCGAACGGCACCAGCGTGCCGTCCATGTCGCAAAGCACCAGCTTGATGGCCATCGGGCTCCCTTCGGGATGGTTCGATCCTACGCCAAAAGGGCAAAGGACAGCAGCACCGCGGCGATGGCAAAGGGCACCGTGATGGTGTCGTTGCCGTTCTTGGTTATCAGCTCCACGTAGGCACCCACCACAGCTGCGACGACGGCGCACACCAGGCACCCCAGCACGCCCGCAGCGCCAAACGCCATGAGCGACGCCACGCCCACCACCGTGGAGACCACGCACATGGCGCCAGAGCCCTCCCAGGTCTTTGCTGGGTCGGCAAGGGGCAACTCAGTATGGTGACGACCCCATCGCTTCCCCACCAAGGCTGCGGACGCATCTCCGAAACCCCACATGAGAATCGATGTCGCTGTCGCCTGGGGATTCCCGAAGAGCCCCCAGCACAGAGCCACAAGCAAGGCGTCTCCCCAGAAAAATAGCAACATGCTTCTACGGATCTCATGCATATGCCGCTCTACGAGGGAGTAAGAGTAGAGGGGAACCCTCTCAAGGGCTGCGAGGATCGGCCATACGACCGCTCCCACCACCAGTAGCGTGAGGCAGGCGACGTGCCAGTCGCCCGCAAGCCACATGATGAGCGGTGTCGAAGTGAACGCGACGGCGTGCAGCACCTTCCTGAAGACCTCGTGCGGAACCGGCAGCAGGTAACGCACCAAGAAGAGTGTTATCACTACGGGGATGATTATGGCCACATAGCGTAGGAGGCATGCAAGCACGTTCATCAACACTTGAAGCGTCTCCTCTCCGGCAAGGGCCCACAATCCTCCCCTTGAGTATACGCTCAAGACGTCTCAGCGAGTCACTTTGACGTGCGTCCATCTCGCTTAGACGGAATCCCTGACTCATACGTACAACAACCAAGATTAAGCCACTTCGCCGAGCTGCTTCTACGACGCTGAGACGTAAAGACTTAAACATTGGATGCTGGAGCAAGTGATACTCCCTTAGTCCGTTCGTGCCCATAGCTGCGATAGGCTCGTAAGGACGAAGGAAGTATCCCCTGTTCCAGATGTCTCAGCCGTGTTCCTACCAGGCGATGCCAAACCTCTCCTCGTACTGCTGCGGCGTAATGATCGTCGGGTCATAGCGCTCTTCCTGACCGCTACGCCCGCCCTTGCACGTAATGAGGGCCTCTTGGAGCTCATTGGTGAAGCAGATGGCCTGGCCCGTCTTATCGTCGACGACCGCATAGCGGGTTGCTGGGTTGGCACTTGGCCCTTCATCGATGATGAGGCCACCGGCGATGGCGTCAAGCTGTTCATCTGCAGGCTTTGTCGTGGCTCGAAACGGCTCGTCGCCGTGTCCTTCCACCTATTGGTGCGCCTGTGTTCGGATCTCGTCTCAAACTTTTGCGAAAACTACCGAGCCGCCTTTCTCCTCGCTATGCGAGCCAGTTCTTCGGGCAGATCACAGCCTCAAAACCATGGATGTCGATGACGTCGCCCGCGTGCAGGGTGCCTTTCTTCGCAAGGATGTAGCCGCAATTGGTGTCCCTTACGTACGAGTAGACCAGCTTCGACACGCGTCCGACCTCCTCGCCGTCAAGGTAAACCGCCTCGCCAGGCCCGCCGTACTGCTTTGCCTGGATGAAGATGTCGGATTCGGCGACCGTGAAGCCTACCATCTCGCGTGCTGGCCCCTCCTCGCGCACCCTCTCGAGCGCCGCCTTCCCCACGAAGTCCTTATCCCAGTTGATGTTGCCGGCAAGGCCCACCTCGAAAGGATTGGTGTGGCGCAGGTCGCGCATATAGTAGAAGCCCGCCTCGGTGGGAAGTGTCCACGCCATGACCTGGAACTCGGTCACACGCCGTCCGCCGAACTGCTCCGCTGCAGCCCCAATCTTCTCCTCGATAGCGTCAGTGTCTCCTTCGGCACAGTACACCTCGTAGCCGAGTTTCTCGCCAGTGAAGCCGGCGCGGTTGATGATGACGTCGATCCCGTCGATTGAGTTCTCCACATGCGCGAAGAAGCGCAGGTCGTCGACGGGCTCGGCGCAAAGAGCGTTCAGCACATCCTTCGAGCGCGGCCCCTGCACGGCAAACATGTGCCAGTCGTCGCTGACTTCGTAGTAGTCCACGTCGTAGTCTCCCTGGTGCGCATAGAACCAGTCGTCCATGTAGGACGGGAAGAGCGTCGAAATCCAGAAGTGGTCGTCGAAACGCATGACAACGACGTCGTCGATAATCTCGCCCTGCTGATCAAGCATGGTGGTGTAGCGGTCGCGGCCAGGCCTCAACGTCGCGATGTTGTTGGGGAACATGTAGTCCAGGAACGCCTCGGCGCCTTCTCCCTCTACCTGCATAAGCTGGTGCGTGAAGAGGTACCAGCCCACGCTCTCGCGCACCGCCATGTGCTCGGCGCGCTTCATGTCGTCGTACTTGAAGATGTTGCGATACATAGGTCTCCCTCCCCTTCCCTAGCAGAACTTGTCGATCTTCTTGCAGATGCGCACGCGAATCTGCTTGTCGGTAGAGCCCTCCTCGAAGACGAACCACTGCGGACTCACGAGGGTCTTCACCATGCCGTTCCAGTAGGCCACGTGGCACGGGGTCTGCATCCAACCATTGGAGATCTCGAGCCCCTTGCGGTCGATGACCAAAATGACCTCGTCCTTATTGAACGCCTCGACCTCGTAGGCGCACATGAGCGCCTGCAGCATCATCTCGATATGGCCGCCCATGATGCGGCCGTCCCACGGGGCCTCCACGGGCACGCCCAACCACTCGCGCGCAGCGAGGCGGGCATATGGCTCTCCGAAAGCCGCCTTACCGGAGGCTTCGAGGACGCACTTGAGCACGTGGAGGACCATCTTCTCGTCGAGCTTCCCCTCGGCGATGCAGCGCGTGAGCATCGGGAAGAAGTACAGGCAGGAGGAAGTCGCGAATTGCACCATGGCCGCCATCTCGGAGGTCTCCTCAAGATTGGTGCCGTTGGCGAAGCGGAAGTCGCACTCCTCGCGGAAGACCATCGGGTCCTCGACGCACTCCTCCTCAGGGGTGAACTTGATCATGTCGGCCGTGGCGATAGGGCCAAAGCTCTGCCAGAGCGGGTGCTCGGGCATGGGGTACTTCTCGCGGTTCTCGGCGACGATGCGGCAGTGGCGGTCACCACAGCCGCGTGCTTCGACCATCGCGTAGTCGAGCGACGGTCCCTCGCGACGACGCTCGGCCGCGCCCTTTGACTGAGCCTGGAGCGACATCGTGGTAGCGCGGCAGAGCTCGCTACCGATGATGTCCCACGGGCAGGCATCGAGCTCTTTCTCACAACGGTAGGTGCCGAAGTCCTGCACGCGACCGGGCATCATCATGGCGTCGTCGCCCTCGTCGCCGATGAGGGCACCCGTAAACTCCCCGCACATGAAGGGATGCATGTTGAGGAGGTAGTCTTGCGTGATGCCGTACTTCTGTGCCGTCTCGTACATGCGGTCAAACGCTGCCTGGCACAGAGTCTGTGCGCGCTCCTCATAATCCGGGATTAGGATGCGGATGCCCTGCAAGATAGAGGCTCCAAACACCGCCTCGTAGCGTGTCACGTAGCGCATCGCCTCTCGGAAGCCGTACATCTTCTCCCAGGGGGACTTTATCGCCGCATAGCACGGCAGTTTGGTCGCCCCAGAATCCTGAGGCAGGCGCTGGTCGATCTTTTTCGTCATATCCCATCCCTTCGTTGAGGTGCCTTGCGGTCGTGCGGACACAAATCGACTCCTAGTCATGCTACGGCGCGCGCCTAATTGTTCGTAATCCGTAGGGCCTAGGCTTCTGCCGCGCCAAACCCTACAGATTGACGGTTAGCCGATGGGGTTCGGCATCTCGTAAAGTAGCCGCTAGACTGTTTGATGGGTCAAGAATCAGAAAGGCACGCCATCATGAAGCTCAACGCAGGCATCATTTATGAGCACCTTCGCACAAGATTTGACGTCGAACTTCACGGAGACCCGGGTGACCGCCTCCACCTCTCTCGCCCCCTCTTCTATATGGAGGAGCAGACCGTCTTCGAGTCGGATAGCCTTTATCTGGCCTCTGCGGACCATCTACCTACGCGTCCCATCATCAAGCGCGGTGCGGTCATCGTGTGTATCGGCGAGTCGTTGCAGCTCAGGCGTTATCTAAGGCAATGTACGGTACTGCAGGTTAAGGGCCATCCGGATTTCTTCTCGGTCTACCTGGCCATCCAACAGGCCTTCGAGGTCTACGACACGTGGAATGACGAGCTCTTCGATCTCTTCAAGCAGGATGCTGACGTCAATCGCATAGTGTCGCTAAGCGCCGATTGCCTTGGACTGCCCCTCATCGTCATCGACGGCAGCTTTAGGGTGCTTGCCGCGTCGCGCCAAACAGAGTTGCCATCTGCACGACGCTGGAAGGACGAGAGGGAGAACCTCAGCCAGTACTCGCTGCGCAACTTCCTCTCCGTCAACGAACTCCATACCGACGATCATGGTCCTATGCTTCTCAAGTCAGTGGAAACGAACTCACTCTGCGTAAACCTCTTCGATGCGAGCGGCCGCTACATCGGATGCCTCTGTGCAATCCTGGATACCGACTACCCACAAGCGGGGCTCTCAGCCCTCGTCGTCTACCTTGCGCATGTGATTGAGGCGGCCATCCTGAAGAACCCTTCGTTACTCGTCTCAGAGCACGGCGCGCGCAAGGGAGCCCTGCGCGACCTCGTGGAGGGCAAGCCCCTAGGTACTAACCTTCGTAGACTGCTCGACCCCATTTCGGAAAACCCGCGCTATGCCTGCGTGTCCATCCACACATTCGCCCATGAGCAGGCACTTCCCTCAAGCTTCATCTGCAATAGCTTCGAGTCGGCCTTCCCCAACGGCTACGCCTTTCCTATAGGTCAGATGGTGGTAGGCATCGTAGACCTGTCTGATGCGGATACCGAGACTGCCGATCTTCGCGACTGCATCGACCCCACGCTCTCCTCGCTCGTGGACGCACTGAGACTCAAGGCTGGTGTAAGCTTCGACTATTCCGACCTGAACGAGTCCCCCGTCTACGTACAGCAGGCTGAGGCAGCGCTTGTCGACGGGAGCATTATGGATCCTAAGGCGACTCACCATTACTTCGAGGACTACGCTCTCACCGAACTCGTCGTCAACGCCATCTCGGGCGCCCCTATCGAGAGCCTCTTCCCTCGCGAACTCAGACGAGTTGTTGAGCACGACCGGACGTCTGCCATCTCATACCTCGAAACGCTCAGGGTCTTCCTCAACGAAAACATGAACTACTCCAAGGTTGCCACCCTTCTCTATGTCCACAGGAGCACTCTCGTCGACCGCATCAACAAGATCGAGCATAACTACGGACTTGACCTCCACGACCCAGATACCCGCCTATACCTGCAGCTCATTCTCAAGGCGATGGATGTGGAGAAGGCGATCAAAGAGAACGGATGAAAAGGCCGGAGACGCGTCGCGGCGTCTCCGGCCCAGTAGGTTCGTTGTGTCAGGGTTTAGCCGAGGGCCTTCAACTCGGCATCGAGCTCATCCAGATGCACGGCATACTCAGCGGCTTCGGGATACGACCAGAGCTTGCGGATGCTCATCATCTGGATCATCTTGAGGGCGGGATGCGTAGCGATGTTGGGGGTGTACTTGAGCAGGATTGCCTTAGCCTCGGGATTGCGCAGGATGTCCTT
This sequence comes from uncultured Coriobacteriaceae bacterium, assembly GCA_902788705.1. Classification (GTDB taxonomy): domain Bacteria; phylum Actinomycetota; class Coriobacteriia; order Coriobacteriales; family Atopobiaceae; genus UBA1367. Next base: position 1,137 of record CADALE010000007.1, on the reverse strand, counting down.
GAGCTTGGAGTCGACGGAAAGCGCCATTGCAGTTCCTCCTTCTTTTCCGGAGACGGTTATGAATACAGGGGCCTTCCCTGTTATTCGTAGGGATAGCGCTCGATGGCGGGTTGGTATTTAATGATGTTGTGGCTCATGCCGTTGTCGACGGTGTAGCACTCGCCAGTCACTGCCTCCATGAAGTCGGTGCACATCAGGTAAGCCACGCGCGCCACGCAGTCGACAGGCTTCATCTCGTCAGTCTGGGGAACGGTAATCTCCTCGTAGAGGGCATCCTGGGCGTCCTCGTCAAGGTCATCGATCACCATGTTGGTTACAGCTCCGTTGGTCTGCATGGCGCCCGGTGCAACCGCGTTCACGCGTATGCCAAAGCGCTTGAGCTCCTTCGCAGCCTCGATGGCCAGCGAGTTGATGCCGCCCTTGGAAGCCGCGTAGTGCGGGTACCCACCGAAGGTGGGATAGGGTAGCCAAGCACAGTTAGAGGAGATGAGGCACATCGCGCCGTGGATGCCCTTCTCGATCATGTACTTGGAGATGTGCTTGATCAGGCGGTACGACCCGTTGAGGTTGATGTCGATGACCCGCATGAACTCGCCCTCGGGCATGTCGTAGATGTGAGCATAGTTCCAGATCGCAGCGCTGTTGACGAAGATGTCGATGGAGCCGAAGGTTTGGTCTGCGAACTCGACGAGGGCAGCCACAGAGGCTTCGTCACGCACGTCCATGATGAAGTGCTTGACGCGGTCAGGACCATACCCATGCTCGGCAAGAAGGCCGAGCGCGTTCTCGCATCCCTGTTCGTCGAAGCTTGCGATGACGACGTTGGCGCCACCTTCAAGGAAGCGCGCGGCGATATTGAAACCAAGCCCCGAACTTCCGCCGGTAACGATTGCCACCTTACCGGCCACAGAGAGCATGTCTGCCAGGGACGTCATGTTGTTGAGGTTGCCCCTCAGGAGGTTCACCTCACGAGAATCGGGTTCGTATGCCATATGGTCCGCCTCCTGATCACTTGTTCCTCGAGCGTCGTTACTTAAGGAAGATTATTCAGGATGCATCGCTTCCTCCGAAACCCACGATTCATTGGCTAGCGCTGGCGAGGGAGCCTACAAGTTGATGGTTGGCCCGAGCACCATC
>CADALE010000006.1 GCA_902788705.1 uncultured Coriobacteriaceae bacterium | reverse complement strand
CACGGGAACGTGGGTGTTCACGATGACGGCAGAGCCTTCATACGGGATGACCTCCCTCTCGTAACCGTCCGGCACGACCGTCTCGTCCACCGTGTAGGCAATCTCGACGAACTCCTCGTCACTCTTGGGCAGCTTCTCCCACGTGTGGGACCACTTGCCGCCTACGTCCAGGGTCACAGGGTCAAGATACGGCTCGTCATTGGCATACAGCTGGACGGTCACGTTGGACGGGCGGATGCCGTCGACATTGTCCTCGTCATCCCACTTCTTCGTGACCTGGAACGAAGTCAGCAGCCTGTAGGTGACCTCCGGGATCTCGAACTCGTAGGTATCCTCAACGCCCTCGCTCGTCGTGTAGCTCAGGACAGCGGAAACGTTCGTGTCGTGCGGGCCCTCTTCGGCGTCTTCGTCGATCTCGAGCGTATAGGAAAGGGTGACGGGGTTCGCGACCTCGATAGGCACGTTGATAATCCACTTGAAGCCCTGCGCCCCGTCATACTCGACGCGGTAGGGATAGACGCCCTCGGTATCGGGCTCGCCAAAGTTCCAGGCGTTCTCGCCATCGGCCGTGGCAGCCACGGTCTCGCCCGCGTACGTCATCCTGAAGGTGTTCACACCATCCTTCACGAGTGTGAACTCGCTCGGGATCTCGTCGGTCACGGTGCCCTTCGCCACCATGTAGAGGATGTCTTCCTGGATGGAGTTGAACAGGGCCTCGACGTCGCTGGCGTTGCTAATGTCCGCGCCATAATCGCTTTCGTCTTGGATCCAGCTGCAGAAGCTTCCAGCAATGTTGATGCCGCCGCCAGAACTGCCTTTCGCGTACGTGATTGCGGCAGTGTTGTATTTGGCATCCATGTCGGTCCACAGGTGGCCAGCCTTGTAAAGGCCTTTCAGCAGGCAGTTGGCATGGATCTGGTAGAAGTCGGGATTGGGCTTAGTAAGGTCGAAGGAATATGTTCCGTCGCCGTTGTCAATGACCTCGTAGGGATTGGCTTCCTGCCAGACCATGCCTTCCCAGGCGGCGCTTGGCTTGAAGTCGTACCACTTCTGGTAGTCGGCAGTCGAGGAGACCTCAGCGCCGTTGGTCATGTTGTGCGTCTCTACCGTGCCCTCGGGAACCGTCTTGCCCGACGGGTTGAGCTCAGCGTCCTTCACGGCATACCAGCAGTACTCGTCATACTTGTAAGGCCCGGTCAGCTCCTCGCTATCGCTCGCATAGAGGCTGGCATAGTCGGTGAACCAAAAGACGGGCGTCATCGTTTCTTGGTCTTTGGGGTTCACGTACTTGGTGTAGGGATACCCCTCGGAGTCGTAGCCGGTCGCTTGGTTGAGGGCGGCCATCCCGCTGTTCTGGAGGGCAAAGTGCCGGTAGTACTGGCTGTAGATGGTGGTGGGGTTGTTGCTCTCGTCGTTCCAGATGTACGTCTTACCGTCGGTGAGGGCCACCACGTACTTGTGGCTGTCCTCGACGGACGTATCCGCAGAGAGCCACTCCTCTGCCATGTCCAGGCCGCCGTGCATGTTTGTGCCAGAGCTGAGGGCCTTCAAGCTGGCCTCCGAGTAGTTGACTGCATCCTTGATGTAGCCCTTGGTCTCATCGGAGTACTCCACGAGCCCAGAGTAGGTGCCGTCCGAAACGATGTCGACGGTATCGAATGCCAGGCCGCGGAACTTGATGACACCGACATTGATGGTCGCGTTCTTGTCGGCGACCGAACCCAGCAGGTCATCAACATAGATGGAGAAATCGATGTTGTTGTTCTTCGTCGACGTTGAGGAGTCCATGACGAAGACGATGTCGTACTCGTGCTTGTATTCCGCGGAGGGCAGGGACAGCGTGACCTCCGTCTGCCTGCTGTCCTGCGTGAGCTCGGTGGGACTTGCGGTCTTCGAGCCGTCAACCGACAGATTGCCCGACCCCACCTCGGCAGCGAACGAGGTTACCACGCCACACGTGAGGGCGAGGCAAAGGGCAAGGAATAGCACCTTCAGGAGACTGAATGGCTTGGTGGCGATTGTGCGCATCGCTGTTCTCCGTTTCCGGTCCGTTGTCGTGCACTACGTAATATTTAAATATGGAATAGTATAACGCTATAGGGCGTCTCATAACCAGTTGGTAGCGAATTGTTCGGAGAATACTGGTAAGCGTGCTCCGCGGGAGCACGGCCGCCCCGACGGGCGGATACGAAAACAGGCCCCAGAGGGGCCTGCGAAGGTTTGGTAGCCCGTGCCGGATTCGAACCGGCGATCTCCGCCTTGAGAGGGCGATGTCCTAAACCGCTAGACGAACGGGCCATAGGCCTTGAAGTTGGCTGGGACTGAGAGAATCGAACTCCCACTGACGGAACCAGAATCCGTTGTCCTACCGTTAGACGAAGTCCCAGTGCTCTTCAACGCAAGGAGAAACTATACCCGAAACGAAATCGCAATGCAAGTGGGAATCTGGAATCTGTGGAGGGGTTATTGTGCGGCACGGCGACACGGATGGCAACGTGGCGGATTTGCCCGGAGCAGAGCCGCACGACGTGCGGCGTCAGCGTCTTGAACCGCTTTGCGCTATCCTGTGCTGCGCGCAAGACGCGCGGAGGCAGTCGCAGAAGGGTGAGGGCATGCAGGGATCGCAGCACGACAGGATGGCGCTTGGCATCGCCTCGGCACTCCTTGGCGCCATCGCCTGGGGCTTCTCGGGCACCTGCATCCAGTACCTCTTCTCATCGACGGCGCTCGACCCCCTACTGCTCACCACGTTCCGCCAGCTAGGCGCCGGCATCGTGTTCATTGCCGTGCTGCTTGCCACGCGGCGCCAGCAGCTGAGGGAGATGCTTGCCGACCGAAGCACCCTGCTTCGCCTGGTCATCTTTGGCTCATGCGGGCTCTTCCTCAACTCCAGCGTGTATGCCACCGCCGTCGCATACACCAACGCGGGCACGGCAACGGTGCTGCAGAGCCTCAACATCGTGTTCGTGCTGGCCATAGCCTGCGTCACCGAGCGCAGGCTTCCGCGCCGGCTGGAGGTGGCTGCCCTTGCCTGCGCACTGGTGGCAACCTTCCTCATAGCAACCCACGGAGACCCCACCACCATCCACATGCCGCTCGCAGGCCTCTTCTTTGGCAACGCCACGGCGGCGGCCGCGACCTTCTATACCATGTACCCCAGGCCGCTCTTTGCCCAGTGGGGCAGCTTTGCCGTGACGGGCGTGGGCATGCTAGTGGGCGGTCTCACGGGCCTGCTGGTGAACGTCGCCAACGGCACCATTCCCGGCGCAGTCCCGCCCCTCGACGCCGCCAGCCTGCTGGTACTTGCCGTGGCCGTGCTGGTGGGCACCTTCGCAGCCTACGGTCTCTACCTGCACGGCATTTCGATCGTGGGGCCGCTCTGGGGCAACATGCTAGGGGCTGCCGAGCCCGTGAGCGCCACCGTCATCACGGCCTTGTGGCTGGGGACTGCCTTCTCGTGGGCCGACTGGGCGGGCCTCGCGCTGATGGTGGCCACCATCTTCCTCGTCGCGCTGCAGGCCCGCGACGACGCCTAGCTCCCCTACTTCTTGTCCCAAACCGCGCCAAGATGGCGAAGCAGCGCCGAGCGGGTGTTGTCTACCTCGCCGTTGGTCACGTCGATGAGCAGCTCGTCCAGGATGCGCCCCACGATGGGCCCAGGCCTCACGTTCAGCCGGTCGATCACGTCCCAGCCGCCAATGGCCAAGTCGGCCACGCGCAGCGGCGGGCGCTTGGACAGCTCGTACCGAACCGCGGCCGTGATCTCGTCCGCCTCTATCGCGTAGGACGCCGCGCGGTCAACCTTTGACACCGCATCGGCACGCTTGAGGTCGATGAGCTGGTAGATGAGCGAGCGGGCATAACCCGGGCAGGCCTTCTCGATCTTCACGAGGGTGCGTCGCGTGGAGCGGGCCGTGGGATACATGCGATGGTCGTGCATACGCACGAGGGTGCGCACCTGCGCAATGAAGTCCTGCGGCATCGCCAGACGACGGAGGATCTGCTCGCACATCTTGGCGCCGGCGGCAGGATGCCCATAGAAATGGCCGCGTCCAAGGTCGTCAATGCTGAAGGTGTTCGGCTTGGCGATGTCGTGAAGAAGCGCGGCCCAGCGCAGGGCATGCGACGCCTGGCCCGCGGTGAACTCCTCGCAGGCGCGGCACACGTGCACGGTGTGAACGTACACGTCGTAGGCGTGCCAGACGCTGCGCTGGTCAAAGCCCACCATGGCGGAAAGCTCGGGAAGAGCGGCGCACATCACCTCGCGTTCGGCCTCGAGGGCCCACGCCACCTTGCCCGAGCGGACGATGCCGTCAAGCTCCTGGCCAATGCGCTCCTGGGCGATGTCGCCCAGCGTGGGAGCGGCCTGCACCAGCGCCTCGTGGGTGCGGGCCTCCACGACGAAGCCCATGCGCGCGGCAAAGCGCACCGCCCGCAGCACGCGCAGCGCGTCCTCGGCGAAGCGTTCGGCGGGATTGCCCACCGCGCGGATGACGCCTGCCACCAGGTCGTCCTGGCCGCCGAAGGGGTCAAGTATCCCCCGCTGCGGGTGATACGCCATGGCGTTCACGGTGAAGTCGCGGCGGGCGAGGTCCTCGCGCACGTCGGTGACGAAGCGCACCTCGTCGGGATGCCGATGGTCGGAATAGGCGCCCTCCACGCGGTAGGTGGTGACCTCCACCGGACGGCCGTCCACCACCGCCGTGATGGTTCCATGGGCCGTGCCCGTCTCGTGCACGGGGATGCCTGCGGCCTCGAGCGCGGCCTTGGCCTGCGTCCAATGGGCCGAGCTCGTCACGTCCACGTCATGCGAGGGGGCGCCTCGCAGCGCGTCGCGAACCCAGCCACCCACCACCCAGGCCTCGTACCCAGCGCCTTCCAGCACCTCCAAAACGCGCGTCGCGTAGCCTGGAAGCCCATAGGCCAGTCTATCGGAACCCTGCGACATGTGCAGACCTCACCTTGGCAGCTATGAATATCGTAACCATCATCGAGTATAGCGCTGCGCAAGGCGACGGCACGTCGCAGAAACACGCTGGCCCCAGATGCCCGGGGTCGCCCAGGGCGTTCCCGGGCATCTGGGGCGCCGGCAAAGGGACATCCCCCCCCGCCCTCGCCTCGCCCATCGCTGCCGCAACAGTGCTATGCTCTTTCGGCCAAGCAATTTGCCACCCCATATTCCAGAAGGAGGCACCTATGGATGCCCTTAGATGCATCACCCCCGAAGACCTCACCCATGCCCGCGAGGAGTTTCTTTCCAACCGCGCGAGCATCATCGCCAAGAACGCCGTGACCTCGGCGGGCATCCGCACCGCCGCCCGCACGCCCGAGGGCGTGGCCGCCAACGCGATGAGCTGGGACGTCGAGGTTACCCAGGGTTCGCGCACCGACCAGCAGCGCTCGGGCCGCTGCTGGATGTTTGCCAGCCTCAACACGTTCCGCTACCGCACCATCAAGAAGTTCAACCTGAGCACCTACGAGTTCAGCCAGGCCTACCCCCTCTTCTTTGACAAGCTGGAGAAGAGCAACTGGTTTTTGGAGAACATCCTCGACACGCTGGACGAGCCCCTGCTGGGCCGCGTGGTGTCATACCTGCTGCGCGACCCCGTGGGCGACGGCGGCCAGTGGGACATGTTCCGTGCCCTCGTGCGTAAGTACGGCGTGGTGCCCAAGGAAGCCATGCCCGAGACCGCCTGCTCGCGCAACACCCGCGAGATGGACAAGTACCTTACCCGCTACCTGCGCGGATGCGCCCGCACGCTGCGCAACGGCCACGCCGAGGGCAAGTCAGCCGACGAGCTGCGCCCCATGAAGACCAAGATGATGGACGAGGTGTATCACCTGCTGGTTACCTGCCTGGGCGTGCCGCCCACCAGCTTTGACGTGCGCCTGCGCGACAAGGACAACAAGGTGGTGCTGTCGGGCACCTTCACCCCGCAGGAGTTCTTTGCCCAGACGGTGGGCATGGAGCTTGACGACTACGTGTCGCTGATCAGCGCGCCCACGGCCGACAAGCCCTTCGGTCACCTGTACACCGTGGCGCGCCTGGGCAACGTGTATGAGGCGGGTGGCGTGCGCTATCTCAACCTGCCGCCCGAGCGCCTGAAGGCGGCTGCCCTGGCCCAGCTGGGCGACGACCTGCCCGTATGGTTTGGCTGCGACGTCGACCAGAGCTACGTGCGCGACGAGGGCATCATGGACCGCGCCGCCCTCGACATCGACACCCTCTTCGGCTTTGCGGTGGAGACCTGCATGGACAAGGCCGAGCGCCTTGACTACGGCGAGTCGCTCATGACCCACGCCATGGTGCTTGAGGGCGCCAAACTGGACGACGAGGGCCATCCCACGCTTTGGAAGGTTGAGAACAGCTGGGGCAAGGACCACGCGCGCGACGGCTTCAACACGCTCTCCGACCCGTGGTTCGACGAGTACGTGTACCAGGTGGTCGTTGACAAGAAGTACCTAAGCGATGAGGAGCGCGCCCAGCTGGATGGCGAGCCCATCGTGCTTATGCCGTGGGACCCCATGGGATCGCTCGCCCGCTGCATGTAGCACTTCCTCTGGGCTGAAGCACGTGGGAATATGGAGCGCCTGGCTATGGCCGGGCGCTCTTCTTAGAACTCGGTAAAGGTGGGCTGGCCCACGAGGCAGAGGTCCTCGCCATTGGCAAGCTCCCGCATGGAGGCCACGAAGCGCTCCTCGTCTCCCGCCAAGAAGGCGCAGGTAAGCTGTACGTCCTCGGCAAACACGGAGTCCTTCACCTTGCCCCCGCAGTCGGACACCAGCCGCGTCACGCGATCATAGGCCGAATACGGGATCACGCAGGTGACGCGGGTCACCGCCGTCATGCGCACCAGCAGCGCGTCCCTCTGTGCGGCAGACACGGCCTCGCGCGTGGCGGCCTCGTAGGCGCGCACCAGGCCACCGGGACCCAGCAGCGTGCCGCCAAAGTAGCGCGTGACCACGCAGCACACGTCGGCAAGGCCCGCGCCTCGCAGCACCTCCAGCGTGGGCATCCCCGCCGTACGCTGTGGCTCGCCGTCGTCAGAGCAGCGCTCACGCCCGTCGGACAGCACCCACGCGGGCACGTTGTGGCGCGCGTCGTGATGGCGCGAGCGCACCTCGTCGATGAAGGCTGTTGCCTCGGCCTCGCTCGTCACGTGCCGCATCTGCGCGATGAAGCGGCTGCGGCGGTCAACGAACTCGCCCGTGGCCTCGGCCCCGGCCGTCAGCGTGAGATAGCCCTCTGCCATGCGTCCTCCCTATGGCAACTCGCGAAAAGAGGGGGACGCACCCCCAGGCACGTCCCCCTCATGTCAGCTCTTTGACGCTGCCTACGCGGTCTGGAACAGCTTGCCGCCAACGGCAACCTCGCCCGACGCCACGACCTCGACGGAGGCCAGGTCGTCGGCGTTGGTGATGATGGTCATCACGATGTCCTTGTAGCCAGCCTTGGCGACCTTGTCGCGGTCGAAGGTGAGCAGCGGGGTGCCTGCGGTCACGTGCTCGCCCTTCTGCGCGTGCACGGTGAAGCCCTCGCCCTTCATGTTGACGGTGTCGACGCCCACGTGGATGAGCACCTCGACGCCGTCATCGCCCAGGAAGCCGAAGGCGTGGGGCATGTTGGCGGTAACCGTACCGGAGACCGGTGCGTACACGTTGCCGTCGACGGGCCAGATGCCCACGCACGGGCCCATGGCGCCAGAGGCGAACACGGGGTCAGGGATGTTCTCCATGGCCTCGACCTTGCCAGCCACCGGCGCATACACGGCGCCCTTCTCGGTGGTCACGCTGATGGCCTCCGGCTTGGCCGGCTTCTTGGATCCGAACAGCTTGTCCAGAAATCCCATGATGACTCTCCTCCCATTGCGAGCTACACGGTGATGTGATTCTACGGCAGTGACATAAGGCGCTGCAAGCGACGCGCAAGAGTTTACTACATGGGCGGTTAGGCGGCCACCAGCAAACGGTTGCACGGGTAACGCCCGACGGGTCAGCCCGTCTAGGGTCTCCGTCGCTCCCGTACCGTTAGGGTACGTCTGCGGCCGTACCTTAGCGGGGCCGGGAGGCCGATTAGTACCCTAGCCAACTGCCTGAGCACAGGCGGTCGGCACTTCCCCATCGCATGACGAAGGCCAGGAGGCAACTCCCTCCTGGCCCTTGCGGTTGACGTGCGAAGTGGGCCGATAAGCCGGGTTCTGTCGTGGGCGGCCATTTATCTAGGACCTGCGTTACCGCAGGCCTCAAGCACGCTACCCGAGCGCAGTGCGGGCCACACCATCGCGCTCCTACATGCGCTTGCTCCGGAGGGGGCTTGCCAAGCCGCCGTGTCGCCACGACGCTGGTGGTCTCTTACACCACCGTTTCAGCTTTTCTCTCACCCGCCAAGGCGGGCAGCGGGAGTCTTCTTTTCTGCGGCGCTTTCCGTCGGGTTGCCCCGCCAGGCCGTTAACCTGCCTCCTGCCCTGTGGAGCCCGGACTTTCCTCATGCTGGCATCGCTGCCAGCCCGCGGTCGCCTGGCCCACTTCGCGGGGCATATTGTAGCACGCGGCATCACGGTTGGCCACGCACTCCCCCCAAGGTGGACGGGCCTGCGCGGCATCCCCGTCCGAAATCGCACGCAAAACGGGCTTTGGCCGTGGCCGGCCACAACATAGCCGGCCACAACCCCACCGCCAAAGAGAAAGGGACCCGCCCGAAGGCGGGTCCCCACGTCACAAGCCTTGCCTGCCGCCGTTATGGCTGCAGGAGCGTTGGCGCCGTTCCTAGTCGAGGTCGCCGAACTCGTCCATGCCGGCAGCCATCGGCGAGAACACGGTGGCGTCCGGCGCCGGCGTGGCGGGGATGGACGGGATGGACGGCGCGGCCTCGGCGGCGGAGCCGTTGGGCGTGCTGGACAACGTGGCCTGCGGGAACACGGCGTCGGCGTCGTCCATGAAGTGCTGGATGAGGCGCTTGTACTCGGCGCGGAAGTCCTCGCGGGACTGCTTCAGGCGGTCGATCTCGTCAAGCTCGCTCTGCTTCTCGGCCAGGGCCTGGCGAATGACCTCGCGGGCCTTGGTCTCGGCGTCGGTGCGAATCTTGTCAGCGGCGGCGCGGGCCTCGTCAAGCAGGCGGTCGGCGCTCTGCTGGGCAATGATAAGCACCTGGGAGATCTGGCGCTCGGAGGCGCTGTAGGACGGGTCGGCCGGAGTGGCGACGCGCGCGGCGCCCTGCTCGCGCAGCTGCGCCAGCTGCGCCTGGGACGCGGCCAGCTGCTGCTCGGAGCTGGTCAGGCGACCCTTAAGGTCGGCGATCTTGTTGAGCATCGCGTCGATCTCGCTGGAGACCTGGTCGAGGAAGGCGTCGACCTCCTCGGTGTTGTAGCCATGCTTCGACGGGGAGAAGGTGAGTTGCTCGATGTCTGCTGGTGTGATTGCCATCTTGGCCCCTTTCGGTTTAGCCCTGCCGTGCGGCACGGCTTACGTACGATTACAAAGTATAGCCTGACACGCACTAGAGTAGGCGCTGCAGCAGGCTTAATGCCAGAATTGCCACCATCGGCGAGATGTCCAGCCCGCCCATGGGCGGGATGAACCGCCTGAACAGGTCGACGAACGGGTTGACGATGGCGTCGAGGGCTGACCGTATGCTATCGACGAAGCCATACTGGCCGCGCGGTACCCACGAGAGGATGGCATCGATGACGATGATGGTCTCGTAGGCGCTGATCAGCCTCCACAACGTGTAGCGAATCATGCGATCACTCCCCTGCCAATTGACGCGTGCGGGCCATCGCGGCGTCGACGCCGTCCCACACCGACGAGAACAGCTGACCCTCCATGGCCCTGAGGGCCACGATGGTGGTGCCGCCAGGCGACGACACGCGGTCCATGTAGGCGCGCGGGTGGTCGCCCGACTCGAGCAGCTGCCCTGCCGTGCCGCGCATGGTGGACTCCACCATCGCCCGGCAGTCGGCCGCGGGAAGCCCTGCCTCCACGCCTGCCCTGGTGAGGCAGTCAACGAACAGCGCGAAGAACGCGGGCGCGCAGCCGGTGATGACCCCCGCCACGTCAAGCTGGTCCTCGCGCATCACCTTGGCGACGCCCAGGCTGGCAAGCAGGCCCTGCACAAGCTCAACGTCCTCCGAGGTGGCAAGCGATCCCTGGGCGATGGCGACGGCACCGGAGCGCACCTGCATCGGCAGGTTGGGCATGCAGCGCACGACGCGCCTCCCCGGAAGCGCCGCCTCGATGGTGGCAAGCTTGACGCCGGCGGCGATGGACACCACGAGCTGGCCAGAGAGGTGCTGCGACAGCTGGTCCATCACGGTGGGCAGCACCTGCGGCTTCACCGCGAGCACCACCACGTCCAGGGCCTCCTGGCCAAGCATTGCCGCCGCGTCGTCATACGCGGCGACGCCCATCTGCTGGAACGAGGCGCGGTTGTCGGCGCTGAGGTCGGACACCGCCACCTGCGCGGCAGCAAGCGCCTCGCTCTGCACCAGCCCACGGGCGATGGCGCCGCCCATGGCGCCGGCACCCACGAACCCTATGCGAACGTCCTTGGCATCCATGGCGCTACCGCGAGATGATGCCGTCGGAGGCAAGCTTGTCAAGGTCGGTCTTCGAGAGGGTGATGCCCGCGGGCAGCACCACGAAGGCACGGTCGCCCAGCTCCTCCACCGAGCCGCCCACGCCACAGGAGAGGCCGAACGAGAAGTCGAGGATGCGCTTGGCCACCTCGAGGTTGGTGTTCTTGAACGACAGCACTACAGGCTGGTTGGTGCGCACGCGGCGCACGACCATCTGCACGTCGTCGTAGGCGACGGGCTTGAGCACGTAGGGCGGCAGCTGGCCCGAGCTCATGCGCGGGATGGGCGTCACGCCCACGTCGCCTGGGGTGACGGTGCCGGCCGTGCCCAGCGGGCCGCGGCCCGTGCTCTGCGCGGTGGGCGTAGGGCGGTCGCCGTACGAGCTGCGGTAGTCGGGAACGTAGCCCTCGTTGGACGTGGGGTAGCCGTAGCCCGCCGAGGCGGAACCCGCGTTGTTGGAGACCGGGCGGCCCGAGCGCGTGTACACCGACACGCTCTCCGCCTCGGGACGGCGGGTATTGCCTAGGATGCCGCTCGTGTCGCGCTGAGGCTCCTCAGGTTCGTCGTAGAGGTCGTCGTCATCGAAGTCGATGCCCTCGTCATCGTCGTCATAGTAGTCGTCCTGGCCCAAGTTCAGGCGCTCCTTGAGCGTGTCGAAGAAACCCATGTTGTCAATCCTCCGAATCCGGCGTCGCCGCCAGTCGTATGCAAGCACCCGCTACGCAAGCACGTAGGCGGGGTCAAACACTGTTCTACCCAGTCTAACGAGTGTGGAGCCCTCCTCCACCGCAATTTGGAAATCATCACTCATGCCGCAGGACAGCACGTCAAGCGCAAGCCCGGTGCGCTGGCGAAGCTCATCGCGAAGCTCGCGGAGCCCCGAGAACGTGCGGCGCGCCTCGTCGGCATCGTGCGCCGGCGCCATGGCCATCACGCCCTGCACCTGCAGGCCCGGCAGCGCCGCGATGCCCTCGGCCGCGACGCGCGCCTCGTCGGGCGAGAAACCCGACTTGCTGGCCTCGCCAGACACGTTGACCTCCAAGAGGATGGGCGCCACGATGCCGCGTGCCTCGGCCCTCTTGGATATTGCCTGCGCCAAGTGCTCGGACGACACCGAGTGGATGAGGTGCGCGTTGCCCAGCACCTGGTTGATCTTGTTCTTCTGCAGGTTGCCGATCATGTCGAAGCGCATGCCCCTAAGCTCGGGGTTCGACGCCAGCGCCGTCAGCTTGCGCGTGAGCTCCTGGGGACGGTTCTCGCCAAAGGCGCGGTAGCCCGCCGACCAGGCGAGGGCCACCTCCTCGGGGCCTACGGTCTTGGAGACGGCAAGCAGCGTCACCTCGTCGGGATTGCGTCCCGCGACGCGCGCCGCCTGGGCAATGCGCTCGAGGAGCTGCCCCCGACGCCGAGCAAGGAAGGCCTCGTAGTCGTCGATGCGCTCTTCGCCCATAGTTACACCTCCCCCTTCGCGCCACCAGGGATGAACGCGAGCGCGCCGTGGCGACCGCAGGTGCCCCCCGACGCGCGGTACGAGAAGAAACGGTTGGTGGCAGAGGCCGTGGACACGTCGCAGGATGCCAGGGCATCAGCCGACACGCCGGCGTCATGGAGCGCCTGCGCCACGCAGAAGCCGAGGTCGAGGTGGTTTCCCGGCTGGCAGGCGCCTTCGCCGAACTCGGCGACGAAGCGCTGGGCCAGCTCGGCAGACACCTCGTAGTCGGCCACGCCCACGTGAGGTCCCACGTAGGCGCGCACGTCGGCCACCGCCGCCCCCGACGCCTCGCAGAGCACGCGGAGGGCCTTGGCCGAGATGCGCTCGATGGTGCCTCGCCATCCGCTGTGCACCACGGCAAAGGCACCGGGCGCCGTAAGCACCACAGGCACGCAGTCGGCATAGCACAGCAGCACCGGCACGTCGCTCACCGTGCACACGATGGCGTCCGCGCCTTCCTGGGCCTTGCGCCGCGCTTCCTCCACGCCCTCGTCGGTGCCGTCGTCAACCACCACTACGTTGGTGCCGTGCACCTGCAGCGGGTTGACCAGGCGCCTCAGCAGCCCCTCGCCGCCCAGCGCGGCAAGGGCCCTCGCGCGGTTGCGCCGCACGCAGGCCTCGTCGTCACCGCAGCGGTCGCCCAGGTTCAGCGAGTCGAACGGCTGGGGACTCACCCCGCCCGTGCGCTCGGTGAACGCGAACGTGACCCCGCCAGGGCGACGCCAGTCGCCCAGCAGGGTCACGCCCAGGGACTCGATCGATGTCAGCCTTGCCCCCGACACGACGCATCCTAGAGGCGGCTGTGCCTCAGGAACTCGGGGATGTCGAACTCCTTGTCGGCAGACTGGCGGGCAGGCTGCGACGTGGAGGCCGGGCGCGAGCCGCGGTCACGGGAGTTGCCGAGGTCGAAGGACGGCAGCGCCTGCTGCGAGGAGGCCTCGTCAAAGCCGGTGGCGATGACGGTGACGCGCACCTCGTCGCCCAGGCTCTCGTCGACAACGGTGCCAAAGATGATGTTGGCGTCGGGGTCGACGTTCTTGGCCACGAGGTCGGCTGCGTCGTTGATCTCCTGGATGCCCAGGTCCTTGTTGCCGGCAATGGACAGCAGGACGCGGGTAGCGCCGTCGACGGAGCTCTCGAGCAGGCGGCTGGAGATGGCCTCCTCGGCGGCCGCGGCGGCACGGTTGTCGCCGGATGCGATGCCGATGCCCATCATGGCCGTGCCGGCGCCCTTCATGATGGTGCACACGTCGGCGAAGTCGAGGTTGATGAGGCCGGGGACCGTGATGAGAGCACGTCGTCGGCCATGCGGAAGGCCTCGAGCATGGTGGTCTTCTTCTCGGAGAGGTCGAGCAGGCGGTCGTTGGGGATGACGATGAGGGTGTCGACGGCCTCGGACAGCGTCTTGATGCCGTTGGCGGCAGACTGCCCGCGCTTGCGGCCCTCGAACGAGAACGGCTTGGTGACGACGCCCACGGTGAGGGCGCCCACGTCGTTCTTGGCGATGTCGGCCACGACCGGCGCGGCGCCGGTGCCGGTGCCGCCGCCCTCGCCAGCGGTGATGAAGACCATGTCGGCACCAGCAAGGGCGGCCTTGATCTCGTCATGGCTGTCCTCGGCGGCCTCGCGACCAACCTCGGGGTTGGCGCCAGCGCCCAGGCCCTTGGTGATGTCGGTGCCGATGTGCACCTTGATGTCGGCATCGGAGATGGCCAGCGCCTGCGCGTCGGTATTGATGGCAACGAACTCGACGCCGCGGATGCCCTCCTCGATCATGCGGTTGACGGCGTTGGTGCCGCCACCGCCCACGCCGACGACCTTGATGACCGCCAGATAGTTGCTAGGGATGTCGACTTCCTTGATCATAGTTCCTCCTTGCGTGGCGCGGGCCTCGTTGCCTGTGCCGTTGCTTGCCTCTCGAAAGTGGTGCGATAGTGCTGTGTTTCGTGCTGGTGCGGTAGTGCTGCGTTTTGGGTGGTGCGATGGTGCTTCGTCATTGGGTGGTGCGGTGATACTGCGTTTTGGGGTGGTGCGTTGGTGCTGCGTTTATTGCATGTGTGTGCGCTTCGTGCAGGCGTCTCGAAAACCCTCAACCTCAGGTTGACCTCGACGTTCTTCATAAAGCGCGTAATATTGGCACAACTTGAGGGTTTGCGTCAACCATTTTGTGCAAAGTATGAAATTAGCTGGTAAACGGCAGTATTGTGGCCGCTCAAGTGCCGATGGGCGCGTTTCTTAGGGCTGCGGCGTCGCGTCTCCCATAGCGCCCGTACCCTCCTGCACCGACTCGGACTCGAGCATCCTGTAGGAGGGACTTGAGGGTACTCGAACGTTGATGTAGGTGATGCGGTTGGGATACTTGGCCAGCAGCTGCTGCACCACGGCCTCCTTGGTCTCCACGTTGGTGGGGGCGCCAAGCGACACCTCCACCCCGCTGCTCAGGATGCAGGAGATGGCCTCCATGCTGGGTGCCGACACGCTCACGATCTGGCTGGAGAACGACTCGCTCAGCTCCTCGCGATAGGTGTTGATTGCGGCAAACACCTCGTCCTCGGCCGGTGCGCCTGCCGTGGGGCTCACGGTCTGCGGAGCGTCGGTCACCAGCAGCGCTCCAAGCGAGTTTGCCACGCCCAGCGCCGCCTCGCGCACCGACTGGCCCTCTGCGGTAGGCACCTTCACCGGCTCGATCCACACGCCATCGGTACCCATGCACCAGATGACGGCCCCCGACTCGAGCATCACCAGCATGCCCACCTTGCGCTCGGTGACGCTTACTTTAAGCTTGTCGGGAAACTCCCTCGTGATGCTTACCTCGCCCACCCAGGGGTTGCGGCACACGTTCTGCCGGATGGCCTCCTCGTCGTAGTTGAGCAGCGTGGTGCCCTCGGGAACGCTGGCCAAGGCCGCAATGTCGGCAGAGGAGATGTGCTCGGTAGCTGCCGCGTCGATGGAGGCAATCTGGAAGGCGGAGGTGTTGGCAAGCACCGCAATGGCGATGCCTGACACCAGGGCAAGCGCCGCCAGGACTCCCAGCACCACGGCCACCACCTTGATGGGCGACCGACGCGTGGCTTCGGGCTTGCGCCTTGACGCGGCTGGCGTGGCGCGCAGCGCCGTGCGCTTGGCCGCTGCGGGCTTCGGGGCGGCTTTCGTCGATGGGACAGCCGCCTGCTTGTTGGCGCCCGCCTGCGCGACGTCGCGCCTGTGAGGCCTCTGATTCGCCATGCTCCAGCCCCCCTCTCCTAGAACCCCAGGAACTTGACCTCGGGCACGAGGTCTATCCCCTGCTGCCTCAGCACCTCGTCATGCATCTTGCGGATGAGCGTGAGCACCTCGACAGCAGTGGCTCCACCGTTGTTGACCACGAAGTTTGCATGCACGTCGGACACCTGGGCCGCACCACAGGTGGCACCCTTCAGCCCGCAGGCCTCGATCAGGCTGCCAACCGAGCCGGACATGGGGTTTCTGAACACCGACCCACAGCTGGGCTTGCCGATGGGCTGGTGCTCGCGCCTTCGCACCAGGCGCTCCTCCATGTCTGCCGCGATCTGCCCGGGGTCGCCGGGCTCGAGGCCAAACGTGGCCTCGAGAATGACCTCGTTGCCGGGGATGGAGGTTGCGCGATAGCCCCAGTCCACCTCGTGGCTCTCGCGCCTGCGCAGGCCCTTGCCGGGCACGTAGGTGACGACCGAGCGCACC
Source organism: uncultured Coriobacteriaceae bacterium (assembly GCA_902788705.1). Lineage (GTDB taxonomy): Bacteria > Actinomycetota > Coriobacteriia > Coriobacteriales > Atopobiaceae > UBA1367. Next base: position 199,483 of record CADALE010000006.1, on the reverse strand, counting down.
TTGTGCCCAATCCACTCGTGACGCGTGCCCGCGTCCATCGACACGGCACCGCCCACGGTGCCGGGAATGCCCACACAGGCCTCGAGGCCAGAGAGGCCGGCCTGCTGGCACTCGTTGACCAGCTTGGCCAGCATCGCGCCGGCACCGGCCGTCACCGTTGCGTCGTCGCCCAGGGAGATGCGCGAGAACTCGCGCCCCAGCTTGATCACGCAGCCGTCATAGCCCTGGTCGCTCACCAGGATGTTTGACCCGCGTCCCAGCACCACCCAGCTCACGCGCTCGCGGTCGAGCACCTGGATGGTGCGCACGAGCGCCTGGTAGGAATGCACGGTCACGTGCAGCGCCGCAGGACCGCCGATACGGTAGGACGTACGCAACGCCATGCGCTCGTCTGTGGCCACCTCGGCATCGATGGTGCCCGAGAGGGAGAGGTAGGCGTTGTACACGCTCACGCGCCGGCCCTCCCAGCCTCGCGCTCGCGCATGGCCTTGATGAAGGCAGGGCCGATGGCGGTGACGTCGCCAGCGCCCTGCGTGATGAGCAGGTCGCCCGGACGGCACGCCTCGCACAGGCGGGCGATAAGCTCGCGACGGTTGCTCACGTACTCGACACTGCCCGTAGCGCCATGCTCGGCCACGCCCTTGGCCACGGTCTTGCCCGAGATGCCGGGAATGGGCGTCTCGCCCGCCGAGAACACGTCCATCACGAACAGCACGTCGGCATCGTCGAAGGCCGTGGCAAACTTGTCCGCGAGGTCCTTGGTGCGGCTGTAACGATGCGGCTGGAAGACGACGACGATGCGCTTGAACGACAGGGAGCGGGCCGCGGTGAGCGTGGCCTCGATCTCGGTGGGATGGTGGCCGTAGTCGTCCACCACGGTGATGCCCGCCACGTCGCCCACGTGCGTGAAGCGGCGATGCACGCCCTGGAAGGCCGAGAGGGCCTTTGCGGCCTCGGGTAGGCTTGCCCCAAGGGTTGCCGCCACCGCGATGCAGGCGCAGGCGTTGGCCATGTTGTGGCGACCGGGGTTGGCCTTGATGGTGACGGGCACCTCCTCACCCGTGTGCGTATGCACCGTGAGGGTGCTCTCGAGCGTGCCCGTGGGCGCGCCGGGCACGCACACGAAGTCGTTGCCCTCGTCGAAGCCGTAGGTGACAACATGGCGGCCGGTCGAGCGGGCAAGCTCTACGTAGTGCGGCACGTCACCGTAGATGACCACCGTGCCGTCCTCACCCACGAGGTCCATGAACTGGCAGAAGGTGCGCTCGATGTTCTCGAGCGTGCCGTAGTGGTCGAGGTGGTCGGCCTCGATGTTGGTGACCACCACCACGCTGGGACGCAGGAACAAAAACGAGCCGTCGGACTCGTCGGCTTCGCACACGAAGTAACCGCCCTCGCCATTGCGCCCGTTGGTGCCGTACTCCTCCACCACGCCACCTATGAGGAACGACGGGTCCCACCCAAGGTGGTCAAGCATGGTGGCGACCATGCTGGAGGTCGTGGTCTTGCCATGGGTGCCGGCCACCGCCACCGTGGTGGCGTCAAGGGAGAGGGCCGACAGCATCTTGGCGCGAGGCCACACGGGGATGCCCAGCTCGCGGGCACGCAGCACCTCGGGGTTGGTGTCGGGGATGGCCGACGAGATGACCACCACGTCGGGCGAGGCCGCATCGATGGTCTCGGCGGCATGGCCCACCCTCACCTGGATGCCGGCGTCCTCAAGGTCGCGCACGTAGTTGGACATCTTCAGGTCGGAGCCCGTGACGTGGCACCCACGCTCGTTAAGCACCAGCGCGATGCCGCTCATGCCAGCCCCGCCGATGCCCACGAAGTGCACACTAGAGAAACTCGAAGCAGGCGTGATGTCTTCCATCGAATCACCCTCCCAAAGGTTGTTTCCGGACCCTCTATTTTACCCCATGGGCCAAACATCCCAAGGACGCACACAACCGGCGCGTAGAACGAGGGATGTCAGGAGGGGCGCTCCCCTCCTGGCCGCTATGGGCGGGCGGCGCGCTCCACGCAGTCGGCAAGCGAGGCCGCTGCGCGGTCCTGCGCAAGACCCATCGCGGCATCCTTCATCTGGGCACGCGCCGCAGGGTCGTCAACCAGCGCAAGCAGCGTCTCGGCAAATGCGGGCGTGTCGATCTGGTCGTCAGGAAGCAGCTTGGCGGCACCCACGTCAACCAGCAGGTGCGCATTGGTGGTCTGGTGGTCTGCCGTGGCAAACGGGTAGGGCACCAGCACGCTGGGAGCTGCCTTCGCCGCGATCTCGGCCACCGACGACGCCCCGGCACGCGACAGCACGAGGTCGGCCGCAGCAAGCTTCGAGCCCATGTCGTCGATGTAGGGCATCACCTTCCAGCGGGCAGCCTCCTCCTCGGTGAGCGACAGCGCCTGCACCACCGACTCGTACTCGTCACGACCGGTGGAATGCACGATGCGCAGCCCCTCGCGCGCCAGCAGCTGGTCCTTGAGCGCCGCCACGCCCTGGTTAAGGTGGCGCGCGCCAAGGCTACCGCCAAACACCAAAAGCAGCGTCTCGTCGTCAGAGATGCCCAGCGCCGCACGGCCTTCGTCGCGCTGCGCGTCGATGACGGAGCGCCTCACGGGGTTGCCCGTAACCTCCACAGCCGTGGCCTTGCCCACTCGCCCCTCGAAGGCTGCGCGTGCCGCCGGGAAGGACAGCGCCAGGACCGCGGCCTTGCGGGCGCTCACCTTGTTGGCGAGGCCCGGCACCGAATTCTGCTCGTGCAGCACGTAGGGAACCTTGTGGTGGGCGCACCAGCGCATCAATGGCAGCTCCACGTAGGCGCCAAACCCCACAGCTACGTCGGGGGCGCCCTGCTTGGCAAAGATGCGGTCCAGCGCCCGCTCGGCGCTGACCATGCGCGCAAGCGCCGTGACCAGGGTCCAGGGGCGCGAGCGATCGAATCCCGTCACCTCGATGCACAGCAAGGGGTATCCCGCCTCGGGAACCAGTCGTGCCTCAAGCCGGCTGGACTGGCCGACGAAGCGCACGTCATGCCCGCGCGACGACAGCTCCTCGGCAAGCGCGAGGGCCGGGTTGATGTGTCCCGCCGTTCCTCCGGCCGCAATGGCAACTGACAGCTTGTCCGACATGAAGCGATCTCCTTCCCATAACGCCTCGCGGCGAGCATGGCGCCCGCCGCGAGGCCTCGTGTTGCCTGTAGACTACCTCGTGGGCCGCAGCCGCTCGGAGGCGGAGGGCCCGAGGTCGATGCGGCGCCTTCCGCGCCCGTCCACGCTCACGCGACCGCCGGCATGCGCCTCGGAGAACTCTCGCTCGGCCCTGAGGCTCTCGGGGCTGGTAGCACGCCTCGTGCCAGCCAACGGCGTTGAGGATGGGGCCCTCCCGCCGCCAACCACCGAGAACGGCGGCGTCTGCGTCGCGGCGCCGGCCTGGCGCTGGGAGCGTGGCGTGGGCTCGCCCACCAGCGAGAGCGAAGGCTCGGAGCGGTAGTGGTGAGCAGGCTCGGAGGTGAGGCCCCAATCCTGGCGCCGCTCATCGTACTCGGTGACGGGAAGCGACGAATGCAGCGAGATGGACGACACCATCCCCACCAGCATCAGGCTCGAGATGATGGACGAGCCTCCGTAGGAGAGGAACGGGATGGGCTTTCCGGTGAGGGGGATGAGGCTGAGCACGCCGCCCACGTTCACCAGCAGCTGGATCACCAGCAGCGACGTGCATCCCGCCGCGACCAGCCGCCCCGTGAGGTCAGGTGCGTAGCGCGCGATCTGGTAGCCCGCCCAGAGCAACGCGAGGAAGCCCAGCAGGGTGCCCAGGGTGCCGGCAAGCCCCAGCTCCTCGCCGATGACGGCGAAGATGAAGTCGTTGTGCGCCATGGGGAGATAGGAGTACTTCTGGCGCGAAAGCCCGATGCCCACGCCAAACAGGCCGCCCGTCCCGAAGGCATAGAAGCCCTGGATGATCTGGTAGCCCTTGTCGAGGGGGTCCTGGAAGGGGTCGAGCATGGTGAACACGCGCTCCCGCGAGTACTCGTCCTTGAAGGCAAGGATCAGCGCAAGCACGATCACGCAGCCAAGCAGCGCGAGGATGGGCCTGGACGGAAAGCCGGCCAGGTAGGCCATGACCACGAGGGTCACAGCGCAGATGATGGTGGTGCCCTTGTCGGGCTGCACCACGATCAGGAACAGCGGGACGCCCACGGCCACGGCCATGATGGTGGCGAAGGCACCGAAGCTCAGCGCGCCGTCCTCGAAGTAGCGCTTGCACACGTTAGCCGCCGTGAGGATGACCGTGAGCTTGGCGAACTCGGACGGCTGCAGCGAGAAGAATCCCAGGTCAAGCCAGCGCACGGCGCCGTAGGCACCCGCGCCGACCGACGAGATGATCACCAGCATCAGAAGCGCCACCGTTATGGCCCAGATGATGGGCAGCAGGTAGTCGGCGAACACGTGGTAGTCGATGACCGACATCACCGCGGCCGCCCCAAGGCCCACCGCGGCGAAGATGCCCTGGCGGATGAGGTAGTACGCCGCGTTGTAGTTGCAGTCGGGGTCTGCGGCCGCCATCACCGAGGAGGCCGAGTAGATCATCAGCAGGCCGAGCGCAACCAGGGCGAACACCGAGAGGTACAGCACGACGCGCGGCAGCATGAAGCGCGCCGGCACCGACAGGGCCCGCGAAGACGTGCCCCTACCGACCTTCGTCCCATCGCTTTGAGCATGACGTGCCAAGGCGACCCCCTATCCAAGCTGGAAGTACATGGCGAAGCCCAGGGCGGCAAAGGCCCCGGACACGATCCAGAAGCGGATGACCACCTTGGTCTCCGACCAACCCAGCTTCTCGAAGTGGTGGTGGATAGGCGCCATGAGGAACACCCGCTTGTGCGTGAGCTTGAAGCTGGCCACCTGGATGATCACCGACATGGCCTCGATGATGAAGAGCCCGCCCATCACGAGCGAGACCACCTCGGTCTTGGTGAGCACGGCCAGGGCCGCGAAGGCGGCGCCGAGGGCAAGCGAGCCTGTGTCGCCCATGAAGATGGAGGCGGGATAGCAGTTGTGCCAGAGGAAGCCGATGCAAGCGCCACCCATCGCGGCGGAGAACACGGCGAGGTTCAGCTCGTTGTAGCGGAACGCCACCATGGCCATGATCAGCATCACGACCATCGAGCAGCCGCCCGCGAGGCCGTCGAGGCCGTCGGTGAGGTTGACGGCGTTGGAGAAGCCCGCCATGAGCAGGAACACGAAGATGACGTACAGCCAAGGTATGGCGAAGGGCTTGCTCCCGATGGTCAACGTGGTGGTGAGCACGCCCAGGTTCATGGTGAGGCCGCCCGGGAAGGAGATGGTGGGCGGGATGCCGATCCAGTTGACCGCCGCCAGGCAGAAGCTCACCGAGATGACGATGAGGCCCGCCATCTTCTGCGAGGGGGTGAGGCCCAGCGAGCGGCCGTGCGCCACCGACTCGATGTCGTCAAGCAGGCCGAGCGATGCCGTGGCCAGGGTGGCCACGACCGCCAGCGTGAGGTCGGGCGTCCACGACGCCATCAGCACGACCGTGACCATGACGCCCAGAAGGATGACCACGCCACCCATCGTGGGCGTGCCCTGCTTGATGAGGTGCCGCTCGGGACCGTCGGCACGAATCTGCTGGCCTATCTGCTCGTGGCGCATCAGCTTGATGAACAGCGGCATGAGAAAGCCGGCTATGAGCGCGGCGAAGCCCGCCGAGAGGAATACCTGGTAGGTAGGATAGCTCGGGTTGCCAAACATCAGGCAAGCACCCCTTTCGCAAACGCGTCAAGCCCCATGAAGCGCGAGGCCTTCACCAGCACCAGGTCGTCCTCGGCCAGCACCGGGGCCAAGGTGGCCAGGGCCTGGTCGCACGACCCGAACAGCTCGAGACGGTCGTCGGAGAAGCCCATCGTGCGGGCCGCGTCGGCCATCTGGCGCGCCGCCTCGCCTCCCACGAAGGCCACGAGGTCAAGCCCCTTAGCCGCAGCATAGGCGCCTACGAGACCGTGCAGCAAGGGCGACTGGTCGCCCAGCTCACCGATCTCGCCCAGCACCGCCACGCGCCTGCCCGTGCAGGCCATCGACGCCAGCACGTCAAGCGCGCCAGCCATCGAGTTGGGGCTTGCGTTGTACGAGTCGTCGATGACGCGCGGGCGGCCCGGAGCCGTCTTCACCTCAAGCCGCATGCCGGTGCGCGGCATGCGCGCGATGGCCTGGGCTGCGGCCTCGCGGTCCACGCCAAGGCGCCACACGATGGCCATGGCCAGCAGCAGGTCGCTCACCACGTGGCGACCGGGAACCTCCAGCGTACAGCCAAGCTCGAGGCCGTCGGCAAAGGCGAGGGTGGCCGTGGGAAGCCCCTCGTCGTCGAGCGTGACCGTGCGTGCGCACACCGCGTCGTCAGGGCGGGTGCCCACGCGCAGCACCTCAATGCCCGCGGGACGCGCGTACTCGTCCTCGATGAGAGCGCCGAAGTCGTTGTCGGAGGTGAGCACCAGGCACGAAGGCACGCGGCCGTCAGCCGCGTCGGTGGGGCGCATGCCCGCGCAGATCTCGGCCTTGGCGCGCGCGATGGCCTCGCGTGAGCCAAGGTTTCCGATGTGGCTGGTGCCCACGTTGGTGACCAGCGCCACGTCGGGGCGCGCCGCCCTCGTAAGCCGCGTGAGCTCGCCGGCGTGATCCATGCCCATCTCGCATACCACGAACTGGTCGGACGTCTCAGCCGACAGCAGGGTGAGCGACATGCCGATGAGGTTGTTGTGGTTGCCTGCGGTGGCATGCACCCTCCCGCCCACGGCAAGTCCGGCAGCAAGCATGTCCTTGGTGGTGGTCTTGCCCACCGACCCCGTCACGCCCACCACGGTCCACTGAGGGTTGCGCTCGCGCCAGGCACCCGCCAGACGCAGCAGGAACTCCTCGGCATCGTCGCCCTCGGCGCGCAGCACCGCGCAGCGCTCCTGCTGGGCAAGGCCACACAGCAGGTTGGGGCTCACGTCCACTATGTCACTCGTCAGCACCACAGCAGCCGCCCCGGCCTTCACCGCGGCGACCGCGTACTCGTTGCCATCCACGCGCTCGCCCTTGATGCACACGAAGAGCGACCCCTCGTGCACCTGTCGCGAGTCAATTACCACGTCAGCCACGGTGCGGGAAAGCTGTGCGTCGCGCACCTCGGCCTTGCCCCCCGTGGCCTCCTCAAGAAATGTCGCGCCGGTGGCCCTTGCCACATCGGCTGCGGTCAGCTGCAACATACCAATCACCCGATCCTACCAACTGGGTTGCACGCCCATGTCCAAAAGCGCCTCACCCATGATAGTCGAGAATGTGGGCGCCGCGGAGCCGTAGGCAAGGTATGGAGTTCCGTTGAGGCCCACGTATGCAAGCACCTTGGGCTCGGAAGCCGGCGCGAAGCCGATGAACGACGACACGTAGCTGTACTCGCGGTAGCCGCCCTCGGCGTCGGCCTGCTCGCCCGTGCCGGTCTTGCCCGCCACGTCATAGCCGCTCACCTGCGCGTTCACGCCCGTGCCGCTCAGCACCACCTCGCGCATCATGTCAACCACCTGGCTGCAGGTCTCCGGGGACACAACCTGCTCACCTGCGGGCCACTGCGCCGGCTCGCCCGACTGCGACACCAGGAAGTGGGGCGTGTGCGGCACGCCACCGTTGGCAACCGTGCCCACGGCCTTCACCATCTGCACAAGCGGGATGGCCAGGCCCTGGCCAAACGCCATCGAGCCGAGCGTGGAGCCGTCGTACTCGTCAAGCGAGCGCACGATGCCCGACACCTCGCCGGGATAGTCGATGCCCGTGGGGGTGCCGATGCCAAAGGCCGACACACCGGCCGCGAAGGCCTCGGCGCCGATGGACTCCTGCGCCACCATGGCAAGGCCGGTGTTGGACGAGCGCCTCAGCATCTCGGCAAGCGTCATCGTCATGGTCCAGTCGCGGCCGTCGTCGTCGGACACGTAGTCGTCACCCACCAGCACCTCGGGCGGCACCGTATAGGTGGACCACGGCGTCACGAGGCCGGCGTTGATGCCGATGGACGAGGTGATCACCTTGAAGATGGAACCCGGCTCGTAGGAGGAGGTGACCAGCTTGAGCGTGTCGGCGCCCTCCTCCATCTCCCAGTAGCGGGTAACGGGCAGAAGCGGCGTCGAGCATGCGGCCAGGATCTCGCCGGTAGTGGGGTCGGTCACCATGACCGAGCCGGACTCGGCTTGGAAGTCGACCACGGCCTTGGTTATCTGCTCCTCGGCCACGCGCTGCAGGTCGATGTCGATGGACAGGATGAGGTCGGCCCCATCGCGGGCAGGACGCACCACGTTGGTGGCGCCGGCGATGGGTGTGCCGCCATTGCCCAGCTCCATCACCATCTCGCCGTCCTCACCGCTCAGCACGGCGTCGTAATATGACTCAAGGCCCGTCTTGACCGACCCGTCCACGTTCACGAAGCCGATGATCTGGCCGCCCACGTCGCCGTAGGGGTAGTCGCGCTTGATGTCGTCCTCGAAGTAGACGCCCTCCAGGCCGCGCTCCTCGAGCGCCTGGGCAAGCCGCTCGGCCTTTGACTCGTCAACCTGGCGCTCGATGTAGGTGTAGCCCTCCCCCGACCGCAGGAGCGAGAGGTACTCGTTGGGGTCGCCCCCCAGGTACTCGACCAGAAGGTCGGCGGTCGAGACGGCGTCGTTCACCATCTCGGGATAGCAGAACACCGTCTTGCAATCCACGCTGATGGCCAGCACGTTGCCGTTGCGGTCATAGATGGTGCCGCGCTTGGCCCGTAGCACCGAGGTGCTGGTGCGGCTGGCAACCCCCATCTCGGTGTACTCGGCAGACTTGATCACCTGCAGCCACACGAGCTTCGCGCTCACGACGGCAAACAGGGCCAGCGCCCAGATGAACATGTACTTGATGCCGTTGTCGAAGCCACCGGGGCCCGACCCCCCGCGCCTGCTGGCGCGACGGCGGTAGCGGGCTCGTGAGGCCTCGTCATATGACGAGGCCTCGTCGTCCCACATGGGGTCATCGTCCCAAAGGGGCTCTTCCTGATCACGACCGTATCGCATGGGCCTCACCCTTGGTTAGGGAGGGCTGCCTCCGCGGATGCCTGCTGCATCGTGTCGGCCGGGAGCGAGCTGGTGGTGATGGTCGGCTGCACCAGGTTTGTCTGCTGCTCTTCGTTGCAAACGCTCACGTGGTCGCAGCAGGAAACCGGCACCATGCCAAGGTTCTGGGTGGCGATGCGCTCCACGCGGGAGGCGCTGCACAGCACCGAGCGCTCGATGCGCAGGGCGGCGTTGGTGTCCTGGGCTTCCATGATCTCGGAGCGAAGCTGCAGGTTGGAGAGCAGGCAGCTGGCGGTGGCGGTGGTAAGCGCCACGCGACCGGCGCCGATGGCGGCAAGTGCCATCACGCACACGACGAGCATCCTGACGGCAAGCAGGAAGTCGACCGTCACGCCACGGCGCGCCTCGGCGTCAAGCCCGCTGCCCTCGACCACGTCGAAGGCGGCGCTGCGCTCAAACTCTAGCTCGCGTTGCCTCTCGATGGCATCGAGACGAACGGCCTCTGTTCCATAGGTACGTGCCACGGTGCGGTTCCCTTCCTGTCGTGTGCGTTCTGGCTTCGTTGGTAGTGCGTTGGTAGTGCGGTTGCGGTTCGTGGTGGTGCGTTTATGCTTCGTTTGTATGCACGCGACCCAAGGGTCGGGGTGCCTGTGGCCGCGCCTAGGCGCTGGCGGTGTCCAGCTTCACCGCCACGCGCATCAGCGCGCTTCGCGCCCGAGGGTTCAGGCGCACCTCCTCGTCGGAGGCGGTCATCGGCTTTCGCGTCCTGACCTCGACTATCGGCACGTTGCCGCACACGCACACCGGAAAGTCCGGCGGGCAGGTGCATCCGCGGCTCATCTCGGTGAACACGTGCTTCACGATGCGGTCCTCCAGCGAGTGGTAGCTGATGACGCAGATGCGACCGCCGGGGTTTGCCCAGCGGATGGCGGCGTTCAGCCCCTGCTGGAGGGCATCCAGCTCGTGGTTCACCTCGATGCGTAGGGCCTGGAAGGCCTTACGCGCGGGGTGTCCCCCGTGACGCCGCTGCGCCGCGGGAATGGCGGCCTTCACGATCTCGACCAGCTGGAGCGTGGTCTCGATCGGCGCCTTCTCGCGGGCGCGCACCACCAGGCGGGCGATGCGCGCGGCGTTGCGCTCGTCCCCGTAGACGCGCAGGATCCGGGTGAGGTCGGCTTCGGAATACTGGTTGATGACCTCTGCTGCGGTAAGGGTGTGTTCCCCCGGATTCATGCGCATGTCAAGCGGGGCGTCCTCGTGGTACGAGAAGCCCCTCTCGGGGATATCGAGCTGTGGCGACGAGACGCCGAGGTCGAACAGGAAGCAGTCCACCCCCGGTACCTCTGCCTGGACGAGCAGCTCGTCAAGGGCCTCGAAGTTGCCCTTCAGGAGCTTGCGCTCCGCCTGGGGAACCTCGCGCTCGAAGCGGGCCGCGGCGGCCTCGAGGGCCATGTCGTCCTGGTCGATCCCGATGGACAGGCCATCGGGTGCCACGAGCTTGGCGAGCTCCACCGAGTGCCCGGCGCCACCAAGGGTGCAGTCGCAGACGACCTCCCCCTGCTTGGGGCCCAGCTCCCGGATGACCTCGTCAAGCATCACGGGTACGTGCCGATATTCGTGTGTCAAGGTGCTCAGTCCCCTCGTCCTATCAGGCGTCGAACATGAGGCCGTCGAGGTCGTCGTCCTCTTCGGGGTCGACGCGGTCCGCGCTCCAGATCTCGAAGTGATTGGAGTTGCCAATCACCGCCACGGCACGCTTGATGCCGCGACGCTCGAGCTTCTGCGCCGAGATCTTGCCCAGGCTGATGCGCCCGGCGTTGTCGATCTCGACGGGCACGGCCCGCTTGTTGAGCTTCAGCTGCAGTTCCTGATGCGCACGGTTGCGCGCATTGAAGCCCTGCGGGAAGTAGCTCATGACCCACGCCTCGTATTCCTCGGGGGCAAAGCCGTAGATCGCGTCGTTCACGGGAACCAGGTACACGAGGTCACCAAGCTGCTTGCGAATGGGGGCGGGAAGGGTGAGGCGCACCTTGGCATCCAGGTTGTGCATGTAGGTGCCCGTCAGGTACATCGTCCCTCCCCTCTCTTCGCTCGGCCTTGGTGTCTCGAGATACAGGTGTCCCTGAGTTCGACGCACCAAAGATGATAACTCATCCCTCCCAATTCACAACACTTTGTCCCTTTTTCTCCCCCCAAATTGTCTTTGAGTCCCCCGAACGGCCGAACGTCCGCCACCGGAGAACCGCAGGATGCAAAAAGCCCGCCACAAGATGTTGTGTTGGGCTTTTGGGTGGGTCACAACTGCTAGAGGAATCCTCTAGAACATATTGTGTATAAATTATGGAGTTAGCAGGTAGATGGCATGGGAAGGAGGCTGTGGCGGAGTGTGTCCGGCGAGGCTTTCGGACACCCGGAAGCCGCCTTCGGCAGCGCGTGGCCGCCAGTACGCCGACCGAGCGCCGTTAGGGTACGTCCCAAGCCGTACCCTAAGTGGTCAATCCCCCACTTCGGCCATCTCTCGGCCGCTAGGGTACGTCCCAAGCCGTACCCCCACCAGCAAATCCCAGCCTACTCCCCCGCGTCGACGTGGGCCCGGGGATGGGCCTCCAGGTAGACCATGCGCACATGGCTGCGATCCACATGGGTGTACAGCTGCGTGGTGGAGATGCTCGAGTGCCCCAGCAGCTCCTGCACGATGCGCAGGTCGGCACCCCCCTCAAGCAGGTGGGTGGCGAAGCTGTGGCGCAGCGTATGGGGATGCAGCCCCTCGATGCCCGCGTAGGCGCCGTACTTCTCCACGATGGCATGCACGGCTTGCCGGGTGATGCGCGTCCCCCGCGCCGAGAGGAAGACGGCCTGCGTGCCGGGGTGGCCCGCAGCCAGCACCTCGCGCCACTGCCCAAGGTAGCCCGACAGCACGCGCGCCGCGCTGCCCAGCACCGGCACCACGCGCTCCTTGGACCCCTTGCCAAACACGCGCAGCAGCTCCTCGTCAAGGTGGACGTCACGGAGGTCCAGGCCGCACAGCTCGCTCACGCGCAGGCCACAGCCATACAGGGTCTCGAGGATGGCCTGGTCGCGCTTGAGCGACGCCTCGGCCAGCTGCGCTCGCCTTGACGACGCGTCCGACCCGTGCCATTCAAACATGCGCTCGTCAAGCAAGGCAAAGGCTTGCTCCTGCGAGATTACGTCGGGCAGGTGCTCGGGCTTCTTGGGAAGCAGCAGGTCGGCCGTGGGGTGTACCTCGGTGATCTGCTCGGCAACCATAAAGCGGTGCAGGCCCTTGATGGCCGACACGGCGCGCTCCACCGAGGCGGGCGCCAGCCCCGACTCCTCCAGCGCGCGCACGTGCCCCTCCACCTCGTCGCGGGTCACCTCGTCGGGACTCGTCACGCCGTCGCTTCGCAGGTAGGCGAGGTAGCGCCGCAGGTCGCGCCCGTACGACTCCACCGTGTTGGGCGAGCTACCCCGCTCAAGCACCAGATACGACAGGTAGTCGTCCGCGGCGTCGGAAAGCGGCGTGGGCGACTCGTCGCCCAGCAGCACGGTGGATGCCCGACCCTTGTCGCCCCTGCGTGCCATGGTCCTCCCCTACTCTAGGCCCTGGGCTGGTCGGGGATGACCGGTACGCCAACCACGTGCAGGTCAAGGCGGCTGACACCCTCGTGATGGGCGATGGCGGCGCGCACGAACTCGCGGAACAGCGGCTGCGGCGCGTTGGGACGGCTCTTGAACTCGGGGTGCGCCTGGCACGCGACGAACCATGGATGCACGTCCTCTGGCAGCTCCACCATCTCCACGAGGCGCCCGTCCGGCGAGCACCCGCTGATGACGAGGCCCGCCTGGCACAGCGTCTCGCGGTAGGCGTTGTTCACCTCGTAGCGGTGGCGATGCCGCTCGTACACCAGCCCCTCGCCGTAGGCCTCGCGCGCGAGCGTGCCCTCCGCCACCTGACACGGATAGGCGCCAAGGCGCATGGTGCCGCCCTTGTCGTCGACGCCCTCCTGGTCGGGCATGAGGTCGATGACGGGGTAGGCGCAGTCGGGCACGAACTCGGTGGAGCTGGCGCCCTCGAGGCCACAGACGTGGCGCGCGAACTCGCACACCGCCACCTGCAGGCCCAGACACACGCCCAGGTAGGGCACCTTGCCCTCGCGCGCACGCTGAGCTGCGAGGATCTTGCCCTCGATGCCGCGGATGCCAAATCCACCGGGCACCAGAATGCCGTCGGCGTCACCCAGAACCTCCTCGACGTGCTCCGCGTCAAGCTCCTCGCCGTCCACCAGCTCGATGTCAACGTGGCGGCCATAGTACACGCCCGAGTGGTGCAGCGCCTCAATCACGGAGAGGTAGGCGTCGGGAAGCTGGGTGTACTTGCCCACCACCTTGATCTTGGTCACGCTCTTGAGGGCCTCGGCCTCGTGCAGGGCGCCGGTGAACGAGTACCAGCTGCTCATGTCGCTCTCGCGTGGGTCCATGCCCAGCTTCTGGCACACCTTGAGGTCGAAGCCCTGGTCGGCCAGGTGGCGCGGCACGTCGTAGATGGAGGGGCAGTCGGAGTTCTCGAACACGCAGTCCTCGTCCACGTCGCAGAAGCTCGCGATCTTGGCGCGCACGGAGGCGTCCACCTCGTGGTCGGAGCGGCACACGATGAAGTCGGGCTGCAGGCCCATCGAGCGCAGCTCCTTCACGGAGTGCTGCGTGGGCTTGGTCTTGATCTCGTGGGCGGCGGCGATGTAGGGCACCAGGCTCACGTGGATGAGCACCGTCTCGCCCGGGCCCTTCTCCTTGCGAAACTGCCGCACGGCCTCCACGAAGGGCTGGCCCTCGATGTCGCCGATGGTGCCACCCAGCTCGGTGATGACCACGTCGGCGTCAGTCTCGTCCTCGATGCGGCGGAAGCGGTCCTTGATGGCGCCGGTGACGTGCGGGATCACCTGCACGGTGCCGCCCAGGAAGTCGCCACGCCGCTCGCGGTCGATCAGCTCCTGGTAGATGAGGCCGCTCGTGAAGTTGGACTGGGCGGTGAGGTTCTCGTTGATGAAGCGCTCGTAGTGGCCCAGGTCGAGGTCGGTCTCCTTGCCGTCCTCCGTCACGAACACCTCGCCGTGCTGGAAGGGGCTCATGGTGCCGGGGTCGACGTTGAGGTAGGGGTCGGCCTTCTGCATCATCACCTTGTAGCCACGGCTCTTGAGCAGGCGGCCAAGGCTCGCCGCAGTGATGCCCTTGCCCAGGGCCGAGACGACGCCGCCCGTAACGAAGATGTGCTTGGTCATGGCTTCCTCCCGTAGACGCGCGATGCTTCCTACGGGACTTCATGATACCGCGCTCAGGACCGTCCGTGGCAAACTTCCCCGATTCGTTACGCACACGAAAGGCAGGACCCTGCTGGCAGATGTCGCGCTGCGACACGGAGCGGCGCCCCGGAGGAGGGTCCTCCAGGGCGCCGCCTATCATTACACCTGCGCGGTGCCGCGGTGCTATGCCACGTCGTTCTTGATGTCGTCGGCAAGGTCGGCGGCGCGGTCCATCACGCGGTTCACGTCCACCGTCACCGGGGAGGCGCCGTCGATGCGGTAGCGGAAGCCAAAGAACAGGCCGATGACCAGCAGCCAGAGCGTGGCGCCCCAGGCAAGCATGCCGATGACCAGGAACAGCACGGGCAGGGAGAACATGACCTCGTCATGGCGCATGGCCACGAACGTCATGTCTATGCCGGAGCGCAGGATGCCCGCGCACTGCGACCAGAACGAGCGCCACGCGCCGCGCACCTTGGACCGACGCGCCTCGCGCCGCTGGGCGCGCTCCGCAGCCTGGACGTAGGCCTGGGGCTCGGGGGCGGTCTCCGGGGCAGGCTCTGCAGATGCCGGGTCGTCCGCAACGGGGATGGTCCCGACGGCCTCGTGCGCCTCCTCCCCCAGCACCTCGGCGACGGCTTCCACGGCAGCCTCGGTGGCGGCCACGACCTCGTCGAGGGACCCAACGGCCTCGACCCCGGCCTCGACGACCGCCTCCGCGACCCCCATGGCCTCGGACGCCTCGGGCTCCTCGGCCGCAGCCTCCACGGGCTCGGGCTCCTCGGCCGCAGCCTCCACGGGCTCGGGCTCCTCGACCGCAGCCTCCACGGGCTCGACCACCGTCGCCGGCACCTCGCCGCGCTCGATCGCCACGATGGCGTCCAGCACGTCGCCGTCATGCGCCTCAAGCGCCACACGGGCCTCCTCGTAGGAAACGCCACACTTCTCGCGGACCAGCTCGACCTTCTCCAGCAGCTCCATGACCATCATCCCTTCCGGCTCTTGGCCATCTCCTTCTGACAGCTAGCATGATGGGCTTCACACATGAATGGCCAACGAGGCGAAGATTAACCTTCGATGATGGTTGGGTTGAGATGCGGACCCACATGAAGGGCGTCCCGGCAGCCAAGCCACCGGGACGCCCCTATCCAAGGCTCCATGCGAGGCGAAGGCTACAGCTCGACGGCCATGACCTCGTCAAGGATGCCACCGAAGCCTCCCTCGGCAAGCGAGACGAAGCGCAGCACCTGGTCGGACCATCCGGCTATCACGTTCACCTGGCGTCCGGTGAACTGCTGGGTGCCATAGCCCTGCAGGTCGATGGCATGGCACCACACGTCGTGCCCCACCTTCTCGCGATAGCGGTCAAGCGCGCGCTGCACGGTCTCAAGCTGCCCACGCCACCGGCCGTATCGACCAAAGCCACCGTTCACCTCGTTGTCGGAGATCACGATGACGCGGTCGGCATCGAAGCCGCTTGCCATCAGGCATGCGAAGCCCTCCTCCATGTCGGTCCCACCTCCCGCGAAGGGGACGGACCGCACGTCAGCCAAAATCGAACTGCCCGTGAAGGCGAGCTGCGACGCACTGGTGTCAAACTGGCACACCCACGCGTCGTCGGAGATGTAGGTTGCCAAGGCACCAAGCACGGCTGCGATGTCGCGGCAGGTCACGGCGGACCTCTCGCTCACCGACGAGCTCATCGAGCCCGACGTGTCGATGAGCACCGCGGTGCGGCCAGGCAGCCGATCCACGTTGTCGCACGAGGCCACCAGCGCGGCATCGAGCGCCTTGTGGACGCGGGTGGTGCAGAGATGGGCGCTTTGGAGCTCTCGCCAGGCCGAGTAGAAGCGGAACGGCAGCTGGCGGGACCGATGCACGGCCTCGGGACTCTCCAGCACCGTGAGGACGGGCTCGACGTTGGCTCCCGCGCTGAGCATATTGCGCAGGTTGCGGAGCATCGCCATGTACCCCAGACGGCCCTCGGCGATGAGCTCGTCCCACACCTCGGCCGTGTTGCCGCGAGCCGAGAGCTCGGTCTCCCAACCCTTGGGCTTACCCAGCGTGCCGGCGATGCAGGCGCTCATGGCGGCGGCAGCCTCGTCGTCACGAGGAACGGGATGGGCGATGCGCAGGGTGTCGCGCAGCTTGAACTCGCGCGAGCCCGACTGGTACTTGGCGATGTCATAGGCGCTCATGCCCGAGAGGGCGTCGGCCACGCCGCGGCGCAGCGCGTTGGGGAAGGGCTTGCCGTAGAGGGCTGCATAGGTGGCAAGAATCTCGGTGCCGTCGTCCCCACGCTGGGAGGCCACGATGTGCGTCGCCTTGCGCACGTATTCCTGGTCCTTCACGACGTGCGCCACAACCGCCACGAGCGCGTGGGAGACCGAGCGTAGGTTGCCCTTGGTGCGGGTCCACACGGCCAGCTTGGCAACGAGCTCGCCCTGGCCGTCGGCGCAGAGGCGCTCGGCAAGCCTGATCAGCTCGTCGGTGTTGTCACCATAGAACTTGGGCTCGCCCAGCATGCTGGTGAGCGCCATGGTCACCAGCTTGAGGGCGTCATCCATACGATAGGCAACGTGTCCCTCGTGGTTTACGGTACGCATCTTGCCGCGTGCGGCATCATTGAGGCTGGCCATGGTGTCCTCCAAGCAGTTCGCCAGGAAAGGCCTGGCGACGATAGGTACAAAGCGGCTTCCACCAAGAAGACGACAAGGGGTCGCAACGAGTGGTAATGCTCTAACCATTGAGCTACGGGCGCGTATGGGGAAGTGAGGTGCGCCCGGCGGGAATCGAACCCGCATCCTTTCTTTAGCGGAGAAGTAACTCGTCACTGCGGTACGCCTTCTTGGCGGAAGCACGATATACATCGTATGACGAATGTGATGGAGCTGTTGCACAACAGCCGCCCCTCGTCCACAGACGGCGCCCCGTCCCCTCCCTCCGGCCGTTGCCATCACTCGCGGCATGACGGATAATGCCAGCAAGGAGGGTCCATGTCTCAGGACGTCTTTATCAGCTACGCACGCGACGAGTTCGACGCCGCGAACACCGTGCGGCTCGTGCTCGAGCGCAACGGCATCACGTGCTGGATGGACGTGGAGGGCATCCATGGCGGAGAGTCTTTTGGCGTCGAGATTCCCGCCGCCATCGAGGCCAGCAAGGTGGTGGTGTTCATCCTCTCCGAGCGCTCGCAGCAGTCCAAATGGACGCGCAAGGAGATTACCTGCGCCCTCAACGCCGAGAAGCCCGTACTGCCCATCGCCATCGAGAAGTGCGACGTGGTGGCGCCCTTCAGCTTCTACTTCAGCGACGTGCAGCGTGGCACCGTGTACCAGGACATCTCTCAGAGCCTCGACAACCTGGTTCGTGACGTTCGCTCGCTCATGGGCCAGCCGGAGGAGGCGCCCGTAGTGCCGGACGACGCCGTTAGGGCGCTCACGCACGACGACAGGGCCATCTCGCGGCGCACGCTGGTCGTTGCGGCCGGCGCACTTGTTGTGGGCGTGGTGGCCACGGGCGTGCTGCTGCCGCTTGCGCGTCCGGACGGCAATGGCATGACGTCGCTGCTGGGTGGCCAGGGCCCCACCACGGCCACGGTGTACGCCTCAGACTGCTTTGGCTACGACAACGCCGGAAACATCGACTCGCCAGACTCCTTGGGATACTACGCGCGCTCGTCGCAGGGTGACGGTGCCGGCGTGCTCACCGTGGGCCGAGCCTTCTCTATCCTTAGCTTCGTGCGCAACGAGGCAGACGCAGCGGCCCGCGTGGAGTCCGTCACGTTTGAGGTGCTTGAGCTTGAGGCCAACGAGCAGCCCGAAGTGCGCGCCGACGCCATCTTCAATGGCAACACGTTGCTGGCGTACGCCCTCAACGACGGCTGGGGTGCATCGGACGATACGACGTTCGACATATACTTCACCACGGTTGACGACAAGCGGCGCGTGGAGGCGGCCGACCTGGCCACGAACGCCGACGTCGCGGACACGGTGAGCCTTGGCTCGGGCGAGGTTGCCCGTCTGTGCGCCATCCAGATGGACCAGGGGCGCTTCGCGACCGCAGGCAAACGCGAAGACAGCAGCGACCCAGCCCTCTACCTGCACATCGATCGCGCCGACACCGGCGAGCAGCTGGTCAGCTGGATGGTGGGCATCTACGACGGGAAGTTCTACATCATTAACGGCATCGGCGGTGGCGGCGGCTACGAGGTCACCCTCTTTGCCGTGCTGGACGTGGACGCCCATCCCGACAGCATCCGCTTCACCAGCGAGGAGGCCACCCCACGCGTCGAGGACACCTATCGCATCGAGACGGTCATCGCCCCAACCAAGTCGTGCCATCTGCGCTGCAAGGACGTGTACTCGGTGAACGGTCAGCTGCAGGAGACGCCCGAGTACGAGCTGGACGTACGCGTGCGCGTCATGCTCGACGGGGCATTTGGCTATTCGAGCCCGCTCACCGAAGAGCTCGCGGCAACTCCCGATATGGGACAGATGGCAATGCAGCAGGTGGCCAGCATGTATCGCTACGATCCTACGAGCATCCTTGATTATTCTGGCATGTGGTAAAGCGCTGACCTGCGCAGTATTCCAATAGGAACGCTCCCCTGGACCGTCTCATTCATAAAGTCTTTATAATTACTTTATCTAGTTTCTAATACTAGGTATACTTATGGCAAACAAGGAGAGGGGTTTGCCATGCTGTATCCAGAGAGCACCATGTCGTTATCCGAGCACCAGCCGGCAACGGGGCGTACAGCACCGCACTACACCGTGGGCGAGGAGGTGGCCAACGCCGTGTCGCACGGCCTGGGCTGCTGCCTCTCGATCGCCGCGCTTGTGCTGCTGATCGTCCGGGCGGTGCAGCATGGCGGCGGGGCACGCCTTGCCGCGGCGCTCTTCATGGGCATCACCCTTATCGTGGAGTACCTCTTCTCCACCCTGTACCACGCCATCCAGCCCAAGCGTGCCAAGGCCGTGCTGCGCGTGCTGGACCATGCGGGCATCTACCTGCTGATCGCGGGAAGCTATGCACCCTTCGCCCTGGTCACGCTGCGGGACTATGGCGGCCTCGGGCTGTTCGTTGCGGTAGGCTCCCTGGCGCTCGCGGGAGTGACGGCCGAGGCCCTCCTGCGCGAGCGACAGCCCGGCTGGACCACCACGCTCGTATACCTGGCCATGGGCTGGGCCGTCATCCTTCGCCTCGACGTGCTGCGAGCGCTGCTGGCACCGCCCGCGTTCTGGCTGCTTCTGGCGGGCGGCCTCTGCTACACGGCGGGCTGCGCCTTCTACGCACTAAACAAGGTGCGCTACATGCACTTCGTCTTCCACCTGTTCGTGCTGGCTGGGTCGGTCTGCATCACGCTCTCGGCGCTGCTCTTCGTGGTGTAAGTCAAGGGTTTGCGCTCACGCATCGAATGACCGATGAAGCCCCGGGGCACACTGAGCCAATCAGGCAATTCCACGTGTGTGCACGGCGTCCCGCTCAAGTTGGTGTACAAAAAGCCGAGCCAGTGCACTTCGCAAAAATTAGTTTCATTATTTATTATTGTCTCTAGCTGGGCATTTGTGCAGGAGGATACCCAAGGCCCGCATCACATCCCCTGACTGACCGCCCACCTCATATCCCTGAGCCGTCATAAGCCGACAAAACAGCAGGAAAACAGAAGCATGATTTCCCAGCGGAGTGCTTTTGGTAATGCGAGCCGTGCATTAGCTCGGCTTTTTGTACACCTCACCGCCCTTTGATCCGCTTGAGGCGTTGAACCGCCTCGTTAACGTGCATCTGCACGCACGCGCCGCTGAACCCTCCCCGCCTGGACTAGCTCCCGCCCCGTCCACGCTGCCCATGCAGCCAACTGCCCCGGCCATCGATGAAGCCGCAGTCCCCACTCACGTCCTTCGGACACGGAGGCGCACGACCGCAGCCATTATTCACGAAGGCACCAGAGATGCTTTCGCGTCAGGTTTGTATGTTTGGGCGGCTTAGCCAAGCGCCTTATCGTTGCGCTTGCGGCCATGTGTGTCTAGCGCTCGCTGCGCTCCACGTAGATGTCCTCGTAGTGGTCGTCAACGATGTAGGGCGCGGGATCGCCCTCCCAGATGACCGAGCCATTGACGATGAGCTTCTCCAGGCCGTCGATCATCTCGCACACCCTGGCGATGGACGGGCGCGACCCGTGGGGATACTTGGACGTGAAGGTGGCCGAGCAGATGCGACGGATGGTCGGGCGCTCGTGCGAGTGCGTATGGACGATGGGCACGAGGTCGATGCCGGTCATGAAGCGGCCCTCCTCCTCGTCGTCCTCCTCGACGAACGTGACGAGCTGCGCGTGCGCATACTCCTGGTCAGGGTCATAGATGGTGTCGAACGAGTCGATGAGGCCGTCGTTGTACACAAGCAGTACGCGCATGATTTCTCCTCACATCGTGGTAAGCGGATGGAGTGGCATGCCATCCACACTGGGAACAGTGTAGGCCAATGCCATGGGCAGAGATAGCCAAAGACGGCAGCGGTTCCTATCGGTCGACCAAATGGCGGCACGTTGGCGCGTATCGCCTAGCGCTCGACCTCGATGCCAAACTCTGCGGGCAGGAAGCGCGGGCATACGCTTTCCTCGGTCACGATGACCGAGGTCGAGAGCCGCGTTCCGATTCTGCAGGACTGCGCCAGCGTCTTTCCATACGTAAGGCCAATCGCCACGCCCGCAAAGAACGCGTCGCCTGCGCCGGTCGTGTCCACCACACCCACCTTCTGGGCGGGGCAGACGCCGCTCTCTCCCCCGCGCTCTGCGAAGACGGACCCCTGCGCGCCCATCGTCACCACCATGCGACGAATCTGCGCCTGCTCGATGCGCTGGGCAAGGGTCTCGCGCATCTGCTCGGGCGAGATGCCGTCATAGTCCTCGGAGAAGAGGATCCCCGCCTCCTGCTGGTTGCACACGAAGCAGTCGACGCGCTTCAGCAGGTCACGCCGCTCGCTCGCGATGGACATGTTGGTGACCGGCGAGTAGACCCGCTTGTCATAGCGCTCGGCCAGGGCGAGGATGCGCTTGAGGATGGAGACCTCTATGTCCATCTCGACGGCGATGCTGTCGGCCTGCGAGAAGATCTCGTCTCCCTGCTCGTCGAGGATGCGCTCTATCTCGCTCAGATCCGGACGCTTGGAGATGGAGGCGACCACGTCGCCCGTGTGGTCAAAGATGGCGAGCCACGTGCCAAGGCCATCGTCGGTCCGCCGGATATAGGAGGTGTCGCAGCGATGCCGCTCCAGCTTCTCGAGCACGCCGGTGCTGGTGCCGCTCCGGTCGACCACGCTCACGAAGGTTGGCCGCAGCTCCACGTTGGCGATGTCCTCGGCAATGTTGCGGCTCACGCCGCCGTGCACTTCGATGACCCGACCGGCATTTCTGCCTGCGGGAATGTACTGGGCGTTTGGATAGCCCTTGATGTCGACGAACGTGGCCCCTATGACGACGATTCCCGTGCCCATCGCATACCTTCCCTCGTGATTCGCGGCAGGGCGCTGCTTGCCTGGGCGCCTTTGCCTTGTCCTTGGCGAGCTCCTGATGGCGGCGTGCCGCCACTAGTGCGTAGCGCCCCTGGGCTTGGACGCGATGACGGCGTTGCGGTAGTTGGGGTCGCCCGTCACCTCGCGAATGACGCGCAGCTCGGGCGGGAAGTTCACCGGAGCATCCTCGCTCGTGAGCTCGATCTCGACCATGGCCTGGTCATCCCAGCAGGGAAAGAGGTCTATCTCGAAGTACTGGCCCTCGTAGGTGAGGCAGTAGCGCGTCTTGGAAATCTGTCGCAGCTTCGGGTCAACCTGCATGAGCAGCGTGAGATACTCGCGCTCGGTAAGGCGCCGCTGCAGCTCCATACGCTTGTGATGCGAGTCGATGCGCTTCTCCGTGAGGTAGTACATACAGCTCTCGCCCGTGCCGCGCTGGCGGATGCGAATCTCCTGGTCGGGTTCGGAGCGCAGGTACGACTGCACGATCTCGACCCGCTGGCAGTTGGGCAGGCTCTCGAGCCACGCCACGTCGGGGTACTCCACCAGGAACTTGCGCTCCATCTCGTAGGGAGCGAGGTCGCCCAGGAAGTAGGTGATCTCGCGCATGAGCTGGCGCATCTTGTCCTCGAAGTCGGACCGGTTGTCGATGACGCGGAAGTGCGGGTGACCCGTCCAGGCCTCGATGAACTTGTCGTCGAGCGCCGCGGCCTCCTCCACCGTCTCGTAGCGGGCGCCGTTGTTGTCCAGCGTGTAGAACTCCTCGGCACCCTTTGCGGCGCTGACCAGGTGAAACACGGCGTCGTACTGGTCGCGCAGCTCCACCTCGCCCATGCCCAGAAAGCCGAGCACGTGGGCAAACTCCTCGTCGGTCATGTAGGCCTTGTTGTCAAGCTCGCCGCGGTCGCACACGATAACGATTCTGTCCGCGTCCATAGTGGCGGCCGCCTGCTCGAAGACGCGCTCCTTCTGCAGCTGCAGCAGCATCTGGCACTTCTGGTACTCCTCGTTGCTGCCGCAGGTCCAGGGCGCGACGCCGCCGTTGATGAGCGAGGTGGCCGTCTCGGGCACCACGAGCACCGTGTAGCCCAGATGCGAGAGGTCGCGTTGGATGCGCGTGAGGGCCGTGGTCTTGCCGCCGCAAGGGCCGCCGGTAACGACGATCTTCTTGATGTCAGGCATGGGCTTCTCCCGTCCCGGGCGCAGGCCGTCGCACCCGAAGGATACGCTACGGCCTAACGATAGCGCTTTTTGTCTCCCGCTGCATATGTGAGCGCGTGAGGAGGGATTGGGGTGAGATGTCCCGCCGCGGGGCTGCCTGGCGCAGCAACGCACCCGCCAGGGGTGAGATGTCCCGCCGCGGGGCCGGAGCCCGCAGCAACGCACCCGCCAGGGGTGAGATGTCCCGCCGCGGGACGGTTGGGTCACCTGACATCACCGCACGTTTGTGTATGATGGGACGGCCACGCCAGAGAACGCCCAGAGAGGACCCCGCGATGCTGACGCCCCTGCTCTCCTACCTGCTCGAGCCCCAGACCGTCGTGGTCTTTGACATCGACGGGGTGCTTGCGCCGTACGAGTTTGGCGAGCTGTCGCACAGCGCGTGCGCCGACGACGAGTGGGAGGCGTTCGTGCGGGAGCACGACCCCTACGGCCACCTGCGGCCCATTCGCCTTCTGCAGGACTTCATCGCCCAGAAAGGCACGGAGCGCGTCTATGCCTGCTCGGGTGGCGGCCGACTTCGAGGAGGCCGGCAAGCGCGACTTCGTGCTGCGCGAATACGGCCTTCCCACCGACCACGTGCGCATCGTCTCGGCCAAGGCGGACAAGCTTGCCTTCCTCGAGGAGGTTCGTTCCCGGCTGGGCGTGCCGGCGCAGCGGGTCGCCCTCGTGGAGGACACTGTGGGAACCCTCTACCTTGTGAGCGAGCAGACGGGATTCACCACCGTACACGTATCGTCGCTCTTCGCGTACGGAGAGTAGGGCCGCTTGCCCACCAGCCTGGCCGCGCTTGCCCAACGGCTGCCAAGCGTTGCGCGGACGACCCCCTACCCAGCCAGCAGCTCGCGGGCGTGTGCCAGCGACGCCTCGGTGGCCGAGCCGGATAGCATCCGCGCCACCTCGTGCACGCGCTCGTCTCCCCGAATCTCCCGGATCGTGGTGACGGGCGCGCCGTCCTCGTCCGCCGACTTCTGCACCAGATAGTGACGCTGCGCCACCACGGCCACCTGGGCCAGGTGGGTGACCACGATCACCTGGTGCGTGTTGGCCAGGCGTGCGAGCACCTTGGCAAGCGATACCGCCGTGGCGCCGCCCACGCCGGCATCCACCTCGTCGAAGACGAGCGTGTCGGCACCGCTGCCGCCACGACCCGCAGCCTCGCCCAGCACCACCTTCACGGCCAGCATCACGCGGCTTACCTCGCCGCCCGATGCGATACGGCGCAGCGGCCGAGCCGTCATCCCCGCAGCCGGTCGGTACATGAGCTCAACCTTGCTGGGTCCCGCCGGGCTCCACTGGGCCCGGGGAAGCGCGTCGATGGCAAAGGCCACCTCGGCCGTGCCCATCTCAAGCTGGCGCATCTCGGTCGAGATGGCAGCTGCAAGCTGGGGTGCCGCCTGCCTACGCAGCGTGTCGAGCGTCTTGGCAGACGAGGCAAGCGCCGCCTCGGCCTCGTCAAGCGCCCGCTTCGCACGCCGCTCGCGCTCTCCCCCGTCGCGCGCCGCACCAACCAGCTCGGCCGCTGCCTCGCGGCGTTCAAGCACGTCGGACATGCGCGGACCAAAGCTGCGCAGAAGCCCCTGATAGGCGGAGAGGCGCGCCTGCATCTCCTCGAGGGCCGCCGGGTCAAAGTCCACCTCGTCCTCGTAACGGCGCAGGTCGTTGGCCACGTCCTCCACATCGATGAGCGCGCTCTCCAGCGCCGAGGCATAGCGGTCGAGGCGAGCGTCGTAGGCCGCGGCGTCGCGCAGGGCATCGGCAGCCGACGAAAGCAGGTCGCAGGCCCCCTCGTCGCCCGCAAGGGCCTCGTGCGCACCGTGGGCCGAGCGCATCAGCGCCTCGGCATGCTCGGCACGGGGCAGGGTCTGCTCAAGCTCGTCGTACTCCTGCTGGCTGGGCCCCACCTCGTCGATGCGGCGCAGCACAAACTCGGCGTCGGCCACCTTGTCCTGCGCAGCGCGCCCCATCTCGCGAATGCGCTCCAGCTCGGCCGCGGCGTCATGTGCCACCTTGAGCGCGCCACGATAGGACTGCAGCGCCTGCTGCGCCGCCTCTCCTCCCCAGGCATCGAGCAGCTCGACATGGGTCTGCACCTGCAGCAGGCGCTGGTGCTCGTGCTGTCCGCACAGGTCGACCGTCGAGCCCACGCGCTCGGCCAGCTCGCGTACCGAGGCCATGCGCCCGTCAATCTCCACGCGGCCGCGTCCGTCGGCTGAGACGCGCCTGCGTACCACCAAGCCCTCCACCTCGTCGGAGTCGCTGGTGAACACCCTGCCCTCCACCACCAGCCCCGACGACCCCTCACGCACCGAGGACGCGTCGGCACGCTCGCCCACCAGCAGCTTGATAGCCGAGAGCAGGGCCGTCTTGCCCGTGCCCGTCTCTCCGGTGAGCACGGTGAGGCCCGGGTCGGGCTCGACCGTGGCCTCGCGCACCAGCGCGACGTCGCGTACGTGAAGTTCGTCAATCATTGCCAGGAAACCCCCATCAACTGGCCGCCGCCATCCAGGCAACGGCGCCTCGCAGCCCATCCCGCCGTCAGTCGCGCTTGGCCCTGCCGTAAAAGACGCGCGACACCGACTCGTAGAAGCTGCGCGAGCTGCGGTCCAACAGGATGAGGTCGCCGGGGCCGCGACGCACCGTGGCCCGAAGGCCGCGCAACCCCTCGCCAAGGGGCTGGCCATCGGCAAAGAAGAGCCGCTCGGCGTTGCGCTCGGTGCTGATGCGCAGCTCCACCACATCGGAGGGAGAGGTTAGGAACGCGCGCGCCGTGATGGTGTGGCAGGCCACCGGCACGCACACCATGCCAGTGAACTCGGGCGTGACGATGGGGCCGCCCGCGGCCAGGGCATAGCCCGTCGAGCCCGTAGCCGTGGAGACCACGAAGCCGTCACCCCGCAGGCGGTCGACGTGATGGCCCGACACCGACACGTCAAACACGATCATGTCGCCGCGCACCCCATGGGTGAGCGAGAGGTCGTTAAGGGCAAAGCTGCGCTCCGTGCACATCGTGCCGTCGGGACGCTCGAGCTCGACCTCGACGTCAAGCGTGGCGCGATGGGAGGCGTGCAGGTCGCCCGAGAGGGCATCCGACACCGTATCGATGAGGTTCTCGGGGCTACCACAGGTAAGAAACCCCAGATGGCCATAGGAGATGCCCAGCAAGGGAATCTCGCCGTACTCGACGATGCGCGCCGCGCGGAGCAGGGTGCCGTCGCCGCCCAGCGACACCACCAGGCCCACGCCCGTCGTGTCCACCACCCGGTTAGGAAAGAGCTTCTTGTCGTGTGCCCACTGCACCTCGATGCCCTCGTGCTCAAGCCACGCGGCAAGCCGACGGGCGCCGTCAACGGCAGCCTCCTTGGCGTAGTTGGGAACCAGCAGCACCTTCATGGCATCACCCCGTCGACGTCGCATTGATAGTACAAGTGTACCATAGGCGGTTGGATGCCAGACCCCAGGCGCGCCTCCTAGACGTCAAGGGGCATGGTGCCAAGCAGCAGGTACTCGACGTTTCCCTTGTGGCCCGTGATGGGGCTCTCGCAGCTGCCCTGCACGCGAAGGCCCGCCTCCTCGAAGGCAGCCGCCACCTTGGCAAGCGCCGCCTCGCGCACCGCAGGGTCGCGCACGATGCCACCCTCGCCCACGTCCTCGCGGGGGGCCTCGAACTGCGGCTTCACCAGCGTGAGGAAAGATCCCCCCGCAAGCAGCATGCTCGCCACCGCTGGCAGCACCGTCACCACCGAGGTGAACGACACGTCGCACACGGCCAGATGGAAGCGCTGGTCACACAGGGTGGGTAGGTCGACGACGTTGGTTCTCTCGTAAAGCGTGACGCGCGGGTCCTGGCGCAGCGACCAGTCGAACTGCGCATAGCCCACGTCCACGGCAACCACGCTCTTGGCACCACGCCTCAGCAGGCAGTCCGTGAAGCCGCCGGTAGAGCAGCCCACATCCAGGCACGCATAGTCCGTGGGGTCGATGCCAAAGTGGTCAAGCCCGCCGGCAAGCTTTAGCCCGCCGCGGCTCACGTATGGAATGTGACCGCGCACGTGCAGCTCGATGCCGGACGCCACCTGCTCGCCCGGCGCAGAAAGCCGGCGGTCGGCGGTAGACACCTCGCCGGCCATCACGGCGCGCATCGCGTCGTCAACGTTGGAAAAGAAGCCCTGGTCAACCAGCTCGTGATCAAGGCGATGGCGCCTGCGTGGCCCTGGCACCGGCTAGCCCTCCTGAGGCGCGGCCAGGGCGTCGCCCTCGGCGGCCTCGCGCAGGCGGGCCTCCTCCTCGGGCGTGAAGTCGGTGGCGTCAACGAGGTCGACCGCCTTCGAACCAAGCGCGATGGCCTCGTCAAAGAGGTCCAACGAGCGCTCCAGCGAGGTGCCCTTGTCGCGCACCTGGCCCACAATCTGGTCGAGGCGGTCGGTTATCTGGTCGAACGTCTGGTATGCGGAGGTGTCAGGCCGCGCCATCTGCTAGGCCTCCCTCGCCCAAGCGGGAAGGTCGTCGTCAGCGTAGGCGGCCTCCGGCTCCTCCTCGGGGGCCTCTGCCTCGGCGTCAGCGGGCTCTTCGGAAGCGGCAGCGTCGGCCTGGGCCTCCTCGTGGGCGGGGGCGTCCTGGGCCAAGTCGGCCTCGCCCTCGGGGCTTGCCGCAGGTGCGGCATCCCAATCGGCTCCCTCGTAGGACTCGAAGCCCTGCGACGCGCCACGCACCAGGGACGGCTCGAGCCCAAGCTTCTCGCGGGCGACGGCAACCACGTCGGCGCCCTCGTCCATGAGGGTGGCCACGCGGCCCAGCAGGCCGTTCACGAAGCGGGACGACTCGTCGGTGCCATAGGCCTTCGCCAGCTCGACGCACTCGTCGATGGTCACCGCCACGTCGACGTCATCCACCATCAGCATCTCGTAGATGGAGAGGCGAAGCAGGTTGCGGTCGACCGCGTTCATGCGCGAGACGCCCCAGTTTGCCGAAGTCATCTCCATCACGGCGTCAAGGTCTTCGCGCATCGAGTCGGCGCCGACGGCAAGCTGCTCGCCAAACGACTCGAGCGGACCGTCGGAGAGGGCATACTCCCCCGCAAGGACGTCCACCACCATGCGACCGGTGGCCTCGGCCTGGAAGAGCAGCTGCAGAGCTTGGCTGCGGGCGAGCGTGCGTCCGCCAAATCGGGTATGACGCGCCACGTGCTACTCCTTGGGGAAGACGAGGCTGTCGATGCAGACGTCTACCACGCCCACCTCGACGCCCACATGCTCGCTCACGCCCTTGGCGATGGCCTCGCGCACCGTGGCGGCAAGCTTGGTGAAGGGATAGCCGTAGAACACCGCAAGGTGCACCACCACGTGCAGCTTGTCGTCCTCGACGCACACCTCGACGGCGCGGTCGGGCGAGACCTGGCGGGCCGTGAAGACCGAGACCAGGTTGGAGGCGATGTCGTTGCCGCCGACGCGGGCAACGCCCTCAACCTTCTCGGCGGCCAGCTTGACCACCGTGGACATGACGCTCTTGGAGATGCCGATCCCGGCAATGAAGAGCTCAGTATCCTCCATGGGAGGCTCCTTTCCCCATAAGGATGGCGGCGCGGACTCCCGCGCCGCCTTGGCACAACCTAGACGCGACCGACGAACTTGCCGTCGCGGGTGTCGATCTTGATGCGCTCGCCCACATTGAGGTACATGGGAACCTGCACCGTGGCGCCGGTCTCGACCACGGCGGGCTTGGTGCCGCCCTGCACGGTGTCGCCCTTGAAGCCCGGGTCAGTCTCGGTAATCTCGACCTCGACGAACATGGGCGGCTGCACGTTGTACAGCACGCCGTTGGCATACTGCAGCTGGCAGACGTCGTTCTCCTTGAACCACTTGGCGTTCTCGCCGATGAGCTCCTCGCTCACCTCGACCTGCTCGTAGGACTCCATGTCCATGAAGTAGTAGATGCCGCCATCGGCGTAGAGGAACTGCATCTCGCG
The DNA here is from genome assembly GCA_902788705.1 of uncultured Coriobacteriaceae bacterium. Classification (GTDB taxonomy): domain Bacteria; phylum Actinomycetota; class Coriobacteriia; order Coriobacteriales; family Atopobiaceae; genus UBA1367. Next base: position 170,408 of record CADALE010000006.1, on the reverse strand, counting down.
CGTCTGCATGTTCACGCTCTCGAACTTAGCGGACTGCTGGAAGTTCTGCTCGTTGACGCGGCCGGTGCGGATGTCACGATACTTGGTGCGCACGTAGGTGTTGCCCTTGCCAGGCTTGACGTGCTGGGCCTCGAGGATGACGCAGTCGCGGCCGTTGATGTTGACGCCGAGGCCAGCCCTGAGGTCGGTAATGCCGAGAGATGCCATGAGTGAACCTTTCTATCTGGTCCCGAAGCGAGTCGGGCACAGCCACATACAAACAAAAAGTATAGCGTAAGCGCACCTGCTACACGTCGAATCCGCAGGATGGCGCATGAGCCCATGCCGCCCGTGCCGGCATGCCTTGGCACCCAGGTCCCGGCGGGCCTTCCCTGCCGGGAATTCGGGTGCCCGTCAACCGGACACGCAGGACGTGGGGCTGCCCCTACCTCCTGACGGGAATGACGCGCAGGTCGTGGCTTGAGGCGGTGAAGGGCCTGTAGCCCTCCTCCGTCACGATGCCGCAGTCCTCGAGGCGAATGCCGAACTCCCCCGGAAGGTAGATGCCCGGCTCGATGGTGACCACCGAGCCCACCGGCACCGGCTTGTCCCAGCCGCGGCCAAACCCCGGAAGCTCGTGGATCTCGATGCCCACGCCGTGCCCCAGGCCATGGCCATAGTAGGCGCCATAGCCCGCATCGGAGATGACCTTCACCGAGTGCTCGTGCACCTCCTTGCCCACGATGCCGGGACGCACCATAGCCGCGCACTCCTCGTGCGCGCGGCGCACGATGGCATACACCTCGCGCTGGCGTTCGCTGGGCTCGCCCACGCACACCGTGCGCGTCATGTCGGCATGGTAGTCGTGGTACAGGGCGCCGTAGTCCATGACCACCAGATCGCCCTCGCGCACCACGTACTCTCCCGGCTGTGCGTGCGGGTTGGCGCCGTTGGGACCCGCGGCTATGATAGTGCCAAACGAGAGGCCGTCCGCACCATGGCTCAGCATGTAGTTCTCCAGCTCGGCGCGGATCTGCTGCTCGGTCTGACCGGGCTGGATGAAGCCGCAGATGTGCTCGAACGCCTCGTCGGTGATGCGCTGCGCCTCGCGCAGCAACCCAAGCTCCTCGTCGTCCTTCACCATGCGCAGGCGCTGGATGTCGGAGTGCATGCGCGGCAGCGCCGGCGCCACCGAGGCATCCGCGCAGGCAGCGCGAAGCGCATCAAAGAAGCCCAGGCTGACGGTGTCCTCGATGGCCACCACGCGGGCACGAGTTGCCAGCACGCGCTGAGCTACCCAGGCGGCCGGCGCGATGACCTCCTGGTCAAGCGTCCAAGGCGAGTCGGCCCCAAGCCGCTCGACGAAAGTGTTGTAGTAGCGCGAGTCGGTGTGCAGCCACAGGCCGTCGGCAGTGACGAAGGCGGTGTGCGCAATCTCGTCATCGAAGGTGCGCTCGGCGCCCGTCAGCCAGCGAAGGTCGGGGTTGTTACGCAGCACGACGGCGTCGTAGCCCCGCTCCGCCATGAGCGAGCGCAGCCGGCCCACGCGGCCGGTGGTATCAGTGTTGGCCATATGTGTGTCTCCTATCCCTTGTCGACGGCCTATAGCTCGGCGCGAGACTCGCACCATGCCGTCGCATGCTCAAGCAGCATCTCGTCGGTGACGGTTGCCGCGCGCACCCTGCCCATACCGCGGGGAAGCTGCAGCAGGAAGCGTCCCGACCTGCGGAAGCGCTCGGCCTTGAGCTGGGCCACCAGGGCCGTAGGCTCGATCGAGCACGTGATGGGCTCGAGAGCCAGCAAGTCCAGCAGCTCGTCGATGGTAAGCACGTCGTCGATGGACAGCAGCTCCTGCGCTGCGGCAAGGCGCGACTGGAACCGAAGCCCCTCGGCAAGCAGCAGCCCCTTGGGCACCTTCGGTCCCAGCAGGGCCGAGGTCGCCTCAATGAACGTCTGCCCAAAGGCCATCGACTGCTTGATGGCCACCGAGCTGGACGACGCCACGTGGCCACGGCTCTTCACGGTGTCGGCAAGCTGCTCGGACAGGGTGTCGACGTCGGCGTCGACGATGAGGTCGGCACGGTCCCAGAGCCGCTCCACGGGCTTCTCTGCATCGCAGATGGCCGAGACGGCCATGAGGGCACGGGCCATGAGGGAGTCGGGGGTGTCGGCGGCCAGATCCCAGAACCCAGGGTCGCAGATCTCGTGCTTGGCCCCGGTCTTGGTGGCCAGCATCTGGGCAGAGTCGCCCACGTCGAGGCCCAGCGGCGTGGTGGAGGCGATGATGGCGCTGGCCATGTCGGTGGGCACGTGCACGAGCGGCGTGCCGGCACACCACGAGCTACTTACGTATGCGGCAAGCGACAGCAGGTCGGCGTTGCCCACGGCGCACACAAGGTCGTCGGAGGTGATGTGCGCAGAAAGCAGCTCCGCGGCCAGGCGCGACGCGCCTTCGAGCGTGCGCGGGTTGCCAAGGTCGTCAAGCGAGACGGGGCTCACGGCAAAGCCCGCATCGGTAAGCTGGCGCCGCACGAGCTCGACCACCCCGTCGGTGGCCCCACTGCCGCGCACGAGCGCACAGGCGTGCGGCTTGCCTACCGCCGCCTTGACGACGGCGCCCATGGCGTCGATGGCGCCGGGTCCCACACGGACGTCGCACGAGCCCCCAGGCAACGAGACCCACTGCCTAACGATTTGCTTCTGGTCGGTGCTCACAGCAGCCCCTTCTCCCACAGCAGCTGGCCTGCCTCGGAGGTCACCTGCTCGAACGTCTTTCCCCGGATGTCGATGGAGAGGTCGGCCTCGCGCTCGTAGAGCGGCCTACGGTGCGCGTACAGGCTCAGGGCCTCGTCACGCGAGCCAAGGTCGGGCCGCTTCTCGGGATGCTGTATCTGGCGCAGCGAGTCCTCGAGGTCGCCGTCCAAGAACACGACCGTCCCCATCTCGTGCATGAGCGCGCAGCTCTCGGGCCGCTCCACGATGCCGCCACCACAGCTGACCAGCAGCGACTTGCGATGCATCAGGCGACGCAGCACCCGCTCCTCAAGCCTGCGGAAGGCGTCCTCGCCATCCTCCTCGAACACCTCGGACACGCTCTTGCACACAAGGCGCTCGGCCATGCGGTCGGTGTCAACGTACGAGCGGTGGAACAGCTGGCCTAGGTTGCGCGCAAGCGTTGACTTGCCCGCACCAAGGAATCCCACGAAGAAGATGTGGTCACATCCCTCGTGGACGATGTATCCGTCCTGCTGTCGCTCCATGAGACCTGCTGCCGCCCTGTCGATTGCGCATGCGCGCCTTGTCATGTGCATCCGATTCTATCATCTGCGCCGCGCCGCGCACGGGCGTCTTCGTGCGGCAGGGCAACAGGCACATAAAGCAGGGACGCAAGCCGTGCCGACTGCGCTACTCCCCCTCGAAGGTGCGCTCGCCGAAGATGGCACGGTCGATGCGGCGGATGATGAGCGTGTACCAGAGGTCCTTCTCGGACTGCGGGCGAACCAAGATGGTGCGCACACCAGCCAGGTTGCCGGCTATGACGTCGGTAAACACCTGGTCGCCAACCATCACCGTCTGGTCCGCCGTCACACCCGCCTGGCGCATCGCGATGCCCAGGGCAAAGGGCACCGGCTTGAACGCGGGTGCCACAGCCTCGCACCCCAGCTCTGCCGAGGAGCGTGCCACGGCGCGCTTGTGCGTGTTGTTGGACACCATCATCGTGCGCATGCCTGCCTCGCGGGCACGCGCCAGCCAGTCCAGTATCTCGGGCGGGGCAACCGTGTCGTCGCGCGGCACGCAGGTGTTGTCGCGGTCTATCAGCACGCACCGGACGCCCTCACGAAGGAGGGCGTCGATGTCGATGCGGTCAACGGAGGCGATGCAGCGCCAAGGCTTGAGAAGCCCCATCTTATTCCGACGAGTCCGTTCCGGCCTCGGCCTGCCCACCCTGCTCGGCAATGGCCGCCTGGTCGGCAAGGGCCTGCTCGATGACGGCCATGTGGTCGTCATAGTTGGTCGAGAACGTATGGTTCTGGTACTGGTCGTTATCGATGATGAAGAAGTAGTAGTAGTCGGTCGTTGCCGGGTGCAGCGCCGCCTCGATGGACTGGGCGCCCGGGTTGCAGATGGGCGTGGGCGTGAGGCCGTAGTTGAGGTAGGTGTTGTAGGGGCTCTCGGTCTCGAGGTCCTCCGCCGTCACCTCACCCTCCACGACGTAGCCCATGGTGGCGTCGGACTGCAGCGGCATCCAGGACATGATGCGGTTGTAGAAGACCGAGGAGACGTTCACCCAGTCGTCGCCGCTCACGGCCTCCTTCTCGATGATGGACGCCATGATGATGAACTCGTAGTCGCTCATCTCGATGCCGTAGGTGTTGAGGATCTGGTCGCGCGCGCCAGAGAAGTCGAGCGACGCAATCTCTTCGGCATACTGGTTGAGCATCATGCGGATGAGCGTGTCGGCATCCTTGGGCTTGCCGCCCAGGTCGTAGGTCTTGGGGAAGAGGAATCCCTCAAGCGAGTCGTCCACGGCCTCGGACAGGAACGGGAAGTCGTTGATGTAGGTGGATGCCTTGGCGCGGTTGAGGAAGTCCTCGGCGGAGATGCCCAGCTGCTCCTCGGCCGCGGCGGCTATCTGCTTCACCGTGAAGCCTTCGGGGATGGTGATGACGTCGGCCATCGAGTTGGGGCCCTCCACCAGCTGGCGCACGACCTCCTTGACGTTGGCCCCGGTCAGGAAGGTGTACGAGCCGCTCTTCATGGAGGACTCGGCCTCCTGGTTCTTGACCTCGCGCAGGAACGTGGCGGAGTCGGGCACGATGCCCGCGCCTACCAGAATCTCGGAGATCTCGCCGCCGCCCGCGCCTTCGGGGATGCTGATCGTGACCTCGATGCCGGGCTCGACCTCGGGCTCGTCGTCCACGAAGTCGATCACGCGGGCGCCCACGAACCACACCAGCACGAAGCCCAGGAAGGCCATCAGCACGAACGTGATGACGGGCATGTGTGCGTGGTTTTCGCGCTGGCGCTTGCGGGCGTGTGTGCCAACGTTGCTCTTTGCCCTGGCTGTGGTCTGGGCGCTGTGCCTCGAGATGGTGGGCGTCACCACGCCCTGGATGGGCTGGCTGTCGTTGCCGTCGTTACGTGCCATGTCAGATCTCCGTTCCGTCCCTGGCATCCAGCCAGGCCTGCAGAAAGAGCGAAGCCGCAACCATGTCCACCTTGCCACGCATGGACCGCTCGCTATGACCCTCCTCACGAAGGATACGCTTGGCCTCGGCCGACGAGAGCCTCTCGTCGGCATATTCCAGAGGAAGACCGCAGGCATCGGCGATGAGCCGCGCCTGCGCCATCACGCGCTCGGCCTGGGGGCCGTCCTCCCCTGCCATCGTCTTGGGCCTCCCGCACACAAGGACGTCGGGCTCGTAGTCCTCGAGCACGCGCCGGAATGTGCGTGCATGCGAGAGCACCTCGGCCGCGGGAAGCACCTTCACGGGGCTTGCCACGCGGCCGGTGGCATCGCTCACGGCGATGCCCACGCGCACCTCGCCTATGTCAAGGGCGAGTGCCCGCACCTATGCCCCAAGCAGGGAGCGCGCCGCGTCAAGCGCCGCGTCGATGCCCGACACGTCGGAGCCGCCCGCCTGCGCCATCTGCGGCTTGCCGCCTCCGCGGCCGCCCACCATGCCGGCGATCTCGCGAATCACGTTGCCGGCCGCGAAGCCCGCGGCAACGGCGGCGTCGGTACCGGCAGCCAGGAGGGCAACCTTACCCTCGGGCGTCGCGGAGGCCAGCACACAGGCGCATGCGTCGCCCAGACGGTCACGCACCGAGTCCCACGCGCTGCGGATCTCCTTGCCGTCCACGCCGTCAAGGCGGGCTACCACCAGGCGGTAGGCACCCTTGTCGACAGCGCTGGCAACCGCGTCGGCAACCTTGTTGGACGAGCCGCCCGTAAGGGCAGCCTTCAGCTTCTTCTCGGCGTCGGCACGCTCGGCCACGATCGTGGCCACGCGGGCAGGCACGTCGGCCGGACGGCACTTGAGCTGCGCCGCAACCTCGTCAATCTGCTGCAGGCGCTCGTCAACGTAGTGGATGGCGCCCACCGAGCACACGGCCTCGATGCGGCGGGCGTTGCTGCCCACCGAGCCCTCGGAGACGATCTTGAAGATGCCGCACTCGGCGGTGTTGCGCGCATGGGTGCCACCGCACAGCTCGCGCGAGAAGGGGGTGTCGGAAGTGCCGGTGGACACCACGCGCACCACCTCGCCGTACTTCTCGCCAAAGAGGGCCACGGCGCCCGAGGCCTTGGCCTCGTCGATGCCCATCACCTTGGTGACGATGGGCTCAGCGGCAAAGATCTGGGCGTTGACCAGGCCCTCGATGCGATCGAGCTCGTCCTTGGTGAGGGCCTCGAAGTGCGTGAAGTCGAAGCGCAGACGGTCGGGGGCCACGAGCGAGCCAGCCTGCTTCACGTGGTCGCCCAGCACCACCTTGAGGGCGGCGTCCAGCAGGTGGGTGGCGGTGTGGTTGCGGCGGATGAGCTCGCGGCGGCCGTGGTCGACCGTGGCGGCAACCACGTCGCCCACGTGCACCTCGCCGGCCATGACCTCGGCCACGTGGGCGGAGATGCCCTCGTGGTGGCGGGTGTCAAGCACCTTGAGTGACAGGCCTTCGGCCGTCAGCTTGCCGGTGTCGCCCACTTGTCCGCCCATCTCGGCGTAGAACGGCGTGCGGTCAAGCACCACGTCGACGTGGGTGCCCAGCGCCGCGGCGTCCACCTCGGCGCCGTCCACCACCAGCGCGAGCACGCGGGCACCCTCGAGGGCGTCGTTCTCGTAGCCGCAGAACTCGGTCTCGGGCAGCTTGTCGGAAAGCGCCACCCACACGTCGTTGAAGGTGCCCCAGGCATCCTGCTCGGCGTGGGCGCGAGCGCGCTCGCGCTGTTCGGTCATGCAGCGGTCGAAGCCGTCCATGTCGACCTCGTGACCCGCAGACTCGCAAATCTCGCGCGTGAGGTCGATGGGGAAGCCATAGGTGTCATGCAGCTGGAAGGCCACGTCGCCGGGCAGCTCGGCGCCCTCGGCAAGGCTTGCCAGCGCGTCCTCGAGCTTTGCCTCGCCCGCGTCCAGCGTGCCGTTGAAGCGCTCCTCCTCGGCCGTCAGCAGCTGCAGGATGAGGGCCTTGTTCTCGGTGAGCTCCGGGTACACGTCGGCCATGAGGCGCATGACCTCCTCGGAGTAGGTGGACAGGAAGGTGCCCTCGATGCCCAGCAAGCGGCCATGGTACACGGCGCGGCGCAGCAGGCGGCGCAGCACGTAGCCGCGGCCCTCGTTGGAGGGCAGGATGCCGTCGCCGATCATGAAGGTGACCGAGCGGCTGTGGTCTGCAACGATGCGCATCGAGCGGTCGGCACGTGCGTCGTCACCATAGGTGCGGCCGGAGAGGGTCTGGCCCACGCCGATGAGCGAGGTCAGGACGTCGCCGTCGTAGTTGGTGCCCTTGTGCTGCATGATGGCCGCGATGCGCTCCAGGCCCATACCGGTGTCGATGTTCTTGTGCGGGAGGTCGGGCATCGAGCCGTCCTCCTGGCGGTCGTACTGCGTGAACACGAGGTTCCAGAACTCAAGGTAGCGGTCGCCGTCGTCGCCGGGGGCCTCGCCCTCGAACTCGGGGCCCTGGTCGAAGTAGATCTCGGAGCAGGGGCCGCACGGGCCGGTGGGACCAGCCGCCCAGAAGTTGTCCTCCTCGCCAAGGCGCGTGATGTGGTCGTAGGCCACGCCATGGCTGTGCCACAGCTCGATGGCCTCGTCATCGTCGCGGAAGACCGTCATGTACAGGCGGTCCTTGGGAAGGCCGAGGTGCTCCTCGGAGGTGATGAACTCCCACGCCCACGCGATGGCGTCGGCCTTGGAGTAGCCGCCAAAGCTGAAGTTGCCCAGCATCTCGAAGAACGAGAGGTGGCGCGAGTCGCCGATGTTGTCGATGTCGTTGGTGCGCAGGCACTTCTGGCAGGAGCACGCGCCAATCTCGGGCATGGTCTTGATGCCCTGGTAGTACTCCTTGAACTGGTTCATGCCCGCGTTGGTAAGCAGCAGCGACGGGTCGTCGGGAACAAGGGAGGACGACGGGTACAGCTTGCAGCCCTTGGCCTCGAAGAAGTGCAGGAAGTCGTCACGGATCTGGGCCGTGGTCATGGTCTTGTAGTCAGCGCTCATGGTTCTCCTTGGATGGTGCCGAAACATACAAATCAGAGATTATAGTGCAGATGCAGGCCCCAGCGGCATGGGCTACGCGACGCACACGGAGAGTGCATCCCCACACAACCCGGCGATGCGGTTTGGGAATACACAGTGCGGCCGCCGTCCCTTGACAGGGCGGCGGCCGCAGATAAGTCGTGTGGCTCGATGGGTGCCCTAGGCCTCGAGGCGCTCCTGCACGCGCTCGAGCACGCGATGCAGCAGGCGCGACACCTGCACCTGCGAGATGCCCAGCCTCTCGGCAATCTCCACCTGCGTGAGGCCATCGTCGAATCGCATGCGAATGACCTCCTGCTCGCGGGGCGAGAAGTCGGCTATGGTCTCGCTGATCACCATGCGGTCGTCAAGCGAGGTGAGGTCCTCGTCCTCAGTGGCGAAGCGGTCCAGCACGGAGGGGGCGTCATCGTCGTCGTTGGCGCCACCGCCCTCCAGCGGCACCGAGCTGTAGGCGCTGGACGACTCCATGGCCTCCAGCACCTCGTCGACCGTGGTACCCAGGCGCTCGGCTATCTCGGCCACGGTGGGCGTGCGGTTGAGCTCGCTGGTAAGCTCGTCGGTGGCCTGCCCCACCTTGGCGGACAGCTCCTGAAGGCGGCGCGGCACCCGCACCGACCATCCCTTGTCGCGGAAGTGGCGCTTGATCTCGCCCATGATGGTGGGCGTGGCAAACGTGGTGAACTCAAGCCCGCGCTCGGGGTCGAAGCGGTCGATGGCCTTGATGAGGCCTAGCGAGCCTACCTGCACGAGGTCTTCCATGGGCTCGCCGCGGTTCTTGAACTTGGAGGCAAGGTAGCGCACGAGGTTGAGGTGGTTGGCGATGAGTTGGTCACGCGCCTCCTCGTCGCCCTCCTGCTTGTAACGGCGGAAGAGCTCGCGCGTGCGGTCCTTGTCCCAAGCCAGGCGGCCCCGGTTCTCACGTGCCGACCGACGGAGCCTTCGACGCTCCTCGGCACCGTCACTCGGCATGCGGCCTCACTCTCTTCACCAAGCCAAGCGTGAGCCCATCATCCGAGATGGCATAGTCGTCGCACACCGCCGACAGCAGCGCCTCGATGAGGTCGACGTCGGTGTCGGGTGCGTCCTCGGCATCCTGCTCGCCCAGCGAGAAGGCCATGCGAACCTCGTCGCCACTCAGCTGGAAGCTCACGTCGCACGCCGCCGGGGCGGTGGCGCAGGCATACACGAAGCCCTCCTCGGCAGCCATGCGCACGTCCTCGACGTCATCCACGCCCAGCTCACCCATCGTGGCGAGGCTGGCGGCAGTCATGCGCACCACGCGCGCAAAGCCCACCTCGGCGGGAACGCTCAGCCGAACGGAACCCCTCTCCATCGCACCGCTCACCTACTCGGCGTCGTCGGCCGTGGGCTGTGAGCCGTAGACCACGTAGCCGGGGTTGGTGTCAGGCTCGCTCTGGGCGGCCTGCGCGGCCTCCTGCGCATCGGCAAGGCGGGCGGGCTCGGGCGAGGCGGCGCGCGTGATGCGGCTCACCACGCCGGCCACGGTGCTGGCAGCGGCGTCGGCCGCACCCTTGAACGAGTCGGTGACCGCGGTGGCGGCACCGGTTGCAGACGACACGTCGCCCAGGATGTCGTTCACGCGCGTGACGGAGACAGTGGCCTCGTCCAGCGTGACGCCCACCTTGTCCATGAGGGGCTGCACCTCCTTGACGGCGGGCTGGATGTCGTCCATGAGGCCATCGACCTTGCCAAGGATGGGCTGCACCTGCTCGACGGTGTCGTTTGCCGTGTGGGCCACCTGGTCGATGGTCACGCGTGCCTTGCGGATGGTGAGGGCGAGCTCGGCCAGCGCCCAGATGCCGGCGCCAACGAGCACGAGCAGGAGGATGTTGAGGGGGGTAGCTTCGAAGGTCATGGCTTTGTCCTTTATTAGGGCGCTGCACGCAGCGCGGTTGCCGATCCTCGTCATTGTACCCATTTGCGGGCCATGCGACAGGCCAAAGGTGTCGCCGGGTGGTGTGTGACTGTGCGTGGTGGCTGATGGGATGGCGACGAGCCCTTAGGCGAAGAGCGAGTTCCTTGCCTGCCTCGTCAGCTCGCGAAACTCCTCGCTCGCGGCGGGGAACTGCTCGACCGAACGACCGGCCGCATGCCCCGCCCACTCCTGCGCGAGTACCGCCCACTCGTCCTCGAGCTGGTGATAGCGGGTCCACACCGCCGGGAACAGCGTGTGCTTTGGGGTGCCCACCAGCAGCACGGCGATGACCAGGAGTATAGATAGATTCATGGCCAAACTATTGGGCACAAAACTGCTGTACGTGAGAAGATTCCAAAGGATGAAAATGAGAATAAGCGCCAGCGTCTTGAGGCCGCCAACCGTCTCCTTCATGGAGACACGATTCCTCACGTTACGGCACCCATGCACGAACACCTCGCGATCCCGTCGTGCCAATTCGACGCTGTCGAGCGCCTTCGGGCTCGCAGAACCGTAGGGGTTGCCAGCTTCGTAAGCCCCTCCGGCCTTTGTGGCCGCGCCTTCGTCGAGCACCTTCTTCGGCTGGTTCTTGTCGAGGTCTTCCATGAGCACTCCTTGAGAGCTAGCTGGGTGAGCAGATGCAGTCTCGCGTTACGACTGAAAGCGATCGAGCTCGGCATCACGGGCGATGACGTCCCAAGCACCGGTCACCGTTGCCGCACGTCCAGAGCGCACCACGTCGGCAAGCCTTCCCACCGTCTCGGGGGTGAAGTGCTCGAGGGACACCACGGGCTCGGTGCCGCGCGCGTGGCAGGCATCCACGTACTCGCTGTAGGTACAGGCACAGGCAGCCGAGAGCTCGTCCATCTTGCGGTCAAGCCGGTAGTAGGGCATCCACAGGAGATGGAACAGCGACGCGTGCGGCAACCCTACGCCAAACCGGTAGAGGGCGAACGGGATGCCCAAGCTAAGAAGGAACGGAAGAGCTTTGCGAGATAGAAGCCTGAGGAGCGAGAAGCTCGGAGCAGCTCCACCAATTAGTATAGCCACCTGATTGTCATGGGAAGGAGTGACGATGGCCAAGAACAGCAGGAACGCAAGCACTGAGAACAGAATCTTCGCAGTCGTGGTGACGACGTGCACATAGCGAAGCGCACGCTTGTTGAGCTGACGTCCGAGCGCAAGGTTAGCCGCATAGTCCCCAGCCATGAAGCCCTGGGCCTCTTGGAGCCTCCCTAGCGTCTCGTGCGCAAGCGTTGCCTCATCCATTGTGGACCTCCGTTCGCCCGGCTTACGCAGACGCGTGCATATCATCATGTTTTTATACCATATGCCGGTACCCTCGCACGTCATTCCCCCGCACGGTCGCGGCCGATGGCCTCGGTGCGCCACGCCTCCCAGCCGCGGGGCCCCGGCTGGAAGAAGGCGCCGCGCTCAAGTCCCTCGGGCAGATAGCGCTGGTCAACCCAGCCGCCCGGGTAGTCGTGGGGATAGAGGTAGGGGCCGTAGGCGTCCGAGCCGGGACGATGACGGTCCCTCAGGTGGTTGGGCACCTCGCGGGCCGGGCCGCCGTGCAGCTCCTCGCGAGCCCTCTCAAGCCCCATGTAGCTGGCGTTGCTCTTGGGGGCCAGGCACATGTACGTGACCGCCTGCGCCAGGTTGATGGCGCACTCCGGAAGGCCGATCACCTCGGTGGCCTTGAAGGCGGCCTCGGCCACCAGCAGCGCCTGGGGGTCGGCGTTGCCGATGTCCTCCGAGGCCAGGATGAAGATGCGCCTCGCGATGAACTTTGGGTCCTCCCCCGAGTCGATCATGCGCGCCATCCAGTACAGGGCCGCGTCGGGGTCGCTGCCGCGCATGCTCTTGATGAAGGCCGAGATGACGTCGTAGTGCATGTCACCCGACTTGTCATAGGTGAAGGCACGGCGCGGGTTGGCCTCGCGCACGTGCTCGAGCGTGATGGTGGCCGGGCTATCGGCGGTTGGGTCGGCCTGCCCCGCCTCGGGCAGCGCCATCTGGCTTGCCAGCTCAAGCGAGGTGAGCGCCGAGCGTCCGTCGCCGCCCGCCAGCATCACGATCTCGGTCAGGGCGTCGTCCTCCAGCACGAAGGCGCCCGCCAGGCCATCCGGGTCGCCAACGGCACGCAGCACCAGCTGGCGCACCGAGTCGTCGTCCAGATGGGTAAGCTCCACCACACGCGAGCGGCTGATGAGCGCGGAGTTGACCTCAAAGTAGGGGTTCTCGGTGGTGGCGCCAATCAGCACCACCACGCGGTCCTCCACCGCATGCAGCAGGGCGTCCTGCTGCGAACGGTTGAAGCGGTGGATCTCGTCCACGAACAGGATCGTGCGCCGACCGGCGGTAAGCAGGCGGCTCTCGGCGGCCTCGATCTCGCGGCGCAGGTCCTTCACCGTGCCGGTGACGGCCGACACCTCAACGAACTCGGCGTGGGTGGTGTTGGCGATGATGCGTGCCAGCGTGGTCTTGCCCGTTCCTGCCGGTCCGTACAGGATGATGGAGGACAGGGCGTCGCGCTGGATGGCGCGTCGCAGCCACGACCCCTCGCCCACCGCCTGCTCCTGGCCCACGAAGCCATCGAGGGTCTGCGGGCGCATGCGCACGGCAAGCGGCGCGTTGGCCTTGCGCTGGTAGCGCTCTATGTTCGTAAACAGCGTGTCCATGCCATGCATTGTACCCATCGGGGACGCGGCGCGCCTGCTAGAATGGTCACATCAATTCCTACCAATTCGAACCTGTTCGGAGGCCTGCCTTGAAGACCACCATCTACCTGCTGCGCCATGGCGAGACCCTGTTCAACGTGCAGGGCAAGTCGCAGGGCTGGTGCGACTCTCCCCTCACCGAGCGAGGCATCCAGCAATGCCGCCTCACGGGCCTTGAGTACGCCCGACGCGGCATCGCCATCGACCACGCCTACAGCTCCACCTCGGAACGCTGCTGCGACACGCTGGAGCTGGTGACCGAGGCGGCCTACGGGGCTGCGATGCCCTACGAGCGCACGAAGGGCCTGAAGGAGCTGTACTTCGGCGCCTTCGAGGGCAAGGACCAGTTCCTCGAGCTGCATCACGTGCGTGACGGCCGCACCGACTACTACGTGCCCTTTGGCGGCGAGGACTTCGAGGATGCGGTCAATCGCCTTGAAGGGACGCTCGTAGACATCGCAAAGCGCCATCCGGGCGAGCACGTGCTGTGCTGCAGCCATGGCGGCATCGCCATCAACTTCTACCAGCGCTGGATCGAGCACTCGCAGCTGAGGGGCCTCATCTTCTCGAACTGCCTCACCTACGTGTACGAATACGAGGACGGCGTCTTCACCTGCACCGACGCCTTCGTGGCCGACCTCTCCTCGCTCGAGGCTCCGGGCCTTCCGCAGCAGGTCAAGCGCATCGACTTCAACCGATAGCCAAAGGGCTGCAAGGAAGCTGCCGCTTCCGGCTCGCCCTGCGAACGGAATGAAAGGGATTCCCCTCAAGCTAGGTAGATAAGGGCCGCGGCATCGGTCGCATCCCCGCGATTGGAATCCCCTCGATAATAACTGCGAAGAATTGCTCGGCTTAATTTGTTTAAAAATCATATATCTGCTGGTAATGCGCTTATCGATGGAAGCCGTGCTGCTGCTTCGACCCAATTATTTCGCACTTGTTTTGCTGGGTGGGCTCGTTTTGACTGACAGGCCTATCGCGCAGCGACGCGCGTCACTCGTCGGCGGCTATGGGCTCGTAGAACTCCTCGCCGTCGTCCAGGCGCAGCAACAGCACCTGGCCACCCCCTTGGTGGCCCCCAGCCGCACAGCAGTCGACGTCCCAGCGGTCCCACACGCCGCCCGTCTCGTCACAGGCGCCGACGCGCACCATGCGCGCCAGCCCATCGTCGTCGTGGGGCGAGCGCTCGGGCCGGTCGGCGATGGCGGTGAGGTACGGCGTGGGTGTGTGCCCCGCGATGACGATGGGCCCCTCCCCCTGCTCGTTCACAAGTCCCGTGGGGGCTCCCCAAAACTCCTCGCGAATCCACATGAGGTCCTCGGGGCTCTGCATCGCCACCAGCATGTCAAGCTCCTCGTCGGTGCACTCCCCCATCCCGGTGATGCCCATCGGGCGCAGACCCGCATGCACCATGAGGTAGGCACGGCCGTCCACCCGCGCATGGGCCGACAGGGGAAGGCCCTCCACCCAGTCAATGAGGTCGGTGCGGCGCTCGCGCGAAAGCCGGGCAAGCCCCTCGGCCGTGACCGCTCCCCCGTTGAGCACCCAGTTTGCCTGGGCCATCACGTCGTGCGGACTGGCCAAAAACGACAGCATGAGGTCCTCGTGGTTGCCCTTCAGCACGGTGCAGCCGGGTAGGTCGCGGCAGAGGTACATGACCCCAAGTGGGTCGGGCCCGCGATCTATCATGTCGCCCAGCATGAATATCTGGTCGTCATCGGAGGGCGACACGCGCGAGAGCAGGCGTGCGAGCGGCGCCACGTGCCCATGGATGTCGGAAAACACGTACGTTGCCATCTGCCCACGCCTCCTTCCGCTCCAGATGATACCGCTTTTCGCGATAGGCTAGCGTCGCCCCCGGGAAAGCCTGTGACGCGCGACCGCCAGGCGCCACGCCGACGGCACACCCACCTCCACGACCTGTCCCTCGCCCTTGTCGCGCAGCTTGGCTCGGCGCACTTCGTCTGCCACCTTGCCCATGGTGTCTTCGAGGCGCCCCTTCTTGAGACGGCACTCCCACACCACCAGCACCGTCCAGCCAGCATCAACAAGCTGCTGATGGTTGCGTTGGTCGCGGGCTTGGTTGCGCGCAAACTTGCCCTCCCAGAAATCGACGTTGCTCTTGGGCGTGGGCAGTGAGCAGTACGGGCATCGGTGCCAGAAGCACCCGTTCACGAAGATGGCAACCTTACGACCCGGGTAGCACACATCGGGACGGCCGGGGGCCTTCTTCCAGTGCAGGCGGTAGCCGGGCAATCCCGCCTCGCGCAGCGACGCACGCACCCGCATCTCGGGTGAGGTGTCTACGCTTCGGTTTGCCTGCATCACATGGCGCGTGGCGGTTGCCCTATCCACCGGGCTATGCCCCCGGGAGCTCAAACGGGTCGTCCTCCCCCACGGGCTTGCCGCAGAAGTTGAGCCCAGCGGTAAGCGCAAGGGCGGCGTCGAGGTCGAAGCCCGGCGCAAGCAGGGCCCGCAGGGCATCTGCCACCTGCCCCTGCGCCAGCTCGTACAGGTCCCAGAAATCCTCGGTGCGAACCTCGTCCACAAAGGGGTTCTTCCAAGGCTGGTGCTCGTGGTTGGCAAAGACTGAGGTGGCCTCAGGGCGGTCGCGGTGCGCCATCGCACGATAGAACGAATAGCGCTTGCCCAGAAGACGTGTCTCCACCGTCCCCAGCACCGCATGGCCCACGCCCTTCGGCGACCAGAACACGCGCTGCATCACGCGGAAGCCCCTCGTGGCGTTGGTGAAGGTGTCGAGGTCGATCGTTGCCGAGTAGGTCCACAGGATTGCATAGAACAGCAGCTTGTCGACGATGGACAGCACTTCGTCCGAGCCCCTCAGCACCTCGCGGTAGGTGCGGTAGGTGCGGATGGTCTGCCGCGTCTTGGCAAACAGCACCATCTCGTCAAAGTCGCGCTCTATCTCGGCGTGCACGTCGCTGCCGTCCTGCTCGTCAAGGCCCTCGACGCCCGCGCTGCAGATGGCGTACTGGTTGGCATACACCAGCGGATGCATCGTGCGGTCAAGCAGGTAGTGGCAGCAGAAGCCCGCCACATATGCCTCGCCCACCGGGCGGTCGGCCGGGGCCAGCATGTCAAGGGCGTCATGGAAGGCCAGCAGCAGGTGGGCCGGACGCGCGTCGTGCATGAGGTCGCCCACGCTGTCGCGCTTGTCTACCCACGGCTCGACACGCAGGTAGAACAGGGGGTCGGGCCCCTGGTTGCCCAGCAGGAACGCATCGCGCTGGTCGGCGCTGGCAAAGCCATGCGCCTCGGCCACCAGCTGGTAGGCGTCGCGTCCAAAGAAGTCGTGCGTCAGTACCGCGGGCATGGGGTGCTCCTCTCGTCGTCACCACGTGCTGGGTTGCCAAGGACGAGCCCCACCCGAGCGAAGCTGCGAGCAGGGCCCAAAGCTAGCTTCGGGCCAGGGGCTGCTTGTCGGCCATGCGCAGGAACACAAAGCCCAGCGCGAAGAACACGGCCAGCGACGCCACGGCAATGTTGATGGTGCCGCCCGCCAGCTTGACCCAGGCGATGACGGCAGAGCCCAGGAACGAGGCGCCCTTGGAGAAGATGTCGTAGATGCCAAAGTACTCGCCCGAGTTCTCGGCGGGGATGATCTTCGAGAAGTAGCTGCGCGAGAGAGACTGGATGGAGCCCTGGAAGCAGCCCACGCCAAAGGCCAGGATGCCAAAGTCAAGGAGCGTGTGCAGCGTGAGGGCGTAGAGGCACACGCAGAAGTAGCCAACGATGCAGATCAGGATGAGCGTGACCGTGTCGAACTTCTTGGAGAGGCGCGCGAACACGAGCGAGCCGCCAAAGGCCACCACCTGCGTGGCCAGCAGGAACACCACCTGGCCCACGGTGGGCAGGCCAAGGTCGGTGCCGATGTTGATGCAGTTGTCGATGATGGTGCCCACGCCGTCGATGTACAGGAAGAAGGCAATCAGGAAGAAGAGGACCTTCTTGTCCTGCGTGGCGATCTTCTTGAAGGTGCCGCCCAGCTTGGAGAACACCTGCGCGACGGCATGCTTGGTGTCGGTGTAGTTGATCTGCTCGTAGTTCTTGAGCAGCGGCACGGTGACGGCGAACCACCACAGGCCCGTCACGGCATAGCCGATGATGCGGCCAACCGCAGGAGAGAACCACATGAGGTCCTCGGAAAGGCCGCCCGACAGGATGTAGGCCACCATCGCCACGATGAAGGGGATGCAGCTGCCGATGTAGCCCCAGGCATAGCCGTAGGAGGACACCTCGTCCATGCGCTCCTCGGTAGTGACGTCATTGAGCATCGAGTCGTAGATGACGAGCGACATCTGGTAGAAGATCCTGGCCAGCACGTAGATCACGATGAAGGCAACCCAGCTGGTGGCAAATCCGTTGAGGATGCAGCCGATGACGCCGAGGGCAACGGCAGTGGTGAAGAAGATCTTCTTCCTGCCCTTGTGGTCGGCCAGCACGCCGATGATGGGGCCAAGGATGGCCACGATGACCGTGACGAGCGAGATTGCGATGGAGTAGTACGCCGTTGCCTGGTCGCCCGTGATCTGCCCGGGTGCCGTGCCGATGGCAAGGTCCTTGAACCAGATGGGGATGAGCGAGCATGCCAGCATGGTGAACGCGGAGTTGCCCACGTCATACAAAATCCAGCTCATCTCTGCCTTGGTCAGTTTGGAACGGGCCATCTTCAACGCCTCCCCTGTCGTACCGATAACTGTTACATTTTATGTCCTCGGCACTCCAGAGCACCACCGCGTTCGGTAAGCGTGGGTGGCTCGTGGGCTAGTCCACCGACTTGAGCGACTCCACCATGTCAACCTGGTCAAGCTTATGGCGCATCAGCAGCATCACCAGCGCCGCGAAGACCAACGTGAGCGCGAACGCATAGCCATAGCTGGCGGGGTGTATGGTACGGCCGAACATCACGTAGTCCACCTCGGCGGTGGTGGCCACGAACCGCTCCAGGAAGGTGCCCAGCACCATGCCCACGGCGTCGCCTATCACCACGAGGATGGCGATCTCGCGGTAGATGTAGGCGTACACCTCGCCACGCGTGAACCCCAGCACCTTGAGGCTGGCAATCTCGCGCACGCGCTCTCCTACGTTGATGTTGGTGAGGTTGTACAGCACGATGAAGGCCAGGGCGCCCGCGCTCACGATGAGCACCACCACGATCATGTCCACCACCGAGAGCATGTTGCGGTACAGGTTGATGGTGACGTCGGAGTACACCATGGTGGAGATGCCCTCGCGCTCGTGCAGGCTCTCGGAGAGGGCCGAGCGCACGTCCTCGTCGGGCACGGTTGAGGCATACACCGTGGAGTAGACGGGCTTCTCGTCACTTACCGAGGCCCATGCATCGTTGCCCACGTACACGAGGTTGCCCACGTAGTTCTCGACCACGGCCGTCACGGCAAGCGGATGGCCCGCCCCACGCACGTTGCCGATCTCGTCTTGGTCAAAGAGCAGGATGGTGTCGCCCACGCCAAGGCCGTACTTAAGCGCCAGCTTCTCGGTGATCATCACCGAGTTACCCGAGAAGGCGTACTCCTCGTGCGTCCGGCGGTCGCGGAAGGTGACCACCTCCGAGATGGCCTGCTGGTCCTGGGGAATCACCACCGCCACGCGGATGGTCTCGCCCTCGCCGTCGATGCCCGCCTGCATGTTCTCCTGCTGGATGCGTACGATGCCCGACACGCTGCCGGTGCCCTCCAGGTACGACACCAGGTCGCGCACGTCCATCTCGGTGGCGTCATCGTCGAGGGCCACCGTGGTGTCGTAGTGGATGACGGGGCCGTACTGGCAGTCGATGATGTCCCAGATGGAGTCGTGCAGGCCAAACCCCACCAGCAGCAGCGCCGTGCAGCCCGCGATGCCCACCACCGTCATGAACAGGCGCCGCTTGTAGCGGAAGAGGTTGCGGCAGGTGACCTTCCACGAGAAGGACAGGTGGCGCCACACGAAGCCGACACGCTCCAGCAGGATGCGCTTGCCTGCGGCCGGCACGCGCGGCAGCATGAGCGTGGCCGGCACCTCCCGCAGGCTGGAGACCACGGCTCCCCAGGTGGCGCCAAGCGTGATGGCCACCCCCAGCAGCCCCGACGACAGCGCGATGGGGACGCTGATGGGCAGCGGGAAGGCGTGCAGGGGCACCGCGTAGATGATGGAGTAGGCCGACTGCACGATGAAGGGCAGCACCTGCGAGAGCACCGCGATGCCCAGGACGGCCCCCAGCCCGGCGGCAGCGCCTGCATAGGCCAGGTACTTGGAGGCGATGCGTGCGGTGCTGTAGCCTAGGGCCTTGTGCGTGCCTATCTGGATGCGCTCGTCGTCCACCATGCGCGTCATGGTGGTAAGCGCCACCAGGGCCGCCACCAGGAAGAAGATGAGCGGGAACACCGAGGCAATCGAGTCGATGCGCAGGGAGTCGGCGTGGTAGGTTGCCGCGCCCTCGCTCTTGGTGCGGTCCAGCACGTATATCTCGGGCAGCTCTATCTGGTTGATGCGCTCCTGGGCCTCGTCTAGCTGGCGCTCGGCGTCGGCGAACCCCTCGAGGGCCTCCTCACGCGAGGCCTCATAGGCGGCGAGGCCCTCCTCGTACTGGGCGTGGCCCTCGTCAAGCTGCGCGCGGGCGGAGGCAAGCTCGTCGCTTCCGGAGGCAAGCTGCTGCCAGCCGCTCGTGATCACCGTCTGGTTGGCCTCTATCTGCAGGTATGCCTGCTCAAGTCTGGACACCGCGTCGAGGCCCTCCGAGATCTGGCTGCGCGACGCCTCGAGCTCCGCACGCGAGGGCATCGACGCCAGCACCCCCTCAAGGCGCTCGGCCTCGGCCTGCGCCGAGGCAAGATCGGCCATGGCTTGGTCCAGCAAGCCCTCGTAGGTCTGCAGAAGCTCGAGCGTCTCCTCGAGCGAGGCCACCTGCTCCTGGGCCCACGCAAGCAACGGAGCCAGCTCCTTCGAGGACTCGGCCGCCTTGGTGGCCGCATCCACGGCGGCGCGCGCCTGCTCGGCGGCTGCCTTGGCCTGCGCCTGCGCCTGCTCGGCCGCGGCCTGCGCCTGCTTGGCCGCCTCGGCAAGCGCCTCGTTGGCATCAGCCGCCTCGGCAGCCTCGGCAAGCTTCCGGGCGGCCTCGGCTGCCTCGTCAGCGGCCTCGCGGGCCACCTCGGCCGCCTGCGCCGCCGCCTCGGCAGCGTCTGCCCACTCCTCGGGAGCCTCGAGTGCAGCCATGAGCTCCTCTATCCGCTGCACGCGCGCCCTTGCCTCGTCCAGCGCCCGCTCGACCTCTGCCCTGGCCTCGGGAAGCGTCGAGCCGTCAGGCACGCCGGGCAGGTTCTCCACGATGCCCTCGTAGCGCCCCACCGCGTCCTTCAGCTGGTCAACGTAGCTCTGCGCCGCCTCGGCAAGCGCCAGGGTGCCGATGCCCTCGCTTACCTGGTCGCGGCTCTCCTCCAGCTTGGTGCGGGCCTCCGAGAGGCTTGACGCCTGGATCCCCTGGGCGGCAAGCTCGGACAGCAGCTCGGCCGTGCCAGCGTCGGCCTGCGCCTTGGCCGCGTCAAGCTCCGCCTGCCCCGACGCCAGCTGGGCGCGCGACTCCTCCAGCTGGGCAACGCCGGCCGCATACTCGTCCTCGCCCGACGCAAGCTCCTCGGCGGCGGCGTCCAGCTTCTCCTTCGCGGCATCCAGCTGGGCCTCGGCCTCCTTGCGCTGCGCCTCGTAGTCTGCGCGCGCCTGGTCAAGCTCGGCCTGCGCCACGCTCACGATGTCATCGCGACGCGCCTCGGCAAGCTCGTCCGCATGGTCCTCGATGCGCCGCACAACCGCATCCACCAGCTCCTGGTAGGCGTCCGAGCCGCTCTCCAGCTGCTGCGCCCCCTCCACGGTGAGGTACATCTCGGTGTACGGGACGTCCTCCACAAACGACGACGGCGCCACGTACAGGTACTCGCCGATCATGCCCGTGCCCAGCGTGGTGGACCCAAAGCTGCCCGTGTAGGGATAGCTTGACGAGCTGACCGTGCCCACCACCTTGAAGCTGCGGGTGGACAGCACGTCGTCGAGCCTCGTCGTGCCGTAGCTCACCTCGATGACATCGCCGATGCCCAGGCCAGCCACGGCCTTGTCCGCCGTGATCACGCACTCGCCAGCCTCCTGGGGCCAATTCCCCTCGCGCAGAAACACACGATTGAGGTAGCTTCCGTCGTCCGAGAGGATGGCGCTGGCACCCTGCTCGTCGCTCTCGCTTGCCGCATCCACGTCCAGCGAGCTGATGCGCACCGCCATCTGTTCGTCGGCGAGGCGCGCCATGGCGTCAACCGACACGGCGGGCATGGTGGCCCGCACCCCCATGATGCTTCGCACGCGCTCGGCGTCCGCACGCGTGAAGCCCAGCGTGGAGATGAGCCGCACGTCATACAGGTTGGTGCCGTCGTAGAGCGCGTCGGCGGCGGCGCGCATGTCGGGCCCGCACATCTGCAGGCCGGCGTAGAACCCGCAGCCCAGGGCCACGATGCCGGTGATGGCCAGGAACCGCCCCATCGACCCCTTTATGGAGCGCAGCACCTCGGTGGCGAAGGCGCTCCGGAAGAGCCTGCCGCGGCGGACGTTCGCGGGCTTGGCGGCGTTGGTGTCGCGCCTCTCGCCCATGGGCTACCACTCCACGCTGAGCGCGTCCGAGGGATGCTCGTTGAGCGTGATTCGCTCGGCACGGCCCTCGCGCACCTCGATCACGCGGTTGGCGATCTGGGTGAAGGCCATGTTGTGGGTAACGATGGCCACGGTGCGGCCCGTGTCGCGGCAGGTGTCCTGCAGCAGCTTCAGCACCTGCTTGCCCGTGCGGTAGTCAAGCGCGCCGGTGGGCTCGTCGCACAGCAGCAGCTTGGGGTTCTTGGCAAGCGCGCGGGCGATGGCGACGCGCTGCTGCTCACCACCCGAGAGCTGCGCAGGAAAGTTGTCCATGCGATCCGCAAGACCCACCTGGGCCAGCACTTGGTCGGCTGGCAGCGGGTCGCGGCAGATCTGGCTTGCCAGCTCCACGTTCTCAAGGGCGGTCAGGTTTTGCACCAGGTTGTAGAACTGGAACACGAAGCCGATGTCATGGCGGCGGTACAGGGTAAGCTCGCGCTCGCTCAGGCCCGACACCTCGCGTCCGTCAAGGGTGATGGTTCCCGACGTGGCGCTGTCCATGCCGCCCAGCATGTTGAGCACCGTGGTCTTGCCGGCACCAGAGGGACCCACGATGATGACCAGCTCGCCGCGTTCCACCTCGAAGCTCATGCCGTCCACGGCATGCACCTCGACCGCACCCATATGGTAGGTCTTGCACACGTCCCTGAACTCGACAAACGCCACCCGCGCCCCCTCTCGGCCATCATCCTATTGTAACCAAAGGGAAGCATTGGGAAGCTGCGGGGATGTGGCGTCAGAAATGCTAGGCCAACCCAGACCGCAGGATGGCGGCTCTGCCCCGAGCATGTCCGCCACAAAAGGGCCGCCCGAGCTGTCGGGTGCAGCTCGGGCGGCCACGAAGCCTTGCTTGGCAGGCAATTGGTTGGCTAGAGGATGCGGAACCCAAACTGGCTTGCCAAGACCAGCAGCTTGCCCACGAACACGGGAACGCCCTGCTCGTCGACGACGGTGCCCACCTCGCTGAACATCGGCTCGCCCAGGCTTACGTGCAGCTCCTCAGAGAGCTTCGCGTTGGCGCGGACCATCTCAACCTCGACGTTTACCATGCGTGCGGGCATGCGGCAGTCGTGAAGGGCAAACGTGCTGAAGATGGAAGCGTCATCCAGGCCCTCGTTCTCGATGAACGCGTATTCGTCGGCAGGAAAGAACGTGGTCTCCTCGATCATGGGGTTGCCGTCAACCGTACGGATGCGACGCACGCTGATGACCTCGGCCCCCTCCTCGAGTGCAAGCTTATTGGCCAGCTCGCCGCATGCCTTGATGCGGGAGACCCCCAGCGTTCGCGCACCGGCCACGCGCCCGTACTCGGCACAGAGCTCGGTGAGGCTCTGGAGCGGGCCGCGCTGCATGATCTTCTTCTTGAGCTTCGGGGGGTTGACGTAGGTGCCCTTGCCCTGACGCTTGGTAAGGAAGCCCTCCGACGCAAGCTCCTCGATGGCGCGCCTGATCGTGATGCGGCTTACCTGATACATCTCCGAGAGCTCTGACTCGGACGGGATCTTCTCCCCTGCATGGTAGTGTCCGCCCTCGATGCCCTGACGTATGTCGGCCATCACCTGCTCATACAGCGGGATGAGCGAATCCTCCGCAAGCCTCATCAGGCAAACCCCCTTAGCGAATCCTCCAAGCACCCCGCACGCTCGAGTGCTTTAATTAGTGTAGGCATCGGCATATCCCAATACTTCATTAGCACAGTACTGTATCAAATCTCTATCCATTATCGATGTGCGGCTAACCGAAGAATCACAGGGCCGTGCACATCCAAGGCGTTTTGTAGCAGCAGGTATTGCGAAAGGAGCGCATCCATGCACACCGACACCAACCAGGCCCGCGTTGCCGTCATGATTGCCGAGGGACTCGAGGAGATCGAGGGACTCACCGTCGTAGACCTGCTGTTTCGTGCTGGCATCGCCTGCGACACGGTGTCGATAGCCCCCGAGCGCACGGTCACCTCATCCCACGGCGTAACCATCGTGTGCGACCGCACCATCTTTGACGAGGGCTTCAGTTTTGACGACTACACGCTGGTGGTGCTGCCCGGAGGCATGCCCGGCACCACCAACCTGGGCGCCTGCAAGCCGCTGGAAGACGAGCTTGTCCGGCGCGTGAGGGGTTGCCTGCCCGTGGCAGCCATCTGCGCGGCGCCGACCGTGCTTGCGCGCCTTGGGCTGCTTGCGGGACGCAAGGCCACCTGCTACCCCGGGCAGACGCCGGTGCTGGAGGAGCACGGCGCCGTGCTCACCGAGGGCCCCGTGGTGGTGGACGGCTGCATTACCACGAGTCGCGGCATGGGCACCGCCATCGACTTCGGCCTCGAGCTGGTGGCCCAGATACGCGGCCGCGCGGAAGCCGACCGCATTGCCCAAGCCATCGTGTACCACGCCTAAAAGGTGGTTGCGGAGCCCCTGATGGGCCGCTTCTTTGAGGCTCACGCCCCGTTAGCAGGGCCCGAACGGCACATGCCCGCCCAGTGACGGCACATCTGTCGTTTTCGGTCGTACATCCGTGACGTTTCGTGTTTTGAATCCTGCGGTTTTGTACGGGAAACGTCACGGATGTACGACCGCTTTCTCCCCCCGACCGCCTTACACGCAAGGCAACGTGGGGGACATGAGGTCTTATATGCCCTAGGTACCTCACATCGGGCGTTATTCGGCCTCTAGTGGCTTAGTTTATTTCTTGATATAGTCTGCAAAGTACGGGCAGCATAGGTACGCAGACGCCTCGCGGCTGCGCGACGTCCCAGTATGGTACAATTGTTCGCATGGAAACCCATGACGACATCCAACGCAGCTACCTCTGCATCGACCTCAAGAGCTTCTACGCCTCGGTCGAGTGCGTAGACCGCCATCTTGACCCGCTGACCACCAACCTCGTGGTGGCCGACGAGTCGCGCACCGACAAGACCATCTGCCTTGCCGTGTCGCCTGCGCTCAAGGCCCAGGGCGTGCGCAACCGCTGCCGCCTCTTCGAAGTGCCCCAAAGCCTGCGCGCGCAGACCGTGGTGGCTCCGCCGCGCATGGCCCGCTACATCGAGAAGTCGGCCGAGATCTATGGCGTGTACCTGCGGTGGCTCTCACCCGACGACATCCACGTGTACTCCATCGACGAGGCCTTCATGGGCGTGACGCCCTACCTCGACCTGTACGGCTGCTCGGCTCGCGAGCTGGGCGAGCGCATCCGGGCGGACGTGACGGCCACCACGGGCATCCCCGCCACCTGCGGCCTGGGCACTAACCTCTTCCTTGCCAAAGTGGCGCTGGACATCACGGCCAAGCATGCGGCCGACTTCTTTGGCCAGCTTGACGAGCAGTCCTACCGCGCCACGCTCTGGGCGCACCAGCCCATCACCGACTTCTGGCACGTGGGGCCGGGCACCGCCCGGCGCCTTGCCGAGATGGGCCTGCATACCATGGGCCAGGTGGCCCTCTCCCCCACCGAGCCGCTCTTCAAGGCCTTTGGCATCGACGCCGAGATCCTCATCGACCACGCCTGGGGCATCGAGCCCGTGCGCATCTCCGACATCAAGGCCTACCGTTCGCGCGCCCACTCCCTTTCGACCGCGCAGGTGCTCGGCCACGACGTGGACCACAACGACGCGCTGCTCATCGCCAAGGAGATGGTCGATGCGCTCGTGCTCGAGCTGGTGTCCCAACGCCTCGTGGCAAAGTCGCTCTCCCTCGCCCTGGGCTACTCGGCTTCGCCCGAGCTGCGCGCCGCCGTGCGCGCGGAGATGCAGTCGGCCCCAGCGGGACAGCATGGCTACTACTGGCGCTTCGGCGAGACGTTCGAGCACGGCGGCGTCACCTTCGTGGTGCCCACCTCGTCGCGTGCCACCATCATCGACGAGCTCGTAAGGCTGTTCGACCGCGTGGAGGTGCGCCACCAGCCCATCCACCGCCTGATGGTCTCGCTTGGCGACGTGACGGACGAGGACGCCCAGGGCCTGCAGCAAAGCCTCTTCTCCAACCCCGAGGCCGAGGAACGCGAGCGCAGGCGGCAGGAGGCCGTGAATGCGGTACGCGCAAAGTTTGGCAAGAACTCGCTGCTGAGGGCCATGGACCTCATGCCCGAGGCAACGGCGCGCGAGCGCAACGCACAGATTGGGGGCCATCGCAGTGGCAACTGACCAACAGCCGCTCGAGGAGCTTGGCCCCAAGCCGCTCGACCTTCACTATGGGCACCCGCGCATGGCCCTCTCCGACCGTGCGAAGATCTTCATCCCCTTCGACCCCCTGAAAGGCTTCCGCGAGGCGCTGGCCGAGGAGGAGCGCAAGGCGCTGGCACGCCACGACCACTAGCGTCACGCGAGGGATGTCGAAAGGGAGCCGCCCCCCTTGGCATCCCCTTTGGCCCCCGGGTTGCGCGCTACTCGCTGCGCAGCGCCTCCACCGGGTCGCGCCGCGCCGCAGCCGACGACGGAATCAGGCCTGCCACCAGCGTAAGCACCACCGACACCGCGATGAGCGTCAGCGCGTTGTCCCACGGCAGCTGCATGATGTTGGCCACGTTGCGCGTCTCCAGAATGTAGGCGTTCACGGGCACCGAGGCGGCGTACACCACCGCGATGGCCAGCACGCCCGCAAAGAACCCCTCTATGACCGTCTCGGCGTTGAAGATGTTGGCCACGTTCAGCTTCGACGCGCCCATGGCACGCAGGATGCCGATCTCCTTCTTGCGCTCCAGCACCGAGATGTAGGTGATGATGCTGATCATGATGGAGCTCACTACCAGCGAGATGGACACGAACGCAATCAGCACGAGCGAGATGGTGTTCACGATGTCGGTCACCGACCCCATCAGCACGCCCGCGAAGTCGGAGTACTGGATGGCGGAGTCCTCGTCGCCAGCGGCCTCCATGCGGTCGTTGTACGAGTCGATGATGCCCAGCACGGCCTCCTTTGACGGGAAGTCCTTGGGATAGATGCTGATGGACTCGGGCTCAGCCTGCGAGGCGTACCCCAGCTTCTTGAGGTTGGCCGAGTAGGTGAGCTCGTCGGCGTTCATGTAGTTGCTGAGCAGCGACGTGAGGTCCTCCTGCGTCATGTTGAACTGGATGGCGTTGGCGAAGGCGTCCGCATCCACCGAGAAGGCATTCTGCAGCGCGTACTCCAGCTCGTACATCTGGCCTGCCATCTGGCTGGCGATGGCGTTGGAAAGCTGCGTGCCAATCTGGCCGGTAACCTGCGCCATCTGCGTCTGCAGCTGCGTAGCCATCTGCTGGGCCATGACCTGCGCGGCGTTGGTCATGAGGGTGGTCATCGCCTGGCTGAGGTAGGGTGCCAGCTGCTGGGTGAGGTAGCCCTGCACCACGTCGTTGACCACCTTCTCCACCTCGCCGCCAAACTCGGTGCCCAGCTTGGTAAGCAGCTCCTGCACGGGCGGCGTGGCCAGGTAGGCGGCAAAGGGCTCGACCAGGCTGCCACCGGCAAGGTCGGCCAGGCTGCCACCGTAGCCACCCGCCTCCTTGGGCAGCAGGAACCACGCCATGAAGCCGCTGGACAGCTCCTCGCTGGCGTCGTCAAGCAGCTTCTGCTGCTCATCGGTCAGCTCGGGCTGCTCCACCGACAGGGCCGTCCCGTCAAGGGTGAACTGCGGCGCGCCGGCCATCACCTGGGCCAGCGTCTCCTCGCTCAGCATGCCCGAGAACGCACTTGGGTCGATGGACAGCTGCGAGGCGTCGAGGCCCTCCATGGCCGATCCAAGGTCCACGCCCGACAGGTCGATGCCCTGGCCAAAGCCCGAGAGCGCGCTCGTGTCAAACGAGAAGGCCGCCTCGAGCGCCTCCTCGTCGACGCTGAACATCGACTCGAAGTCAAACTCGTTCTTCTCGTCGTTCTGCAGCTCCTCGAAGGTCCTGCCGGTGAACACGTCGGTTTCGGGGCTTGCCTTCTGCTCGCGCACGATCTGCGCGTCCTGCGCGGCGTCCATAAGGTAGGCGGTAAGCAGCGGCGAGTAGGCAATGCCCTCCGACAGCATGCTGGAGTTGGCGTCCTCCGCACGGTGCACCACGCCCACCACCTTGATCTCGAGCGCTCCGTCCACAAGGTCCTTCAGGAAGTCCTTGTCGGTGGACATGTCGGTCCAGGTGCCCTGCTCCTCGTTCTTGCGGTACAGGTCGGTGGCAGGCACCACCTTGAAGGTGAGGCCCATCGCGTCGTCGATGCTAAAGGTGCTCTCCACCTCGGGCACCTCCACCTCCTCGCCGGAAAGCGCCTGGTTGGTCATCTTCTCCATGGCCTTGGGGTCGTGGATGCCCAGGCTGTACAGGGTGAAGTCGGACAGCCAGCCGCCCCGGGTGGTTACCAGCACGCACTCGTCATAGGCCTCGGGCCAGCGGCCCACCGCCACCTCCATCTGCTTGTCCAGGAGGCGCTGGTCGTCGGGAAGCTCCTGAAACACCGTGGCGGTCTGGCCACCCAGCAGGGCCGAGCCGGCCACGCCATTGGTCATGGTCTGCCCCATCTTTGAGGGGTTCAGCTGCACCACGCCGTCGGTGGTGTCGGAGCGATAGATGAGCGGCGTCAGCCCGTAGGAGTACTGGATGGTGCTCACGTAGGGCTCGATGCCCGAGTCGCCGCTCTCCAGAAACGCCTTGAACTTGCCCAAGTCATTGCTTTTCACCTGTGCGAACAGGTCGGACATGATCATGTACTCGGGGATGGGCGCGGCCGTGTCAAGCTCCTGCTCGCCCTCGACCTCCTGCCCGGCGCCTTCGTTGGCGTCCTCGGCCTCGGCCTGGGCGTCAGCCCCCTCGGCCTCCAGCTCAGCCTCCTCGGGCTCGTCGCCCGTGCCCGCCATCATGAGGCTGGCCAGGTCGAAGCTGCTCTTGGTGATGGTAAGCGGGTAGGACGACAGTGCCTGCTCCTCGGTGCGGGCAATGTAGTCGTTCACGCCGTTGGACAGGGCCAGGATGGCCGCGATGCCGATGATGCCGATGGAGCCCGCGAAGGCCGTCATGAAGGTGCGGCCCTTCTTGGTCATGAGGTTGTTGAACGAAAGGTTGAGCGCCGTGAGGAAGGACATGGAGGCGTGGCGCTTGGGCGTCGTCGCCCGCGCGCCACGTGCCCCCGCTGCATCCTTCGGCTCAGCCTTCGGGATGTCGCCTACGGATGCGGCGGGGGCACGCGGCGCCTCGCCAGCTTCGCTGGCTGGCGCAGGCTCTCCGTGTCCTTCCTCGCGGAAGGACACGGAATCGCTCAATTGGGCGTGGGGGTCGGCCGTGGGGGGCTCTGGGGTCCCGGCAGGCACTAACATGATGGGGTCGGTGTCGTCGATGATCCTGCCGTCCTTGAGGCGCACGATCCTCGTCGCGTACTGCTCGGCAAGGTCGGGGTTGTGCGTGACCATGATCACCAGGCGCTCCTCGGCAATCTCCTTCAGCAGGTCCATCACCTGAAGGCCGGTCTCGGTGTCCAGGGCACCGGTAGGCTCGTCGGCCAGCACGATCTCGGGGTCGTTCACGAGGGCGCGGGCGATGGCCACGCGCTGCATCTGGCCTCCCGAGAGCTGGCTCGGGCGCTTGGACACGTGCTCGCCCAGACCCACGCGCTCAAGTGCCGCCCGCGCGCGCTGCGTGCGCTCGGACTTGCTCACGCCTGCCAACGTAAGCGCCAGTTCCACGTTGGACAGCACGCTCTGATGAGGAATCAGGTTGTAGCTCTGGAAGATGAAGCCGATGCGGTGGTTGCGGTAGGTGTCCCAATCCTTGTCGGAATAGTCCTTCGTAGAGATGCCGCTCACCACGATGTCGCCCGAGTCGGCGTGGTCGAGGCCACCCAGGATGTTGAGCATGGTGGTCTTGCCCGAGCCGGACGCCCCCAGCACCGCCACGAACTCGTTGTCGCGGAAGGACACGCTCACGTCGTCAAGCGCCACCTGGGTGAAGCCAGCGGTGACATATGCCTTGCGAATGTGCTTGAGCTCCAGCATGGCAAACCTTCTTTTCGGGGAACGTGACGTCCGGATACCACATCCCTAGACTACCCCATTTGTTAGGTACCTAACAGTTATCCCAGTCCAACCATCGGCTACACACAGACGGGAGGCGCGACCATCCCCTTCATGCGCGGCGTCTAGGGCCCCACGCCTCGGAAGCCGTATACTGGGCAGGCACCCAACGAAAGGAGAGGCCATGCCCGGCATCAGCGTCACGGACCGTGAGCGCACCATCATGCGCACGAGCATCATCGGCATCGTGGGCAACGTCATATTGGCCGCCTTCAAGGTGGTCGTGGGCACACTCTCCAACTCCATCGCCATCGTGCTCGACGCCGTCAACAACCTTTCCGACGCGCTCTCGTCGCTCATCACCATCATCGGCACCAAGCTCAGCCGCCGTCCGCCCGACCGCAAGCATCCCTTCGGCCACGGCCGCGCCGAGTACCTCTCGGCCATCGTCATCGCCGCCATCGTGCTTGCAGCGGGCGCGTCGTCGCTCAAGGAGTCGCTGGAGGCGCTCATCCACCCCACGACGCCCTCATACACGCCGGTCGGCCTGCTCATCGTGGCGGCAGCGGTCGTGGTGAAGGCCGTGCTCGGCCGCTACGTGAAGGGCGTGGGCCAGAAGGTCGACTCCGGCTCGCTTGTCGCCTCGGGCGCCGACGCCATGAACGACGCGATGATCTCGGCCACCACGCTGGTGGGCGCTGGCATCTTCCTGGTCACGGGCATCTCGCTCGAGGGGCTGCTCGGCACGCTCATCTCGGCCATCATCGTGAAGGCCGGAATCGAGATGCTCTCCGAGACGCTCTCCAAGGTGCTGGGTGAGCGTGTGGACACCGAGGTGTCCCTCGCGGTGAAGCAGGCCGCGCTCTCCGTTGACGGCGTGCTGGGGGTCTACGACCTCTCGCTTGACGACTATGGCCCCGACCGCCTGCGCGGCACGCTCCACGTGGAGGTGGACGAGCGCCTCAGCGCCCGCGAGGTGGATATCATCGAGCACCGCGTCCAGGAGGTGGTCTTCGAGCGCACCGGCGTCATGATCATCTCGGTGGGCATCTACGCCACCAACACCGCCTCCGACGTCTCCTCGCTGAGGAAGCAGGTTGAGGAGCTGGTCTTTGCCCACGAGCATGTGATGCAGATGCACGGCTTCTATGCCGACGAGGTCACGCACACCACACGCTTCGACATCGTCATCTCCTTCGACGACCCCGACCGCATGGGCACCTTCCAGGCGATCCGCCGCGAGTGCGAGGAGCGCTTCCCCGACTACGAGTTCCGCATCGTGCTGGACATCGACACGGCTGACTGACGACGGCCGTGCGCCAACCCCACCTCACGCCCTTGACACGGCAGGCGAATCGTCTACCGCGCGTGGCCCACGGGACGCCTGGACTGTGTCATCATCTGATACCAGGACGCAACCATTACCAAGGGGGACACCATGACGCGCGCCATCGACATGCATGGACACCTGCTTAACCAGGACTACCTCGACCTGCTGGAAAGCCACGGTGCACTTCAGGAGGACGGCTTCCCGCTGCCTGCCTTCGACGAGGAGGCCACCATCGCCTTCATGGACGCCAACGACATCCAGCTGCAGCTGCTGTCGCTGTCCTCGCCCCAGCCGTTCTTTGGCGACGTCGAGGAGTCCGCAGCCTTCTGCCGCCGCTTCAACGACTGGACGGCCGAGGTCGTGGCTCGCCATCCGGGCCGCCTTGCCTTCTGCGCGGTGCTGCCCCTTCCCGACGTGGACGCCGCCGTGGCCGAGGCCGTGCGGGCCATGGACGAGCTGGGTGCCGCCGGCATCAAGCTGGCCAGCAACTCCCGTGGCCTGTACTTGGGCGACCCCGCGCTCGACCCGCTGTTCGCCGAGGTCGACCGCCGCGGCAAGCTGGTGATCTTGCACCCGCATCGCCCCGAGCCGCTGCGGGAGGGCCTCTTCACCTCGGGCCCGGTGCCGCTGTACGAGTTTTTGGCCGACACCACGCGCGCCGTGCTCAACATGATTGCCCACGAGGTGCCCGTGCGCTACCCCAACGCCCACATCGTGGTGCCGCACTGCGGCTCGTTCCTCCCCAACGTCGCGGCGCGCATCCAGACGGTGCAGCCGCTGCTGGTAGCCATGGGCGCCATGGATTCCATCGACTTCGCAGGCAACCTGGCACGCCTGTACTTCGACCTCGCCGGCAACCCCGTGCCCACGCTCCTGCCCCTGCTGGCAAGCGTCGCCGACCCCAGCCACATCCTCTACGGCAGCGACTTCCCCTTTACCAATGCCGTCATCGCCAGCAAGGGCATCGCAAGCCTGCGCGACTTCCTTGCCAATGACGCGCAGCTCGGCGCCCATGCCGACGCCATCATGCGCGAAAACGCCCTGGGGCTGCTTGGGGCATAGGCCCTAGAAGAGCGCAGCCTGCTGCGCCGCGAGCAGGCTGCGCTGGTCGCCTTGGGTTATCTCGTCCTCCGGCTCCAGATGCCCCAGAAGAAGCGGGCTCTCGGGGTCGTGGGCCTCCCTCCAGTTTTGAAGGGCCCGCTCGGGGTCTCGGTTGGCATAGCAGTAGCGGCACCCGTTGGGGCAGCTGTCATAGGCGCCGATGTCACGCGCCTGGAAGCAGCCGCATCCCTTGCGCTGCCCCTTATGCTTGAGCTTGCGGAAGGTGACGCCGTTGGCGTCGCCCAGCATCTGCAGCGTCATGCAGGCACTGGCCCCAATGCCGTAGCGACTCCAGTCGCCATTGTTGCCGCAGGTCTGGATGGGGATGCCGTGCTGTGCGGCGATGCTCCCCAACCCCCGTGCCAAGGCGTCCCTATCCTCCAGCGAGATGGGCCTCAGCTCGGGGAAGTTGCGCTCCAGCTTTTGGTACATCTCCACGAACGAGAAGATGCAGCGGTCCACGTGACCCGCAAGCCTGCCGCACAGGTAGTCGAAGGTGTCTAGGTGTCGCGCCACCGTGTAGCGCTCCGTAAGCAGCACTGGGTCGTAGCGCCAGCAGATGCGCTGGGCCCCCACCAAGCGCTCGAGGTCCATCAGCGTCTGCACCGAGTCGTCGATGCTGGGCACGAGCGGCTCGATGTCGCGCCCGTAGGCCGTGATCGTGTAGTGGAAGTGGGTGCGGAAGCGTGCGCAGATGCCCGGCAGGGCCGGCAGCAGCGGCGCGTAGTTCTTGCTGCAGAACACCACGCAGTCCACCACGGCCGGATCAAGCTCGTAGCGCGTCACCTTGTGCGGAAAGAGCGGGTTGCGCACCAGCGCGAACCCTTCCTGAAAGCGTCGCTGCAACCATGGCGCGTACCATTGCGCCGTGTCGGTGCGGGCACCGGTGTTGATGATCATGGGCGGTCCTCCTCAGAGCCATTCTGAGGGAACGCGCGTTCGAACACAAGTACGCACCTTGTGGTAACTGTCAGGCTCCGTTTGCCTCACAGCCGGATGAGCAGCATGTAGGCCAACGTTCCCACAAGGATGCTAAGCAGGGAGTTGCGCCGCCATGCCTGCAGCGCCACCACGCATGCGGTGGCAAGCAGCTCGGGCAGGCCAAAGGGGGCGGACGCCCAGGCCACCTCGCGCAGGCAGTACACCACCAGCATCGCGATGATGGCCGACGGCAGCACGCGTCCCAGGTACGAGACGTAGTCGGGCGTCGACCTCCTGAACACCACGAAGGGCAGGAAGCGCGTGAGGGCGGTTCCGGCCACCATGGTGGCCACGAGCAGGAAGGGTCTCATGGCGTCTCCCCCATCCTGCCGCGCAGGATCGTAAGCACGGCCGTGATAAGCACCATCGTGGGAATGAGGAAGGACTCGGGCCCAAAGGCCGCCAGGCACGCCACGGAGCAACCAAGCCCCACCAGTGCGGGCAGGTGGTTGCGCTCTGTAAGCCAGCGCTCGGTGAATGACGCCACGAAGAGCGCCGTCATCGAGAACTCGATGCCCTCGGTGGAGAAGGGGATCACCGCACCTGCCAGGCTTCCCAGCACGCAGCCAGCCACCCAGTAGGACTGGTCGAACAGCGAGACGAGGAACCGGTAGAGGTGTGGGTCCACCCCCTCGGGGACCAACCCGTCACACAGCAGCGAGTAGGTCTCGTCGGTGAGCGCGAAGATGAGGTAGGGCTTATAGGGCCCGGCGTCCTTGTAGCGATCTACCATCGAGATGCCGTAGAAGAGATGTCGGGCGTTCACCATGAGGGTGGTGAGGGCGGTAGTAAGGATGCCTGCGCCGCCCGCGAGCAGTCCCACACCCACGTACTGCAGCGATCCCGCGTACACGAAGACGCCCATCGCCGCCGCCCACCACACGCCGTAGCCAGCCGAGCGCAGCAGGATGCCGAAGCCAGTCCCCAGCACCACATAGCCGGCCATGACCGGCAGCGACTTCGCAAATGCAAGCTTCATGGCCCTCAAGCGCATGTGGCCTCTCCCCCGATACCTCAAGACGTATGCAGAGGATTCTAGCCGATATCCCGCACCCCTCCTCCGCACGTCCCCTCTGCACACCCCCTCCGGCGCCTCCCCATTCCCCTCCGCACACCCCATCCGGCGGCCCCGCCCCCACCCTTCCCACCACAAGTGCGTAACTATTGTGAGTAGTTTTCGGCACATCTAAAGTCTGACAAGCCTTCTACCTGCGGTTTTCTGAAATTGCATCAATTTCTGAAGAATCAGAGTTACGCACTTGTTGAGCCTGTGGGCGGACGGAGCCCCATGGAGACGCAGAGAAGGGGGCGGGAGCCCCGGGGGCTGTGTCAGCTGGAACGCCGGGGCCGACGCCCACCGCAGCGAGCCGCCACCCACCGCGGCCGCCAGAGCCCACACAAGCGCCGGGGCTGCCACATATCGGTGACAGCCCCGGCCCGTGTCTTGCCTATCGGTTAGGCCTCGCGGCCTTAGGCGACGCCAGTCACGTCGTCAGCCATGCGCTCAAGCTTGCGCTTCTTGTGGTTGAGCCAACCCGTGATGGCGATGGCACCGATGCCGCCGCCACCGATGATGTTCACGGCCAGACGCAGCTTGTCAACCGCCTGCATGCCGTTCTTGTAAGTGCTCCCAGGAACGGCACCGTTCATGGCACGGCTGTTGACCGTAGTGTACAGCAGATGGTGGGCTGCCTCGCGGGCGTAGTGGTACTCGGCCGCATTGGTCGGGTCGAACACGTAGGTGTTCTCGTTGGAGCGCAGGAACGCGTCGCCACCGGCACGGATCATCTGGCTCTGGTCAAAGGCGGGGCTGCCCGCGTTTGCCGAGTCGGTGATGATGAAGCCATCGAAGCCCCACTCCTCGCGCACCAGCTGCTGCAGCAGCGGATAGCAGCCACCGGTCCACGTTGCGCCGATGCGGTTGAAGGCGGTCATGATGCCCTGGCAGGCGCGCTGCGTGGTGGTGTTGAGCGTGTAGGTGCCGTCCTCGGAGAGCGTGTAGTAGGTCAGCTCGACGTCAGGCGCATGCATGCACAGCTCGAACGGACGCAGGTAGATCTCGCGCGCGGCCTGCTCGCCCATCCAGGTGCTCACGCTCTTGTCGATGCCGCCGTCACCACGGTGGTTCTCTTGGTCGTTGAAGGCGAAGTGCTTGATGGTGGAGTACATACCCAGCTCGGCAGCTCCATGCATCTCGTGAGCCGCGACGGTGCCGCTGATGATGGGGTCCTCGCTGTAGTACTCGGCGGCGCGACCCGTGAAGGGCGTGCGGTGGATGTTCATCGAGGGGGCGTACCAGCCAGCCGTGCCGCTCGTGCCAGCAAGGTTGGCCTCGGAGGCCAGCATGCGGCCATAGCTCTCGGCCAGCTCCTGGTTCCAGGTCTGGGCCATCACGATGGACGACGGGAACATGCGGCCGCCCATGCCGTGCGTGGTGCCGTAGATGAGGCCAGCAGCGGTGTCAGCGTCGATGACGAAGGGCTTGCCCACGCTATCCAGGTACTCCGAGCCATAGCCGGAGTGGCCCACGGTCTCGCGGTAATCCTCGGCGGTCAGCTGGTCAAGCAGCTCGTCCCACGCCGGGTCGTCGTAGGGAAGGCCGCGAAGCTCGATGAGGGTCTTGCCGTTGTTAGCGCCATAGACGGGCTCGTCGGTGATGGTGGCGTCGTCGGTGGGGTTGAGGGAGTCCTTGCTCTCAAGCTGGGCCAACAGCTCGGCAGAGGCCTCCTTGCCCCACACGAGCGAGGCGGGGTTGCCCTCGTCGTCGGTGCCGTTGATGGCGTTGCCCCAGGTGGAGATGTCGCCCTCGATAGGCGTGCCATCGCTTGCGGGGAAGGTGCCCTCCCAGTCGGCGCGGGTCAGCTGCGTGCCCTGGACGTCGGCAAAGCCAAGGAGTGCCTGGATCTTGTTGCCACTGTAGGCATCGGTGGAGAAGGTGGTGGCGTCAACCGTCGCCTGGTCCTTCATGGCAACCTGGGCGTCGACGGTCAGCTCGTGGGCAGCTGCCAGCGCGGCGTTGCCGCCCACGTTCTGGCCCTTGGCGGCCAGCACGTTCTGCACGGCGTCGTGCGAGTCGTGGCCAGCCACGATGTAGTAGGTGCCATTCTCGATGATGTAGGTACCGGCGCCCTTGGCGTCGAAGCTCGCGAGCAGGGCGGGGTCAACGTCGATGGTCAGCGTCTCGGAGGCGCCGGGCTCGAGCACGTCGGTCTTGCCGTAGGCCACAAGTGCCACGGAGGCCTTCTCCACACCATAGGCCTTGTCGTAGTCGGTGTATGGCGCCTGGGCGTAGATCTCGACGACGTCCTTGCCGGCAACGGTGCCCGTGTTGGTGACGGTCACCTTGGCGGTGATGGAGTCAAGGCCGTTCCACTCGACCTCAAGGTCGCTCCAGTCAAAGGTGGTGTAGGAGAGGCCGTGGCCGAAGGGATAGACCACCTCGGCGTCGTAGTCGAAGCTGCCGGCGTTGCCCTGGCCCAGCACCGCGTCCTCGTAGCGGGTCTCGTAGTAGCGATAGCCCACGTAGATGCCCTCGAGGTAGCTCACGTAGTTGTAGCTGGTGGGGTTGCCGTCGGCATCCACGAACTCGAAGTCGCCGTAGTTGTGGCCGGCGGGGCTGGCCAGCGCGTCAGCCACGAAGGTGTCGACGGTCTTGCCCGAAGGGCTCACGTTGCCGGCGAAGATGTCGGCGAGGGCGTCGGTGCCGCAGGTGCCGGTGGAGGGCACGAACAGGATGCTCTTGATGTTGGGGAACTGCGCCACCCAGTCAAGCTGCAGGGCACTTGCGGTGTTGACAAGCAGCACGACGTTGTCGTAGTTGTCGTTGAGGTACTGCAGCACCTCGAGCTCGGTGGTGTCAGGCTCAAGATAGCTCTTCACCTTGTCCTCGGCGCTGTCAGCGTGGTTGTACATGGAGCGGGGCATGTCGCGGCCCTCGCCCGCCACACGGCGCCACACAAACACGGGCACGGTTCCCTGAGCGCTGTCGAGCACGCCCTCGGCGGCTTGCAGCTCGGAAAGCGGGCACTCGTTGATGCGGAAGTCCTCAGCCTCGCCGAAGTTGATGGAGCCTGAGCCCATGGTGTAGGCAGAACCTGCACCTTGGGTGTAGAACTCCATGAGGGTGGGGTTGACGTGCAGGCCCTTGGCCTCGAAGGATGCCGTGAGCTTGTCCTGATCGCCCGAGGCGCCGGTGAACATCGTCATGATGGACTGGGTGGCGGTAAGGTTCTTCACGTTCTCGGAGAAGAAGCTGAACGTGGTGCCCTGCTCGAACGGCATCGTCGCGTCATCGTTCTTGAGGAGCACGAAGCCCTCGGAGGCAATGGCGTAGTCAAGCGCGTCCTCTGCGGCCTCCAGCTCGTCTGCCGTGAAGTCGCTCTTGTAGTACTCGGCGTCCACGTCCTCGGCGCCTTCGGGCGTGGTCCAGCTCTGCTGGTATCCCAGCATGTCGTTGGCCATGCGCGAGATCATGCCCATGCTGGGCAGAATCACGTTCACGCCCACCATCGCCGCCGCCAGGATGAGCGCCAGCACGGCCTTGAGGATGGTCTTCACCACCCTTCCAACCTTTCGTGCGGTCGAGATCTTCTTTGCCATGCTCTCCCCTTTCCTTCGCATGCCGACGACGCGGCAGCCTTTCTCGATGACCCTACCATAACCGCACGACGCAAACGGGACCGCATATGGGCAGATTCCGTCCCTCGCATGACAGAATCGGTGCTACGCTTCCGCTATGCAGCCGGCAAGGGGACGGGTGACATGCGTACGTATCGGATCGTCATGGTTGAGGACAGCGACGCGGAGGCGGCAACGCTTGCGTCCCATCTGCGCCGCTATGCCGACGAGCAGGGCGTGCGCTTCTCGGTCACGCGGCTCGCGTCAGCCGTGGACCTCGAGTGCGATCACGCCGGCGCCGACCTCGTGTTCATGGACATCGACCTTCCCGGCATGAACGGCATGGAAGCGGCTGCCGAGCTGAGGCGCCACGATCCCGACGTGCCCCTTGTCTTCGTGACCAACCTCGCGCAGTATGCCGTGCGTGGCTATCAGGTGGACGCGCTCGACTTCATGGTGAAGCCCGTGGGCTATGAGGACTTCCGCATGCGCATGGCACGGGCGATGCGCGCGATGGAGCGAAACTTCGTGCAGACGAGGCTGGTGTCCGACCCCGACGGGAGCCGCGTCGTCGCCCTGCGTGACATCGTCTATCTGGAGCTCGTTCGCCATGACCTGCACTACCACCTCGCGGACGGCAGCACGATCCGCGAGCGTGGAAGCATCCGAGCAGCCGAGGAGTCGCTGCCTTCCGACACCTTCCTGCGCATGAGCCAGGGCTGCCTCGTCAACATGGGGCACGTCGCGCTGGTAAGGACTGACTCCGTCGAGCTTGACGACGGCACGCAGGTCTACTTCAGCCGGTCGCGCAAGCGCGCGTGTCTTGACACCCTCAACCGGTTCTTGGGCGGGACCATATGAGCACCGCCTTCTCCCTGCTGATATGGGCCTCGTTCCCGTTTCTCTCGTTCGTGGAGATCTTCGGCGCATGCCTCCTGTTTGCCTGGCACCAGCCCCATCGCGACCGCTTCGCGGCGCGCTGCGCGGCGGTGGTGGCAATCTTCGCTCTCGTCGCCCTCTGCGTGGCCTGGCTCCCCCTGAGGTTCGACATGCCCACCAACCCACAGGAGCTGCCCGGCTCCGCCCCTACCGCCTCCTCCGCCGCCGCCATCCTCGCTCAGACGGCGGGATTTGGGATCTTTCTCGTGGCGATGCTGCCCGCGTTGGTCTTCTGCATCGACATGGGCTGGTGGTCGGCGCTGTTCTGCGCCATTGCAGGCTATGCCCTGCAGAACTTCGGCAGCGGCATGGGCGAGCTGGTCGCGCTGGTGTGCAGCGTCATGGGCAGCCCCCTTCCGGCGGGCAGCGCCGGCATCGTGGGCCTGCTCTGCTGCATGCTCACCTTCGTCGCCTCCTACCGCCCACTTGTGCGGGACGTGAGCCATGCCGACCTCGACGCCGTGGCCAACCACGCCCTCCTGCCCATGCTTGCCGTCGTCATCTTCGTGGTCATTGGGTTTGACGTGGTGCTCAAGACCGACTCCCTCGACACCGTGCGACCCAGCGTCGCCATCATGATGCGCGTCTTCTACGAGGTGTTTTGCCTCTTCACGCTCTTCATGGTGCTTGACATGGTGGTCCTTCGCCAGATGGGCATCGAGGTTGCCGCGGCCCAGCGCCTCATGGCCGAGCACGAGCGGCAGCTGCAGCTGTCCGTCGACACCATCGACGCCATCAACCTCAAGTGCCACGATCTGCGCCACCAGATCCGTCACCTTGCCGATGGCGGGACGACGGTGGACGCGACGGTACTTGCCGACGCGGCGCGGGCGGTGAGCGTGTACGACTCGGTGGTGCGCACCGGTAACCAGGCGCTGGACACCATCCTCACCGAGAAGCGCCTGCTGGCCGAGCAGTCGCAGGTGACGCTGACCTGCGTGGCCGACGGGGAGGCCCTCTCGTTCATGGCGCCGGCTGACCTCTACGCCCTCTTTGGCAATGCCTTGGACAATGCGCTCGAGGCCACCAGCCGCATCGACGACCCCGAACGGCGCAGCATCTCGCTGCTGGTAAGGCAGCGTGCCGGCATGGCGCAGATCCACCTGGAGAACACCTGCGCCGCACCCGTCACCCTTGTGGACGGCCTGCCACAGACCTCGAAACTTGCGAGCGACGGAAGGCCCGACACGGCAAACCACGGCTTCGGCACCCGCTCGATGCGCTCCATCGTCGAGCGCTACGGCGGCACCCTCACCTACACACCCGCTGCCACGACGTTCTCTCTCGACGCCATGGTGCCCATCGCCAACCCCGCCTGACGCAGGCGCCTCGTATGGGTAGGCTTTCCCGCGGTCGGCACTGACGACTGCCACCGGTTTCCTGCTACAGTAGAGTGACAAGGCCAACGGCGCTGGAGGAACGTTGCATGGGTAAGCTCCTGATGTACTTGAAGCGGTATCGACGCGAGAGCGTGCTGGCCCCGCTGCTCAAGCTTGCCGAGTCCCTCATGGACCTCTTCGTGCCCCTCGTGGTTGCCGCCATCATCGACGAGGGTGTCGCCAAGGGCGACACGGGCATCATCATGCGCCAGTTCGTACTGCTGGTAGGCCTCGCTGCGCTGGGCATGGCCTTCTCGTTCGCCGCCCAGTGGATGGCCGCCAAGGCAAGCGTGGGCTTCGCGACGGACCTGCGCCAGGCCCTCTTCGACCACATCCAGCGCCTCTCATACCGCGAGCTTGACACGCTGGGCACCGACACCCTCATCACCCGCATGACCAGCGACATCAACCAGGTGCAAAACGGCCTCAACCTGGCGCTGCGCCTGCTTTTGCGCAGCCCCTTCATCGTGTTTGGGGCGATGGTCTGCGCCTTCGCCATCGACCTTCGCTGCGCGCTGGTGTTCGCGGCAGCCATTCCCCTTCTGGCCCTCGTGGTCTTCTCCATCATGCTGCTCTCCATCCCCCTGTTCTCGCGGGTGCAGGAGGCGCTTGACAGCCTGCTTGGCCAGACCCGCGAGAATCTCACCGGCGTGCGCGTCATCCGCGCGTTTCGCAAGGAGCAGCAGGAGATTGACGAGTTCGACCGCCAAAACGAGGCGCTGACGCAGCTCAACGAGCGCGTTGGTCGCCTCTCGGCGCTCATGAACCCCGCCACGTACCTCATCATCAACGTGGCCACCATCGTCCTCATACGGCAGGGCGCCCTACGCGTCGAACTGGGGGCGCTTCGACAGGGCGACGTCGTGGCCCTGTACAACTACATGGCCCAGGTCGTGGTCGAGCTGGTCAAGCTGGCATCGCTCATCATCACCATCAACCGCTCGCTGGCCTGCGCACGACGCGTGCAGGGCATGCTGGACGTGCAGCCCTCCATGGCCTATCCGGCAGCCGCCCCAGCCAAGCAGGGATCCCGCACGGACGAGGCCGTCCGCTTTGACCACGTGTCCTTCTCGTACGCCTCGTCGGGCGACTCGGTGCTGACCGACATCAGCTTCGTGGCGCGACGAGGCCAGACCATCGGCATCATCGGCGGCACGGGCAGCGGAAAGACCACCGTGGTAAACCTCATCGCGCGCTTCTACGACGCGACCAAGGGGCGCGTGCTGGTTGACGGCGTCGACGTGCGCGACTATCCCGAGGGCGTGCTCGTCGATCGGATGGGAGTGGTGCCGCAGAAGGCAGTGCTGTTCGAGGGCACCATCCGCGAGAACCTGCTATGGGGCAAGCCCTCGGCCACCGACGAGGAGCTCTGGGCCGCACTTGAGTGCGCGCAAGCCGCAGACGTCGTGCGTGGCAAGGAGGGCCAGCTGGACGCCCCCATCGAGCAGGGTGGGCGCAACCTTTCGGGTGGCCAGCGCCAGCGCCTCACCATCGCCCGCGCGCTCGTGAGGCAGCCCGAGATACTCATCCTTGACGACTCGGCAAGCGCCCTTGACTTCGCGACCGACCTCGAGCTCCGCCGCGCCATCGCCTCGCTGCCGGGCACGATGACCGTCTTCATCGTGTCGCAGCGCACCTCCAGCGTGCGGCTGGCCGACCAGATCCTGGTGCTCGACGACGGCATGCTGGCCGGCATCGGCACACACGACCAGCTCCTGCGGGAGTGCGACGTATACCAGGAGATCTACTACTCGCAGTTCCCTGACGAGCGGCCCGCCCACACACAGACGTCCCTCGGAGAGGGGGTGGTAGCGTGAGCCAGACGGCTTCGAGACGCGAGGGCAGCATGGCGACGCTGCGCAAGGTGCTGGCCACCATCGGCCGCTACCGGCCCCTCCTTGCCGCGAGCGTTCTGCTTGCGGGGCTTACCGTGGTGCTCCAGCTCTACGTTCCCATCCTCTTTGGCGACGCCATCGACCAGGTGGTGGCCGCGGGCCAGGTGGACTTCGGCTCGATGGGGCGCGTCCTTGCCCTGGCGCTCGGCCTGGTCGCAGCCTCGTCTGTGGCCTCGTGGGCCATGGGCGTCATCAACAACCGCCTGGCCTTCCACACCGTGCGCGACATCCGCGCGCAGGCCATCCGCCAGATCCAGGCCCTGCCTCTCTCCTACCTTGACGCCCACAGCGCAGGAGACGTGGTGCAGCGCGTCATAGCCGACGTAGACCAGCTCTCGGACGGCCTGTTGCTTGGCTTCACGCAGCTCTTCTCGGGCGTCGTCACCATAGCGGTGACCCTCGCCTTCATGCTTTCCAAGGACGTGGGCATCACGCTGATGGTGCTTGCCCTCACCCCCGTGAGCTTCCTGGTGGCGCGCTTCATCGCGGCTCGCTCGTTCGACCTCTTCAGCCGGCAGACCGACACCCGCGGGCGCCAGACGGCCCTCGTGGGCGAGCTGGTGGGCAACCAGAAGGTGGTCAGGGCCTTCGGGCACGGGCCAGAGGCATCGCGGCAGTTCCACGAGCTCAACGAGGAGCTTCGTACGTACGCGCAGGGCGCGGTGTTCTTCAGCTCGCTCACGAACCCCTCCACGCGCGCGGTCAACAACGTTATCTACGCCCTCGTGGCGCTGGTGGGGGCACACCGCATCCTGGCGGGTCAGCTCAGCGTGGGCGGCCTCACCGTCATGCTCTCGTATGCCAACCAGTACATGAAGCCCTTCAACGACATCTCGTCGGTCATCACCGAGCTGCAGAATGCCCTTGCCTGCGCCGCGCGGGTCTTCGAGCTCATCGAGGCCACACCCGAGCCTGCCGATGCGGCGGCCGAGCTGGTGTGCAGCCACGGCGAGGTGCGCATCGAGGACGTCTCCTTCTCCTACGACAAGTCGCGGCCCCTCATCGAGGGCTTCGACTTTCATGCGGCAGCAGGCACCAAGACGGCCATCGTGGGGCCCACCGGATGCGGCAAGACCACCTTCATCAACCTGCTCATGCGCTTCTATGACACCGATGCCGGCACCATCTTGGTCGACGGCCAGGACATACGCGACGTGAGCCGTGCCTCGCTGCGCCGCAGCTTTGGCATGGTGCTGCAGGAGACCTGGCTCAAGCACGCCACCGTGCGCGACAACATTGCCTTTGGGATGCCCGACGCCACCGACGACCAGATCATTACTGCGGCGCGCGAGGCCCACAGTTGGGAGTTCATCCGCAGGATGCCCCAAGGGCTGGACACCGTCATCACCGACGACTCGCTAAGCCAGGGGCAGAGGCAGCTTCTGTGCATCACCCGCGTGATGCTGGGCCTGCCACCCATGCTCATCCTGGACGAGGCCACCTCCAGCATCGACACGCGCACCGAGCTGCAGATCCAGGCCGCCTTCGACAAGCTCATGCAGGGGCGCACCAGCTTTGTGGTGGCGCATCGCCTCTCCACCATACGCGAGGCAGACCAGATCCTGGTCATGAGGGATGGGCACATCGTCGAGCAGGGCACGCATGACCAGCTGCTTGCGGCAGGCGGCTTCTATGCCGAGCTCTACCAAGCGCAGTTCGCCAGCACCGAGGCGTAGCGCCGCCGCGTGGCAGCCGGCCGGCAGCCACCGCTCGCCTTCCCCGCCCGCAGTTCGCTCCTCCCAGCCACCTCCCTCAGCCCCCCTTCACAAGTGCGTAACTCGGATATCGATAACTTTTGATGGCGAATCATATAACCGCAGGTAAACGCGTTATCGATTCTTTTCTTGCTGCAAAACTATGCACAATAGTTACGCACTTGTTGAAAGGCGTCCTCGCGGTGATAGCGGTATTCTAATCACGACTATCAAGCTCGCGAATGCAGGTCGCACGATGGCGAAGGAGGCGCAGATGTCGTATCTCTTGGGCAGAGGATCGGCCGTGGAGTGGCTGCGGCAGAACCGCAACATGCGCATCGTCCTCCCAGAAGCGCGCTGGAGCGTCCCGTACCCCCTCCTCGAAGGCAGTCGCACCCGGCTCAAGGAGTACCTCCCGATGCTGTCGGGCCTGACGCTTCCCATCCAGCTCGTCGTGTGGTGCCGCGAGGACCGACGGCGCACGGCGATCTCCCAAAGCCACGTCCTCACCACGCAGGATGGCTTCTACCCGGCGGTCCGCATCGCCAACGACCTGTTCGTGTCCTCTCCCGAGTTCGCGTTTCTGCAGATGGCGAGCCTTCTCGACGAGGAGCACCTCGTGTTTCTGGGCATGGAGCTCTGCGGTCGGTATGGCATCCGAGACGGCAAGGCGTTCACCCGTGCGCAGGTCTGCACTCCCGACGTGATCGAGGCGCTCATCGACCGCATGCCGCGCATCCGGGGACGTCGGGCGGCACAGGCGGCACTGCCTCGGGTGCTCGAAGGCACTGGATCTCCCATGGAGGCGGCGCTCGCGCTCATCCTGAGCATCCCACGCGAGATGGGCGGATACGGCCTCGAGGCGCCGGTGCTCAACCGGTCGCGGCCGGTCGAGGGCCACGCCCGCGAGCTTTGGGTGGACGACCACATCACGCCCGACCTGCTTTGGGAGCGCGCCCGTCTGGTGATCGAGTACGACAGCGACCTGCACCACAGCGCTTCGAGCCGAATCGCCAACGACGCCAAGAGGCGTGACGTGCTGACCGAGATGGGCTACCGCGTGATCACGGTGACGACGGAGCACATGCGCTCGCGCAGCGAGGTCGAGCGCATCGCCAGCATCGTTGCCAACGCCCTTGGAACGACAGTCTCGACCACCAACCAGGACGAGCTCGCGTCGCGCACCGAGTTTCAGGCACGGATGCGCCACATCGCCCAGCATCCCGAGGAGCTTCTCGCCATCGGCTGATCCGACGGAAGGCAGCAGC
Source organism: uncultured Coriobacteriaceae bacterium (assembly GCA_902788705.1). Taxonomy (GTDB): domain Bacteria; phylum Actinomycetota; class Coriobacteriia; order Coriobacteriales; family Atopobiaceae; genus UBA1367. The sequence goes on along the minus strand of CADALE010000006.1, from coordinate 125,676 downwards.
TGCGGAGCAGGATTGTGCCCGCGCGCAGACCGCCTCGCCCGCAAGTGCGTAACTCCGATATCGATAACTTTTGATGTTGAGGGGCATAACCGCAGGTAAACGAGTTGTCGATGCTATTCAAGCCGCAAAACCACGCACAATAGTTACGCACTTGTTGAAGAGGGACGGGGGCCGGAATCGGGACGGGGGCCGGAATCCAGGCCAGGGCCGGCAGCCAAGCCGGGACCAGCATCCAAGCCCGGCGCCGGGTCGCCCAGCCGTCCCGCGTGGCCTACCGCTCTCCCCCGAAGCGCTCGGCAATCTCGTCCACGAGGTTCTCGTCGGCCGCCTCGCTGGCCTCCATCCAGCGGTCGAACTGGATCTTGAGCCAGGCCGCCGTGGGCACCGCCACCAGCATGCCGGCAATGCCACCCACGCCGCCGCCCACTATGAGCGCCGCCACCACCAGCATCGGGTGCACCTCGACGTTTTCCGAGAGCAGCTTGGGGTTGATGATGTTGCTGTCCACGAACATCACCACGGCCATGGCCACGATGCCGGCGACCATCGTGCCCCACGCGCCTTCGGACATGCAGACCAGCACGATCGAGCCGAATCCCACTGGGCCGCCCACGTAGGGGATGAGGTTGCCCAGCCCTGCCAGAAGGCCGACCACCGGCGCGTAGGGCACGCCCACCATCGAGAGTACGATGGCGGAGAGCACGCCCACGATGAAGGCGTCGGTGGCCTGCCCCCTGAAGTAGCCCGAAAAGACGCGGTCGGCGTCGTCAAGCAGCTTTGCGCCGTCCATCGTGTGGTCGCCCAGCACGTTGTGGGCCACGCGCCGGAAGTAGGCAAACAGCCGGTCGCCGTCCAGGAGGTTATAGATGGTGAAGATGGCGGTGAAGATTGCCGTGGAAGCGGCGTCCTTCACGTTGTAGAAGGTGGAGAGCAGCGTCGACTCGCTGTCCTGCGAGATGAGGCCCCAGCTTACCAGGCGCTCCTGCACGGTCTGCATGAAGCCCGTGATGTCGGAGGTGGCCTCCTCGATGAGGCCATCGAACGACGACCAGTCGACGCTGGAGATGCCGTGCGCAAGCATGGCGGCGAAGACGGTGAGCAGGCCCAGCATGACCGCGACCACAAGGCACACGGTGATGATGACGGCGATGGTGCGGCGCTTCCTGCCCTGCTCGGCGAGGCGCTCGTTGCGCTTCAGCAGGTGCGAGATGCGCGTCACGATGGGGTTGAGCGCATAGCCGAGCATCAGTCCGTACACCAGGGGCTCCAGCACGGCGCAGGTCAGCTCCCAGAGCTTGAGCCAGATGCCGGCTGACGACCACAGCACCATGCACGTGGCGGCGGCAAGCACCGCAAGAAGGAGCGCATAGAGGCCAATCTCTATCTGCTGCTCGTTGAGGTTCTTGAAGAATCGACGCATGAGTCCTCCCATGGACGGCCTGTGGCCATTCTTTCACATTTGCGTGCGGCATGAGGGCTCCCGACGCATCTTCCATGGGAGAAATGCGCCGGGAACCTTACCCCCAAGCTGCACGGCGGCTGCCCCGGGCCGCTACTCGGCCTCTATCTGGTTACCCGTGTACAGCTGGTAGTACTTGCCCCTCGCGGCCAGCAGCGCACACACCATCATGACAGTGCCCCACTGCACCACCTTGCCTAGGTCGCCCACCGCGATGCCCTCGTCGATGAGCAGCGCCATCACGTAGGGTATCAGCACCTCGAGGCCCACGGCCGCCAGCGTGAAGACCGGCGCCAGCAACGCCTGCGTACGGTACTGCCTGAGCTGCCCGACTATCTTGCGAACGATGTCCATCCCTCCCCCTTCCACCATTCCGCGAATAGCGAAATGGTATCGTGTGGCCCCCCTTGGGGCTGACGAGAATAGCGCAGCTGGCCCACGAGCGGGTACGGACGGCGTGCACAAACCCACCAAACGAGCGTCGAAGCCCGCTATCATAGGAGATGAACCGTGTGGCCGAAGGAGGCGCCGTGAACCAGCTTGCCAAGGACTTCCGCACCTACGTGCTCTCGCAGGACATCCCCGACGTTGAGATCACGCTGGTGGATGACGAGCACATCCGCCTTTCCGCCGGCGACGCACAGGGAGCGGTCAACTTCTACTGCTTCGAGGACATGCCCGAGATCGTGGAGCTGTCCATCGTGGACCGCGACTGCCCCGACGACCCCAAGTTCTTCCTGCACTTCGAGCTGGACGACGAGCGGCATGCCGAGGAGCTCTTCCAGGAGATGGCCGAGGCACTGCAGAAGACTGACCTCTACGACACCACGCGCGTGCTCCTGTGCTGCACCGCCGGCCTCACCACCACGATGTTCGCGAACAAGCTGGCCGAGGCCGCCAAGACCCTCTCGCTGGACTACTCCTTCGAGGCCAAGCCCTTGGCCGAGGCAAGCGCCTCGGGCGGCAGCTATGACGTGGTGCTGCTGGCCCCGCAGGTGGGCTACCAGCGCAAGGCGGTGGCGGACGCCTTCCCGCAGGCAGCCGTGGTGGAGATTCCCGCCAAGGTGTTCGCCGCCTACGATGCCGGCGCCGCCCTCAAGCTGGTGATGCACCTGGTGGAGGACCACACCGTCTTTCCCGCCGAGGACCACACCAACCTCAAGTTCATGCGCGACCTCAAGGACGACAAGCGCATCATGGTGATCACCTGCGTGCACCGTCCCAACTCAGGCTGGACCGGATGGCGCGTCTACGACCACGGCGACATCATCGCCTACGGCAGCGTCACCAAGGCGCGGCCCACGGTGCGAGACGTCGAGGACGTCCTGTCCACCGTGCACCTCAAGGGAATCCGCGTGAGCGAGCTGGACGCCGTGGGCATCGCGGTGCCGGGCATCGTGAACAGCGGGCGCATCGGCACGTGGTCGCACTTCGAGGGGGCCGCTGGCTACGAGCTGGGGCGCTCGCTGTCCAAGCAGTTCGGCACCAAGGTGTTCGTGGACAACAACGCCAACGCGGCCGCCGTGGGCTGCTACATCACCCAGACCGACTACGACTCGGTGGTGCTGCACACCCAGCAGACCGGAACCCTCGTCGGAGGACAGGGCATCGTGGTGGACGGCCACCTGGTGAAGGGCCGCAAGAACTTCGCGGGCGAGATTGCGCCTCTGTTCACCGCCCTGTACGGCGCCGACGAGGTGACCGGCAACCACGAGCTGGCCTGGTCACCCGAGGGCATGCGCCAGCTGGTGGCCCCACTGCTGGCGGCGGACATCAGCCTGGTCTCGCCCGACGCCATCTATGTGGCCATCGACCTCATCGACGACATGGATGCCCTGCATGACGAGATAGCCCGCTACGTACACGAGGAGCAGTACATCCCCGACCTCGTGCGCGTGAGCGACTATCGCGAGATGATCGCCATAGGCGAGCTTGCGCTGTGCCTGCAGAAGCTGCACAACCCTCGTCCGCACCGAAAGCACTAGCAGGCGCGGGCGCAGGCTACCGAGGGCCGAAGCTCCTCCGCGTTTGGCGACAACCCGGGGCCCATCACGCCCCGCGGATGTTGGGAAAGACGTAGCTGTACCGCCATGCGCAAATCCCAATCCGTGCCACACCTGCACATCAATCGGTGCTACCCTCAAGACATGCACCGGTCTCTCGTGCAAGGAGATTCCCATGAGCTTTGTCACCGCCATCCCCGTCGCCATCAAGCTTGCCGGGATGCTGAGGGATGGCTACGTCTTCGTGAGGGACCACCCCGACGAAGTGCAGCAGGCCATGGACGACGCGGCAAAGGCCGCAGCCGCCGCCAAGAGGCTCGCAGGCGACGCGAGGGACCAGCTGCAGATTGACGAGCGCGTCGCCAAGGCCAAGAGCGCGGCCGACCGTGCGCGGGCGAAGGCGTCGTCCACCGCGACCGGGCTCAGGGCGTGGCGCTCCGCCGACCCCGAGGCCGTGAAGGCCGAGCTGGAGGCGCGCAAGACCATAGCCCTTGCACGCCACACCGTGCTCGCGAGCGCCGACATGAGCCTACCCCTCACCAAGCTCTCGCGCCGCCTCGAGACCGACGACCTTGCTGCCCTCGAGGCTGACCTGCGCATCCTCGACGCACCGGGCTGCTTCGTGATCGCCACCTACCCACGCATCGACCTCGACCACGACCTCGCCGACTACGAGGAGGTCTACGTGGGCAAGGCCGAGGTCGTGGGAGACGGGATCGCGGAGGCCATCTCGCGGGCCGGCAACCCCGACGTCTACGCCGACGTCAAGTTCAAGCGCAACGTGCACGTCTTCGTGTTCAACTGCGACGCCTCCGAGCTCAAGTACCGCTGCAACGCGCTGATAGAGGTGTTCGACGCCCTGAGCTCCTACAATCTGCCCATCGAGTAACCAATCGACGGTACCCGTCAAGCAGCGGGGCGGCAGCCGTCCCGTGGATGGCCGCGAAGCAAGACAAGCAACGGCCCGGCACGCCTTACGACATGCCGGGCCATATTGGTGCTTTTGGCAGGGCCTACTCGCCAGGGGCAATCCAGAACTTGAGCAGCGGGAAGCTGATGACCACGGCCAGCAGCGTGCCGGCCACGGGCACGACCACGTTGTTAACCAGGCTCTCCGCCACGCCAGCCCCGATGAGCATGTTGCCCGCCATGGGCACAAGGAACGAGTTCATGACGATGATGAGCACGGCCAGCACCGCGTACTTGGGCGCGGACTTGGAGAAGTCGGCCGTGGACTTAAAGACGAACTTCATCTGCACGAAGTAGTTCACCACCTGCGCGATGAGCTCCGCGAGGAAGACCACGACGGTGCCGGCACCACCGGTGATGGCCGTGCCCACCCACGTGACGACGAAGCGCGCGATGGTCGAGACGTTGGAGAGCACGTTGAACAGGATGAACTCCCACAGCGCCTGATGATCCTCGGTCCATTGCTTGAATGACATGATGTGCTCCCTTTCTGAGCTGATGCAATCCCCTTCTGAACTGCTGCCTATTCGTTCGCGTATGCGCTACTTCCCTGCCTTGGCAAGGCGCCCGTTAAGCTGCGAGCTGCGCACCAGATGCACCGCGATGGCACCCAGGATGGGCAGCAGCACCCACAGCACCCACGTGAGCACGAAGAACCTGCCGGTAAGCAGCCGCACGACGAGCGCCGGGATGACGCCGGCCACGCCCCAGCCCCTCACCTCGCGCACGATGGCGTCCACCACGCCCATCGAGAAAACCTGGCCTGCATTCTTTGCCAGTGCACGCAGGGGCATGTTGTAGATGAACAGCGCGTTCAGGTTGGGCGCCCCCTTTGCCTCCGAGCTCTTCACGACCTGCGACACCACGAAGCCGACAAGGGCCAGAAGCGGGCTGCGACCGTGCGTGAGGTTACGGAAGCAGATGTTGCGGTCAAGCTCCACCTTGCCCTGCGGGATGGCGCTGCCAAGAAGCGCGGCAAACTGCTCATCGGGCACCTCGCGCACCTGGCCAGAGTCGTAGGCGGAAAGGTCAAGCCCCTCGTAGGGGTTCGGGGCGCCGTGATCGAAGAGCCTCACCGATGTCACCAGCGGCAGGTCCTCGCAGGAGGTGCCCACGGCAAGATCGTAGTTTCCGCCCTCGACCTCCCAGGAGTTCGTCCTCACGTTCCAGTAGCGGAAGGTGTACCCATCGATGGGGATGCTCACGCGCACGGTCTCCCCGGCCTTGACGTATACCTTCGCAAAGCCCTTGAGCTCACGTACGGGACGGAAGAAGGCGCTGTCGCGCTTGCCCACGTAGAGCTGGCACACCTCGGCGCCATCACGCGCGCCCGTGTTGGCCAGCGAGAAGCTCACCGCAAGCGGCATCCCCGCCTCGTCATGCTCCACGTCGATGTCCGAGAGCTCGAAGCTCGTGTAGGAGAGGCCAAAGCCGAAGGGGTAGGCCACGGGCACGCCAGCCTTCTGGTGGTAGCGATAGCCCACGTAGATTCCCTCGCGGTACTCGGAGGTGAACTCGTCGCTGGGGAAGCGGCCCGCGGTGACGGTGTCGGAGAGGTGCCTCACCCACGTCTCTGCCAGGTGGCCCGAGGGGTTCACCGCGCCAGTCACGACGTCGAGGGCCGCCAGCGCGCCGGCCTGGCCGCCCAGCGCGGCGTACAGCACCGAGCAGGCGTCCTTGGTCCAGTCGGTCTCAACCTGGCTGCCGGCATGCAGTAGCACCACCACGTTGGGGTTCACGTCGTGGATAGCGGCCAAGAGCTGGGTCTGGCTGTCGTCGAGGCGCATGTCGGTTCGGTCAAGGCCCTCGCTCTCGGCCACCTCGTCCAGGCCCATGGCCATGATCACCACGTCAGCGTCGTGGGCCAGCCGCGTGGCCTCGTTGACCAGCGCCGTCGTGGTGACGCCACCGCGCTGGAAGCCCTGCGCGTACCCAACGAAGTCAAGGTCGAAGGCACCGCTCTCAAGGGCGCCCTTCAGCGTCTCCAGCTTGGTGCAGTTGACCAGCGACGAGCCGGCGCCCTGGTAGCGCGGATTCTCGCCGAAGTCGCCCACCAGCGCCACGCGGGTGCCCGCCGCAAGCGGCAGCAGCGGCGTGCCTTCGCGGGCGGCGTCGTTCTTAAGCAGCACGATGCCCTGCGCCGCAATCTGGCGCGCCAGCTGGTGATGCGCCTCGACGTCAAACGACCGGCCCTGCGCCGCCTCGACGGCAGGGCGGGTGGACAGGATGAGCATGAGCGCCTCGCGCACGCGGTCGTCCACGTCGTTGATGGACACCTTGCCGCTGTTGACGGCCGCCACCAGCTCAAGCACGGCGTCGGGCACGGGCCCGGGCATCTCGAAGGTGGAGCCAGCGGCAACGCCAGCCACGTGGTCGTTCGAGCCGCCCCAGTCGGTGACCACCGAGCCCTTGTAGCCCCAGTCCTCGCGCAGGATCTCGCGCAGCAGGTGCTGGCTATCGTTGGCGTAGGTGCCGTTTACCAAGTTGTAGCTGGTCATGATGGTCTTTGGCGCACTCTCCTTGACGGCAATCTCGAAGCCCGTGAGGTAGAGTTCGCGCATGGTGCGCTCGTCAACGATGGAGTCGGAGGCCTGGCGGCGAGTCTCCTGGCTGTTCACCGCGAAGTGCTTCGGACAGGCCGATAGCCCCGTGCTCTGGATGCCGCGCACGTACCCCGCGGCCATCTTGCCGGCCAGGTACGGGTCCTCCGAGAAGTACTCGAAGTTACGTCCGCAGAGGGGGCTGCGCTTGATGTTGAGGCCCGGCCCCAGCACGCAGGAGACCCCCATCGTGGCGGCCTCCTGACCAAGCGCCTCGCCCAGGCGCTCCCCCAGCTCGGGGTCCCAGCTGCTGGCCACGGTAACAGCCGTGGGGAAGCATGTGGCGGGGTCGCTGCCGCCGATACCCAGGTGGTTGGCGCCCTCGCCCTGGTGACGCATGCCATGGGGGCCGTCCGAGAAGCTGAGGGACGGGATGCCCAGGCTGGGAATGGCAAGGGTGGTGAAGGGGGTGTCGCCCGAAAGCAGGGCGCACTTCTGCTCGAGGGACATCTTGACGAGGATGTCCTCGATGCGGGCGTTCAGGTCCTGGTCTGCCATGTGAGCCTCCTGTGGGTAGTTGTTCGACAGCATGAAGATACGACAGCAGCGCACGGCCTTGGGTAACGTGGCGCAATTGGTCGCTTTGCAGCCACGATTGGGCACGCGACGCCTCGGTTCCTGCCGCCTTCCCCCATGGCGTATCATGGTTTGGAAGCTGCCGACAACGAGCGGAGGAATTGCCATGGACGTCGTACCCTACAGCCCAGAGCATGCCGACGAGCTGCGCTCCGTCTGCCTGGCAACCGCAAGCGAGCGCGCCCGCACCGAGGAGGACTACGCCGCCTTCACGCTGGCCATGTACTGCGACCCCTACCTTGAGCACGGGGTGGCCTACATGCTGGTTGACCAGGACGGCACCGCACACGGCTACGTGCTGGCCTGCGAGGACTGGGACCGATGGGCCACGGACACCGTGGCATATCGGGAGCGGATCGAGGCGCTGGGCCCCGACTTCGCCGCGCGCTATGCCGACGAGACGAGCTACTACGAAAGCGTGAAGGCCGACTTCCCCGCGCATCTGCACATTGACATCGAGGAGCCCTACACGGGTTCGGGCAACGGCCGTCGCCTCATGGAGACGCTGCTTGCGCGCCTGCGTGCCGACGGCGTGCGGGGCGTGTCGTTTGGCGTAGCCTCGAGCAACCAGCGCGCCGTGGGCTTCTACAGCCACATGGGCTTCTCGAAGCTGGTCGAGTACGACGGTGGTGCCGGCTGTACCTTCTGCATGAGGTTCTAGGCAACCGTTCGCCGGGCAGCCATTTCGGACCCGACCGGGGCAGTGGGGACGGACAGTGGGGACGTAGCACTTTGTCCGGGCTCTTGTTGAACGAGCACTGAGAGAGCCCGGACAAAGTGCTACGTCCCCACTGTCCGCCCCCACTGCCCCGCCCGGTGGCTACGCGATGCGCTCCCCTCGCAGGAAGATGGCATGGATGCGCAGCTCGTCATCCACCAACACCACGTTGGCCACCTTGCCCGCATCAAGCGATCCGTAGTCTGCGTCCACGCCGATGGCACGCGCCGGCGTGAGCGTGCAGGCGGTAAGCGCCTGCTCCAGCGGGATGCGCGCCTCGAGCACGGCAAAGCGCAGGCAGTCAAAGAGATTGGTGGCCGACCCGGCGATGGTGCCGCTCTCCAGCGTGGCCAGGTTGCCCTTCACGTACACCTTCTGGCCGCCAAGCGAGTACTCGCCGTCGGCCAGCCCCGTCGCCTCCATCGAGTCGGCAATCATCACCACGCGCCCCGGGAACAGCTTGAACGTGGCGCGGATGACCGCCGGGTGGATGTGGATGCCGTCGCAGATGAGCTCTACACGCACGTGGTCAAAGTCGGCAGCGGCCCCGATGACGGCAGGGTCGCGGTGGTGCAGGGGCGGCTGCGCGTTCCACAGATGCGTGACCTCGCGGGCACCGCGCCTGAAGGCCTCGGCCGCGTCGTCATAGGTGGCGCAGGTATGCCCCACCGAGATGGCCACCTCGTCGGCCAGCTCGTCCACGAACTCAAGGGCGCCGGGCTCCTCGGGCGCAAGCGTCACCAGCTTGAAGAGCCCGCCCGAGCGCTCCTGCACGCGGCGGAACATGGCCGCATCAGGCGCCTGCACGTAGGCGGGGTTCTGCGCACCCACCTTGTGAGGGCTGATGAAGGGCCCCTCCATGTTGATGCCCACGAGGTCGGCGCAGCCGGGATGGGCACCCGAGCCAGCAGCAACCCACGCGGCGGCCGCGTCAGCGATGCCGTTGAGCTTCTCCTCGGGATAGGTCATCGTTGCGGGGCAGATGGCAAGCACGCCCTGACGAGCCTCATAGCTGGCCAGCGTGTGGATGGCCTCCTCGGTGCCGTTGCACATGTCCTGCCCCATGCAGCCATGAAAGTGCACGTCAACTAGGCCGGGGATGGCCGTAAGGCCCGTGGCATCAAAGGCGTCGGCCTCAACCTCCCCGACGATGCGGCCTCCCTCCACGAAGAGGTCTCGCTTAGAAAACGTGCCATCGGCCTCGAACACGCGGGTGCCGGAAATGCGCAGAGCAGACATGGCTGTCCTCCCTCTTGTCGTCGTTGTCCCTAAGCATAGCGAATGCTTGGGAGACCACCCGCAAGAACCGGACATGCGACCTGCGGGTGGACGCGCGCAGCAGCCATGTCGTCCCAACCTTCCCGGTGCCGGCACAATGCCTTCCCCGGGCAGGATGCTTTCCTTTGTAATAAGTAGGTGAAGGCTAACTATTTAAAGTTAGATGGTCTAAACTTCAGCTGTAACCACGACGCCAAGGAGGCACCATGCAAGGCCTTCGCCACACCATACGCCGTCTGACCTGCACGCTTGTCACGGCATCCCTCGTCCTTTGCCAAGCCGCGCCGGCCACGGCCTATGCCGCTGACACCGTGGACAAGTCCGAGACGGTGCACGTGCAGACCGACCCCACCGGCACCGTGACGTCCGTCACCGTCGACGAGCTGCTTGCTAACGACGCGGCCTCCCCTACCGTGAGCGACCGCTCCACGCTCACGGACATCACGCCCACCAGCGATGACCAGACCTTCAAGCGCACGGACGACGGCGCCCTCGTCTGGACCACCAACGGAGAGCAGGTGAGCTATCAGGGCACGAGCTCTACCACCCCGCCCGTGCAGGTGAAGGTGAGCTACGAGCTTGACGGCAAGGCCATCCAGCCCAGCAAGCTTGCGGGGGCCTCCGGCCACCTTGTGATGCGCGTCGACTACATGCTCTCCGACGAGGCCGCGGCCGACGTCCAGATGGCGCGGACGCCCTTCGCCTGCATGACGGTGATCATGCTTGATGGCAGGCTCTTCTCCAACGTCACCGCCACCAACGGCAAGGTGATCGACGACAAGGGCGGCCTCGCCGTGGTGGGCCTTGCGCTGCCCACCATGAGGGAGGCCCTTGCCCTTGACTCGACCGGCCTTGGTCTTGACGTCGACTTCCCTGAGTACCTGGAGGTCTCGGCTGACGTGCACGACCTCGAGCTTGACCCCATCTACACCGTGGTCACCCCCGAGCTGCTAAGCGACCTTGACACGAGCGAGCTTGACCTGGGGCTTGACGACCTTGACGAGGGGACGGCGGCCCTCGAGGACGCGATGGCCGCGCTCATCGAGGGCTCGTGTAGCCTCACGGATGCCCTTGGGCAGCTTGCCACGGGAGGCGAGGGCCTCAGCCAAGGCGCCGACGCGCTGCGCGAGGCGCTCGATGCCCTGCCGGAGGGCCTGAGCGGCCTCTCGACCGGGGCGCACGGCCTCAAGGACGGGCTCTCCACGGCGGCAGACTCTGCCGACGCGCTGGCCACGGGGGCAAACGGGCTCTCGGATGGCGCAGAGGGCGCGACCACCGCAATCTCTGGCGCACAGGAGGCGGTGACCGCCGCACAGGGCGCCGTCGACGGCCTGGACACCGCCCTCGATGGGCTCAAGGGTGCGCCGAAGGTGATGGAGGAGGCCAGCGGGGTCATCGAGGATGCCTCCGAGGCTGCGTCGCGCGCCTCGAGCCAGCTTACCGAGGCTGGCGAGGCCCTGCTCGAGGGCAAGGAGCCCATCGGTGCCTCGCTTGCCGATGCCGGGTCGAGCCTAGAGGCAGCCACGACGGGCGTCAGCGACGCCTCCTCGGCCCTGGACGAGGCGATCGCTACCCTTGGCTCCCTTGATCCCGAGGGCCTCACCGACGAGCAGCGGCAGGCGCTCGAGCTCGTCGAGGGCCTCGTGACGGATGCCAGCGGAAGCCTGGCGGGCGCGACCGAGGGCATCGCCGCCTCGCAGACGCACGTCAACGAGGCGACCGTAGGGCTGGACGGCCTTGACGTGACACTGCCCGAGGGCGTCCAGGACGACATCGCCACCCTCGACGGCGACGCAGCCTCGCTTGCCGAGAGCGCACTGGGAATACCCGACCCGACCGAGGCGCTCGGCGCCGCGGCAGGCGTGTCAGCCGCGCTGGAAGGGGCCACGAAGGTCCTTGACGCTGCCAGCACGGCACTGGACGGCATCTCCACCGGCGCCGAGCAGCTGAGCGGCGGGGCCATGGCGCTTTCCGAGGCGCTTGGCCAGTCCTCCGATGGCGCCGGCCAGCTTGCCAGCGGCATCGACGAGATGGCTGGGGCCGCACCGCAGCTCGTCTCGGGCGCGTCGCAGCTCAGCGATGGCGCGACGCAGCTCTCGCATGGCCTGCGCGCCGCAGCCGATGGGTCCGCCAGCCTCACCGACGGCCTGTCCACCCTCCAGAGCAAGGGCATCCGCGAGCTTACCCACACGCTGAGGGACATGGGCTCCGACGTCGACGCGCTGCGCGGGCGCCTCGATGGCATGCGTGACGCCTCCAAGGCCTACGACAGCTTCGCCGGCAAGGCACCAGACCAGAGCGGCACGGTGCGCTTCATCTACAAGACCGAGCAGATCGGCTGACGCCGACAAGGAGCACGAATGGAAACCACGTCAGGAAGCACGCCGTTCCTGGACATCCAGGGCCTCACGAAGAGCTACGGCAGCGGGGAGGCCCGTACCGAGGTGCTGAGGGGCATCACCACCAGCATGAACCAAGGCGAGGTGTGCGTGCTGTTCGGGCCCTCGGGCAGCGGCAAGTCCACCTTCCTCAACCTGCTGGGCGGCCTCGAGCCCGCCGACGGCGGCACCATCCGCGTGGGCGACACGCAGGTCAGCTCGCTGCGCGACCGCGACCTCGTGGAGTACCGCCGCCGCGAGCTGGGCTTCATCTTCCAGTTCTACAACCTCGTGCCCGACCTCACCATCCGCGAGAACATCGAGGTGACGCAGTTCCTGTCCAAGGATCCCCTCCCGCTTGACGACCTCATCCGGACGTTGGGCCTCTGGGAGCACCGGAACAAGTTCCCCAACCAGGTGTCGGGCGGCCAGCAGCAGCGCTGCGCCATCGGCCGCGCCCTGGTCAAGAACCCCAGGCTGCTGCTGTGCGACGAGCCCACGGGCGCCCTTGACTACCACACCTCCAAGGAGATCCTCGAGCTGCTTGAGCGCGTGAACCGCGAGTACGCCTGCACGATGATCATCGTCACGCACAACGACGCCATCCGCCACATGAGCCACCACATCCTGCGGCTGCGCGACGGGGCGCTGGCCGAGGACACGCTCAACCCCTCGCTCGTGCCCGCGCGCGACATCACCTGGTAGCGTCGCCATGTCACCGCTCATCAAGCGCCTCCCGCGCGACCTCAGGCACAATCTGGGCAAGTACCTTGGCATCTTCCTGCTGTTCCTCTTTGCCATCGCCATGGGCAGCGGCTTCCTCTCGGCAGCGCACAGCATCCAGGTGATCCAGGACGGCCTGCACGAGAAGGCGCATGTGGAGGACTTCCACTTCGCCACGCAGTTCGAGGCGGCCGCGACGTCGATCAAGGCCGTCGAGGAGATGGGCTGCACCATCTACGAGGACTTCACCGCCGACGTGCCGCTCACGGTGCGGGGCGACGACCGCACCATGAACTGCCGCCTCATCAACCAGGACAGCCGCGCGGAGGTCAACCAGTACTACTACTTCGAGGGCACCGAGCCCGTCGGCGACAACGAGATCGCCCTCGACCGCGTGTTCTGCAAGAACAACAATCTGCAGGTAGGCGACACCGTGGAGGTGAACGGCCGCGAGATGGCCCTGGCGGGCATCGCGTCGGTGTCCGACTACGAGTGCCTCATGGAGAAGAACACCGACATGCTGTTCAACTCCACCACCTTCACCATCGCGCTCGTCACGTCCGACGGGTTTGCCGCCACGGCCGGCGCCAAGCGGGACTACCGCTACGACGCCGTGCTTGACGACCGCTCGATGGACCTCGTGGCACGCACCGCCTTCGAGGAGGACGTGGCCGACGTGCTGGTGGACCACGACGAGGTGCTCACCGACCTGGTGGACGTCGACTCGAACATGGCCATCTTCTTCGCCACCGACGACGTCGAGAGCGACCAGGTGATGTGGCAGGTGCTGGTGGGCATGCTCGTGGTGATCATGGCCTTCGTCTTCGTGGTGCTCACCAACGCCACCATCGAGCAGGAGTCGGCCGTCATCGGCACCCTGCTGGCGTCGAGCTACCGGAAGCGCGAGATCATCGCCCACTACATGGTGCTGCCCACCCTCATCGGCGTCGTGGGCTGCATCGCCGGCAACGCGATGGGCCTCACCTACCTGTCCACCCCCATGCAGGAGCTGTACTACAACTCCTACAGCCTCCCGCCCTACGAGTTCCACTTCAGCCCCGACGTGTTCGTGTTCACCACCGTCATCCCCTTCGCGCTGCTCGAGGTAGTCACATTCCTGGGACTGGCACGCAAGCTGCGCTTCACGCCCCTCGCCTTCCTCAGGCGCGAAATCGCCCATCGCAGCCGCAGGTCGACGCTTCGGCTGCCCGACGGCCTGGGGTTCGTGCGCCGCTTCCAGCTGCGCGTGCTCCTGCGCAACCTCAGCCACTTCGTGGTGCTGTTCTTTGGCATCTCGTTCTGCAGCCTCTTCCTGCTGTTTGGCCTGTGCCTGATGCCGGTGGTGGAGCGCTATGCCGACCTCATGAGCTCCGATGTGGTGGCCCACCACATCTACCTGCTCAAGGCCCCGCTCGAGCTGGAGGGCACGCCCGAGCAGCACGCCGCCTACCGGTCGGTCGAGGATCTGCTGGAGACCGACGACCCCCTGTCTGACCTGGGCTTCGTTGGTTACGCCCGGCTTGCCCTGCGCACGATGGACCTCGACGAGGACGCCCATCCCGTCAACACCGTGGACAACGGAGAGGCCAAGATAGCCCAGGCCGAGAAGTTCTCGGTGGCGTCGCTTCAGATACCGCGCGTCATCACCGACACCATGGAGCCCATCACCGTGTACGGCATCTCCGAGGACTCGCACTACTGGGCCGACGTGGACGTGTCGGGCGGCGCGGTGGTAGTGGGGACGGGCCTCTCCCAGAAGTGCCGCGTGCACGTGGGCGACACCATCACGCTCACCGACAAGTACACCAACTCAACCTACGACCTCGTGGTAAGCGACGTCTGGGGCAGCTCGGCCAACATGAACGTGTACCTCGAGCAAGGCGCCCTGAACGAGCTGCTGGACAACGACCCCGACTACTTTAGCGGCTACGCCTCCGACGAGGAGCTGCAAATAGACCAGCGCTATCTGGCCACTGACATCACCCCGGAGTCGATGCGCACCTCGGCCGACCAGATGCAGGAATCGTTCGGCGACATGATGGGCATGGTGGTGGCCTTCGCCATCCCGGTCTACCTCATCCTCGTGTACCTGCTGACCAAGACCGTCATCGACCGCTCCAGCCGCTACATCAGCTACATGAAGGTGTTTGGCTACCACGACAACGAGATCAGCCGCCTGTACGTACGTGCCATCACCGTCACGGTGCTGGTCAGCCTCGTGGGCAGCCTGCCGTTCGTGCTGTGGCTGGTGCGCTTCTTCGTGACCTTCGTGATGGACCGTTACTCGGGCAACCTCGAGATTTGGGTCGCGCCAAGCCTGCTGGCCGAGGTGGTTGCCATCGGCGCTGCGGCCTATGCCGTGGTGGCTGCGGTCCACATCTGGCGCATCAGGCGCGTCAGCCTCTCTGAGGCCCTGAAGGTGCAGGAGTAAAGGCACCGAGGTATCCCGCCATGCAACGGAAGCTTGGAACCCCCGCTGCGGAACCCCGTTGCGTCAGTACCCTCGCACCGCCGTGGTCATGAAGGTGAAGTAGTCGGGCCGATGTCGCGACATCGTGCTCTCAAAGTGCACGCCCTCGCTGTTGAAGGTGCGGTTGTCCAGCACGGCCAGCATGTCAAAGTCAAGCAGGTCCAGCACCTCGCGGTCTTCGGCCGTAGCGTATTCCATGGTGATGGTGCGGTTGGATGTGGTGATCTCCATGCCCAGCTCGCCCTCGAGATAGGTAAAGATGGAGTCCGCCGCAATCTCGGGCGTAAGCCCCGGCACGCACGAGGCAAGGAAGCAGCTCTTGTCAAAGATGAGGTTGGCCCCGTCAAGGCGGCGCACCCGCTCGACGCGGACGAGCTCGGCTCCCACATCAAAGCCCGTGAGCTCCGAAATCTTCTGGTCAGCCACGATGTGCTCGAAGCACCTCACCGACGTCTCAACCACAAGGCCGTTCTTGGCGGCCGCCTCATGCATGGTCTCGATGTCGCCCAGCACGAAGCGGGTTCTTCTCCCCTGCTGCCAAATGACCTTGACGCCCTTGCCGCGGATGGGCTGCACGAAGCCGTGCAGCGTGAGCACCTGCAGCGCCTTGCGTACGGTGTTGTGCGTGCACTCGTACTCCTCGATGAGGCTGAGCTCGGAGGGAATGTAGCTCTGATAGGGATAGGAACCCGCGATGATCTTGTCGCGCAGGTCCTTGTAGATGTCGTAGTAGATGGACTTCATGGACGCTCGCCCCCTACCGTTCGCAGAACTAGAACCGATCTAATTAGGCCTGTACAACCCACTTTACCTGCGTAAACGCGCTCTCCCACATAACTTATAGTTGTTGGAGCGCATTTTTCGTCCCATTATACGCATCAAGAGATACGCGCCTTAAACGCAAGGTCGCGCAATCCGCCGACGGAGGCGCCCCGTCGCACAGAGACCTACCGGATAGGAAGGGAAACAACAATGGGTAAGTTTGAGAGTGATGCGCGTGAGATGCTGCGCCTCGTGGGTGGCCCCGAGAACATCGCCGCCCTCACGCACTGCGTAACCCGCATGCGCTTCACGCTGGTCGACCCCAGCATCGCCGACGTCCCTGCCATCGAGGCGCTCAAGTCCACCAAGGGCAGCTTCACGCAGGCCGGCCAGTTCCAGGTCATCATCGGCAACGAGATCAACGACTTCTACGACGAGTTCGTGGCCATCTCCGGCATCACCGGCGTCTCCAAGGACGAGGCCAAGGCCATCGCCGCCAAGCAGGGCAACCTGCTGCAGCGCCTGATGGGCGCCATCGCCGAGGTCTTCGCGCCGCTCATCCCCGCCATCATCACCGGCGGCCTCATCCTGGGCTTCCGCAACGTCCTGGGCGACATGCCCTACTTCGGGCCCGACGGCAACGCCACCCTGGCCTCCATGTCCGTGTTCTGGTCCGGCGTGAACCACTTCCTGTGGCTGGCATCCCCGTGGGCATCTGCTGGTCGGTCACCCGCAAGATGGGCGGCACCGAGATGCTTGGCATCGTCATGGGCCTCACGCTCGTCTCGTCCCAGCTTCTCAACGCCTACGGCGTGGCTGGTGCCACCGCCGAGACCTGGGAGCAGTACAGCTGGAACTTTGGCTTTGCCAAGGTGCACATGGTCGGCTACCAGGCACAGGTCATTCCCGCCATCCTCGCTGCGATCACCTTCAACTACCTTGAGCGCTTCTTCAAGAAGATCACCCCGTCCATCATCCAGATGATCGTCGTGCCCTTCTGCTCCATCCTGCTGGGCGTCATGGCCGCCCACTTCGTGCTCGGCCCCATCGGCTGGGCCCTCGGCTCCGGCGTGTCCTCCATCGTCAACGCTGGCATCACCGGCAGCTTCCGCGTGATCTTTGGCGCCATCTTCGGCGGCGTGTACGCCCCGCTCGTGATCACCGGCCTGCACCACATGACCAACGCCATCGACCTGCAGCTCATCGCCGACTTTGGTGGCACCATGCTCTGGCCCATGATCGCCCTCTCCAACATCGCCCAGGGCTCTGCCGTCCTGGCCATGATCGTCCTGCAGAAGGGTGACGAGGACGCCGAGCAGGTCAACATCCCCGCCTGCCTCTCCTGCTACCTGGGCGTCACCGAGCCCGCCATCTTCGGCGTCAACCTCAAGTACGTCTTCCCGTTCGTCTGCGCCATGATCGGCTCCGCGTGCGCTGGCTTCCTGTCCTGCCTCTTCTCCTGCACAGCCAACGCCATCGGCGTCGGCGGTCTGCCCGGCATCCTGGCCATGCAGCCGCAGTCCATGCTCCCCTACCTGCTGTGCATGGCCGTCGCCATCGTGGTCCCGTTTGTCCTGACCTTCATCGTGGGCAAGCGCCAGGGCATCGACAAGCAGGCTCAGGCCGTCGCTGCCTCCCTGCAGTAACCACTCGCTCTATCCCAACGGGTGCCAGGGATCACGTGTCCCTGGCACCCACTATCATGTTCGTAACCCACCGAAGGAGCCATCGTGAATACGCGTGCGCACGAACTCGGAAGCAAGGTCGTCTATCAGGTCTACGTTCGCTCGTTCTGCGACTCGGACGGCGACGGCATCGGTGACCTGCGCGGCATCACCTCCAAGCTGGACTACCTGCGACAGCTGGGCATTGACGTGCTGTGGATCACGCCCTTCTTCGTGAGTCCCCAGAACGACAACGGCTACGACGTGGCAGACTACCGCGCCATCGAGCCCCTGTTTGGCACCATGACCGACTTCGAGGAGCTCGCGCACGAGGCCCGCGCCCGCGGCATCGAGCTCATGCTGGACATGGTGTTCAACCACACCTCCACCCAGCACGAGTGGTTCCAACGCGCCCTCGCTGGCGACAAGCACTACCAGGCCTACTACAAGTTTGTGGATGCCGCGCCTGACGCCACGGCAGACAACCCCGGCGAGCCGCCCACCAACTGGGAGAGCAAGTTTGGCGGCAACGCCTGGGAGTACGTCCCCTCGCTCAACAAGTGGTACCTGCACCTCTTTCACGTGACCCAGGCGGACCTCGACTGGGACAACCCCGAGGTTCGCGAGCAGATGGCCGACATCCTGCGCTTTTGGCAGGGCAAGGGCGTAAGCTGCTTCCGCTTTGACGTGGTCAACCTCATCAGCAAGCCCGACGGCTGGCCCAGCGACGAGACGGACGGCAAGCACTTCTACTCGGACGGCCCGCACATCCACGAGTATCTCCAGGACATGGTGCACCTTGGCGGCATCGACGGGCATTTCACCGTGGGCGAGATGAGCGCCACATCGCTCGAGAGCTGCGTCCGCTATACCAACCCCGCCAACCATGAGCTTGCCATGGTGTTCAACTTCCACCACCTCAAGGTGGACTACCTGGGCGGCGACAAGTGGGAGCTCATGGAGCCCGACATCTGCGAGCTGCGCCGCCTGTTCAGGACCTGGCAGGAAGGCATGGCGGCAGGCGGTGGCTGGAACTCGCTCTTCTGGTCCAACCACGACCAGCCGCGTCCCAACTCGCGCTTTGGCGATACCGAGCGCTTCTGGTACGAGTCGAGCACCCTTTTGCCCACGGCCACGCACCTCATGCGCGGCACCCCCTACATCTTCCAGGGCGAGGAGCTGGGACAGACCATCAGCGACTTCACCAGCATCGACCAGTACCGCGATGTCGAGACGCACAACTACTACCGCATCATCCAGGAGCGCGGGCATTCCGCGCAGGAGGCGTTTGAGATCGTGCACGCCCGGTCGCGCGATGACGGCCGCACGCCCATGGCCTGGGACGACAGCCCCACGGCCGGCTTCACGGCCGGTACGCCATGGATTGGCATTAACGCCAACCACGTGCGCATCAACGCTGCCACCGAGATGGCCGACCCCCGCTCCGTCTGGGCCTACTACCAGCAGCTCATTGCGCTGCGCAAGGCGGAGCCCGTGGTGAGCGAGGGCGACGTGCGCTTCGTGGAGGGGCTGGAAAGCACGCCCGTCATCGCCTACTGGCGCGAGCTGGACGACGCGCCTGCCGGCAAGGCCCGCCGTATGCTGGTACAGTGCAACTTCTCGGGTCAGGAGGTGCCGGCGCTGAAGGCCGAGGGCGGCGAGCTGCTGGTAGGCAACCGTGAGGCATGGGATGCGGCAACCCTTGCTCCATACGAGGCCCGCGCGATCTGCTGGCGATAGCGTGCTGCGTTCTGGAGCGCGGTGTCGCGGGGTGGGTACCGCACGCCCCGCGCCCGCGCCTGTATCGAAAACCACAAGTGCGTAACTATTGTGCGTAGTTCTCGCGTTCAATCTGACACGGCAAGTCTTTTACCTGCAGTTATATGATTTTCAATCAATAATGTAACCAATAGAGTTACGCACTTAATGATTTGAGAGGGCGGCTTGTGAGCACAGTGAGCGCGGGCCCCAGACCCACGGACATCGGATGCCGGTCGCGGGACGTCCCTAGGGCCGGATCATGCCCAGATCCACGTGCCTCTTGATGGCGGGGTCCACCACCTGGTCGAACAGCACCTGCGAGCCGATGGCGGTCTTGCGCTGCCGCCCATACACCTGCTCGGCGCTCACGCCGTGCTCGGCCCAGTCTCCCCCGCCGTTGCTCACGTTGAGCATGAGGGGCTGCACGTTGTCCATCGCGTGCGCAAAGCGCGCCTCGGGGCTTGACCACGCCTCGAACTCGTCGAACAGCCCCGCCAGCTCGGCCGCTTGGTCATCGGGTAGCATGCCGAAGATGCGCTGCTTGGCGGCCTCCTCGCGCGCCGCCTGCGTGGCCAGGCCCTCCGCGTCGTAGGCATAGGTGTCGCCCGCATCGATCTCGACCACGTCGTGGATGAGGCACATCAGCATGGTGCGACCCAGGTCGATGGGCTCGTTGGCGTACTCGCGCAGCAGGTAGCACATGATGGCCATGTGCCAGGCATGCTCGGCGTCGTTCTCGTTGCGGCCGTGCCCCGAGAGGTGCGTCTGCCGAAAGACGCCCTTCTCCTTGTCGATCTCCAGCGCGAAGGCCATCTGCTTCGCAAGGCGCTCGTCCATGGTGGTGCTCCCCTCTTGTCGGCGTTATGTCACCTATGGTAGGACAATCAGGGCGTACGCGATGGGCACGCCTGGGCCACCTTCCTCGCCAGCACGGGCCAAGCGCCCTGCGCTATCATGGCCACGGCAGCGACGACGCGCAAGGAGGCACCGTGCTCGACAAGCCACAGACCTACCGCTACCTCGACGAACATGGCGTCTCCTACGAGGTGACCGAGCACGAGGCCGTGTTCAACATGGCCGAGGTGGCACAGGTCAACCTCCCTTACCCCGAGCTGGATGCCAAGAACCTCTTCCTACGCGATGACAAGCGTCGCAGCTACCACCTCGTCACGGTGCGCGGCGACAGGCACGTCGACCTCAAGGCCTTCCGACGCGCCCATGGCCTGCGTGCCCTCTCCTTCGCGTCGGCAGACGAGCTGCGGGACAGGCTTGGCCTTACCCCCGGCGCCGTGACCCCACTCGGCCTACTCAACGACGATAGCCGCAGCGTCACGCTGTTCCTGGACGAGGGGCTCATGGGAGGCCTCGTGGGCGTGCATCCCAACGACAACACGGCCACGGTGTGGCTCGCGGCCGAGGACCTCGTGCGCATCGTGCGCGAGCACGGCAACGAGGTGCAGGTGGTCGCCCTTTGAGGCTGCCCGTGGCACAATGGGATGCGCGACGTGCGCGCCTACACGGAAGGAACCACATGGACATCGAGCAGATCATCGGCCCGGGCATCGGTCCGGAGTGCATGCGCTGCCTGCTGGACAAGGCGGTTGGCGCCTACCCCGACAACGCTCCTTGGCAGGAGCAGGCCGAGTACCTACGGCGCGTCCTTCGCATCGTAGCCGACGGGTCCGACAGCCTGACCGCCCCCGAGATAGCCCAGCAGCAGGCAGCCGTGCTCAAGGAGATGTTTGGCATCGAGCGCGACCTCACCAAGGAGAAACATCGTTTCAACCAGCTGGTCCTAGGGCTTGAGGACGTCATCGGCAGGCGCATTGCGGAAAGCGACGACCCGCTTGGCTTCGCGATTCGCTGTGCGCTGGTGGGCAACTTCATCGACTTCGGCCCCACCGGCGACGTAAGCGAGACCAAGCTGCTGCAGCTCATCGACGAGGCTCCGCATATGCGCCTTGACGTGTGCGCCCTCGCGGAGCTCGAGGGACGCATCAGGGAGGCGCACACTATCGCCTTCCTTACCGACAACTGCGGCGAGGTGGTACTTGACAAGCTGCTGATTGGGCAGATCCTGCACGACAACCCGCAGGCACAGGTAACGGCCATCGTACGCGGTGCGCCAACATCCAACGACGCGACCATGGAGGATGCCCTCGAGGTGGGCCTCGACACCGTGTGCGAGGTTCTCGGTAACGGCAGCGACCTCGCCGGCACCAGCCCCTCCCGCGTGAACAAGCGCACGCGCAACGCCCTCGCCCACTCAGACCTCGTCATCGCAAAAGGGCTCGCCAACTACGAGACCCTCTCGGGACGAGGTGCCAACACGCGGTTCCTCTTCCTGTGCAAGTGCGCGCTGTACCAGCACGTCTTTGACGTGCCGCTGCACACGGGCCTCATCGTGGCCGGGGTGTAGCGACGCGAAGCAGGCTGCGGGGCCGACCAGGGAGAGATGGTCGGCCCCGCAGTACGCAATGGCGCCAGATACGAGCACGTGGGCTGGAAGGAGCTTCGCGCCTGACACACCGCCTTGCTGATGCCCACTAAACGCACGTGCGGCGCGCGCCTCGGCCATTCGGCGCATTCGGTAGGTTTTCAGACGCAATCTGCCACAGGCTAGAAAAAGCGGCTCTGGACGTGACGTGTCAGTCCACCATCTTCATAGACGTGATGCGCGGCTGGTCCTTGGCGGCCACCGTACCGTTGTCGTCCTGCACGGGGACGCTGGTAGCGATGGCATCGACCACCTCGATGCCCTCGGTCACCATGCCGAACGCAGCATACTGCCCGTCAAGGTAGGTGCTGTCCTGGTGCACGATGAAGAACTGCGACGATGCCGAGTTGGGGTCGCTGGAGCGCGCCATCGAGATGACGCCGCGCACGTGCGAGATGGGGTTATCCACGCCGTTGAGGGCAAACTCGCCAATGATGGAGCGGCTCGAACCGCCCGTGCCGTTGCCCAGCGGGTCACCGCCCTGAATCATGAAGCCGTCGATGATGCGGTGGAAGGTGAGGCCATCGTAGAAGCCGTTCTCCACGAGGTCGGCGAAGTTGCTCACCGTGACGGGGGCGATGTCGGCGTCAAGCTCGAGCGTGATGGTACCGTAGCCCTCCACGTCAATGGTCACGTGATGGGTTCCCGACCCATAGCCGTTGTCCAGCGGGGCGCTCAATGGTCCACCCTGGACTTCGCTCGTCGCGACGTCGTCAGTCGTCGTCGAGGTTGGCTCGGTGTCGGCGGCAGAGCCGCCGCACGAGGCGAGGCTGAGGGGGGCAAGGAGCGAGAGCGCGAGGAACGCGCGGCGGTTCATCTGAAGGCTCATGTGATTCCTTTCAACAACCTGCCATGGGGGGGTAGCCCCCATGGCAGAGAAGGGGTGAACCTGCCATGGGGGGTAGCCCCCCATGGCAGGCAAGATGCGGCAACGGTACGCCGCGTGCGCTTTGGGCCCGCCCGACGAGCCCGGCAGCCTACTCCAGCTCGAAGGCGCCGGTGTACAGCTGGTAGTACGTGCCCTTCTGGGCGATCAGCTCGTCGTGCGTGCCCCGCTCGATTATCCGTCCGTGGTCGAGGACGATGATTACGTCGGAGTTGCGCACGGTGGAGAGGCGGTGTGCGATCACGAAGGTGGTGCGCCCCTCCATGAGCGCGTCCATGCCGCGGCTCACGATCTGCTCGGTACGGGTATCGATGGAGCTGGTGGCCTCGTCCAGAATCATGACCGGCGGGTCAGCGACCGCGGCGCGCGCGATGGACAGCAGCTGGCGCTGGCCCTGCGACAGGCCCTCGGCATTGTCGGTAAGCATCGTGTCGTAGCCCTGCGGCAGGCGGCTGATGAAGGAGTGCGCGCCCACCAGCTTGGCGGCCTGGATGCACTGCTCGTCGGTGGCGTCGAGGCGACCGTAGCGAATGTTGTCCATGACCGTGCCCGTGAACAGGTTCACGTCCTGCAGCACGATGCCCAGCGAGCGGCGCAGCGACTCCTTGCGGATCTTGTTGATGTTGATGCCGTCGTAGCGGATCTTGCCGTCGGCGATGTCGTAGAAGCGGTTGATGAGGTTGGTGATGGTGGTCTTGCCGGCGCCGGTGGCTCCGACGAAGGCGACCTTCTGGCCCGGGAAGGCGGCGATGTCGATGTTGTGCAGCACGATGTGGTCGGGCACATAGCCAAAGTCCACGTCATCCAGTATCACGTCGCCCATGACGGGGGTGTAGTCCACGATGCCGGTCTCCTGGTGCGGGTGCTTCCACGCCCAGATGCCGCTGCGGTCAGTGGAATCAAGCTCCTCGACAACGTCCACCATGTCGTCGTCCATGCGCACGCGCACCAGGTCGACGTAGCCCTCGTCCGTCTCGGGCACCTCGTCAAGCAGCTGGAAGATGCGCTCGGCACCGGCAAGGCCCATCACCACGAAGTTGATCTGGTGCGAGATCTGGCCAATGGAGCCGGCGAAGCGCTTGGTGAGGTTGAGGAACGGAATCACGATGTCGATGGTAAGCGCCATGCCCGAGATGCACGGGTTGGGGATGCCCACGGCCAGGAAGATGCCGCCGGCAAGGGCCACGATCACGTAGGCAAGGTTGCCCAGGTTCATGAGGATGGGGCCCAGGATGTTGGAGTAGATGTTGGCCTGCTTGGCAGCCTCAAAGAGCTCGTCGTTCACGCGGTCGAACTCCTCCTGCATCTGCCGCTCGTGCGTGAAGACCTTGATGACCTTCTCGCCGTTCATGGCCTCCTCGGCAAAGCCCTCGGCACGACCGATGGCGTGCTGCTGCGCCAGGAAGAAGCGCGAGGAGCGCCCGCCCATGAAGCGCGTGAACCAGCCCATGAAGCCCACCATCACCAGCACCACGCACGTGAGCGGGATGGAGTACCACAGCATGATGCACGTGACGGAGAACATGGCCACGCCCATGGTAAGCAGGTTGGGCAGGGCCACGCCCACCAGCTGGCGCAGGGCGTCGACGTCGTTGGTGTAGTAGCTCATCACGTCGCCGCGCTTGTTCTGGTCGAAGAAGCGGATGGGCAGGTCCTCCATATGCTCGAACATCTTATTGCGCATCTTCATGAGGGTGCCCTGCGTGACGAAGGCGCCAAGCTGCGTCTGCGCAATCTGGCAGAGCAGCGCGACGACATACACCGCGATGAGCGTGAACGTGATGGCCTTGATCTCGGGCTGGGCAGCGGCCCAGTCGCCGCTCTGCCAGTACTTGGTGATCACGTTGATGGCGCGCTGCAGGAAGACCGACGGAAGGCTGGAGAGGGCGGCAGCCGCGACCACCGTCGCGACCAGCGCCACGAACTGGACCGGGTAGAAGGTGTAGACCAGCTTGAGGACGCCGCGCAGCACCTGCATCGGGTTGGCGGCACGGCGGCCGCGGCTGCCCTTGCCGGGCACGCCGGCGTTCTCGGGCTCTGCCTGCTGACCAGGCTGCGGCGCATCCTTGATGCGGGCCGGGTCGGAGAGGATGGTCTCCACCGCGCTCTTCGGCGCAGCATTCGTGCTCTTGCTAGGCATTCAGATCGCCCCCTTCCACATTCTCGCCACGCATGGCCGTGTTGGCCAGCTGCGCGCTGGGGCTCTTCATGCGAGGCTCTGCCTCATGTTTGCGCGAGTGGGTTGCGGGCACCACCGTCACGTGCTCGCGGGCAGCTGCCATGTCCTCCTCGGACACGTTGGCCGCGCGGTCCTCGACCGGCGTGCCGATGCCGCTCACCGGGTCGGTCACCTCCTGGCCTACCATCGCCTCGTCGTGGCTGGCCTTGTTCTGCGTGAGATACACCTCACGATAGATCTCGCTCGTGCGCAGCAGCTCCTCGTGGGTGCCCACGGCACTGATGGCGCCGTCGTCCATCACCACGATGCGGTCGGCGTCCTCCACCGAGCCCGTACGCTGGGCGATGATGATCTTGGTGGTCTCGGGGATGAAGCTCTTGAAGCCCTCGCGGATGAGGCGGTCGGTCTTGGTGTCCACCGCACTCGTCGAGTCGTCGAGGATCAGGATCTTGGGCTTCTTGAGCAGGGCGCGGGCGATGCAGAGACGCTGCTTCTGGCCGCCGGATACGTTGGTGCCGCCCTGTTCGATGTAGGTGTCGTAGCCGTCGGGGAACTGCTGGATGAACTCGTCCGCCTGGGCCAGGCGGCAGGCCTCCACCAGCTCCTCGTCGGTCGCGTTCTCGTCGCCCCAGCGCAGGTTGTCCTTGATGGTGCCGCTGAACAGCACGTTGCGCTGCAGCACCACGGCAACCTGGTTGCGCAGGGTGTCCATGTCGTAGTCGCGCACGTCCACGCCGCCCACCTTTACCGAGCCCTCGGTAGCGTCGTACAGGCGGCTGATGAGCTGGATGAGCGACGACTTGGACGAGCCTGTTCCGCCGATGATGCCGATGACCTCGCCACTCTTGATGTGCAGGTTGATGTCCCTCAGGGCGAAGCGGCCGGTCTCGGGATGATAGGCAAAGCTGACGTTGTCGAAGTCCACCGAGCCGTCGGCCACCTCCATCACGGGGTTGTCCGGGTTGGCCAGGTCGGGCTCCTCAAGCAGCACCTCGCAGATGCGGCGAGAGCTCTCCTCGGCCATGGTGATCATGACGAAGATCATCGAGAGCATGTTGAGGCTCATGAGCATGGAGAAGCCGTAGGTGATGAGGGCGCTCATGTTGCCCACCTGCATGGCGGTACCGGCGGTGGTGACGATGCGGCGGGAGGCGAAGTAGATTACGAAGGTGTAGATGGTGTCCACAGCAAAGGTCATGATCGGGCCGTTCCAGGCAAGGATGCGCTCAGCGCCCCAGAAGTCCTGGAACACCTCGCCCGACGCGCGCTCGAACTTCTGCTTCTCGTAGGCCTCGCGCACGAAGCTCTTAACCACGCGGATGCCGGAGACGTTCTCCTCAACCGACTCGTTGAGCCGGTCGTACTTCTTGAAGATGCGCCGGAAGATGGGCATGACCGTGCGCGCGATGCCGATGAGCGCAAAGCCCAGGAAGAAGCCCACCACTACGTAGAGCGTCGCCATGGGGCCGCCGGACACGAAGGCCATCGTGGCGGCGAACACGATCATGAGCGGGCTGCGCACGGCAGAGCGGATGATCTGCATGTAAGCCATCTGCACGTTCTGCACGTCGGTGGTGAGGCGCGTGACCAGCGAGTTGGTGCTGAAGCGGTCGATGTTGGAGAAGCTGAACTTCTGGATGGCCTCGAACATGTCGTGACGCAGGTTGCGGGCAAAGCCCGTTGAGGCAATGGAGCAGGCGATGCCTGCGGTGGCTCCGCAGCCCAAGCTCACGATGGCGAGCAGCGCCAGGATTATGCCGTAGCGCGCGATGACGTCGACGCCGCAGCCGGCGTTCATCTGGTTGATGAGCTGCGACGTGACGAACGGAATCACGCACTCGATGACGACCTCGCCCGCCACGAATATAGGCGCAATGAGCGAGTTCTTCTTGTTCTCCCGGATGCTCCCGCCGAGGGTCTTGAATATCTCCCCCAGCGTGAGATGCGCCATGGTCTTGTCGTGTTGCTCTTGGCTCATGCGCAATCCCCTTTCCACTCCATCTGCTTCCAGTGCTGCTCCAGCCTGTCAAGCAGTCCCAACAGCTGCTCCTGCTCGTCGTCGTCCAGGCACGAGAGGCAACATGCCTCGAACTCGTCGAAGGCCGCCTTCTGCCTCGCCGCCTGGGCAAGCCCCTCCTCGGTGAGCGAGACCTGCATCTGGCGGCGGTCCTCCTCGGATCGCTCACGCACGATAAGCCCCTCGGCCTCCAGCTTTGACAGTACCTCGGAGAGGGTCGCCGAGCTGACGTCGGAGCGGTCCAGCAGCTCGCGCTGTGACAGGTGGCCGCCAGCCATGTGCAGCTTGGCAAGCATGTGCTGCTTGCCCGAGCGCCCGCCTACGTTGAAATGCATGTAGTGGCCAAAGAAGCCAAGATGGTGAAGGATGCGATGGCTGATGCGGTCGTGCTCGCCGTCCGTTGTATGCACAGGTACCCCCCCCTTCGATTAGACCCATCCATGATATGCCCGCCACAGAGAGATTGCAAGGTACCTAAGTATTTCCCACGGACGTCCCTCACATGCCGGCGGTATAATCGCCACGCATGTAGGAGAGCCGCGAGGAAGGATGGCGCATGGACGGATCGGGCTTCTTCCAAAACCATGCCTGCCCGTACTTCCCCTGTCACGAGGGTGTGGACCCGCAGCGGTTCAACTGCCTCTTTTGCTACTGCCCCCTCTATGCGCTGGGCCCACGATGCGGTGGCAACTACGCATACACCGAGCGCGGCATCAAGGACTGCTCGGCCTGCACCCGCCTGCACGACGGCGACGGCGGGGTTCGGGTGGTGCGCGAGCTCTTCCCCTTGCTGGCAGACCTTGCCCGCGCCGATGCGGAGGGCCGCTCATGAGGACGCTCGTCGTGGGCGGATCGGGTAGCGGCAAGTCGGCCTATGCCGAGCGGCTGGCTGCGAGCCTTGCGCCAAGGCGCACCTATGTCGCAACCATGCGAAACGACGGCGCCGAAGCGGGCAAGCGCATTCGCCGTCATCGTAGCCAGCGCGCTGAGCTGGGCTTCATTACCGTCGAGTGCCCAGACTCGCTTGTGGCGGCATGCCATGATGGGGGTAGCGGCGTCGTGCTTGTCGACGACCTGGGCAACCTCGTTGCCAACGCCCTCTTTGCCCCGGACGGCACCATGGCAGACCCCGCCGTGGTGCTTGAGCGGCTTGTCGGCGAGGTGGAGGCGCTGGGCCAAAGCTACGATCACACAGTGCTCGTGGGAAACGAGGTTGGGGGCGAAGGCGCCTATCGCCTTGAGTCCACCAACGAGTGGGTGCGCCTCATAGGGGCGCTCAACTGCCGTATCGCCGCGTCGTTTGACGAGGTGGTCGAGGTGGTTGCAGGCGTGCCCTGCCATGTGAAGGGTGGCGTGGCATGACGGCCCTGCGCTCCATCATCATGGCGTTCTCGCTGTTCTCGCGCCTTCCCATGCCCAAGGTCGACTGGAGCGAGCGCAACCGGCGCTACATGATGGCCGCCTTTCCTGCCGTGGGAGCTGTCGTCGGGGCCTGTCTCTGGGGATGGTGGCACCTCTGCGCGGCGCTGGGCTTTGGCGTCACGCTCAGGGCGGCCGGCCTCGCCCTTATCCCCCTTGCCATCACGGGCGGCATGCACCTTGACGGACTTGCCGACGTGATTGATGCGCGGTCAAGCTACGCCGAGCCCACAAAGCGACGCGAGATTCTGAAGGACCCGCACGTGGGGGCCTTTGCGGTCATGGGCATCTGCGCCTACCTCATCGCGCAGGTCGCGCTCTTCACCGAGCTGGATGCCCGTCACCTTGCCTCGCTGGCCTGCATGCCCATCATAAGCCGCTGCCTCAGCGGCTATGCCACCGTCACCTTCAAGAAGGCAAGCTCGGACGGCATGCTTGCCGCCGAGGGCACGACTGACGCAGGCGCCGCGGTGCGCGCGATGCTGCTTGCCGTCTTCGGACTGGTCACTGCCGCCCTGGTGGAGTGTGACGGCCTTATTGGTGCTGCCACCGCAGCGGTGGCCGTGGCAGAGCTCGTCTGGGTCAGGCGAATCGCCATGCGCGAGTTTGGCGGCATGAGCGGTGACCTCGCGGGCTACTATCTGCAGATGGCCGAGCTGCTGATGCTTGCGTGCATCGTGGTGCTGGGAAGGGTGGGTGCCCCATGGTCTTGGTGATCGGAGGGCTTGCCTCGGGCAAGCGCAGCTACGTGCGTTCGCTTGGCTATGACGACGAGCAGATGGGCACGAGGGCCTACGATGGCAAGCCGGTTCTCGTGGCACTCGAGGAGCTTCTGCGCGACGGCCCGCTCGATGACGCCGCCCTCCAAGACGTGTCCTCGCGCGCGGTGGTATGCTGCTGCGAGGTGGGCATGGGCGTCGTGCCGATGGACCCTAAGGAGCGTGCCTGGCGTGAGCTTGTGGGTCGTACCTGCGCGGCGCTCGCCGCCGAGGCAAAGCGCGTGGTGCGCATGGTCTGCGGCATCCCCACAATCGTCAAGGATGGAGGGGCGGAATGAGGGTCCGGAGGCGTCTTTGGGCATTCGCGATGCTTTTTGCCTGTGCGCTTGCGCTGGTGCCGTGCGTAGCCGTGGCACAAGGCGAGCCCGTGTCGGACGACCCCTATGAGGACGCCATCGCGCTTGGCTGGGAGGACGGCCCCTACCTCGTGGACGTGACCATGCAGGGTGGCAGCGGCAAGGCCAGCGTGTCCTCGCCAGCCGAGGTGACGGTGCAGGACGGGAGGGCCGTGGCGCGCATCGAGTGGTCAAGCCCCAACTACGACTACATGGTGGTCGCCGGCAAGACCTACCTGCCCGTCAACGCGGACGGCAACTCGGTCTTTGTGATTCCGCTTTTGGCGATGGACGGGACCTTTGACGTCATCGGGGACACCACGGCCATGAGCAAGCCACACGAGGTGGCCTACCAGCTGACGTTTGATGGGGCAAGCGCCGTGAAGGCGGGCGAGGCCGAGGCGGGCACGCCAGCGCTTCCCCTTCCGGTCATGATTGCCTGTCTGTCTGCCATCATCGGCGCCGTCGTCGTGACATCACACCGCTGGGCCACGCGCTGACGTCCCGGAGCCGGTTCCCTCAGCACCTGCCCGTGGGAGTGAGGAGCAGCTGGCCATTGGGCCAGGTCACCTCGCACACGTATCCCTCGCAACAGCCGACGCCCCAGCCAAAGTAGTCGTCGTCCAAGTCGCTTCCATCCGCAAACGCGTTGAGGGCAGC
This sequence comes from uncultured Coriobacteriaceae bacterium, assembly GCA_902788705.1. Lineage (GTDB taxonomy): Bacteria > Actinomycetota > Coriobacteriia > Coriobacteriales > Atopobiaceae > UBA1367. The sequence continues at coordinate 95,543 of CADALE010000006.1, read as the reverse complement.
CATGATGGTGCCCCCGTGGGCAACCACCACCACGCGCCGCTCTCCCTGCCTCGCCGCCCCCGCAAGCAGGCCGCTGAGGGCGGACGCCGTGCGCCTCACGAACTCCGCCCGGTCCTCGCCGCCAGGGCAGCGGCCCCGGCACCAGCCATCCACCCACGAGCGATAGGCCGCGTCGTGCTCCATCTCGTGGGCCGAGCGCCCCTCGAAGACCCCGAAGTTAAACTCCTCGAGACCAGGCACCGCCACCAGCTCGGCCTGGGGAAAGCAGAGCGCCGCCGTCTGCCGCGCGCGCAGCATCGGGCTTGTGTACACCTTCTGCACCTGCGGCAACGTGCCCACGGCAACGCACTGGGCGCGACCGGCATCGCTCAGGGGCTCGTCCGTGCCACGCCCCACGTACCGATGGCGCGCGTTTCCCTCCGTGGCCCCATGCCGCAGGATGAGCAGCTCCATCACCGCATCACCTCGTACGGTGCGATCCCCAAGCCCCCAAATGTGGTCCCATCGCGGTAGAGCGAGAGCGCCATGTCAAGCAGCGGCACGAGGCATACGGCCCCCGTGCCCTCCCCCAGGCGCAGCCCGGCATGGATTGGTGCCCTTAGCCCCATCCCCTCAAGCAGGAGACCCGCCGCGGGCTCTGCAGACACGTGCGAAGCAAGGATGGCCTGCAGGCACTCGGGTCGCATCCTCCAGGCGCAGTGGGCAGCCACCAAGCTGATGAGGCCGTCGGCGACGATGGGCACACGATGCACGGCACCGCCCAGAAACAGGCCGCACATTCCGGCGATGTCGAAGCCACCCAACTTGGAAAGGACGTCAAGCGGGTCATCTGCCTGAGGCTCATGTATCGCAAGCGCCCGCTCGACCACGGCGCGCTTGCGCTGCAGTCCCTCGTTGGAGAGGCCTGCCCCACGCCCCACCAGCTGCGCCGGTGACAGGCCCAGGAAGGCACAGGCCATCGCCGTGGCCGTGGTGGTGTTGCCGATGCCCATCTCACCCGTTGCCACAAGCCCATATCCTTGCGACCGAAGCTCGCCCACAAGGTTGACGCCCACCATCACGGCACGGGCCGCCTGCTCCCTCGTCATGGCGGGCCCCACCGCGATGTTGGCGGTACCGGCGGCGATGCGCCGGTTGACGATGCCCTCCACGTGGGGGTCGCGCGCCATGCCCATGTCCACGGCCAGGCAGTCGATGCCAACCGGCGCGCACATGCGGCAGACCGACGAGGTGCCCCGTGCGATGCTAGACGCCACGAGCGTCGTCACGTCCTGGCCGCTCTGCGAGACCCCCTCGCTCACGACGCCGTTGTCGGCACACAGCACGGCCACGCAGCGACGAGAGATGTCGACGTCCGCCGTGCCCGTCAGCGCCGCCATCTGCACCACCGCGTCCTCGAGCAGGCCAAGCGACCCGATGGGCTTGGCCACCGCGTTCCACCGGGTCCGGGCCGCCTCGGCGGCGGCCTGGTCAGGGGCGGGCAGGGAGAGCCCGCACAGCGTCTGTTCGTATGACGAGATTTCGCCCATGGTCTGCCCTTACTCCCGCCTGTCGTCTGACGCCTGGTACAGCAACGCGTTGACGATGGCCGCGGCCACGTTGGAGCCACCCTTCCTGCCCACCGCCACGATGGACTCCACCGGCGTCGCAAGCATGAGCTCCTTGGACTCGACCACGTTGACGAAGCCCACGGGCACGCCAATGACCAACTGCACATCGGGCGCGGAGCTCTCGCCCAGTAGCCGGGCAAGCCTTGCGAGCGCCGTGGGGGCGTTTCCGATGGCAAAGACGAGCGGCCCCTCAAGCGCCATGGCGCGCTCCATGGCAATGGCGGAGCGGGTCACCCCACGCTCGCGTGCCTCCGCGGCTACGTCGGCATCGCCGATGAAGGTGCGCACCGTCCCGCCAAGGCTCCCCAGCACGCGCTTGTTGATGCCGGCGGCCACCATCGTGGTGTCCGTCACCACCGTGGCGCCCGCCGCCAAGGCCGCCACGCCCTGGGTCACCGCCTTTGCCGTGAAGCGCAGCGTGCGAGCGTAGTCGAAGTCGGCCGTGGTGTGGATCACGCGCTTCACCACCAGCTCCTCGCCCGGTGCGAACGAGTGCGCACCCAGCTCCTCGCCGATAATCTGGAAGCTGCGCGCCTCTATCTCGGCAGGCCGCACGTACTCCAGCCCGTCCAGCTCCCTCATAGCCCCTCCTCGATGATGCGATACACCAGGTCCATGTCCATGTTGGCGCGGATGCCGTCGGCCAGCAGGTCGTACTGCCTCTGGCGATAGGCGTCCATGTCCACGGCGTGCACGGCCCCGGCATCCAGCCCCTTGCGCGCGAGCAGGGCACCCAGGAGCGCCTGCGTGGCCTCCTGCCGGTCGAAGAGCCCATGCAGGTAGCATCCGTACACGTTGCCTTCCTGGCAGCCATCGTCTACGGCCGCCCCGCCCTCCTCGGACACCCTCAGCAGGGGTGCGCCCTTAACCACGGTCCTGCCCATGTGTATCTCGTAGCCCCGCACTGTCTGGCCCGCCAGCTGCGCCAAGGGGCCAGCAACCGAGGCAAACGACCCCTCCACCAGCACGGTGCGCTTCTCGGGGCCAAACTCGGTGCGAACCGGAAGCAGCCCCATGCCCTCCATCGAGCCGCCGTCCTCCACGGCCAAAGGGTCGCTCAGCACCTCGCCCAGCATCTGGTAGCCCCCGCAGATGCCCAGCACCGGTACGCCCGCGGCGGCGAGGCGCTTGGTCGCCGCCTCGAGGCCGCACGTGCGCATCCAGGCAAGGTCAGCCATGGTGGCCTTGGTCCCGGGGATTACCAGCAGGTCAGGCGTGCCCAGCTCTGCGGGGGTTCCCACGTAGCGCACCTTCACGCCGTCCAGCGCGTCAAGCGCAATGAAGTCCGTGAAGTTGGAGATGCGGGGCAGCCGCACCACCGCCACGTCGACGAGGCCCCCGCGCTCCCGGTGGCCCAGGCGCTCGGAGAGGCTGTCCTCGTCGTCCAGGTCCACCTGCAGGTAGGGTATGAGGCCGGCCACGGGCACGCCCGTCTTCTCACGCAGGATGCGCAGGCCCTCGTCAAAAAGCGACGCGTCACCGCGAAACTTGTTTACCACCGTGGCCTTCACCATGCTGCGCTCGTCCTCGTCAAACAGCATCATGGTGCCCACGAGCTGGGCAAACACACCTCCACGGTCGATGTCGCCCACCAGCAGCACCGGCGACGAGGCCATGCGAGCCATGCCCATGTTCACGATGTCGTCCTGCTTGAGGTTGAGCTCGACGGGACTGCCCGCCCCCTCGATGAGCACCACGTCGAAGGCCTCCGCCAGCTCGCGGTACGCAGACTGCACCTGGCCGCGCAGCGTGCGCTTGTAGGCGAAGTACTCACGCGCGGGCATGGTGCCCACCGGCTTGCCCCGCACGATCACCTGACTTCCCGTGTCGCTGGTGGGCTTGAGCAGGATGGGGTTCATGGCCGCGCACGGCTCGACGCCCGCCGCCTCGGCCTGCATGGCCTGAGCCCGGCCCATCTCCAACCCCTCGCGCGTGATGGCCGAGTTCAGCGCCATGTTCTGCGACTTGAACGGAGCCACGCGCAGGCCGTCCTGCGCAAGCACGCGACAGAGCCCTGCCACCAGCAGACTCTTTCCGGCACCCGACATGGTGCTTTGCACCATCAGCGCCCTGGCGCTCATGCCATCACCCCTTCCAGGGCCTCTACCAGCAGGTTGTTATCCTGCGGGGCACGCACGGCCACGCGATACCACGTGGGCCCCAGCCCACGGAAGTTGTCGCAGGGGCGAATCAGGATGCCTTGGCCAAGCAGGCGCTCGCGAAGCCCTTCGGGGCCCTGCAGCAGGAGGTAGTTGGCCTGGGAGGGCAGGACGCGCAGCCCGAGGGTCCGCAGCGCCTGTGCAAGGCGCTCGCGCTCCGCCGCCACGAGCCGCCTGCTTTTGGCGAGGTGGTCCACGTCGGCCAGGCTGGCCACTCCCGCGATCTGTGCCGGAACGCTCACGGCCCAGGGCTGGCCCGTCTCGCGCAGGCGGCTGGCAAGTCGCCCGTCGGCGCAGAGCACGTAGCCAACGCGCAGGCCCGCGAGCGCATAGGTCTTGGTGAGCGCCTTCACGATCACCAGGCCGGGGCACTCCGCCAACAGGCCCACCATGCCCTCCTCGTCCGAGAGGTCAACGAAGCACTCGTCCAGGACGAGCAGTGCCCCTACCTCGTACGCCCTTTGGGCGCAGGCACGCACCACATGGCGCGGCACGCAGAGGCCGGTGGGGTTGTTGGGGCTTGCCACAAAGACGACGTCAGTGCCGGCCACGATGTCGCGCGCAAGGCGCCCCGTCACGCGGAAGCCCTCGTCCTCGCGAAGGTCATGCCATGCCACGCCGGCCCCCGCTTGGCAGAGCGCCTGCTCGTAGCCCGAATAGCAGGGCGCGCAGACAAGCGCCTGCCTGGGGTGCACCACCGCGCAGATGCGCGAAAACGCGTCGGTGGCACCTGCCGTGGGCACCACCCAGGCGTCGTCAACCCCCTCGAAGCGCGCGATGGCAGCCACCAGCTCGCGACACGAAGGGTCAGGATAGCGCATGAAGGCGTCCACGCCGTCCACCAGGGCCTGACGTGCCGCGGCGGGCATGCCCAACGGGTTCAGGCTGGCCGAGAAGTCCACGACACCCGGATGCGTGTACACGTCTCCCCCATGCTCGAAGCGCTGCATGCCCTCACCTCCCCGCCATGGTCGTAGCCCATGCCAGCACGAGCGCCACGACCAGCGCCGCGCACGCACATCCCGCAAGCAGGCGATTGGCCCGCACGATGTCCTCGGCCTCAATGGGGCGCAGGTCGTAGCCTATGGTGGGCTTGTCCACCACCTTGCCGAAGTAGCTTGCAGGGCCGGCCAGGCGCACGCCCAAGGCGCCCGCGCATGCCGCCTCGGGCCAGCCCGAGTTGGGAGACGCGTGCCGCGCGTGGTCGCGCCACATGACGCGCCACGCCCCACGCCCGTCCAGGCCCACGAGCGGCGCCACGGCGCACATGAGTGCGCCGGTCACGCGGGCGGGCAGCCAGTTGCACACATCGTCTAGGCGGGCCGCAACCGTACCCAAGTGGCGGTAGGCGTCGTTCTTGTAGCCCACCATCGAGTCCATGGTGTTCACGGCCTTGTACAGCACGCCGGCCAACGGTCCCCCCACCGCCATGAAGAGCAAGGGGGCGACGAAGCCGTCGGAGGCGTTCTCGGCCACGGTCTCCACCGCTGCGCGCGTCACGCCCGCCTCGTCAAGCGCCTGCGTGTCCCGCCCCACGATCATCGACACGGCCACGCGCGCAGCCTCAAGCCCCTCGTCACGCAGGGCACGGTAGACCTTGCCGGCCTCGATGGCCAGCTGTCGGGCCGCCAGCATCTGGTAGCAGACGAAGGTTTGCACCACGAAGCCCAGCCAGGGCGAGACGGCGCTTGCCAGGCGCAGCACAAGAAGGGCGGCCGCGGCCGAAACGGAGAGCACCGCCGCCACGAGGACGGCTCCGGCAAGGCGCTCTCCCTGCGGCGTAGGGGCAAACAGGCGTCGCACGACGCGCTCGGCGAGCGTAATGAGCGAGCCTATCCATCGGATGATGTGCGGCATGGCATACGGGTCGCCCAGCAGGGCGTCAAGCGCGCACGCGCACAGAAGCACCGCCACCCTGCTCATGCGATCCTCCCCTCGCGCGCGCCAAACGCTGCGCAGGCATCCACGAAGCGCCTTGCCGCCTGCGGGGCGCCGCACAGGTAGAGGTGCGGAAACGCGGCATAGAGGGTGGTGCTGGACACGCCACACCCCCATCCGCGCGTACTCTGGGGCTTCTGCGCACAGAAGGCACCGTCGTCCCTCGAGCTCTGCCAGTAGTGGAACTCGTGGGCAGGCAGGCTCTCGCCCTTGCGCGCCAGCAGCCCATCCTCCTGCGCCGTGAGCGTGACGTAGCCAAACCGCCCGAGACGCGTGCCCCTCGTAGCCCTTCCCTCGAGCGCACCCACCATGGGCCAGGCGCGTCCCTCCGGGTCCTCCAGGGTCTCGTGCAGATACAGGAAGCCCCCGCACTCGGCGATGGTGGGCATCCCCGCACGCACCGCAGCCGCCACCTCGCTGAGCAGCGGTTTGTTTGCACTTAGCTGCGCGGCGTGAAGCTCGGGATAGCCACCCGCTAGATAGAGGCCGCACGCCCCTTCGGGAAGGCGCCCGTCGCGCAGGGGCGAGAAGAACGCAAGGCGCGCCCCAAGCTGACGCAGCAGGTCCAGCGAGTCCTCGTAGTGGAAGCTGAACGCCTCGTCGCGGGCAACGGCAACAATGGGCTTTTCGCCAGCGCGCGAGGGCAGCGCCAGCGGCTCGTACGAGATGCTGGGGGCGGACTCCGCCAGCTCCAGCAGCCGGTCAACGTCCACGCCCCGCGCCAGCGCGTCAGCCACGAGGTCGACGCGCTCCTGCAGGTCCGAGACCTCGGCAGCGTCAACCAGCCCAAGATGGCGGCTCTCCAGGCGCGCGCCTTCCAGCTGGGGCACGAAGCCCAGCACGGGAAGGCCGCACTCGTGCTCGACCAGCTCCTTGAGGGTTGAGTAGTACGAGGGCGACACGCGGTTGAGGATCACGCCCGCCACCTGCGAGGGATTGCGGAAGCGCGCGAAGCCCTGCACCTCGGCAGCAACCGAGAGGGACCTGCCGCGGGCGTCCACCACCAGCACGGCAGAAGTGCGAGTTACGTGGGCAACCGCATAGGAGGAGGCGACGTCGCTCGATGCGATGCCGTCGTAGTAGCCCATCACGCCCTCGACCACCGTAAGGTCCGACGCACGTGCCCCACGGGCCAGCAGCTCGCACACCAGGGCCTCGCTCCCAAGGAAGAGGTCGAGGTTGCGCGAGGGCACGCCAACCACCTTGGCATGGAAGGTGGGGTCAAGGTAGTCAGGCCCCACCTTACAGGCCTGCACGCGATGTCCCAGGCGGCTGAGCAGGCGCATGAGGCCACAGGCCACCGTGGTCTTGCCACAACCGCTTGCGGTACCCACCACCATGAGGCGGGGCACGCGAGCCTCCACAGCGCTCATGGTCGCGCACCTCCCGGGCCGTTTGCCGTGACAAGGAAGACGGGGTTGTGTGCCTGCATCAGGTGATGTCCACCCAACTTGCGGGCACGTGCCACGCTCACCTGCACGACCTCCACGTCCTGCAGGCCCAGCTCGTCTGCGCAGCGCAGGGCCTCGGAGAGGGTCTCCAGCGTCACGATGGGCACGCAGACGCGCACCTCGGGGTTGGCCTGCAGCGCCGCACCAAGTACCTGCGCAAGCTGCCCGCCCGACCCGCCCACGAAGACGCGGTCGGGGGCGTCGAGGCCACAGAGGGCCTCCGGGGCCGCCCCTTCCACCACGCGCACGTTGGTAAGGCCGAACGCCTGAACGTTGGCGCGCGTGAGCGCGAGCGCCACGTCGTCGCGCTCGATGGCCAGCACCTGCCCTGCGTAAGCGGCACGGGCGGCCTCGACCGTGACCGACCCGGTGCCGCTGCCCACGTCCCACACGGTCGCGTTCGGAGCGATGCGCAGCTTGCAGATGGCAAGCTCGCGCACCTCCTCCTTGGTCATGGGCACGTCCCCGCGCACGAAGGCCCGGTCGGGAAGCGAGGGTGCCATCACCTCGGGCACGAGCGGGTGGTCGTTCTCCACAAGCATGACGGCAAGCGGGTCGAACGTATGCTCGACCAGCTCCGCCGCCGTGCCCACCACGATGCGCTCGTCTTCGTAGGAGAGCCGCTCCCCCACGCTCACCCGAACGTCCCCCAGCCCGCGACGAACCAGCTGATCGCACATGAGGGCCACGTTGGACGCGCCGCCCGTGAGGAAGAACGACCGGGCATGCGCCTGCACGACGGCCGCCACGTCGCAGGCGCGGCCGTGGGCGGACGTGGCGTAGACGTCATGGCTGGGAGCGCGCAGCTGCGCGCAGAAGTACGAGAGCGACGACACCCCGGGCAGCACCTCGACGTCCATACCGCCCAAAAGCCTGAGGAGCGGACGCGCGCCGCTGTAGAAGCCCACGTCCCCGCTCATCACCACGCTCGCGACCGCGACGTCCGAGGCAGCCAGCTCGTCCGCAATGGCCTGCGGGGAGGTGAGGGCGACCCTTCTGGCCGACAGGCCATCTAGCGCATCGACGAGCCTGCGCGAGCCAATGACCAGCTCACTCTTCTCGAGCGCCTTCCAAGCCCCGAGTGTGAGCGTGTCGGGATTGCCCATCCCAAGCCCGATGACGTAGACCCTAGAGACCATATCGCTCCTCCAACAGTGCCTGTGCCTGACCCAGCGTGATGCCGCCCTGCTCCTGCGGGCGGCGCACCACGACAAGGCGCACCCCGCAGTCGTGCGCAGCCTGCACCTTCTCGCCGAAGCCTCCCGAAGGTCCGGACTGCTTCGTGACCATGCATGAGATGTCAAGCTGCCGCAGCAGCGCGGCGTTCAGCTCGGTGGTGAAGGGGCCTTGCATGGCCACGATGTGGCTTGTGGGGATGCCCAGGTCGTGGGCGTGCTGCACGGCCTCGGCAAGCGGCAGCACGCGCACGTAGAGGCGCTCCGCCGCGTCGAGCAGGGCGGCCACGTACGTCTCCAGGTCCTTGCTGCCCGTAGTAAGCAGCACGTTGCCCTGCGCATGCGCGACCAGCTGGGCGGCCTCCTGGGCACTCGAGACGCCCTCCCAAGGGCCCTCGTCCTGGCTCTCGCGAGCAATGCGCAGCACGTCAAGGCCACACTCCGCGCCAAGCTCGGCCACGCTCTGGGTGATGTGTTGGGCGTAGGGATGGGTTGCGTCCACGATGCAGCGAAAGCGGTGCGCCGCAACCAGCTCGAGCTTCTCCTCGTGCGAGAGCGGGCCTTGCAGGCACGTCACGTGCCCACCCTGCGGAAGCAGGGCTGCGCCGTAGTCGGTGGCCACGCAGGCCACCACATCACACCCGCGACCATCCAGCCACTCAACCAGCTGTCGTCCCTCAACCGTGCCGCCAAAGACCAGAAGCTCCATCAGCGGCCCTCCACAAGGTAGCCCCGCGGCGTCACCATGCGACCCGCGACCACGCGCGTTTGGGAGTTGCCCACAAAGACGCAGGTGAGCATGTCCACCTGCGCGTCACGCAGCTGGCCTAGCGTAAGCACGCAGCCTTCCTCGCCCTCGCGACCGATGTTGCGCACGTAGCCACACACCGTGTCCTCCCCGCGCACGCCCAGCAGCACGTCGCAGGCGCGGCGCAGGTAGTCACCACGGCCGTGCGAGGAGGGGTTGTAGAGCGTGATGCAGAAGTCGGCTTGCGCCGCCGCCACCAGCCGGCGCTCGATGGCCTCCCACGGCGTCATGAGGTCCGAGAGCGAGATGGAGCACCAGTCGTGCATGAGCGGGGCACCCAGCACGGCCGCGCCACCACTGGCCGCGGTGACCCCCGGGATGACCTCCACCTCGACGCCGGGATACTCGGGCGCAAGCTCCAGCAACAGGCCCGCCATGCCATACACCCCGGGATCGCCAGACGAGACGAGCGCCACCCTTGTGCCGGACGCAGCGCGCTCGAGCGCCAGCCTGCAGCGCTCCACCTCGCCGCGCATGCCCGTGACCAGGTATTCCTTGTCGGGGAAGTCGTCGCGCACGAGCCGTACGTAGGTGGTGTATCCCACAATGAGCTCGGCCTCCTCCAAGGCAGCCCGGGCACGCGCCGTGAGGTCGGCACCGCCACCGGGCCCAAGCCCTACGCACGTCAGCCTCATTGGGCACCCCCTCCCTTGCCTGCGGGCGACGCCTCGCCAAACGTCAGGCGCACCTCATTTACCGCCAGCGCCACCGTCACGCCATCCATCGCGAACTTGTGCGCGATGAGCGTGCCGCCTGCCGCGCACGCGGCACGCTCGCATACGTTGTCCACGCCCACCGTCTGCAGCACGAAGGCCGACGACGAGAACGTTCCCTCCACGCCAGCCAGCTGCTCGGCCGTATAGGAGCGCAGTGGCACGCCAAGCCGGTCCGCCAGCGCAAGCAGACCCTCCTCGTCAGCCTTGAGATTGATGGTGGCCACCGCCGCCACGGCCTCCCAAGCCACGTGCGCCTGGGCAAGGCAGCGGCCAAGCACGTCCATGAGCACATCCGCAGTCGTGCCCCTGCGGCATCCCATGCCCACCGTGACCATGCGGGGCACAAGCCTGAGCGTGTGCTCGAAGGGCTGTGCGCCCGGGTCAAGCGAGACGGACACGCCAAGCTCGCAAAGCCCTGCCTCGTCCCAGACCAGGCCCTCCGGCAAGTCACCCGCTATGGGCCAGTCGCTGCGCATGCCCACGGTGCCACCCGCAAGCAGATGGGCAGACACGGCCTTGGCCTCCTCGCGGTCGCACAGGGCAAGGCCCTGGCCTGCAGCCCATTCGTCAACCGCGAAGATGCCCCTTGCGTCGGTGGCCGTGGTCACCACAGGCTCGGCGCCAACGAGCAGCGCGACGGTGCGCGCAAGCCTATTGGCCCCGCCCACGTGCCCAGACAGCAGCGACACGCAGTAGTGGCCGCACTCGTCCACGCACACCACGGCGGGGTCGTCCATCTTGTCGCGCACGAAGGGTGCAATCGAGCGCACTGCGATGCCGCAGGCCGAGACAAAGATGAGCGCATCCGACCGGGCGAAGGCCTGCCCCGTCCAAGTTGCAAGGCTCTCGTAGGCAGCGACGCCACGGCCTTCGGCCAGATGGGCGGGGGCATGCACCTGCACCGCCCAGCCCTGGGAGGCAAACCCCTCGGCTATCCTGCAAGCAAGGTCGATGCCCCGCCCCGTGAAGGCGACCACGCTCACGTGCATGGCCCGTCGCCTCCCTCAGCCGCGCGATAGCCATGGGCAAACCCCGGGTCGTAGAGGCAGGAGCGGTCGCCCTCGCCCCCAAGCACGTCGCCCACCAGCACCAGGGCCGTCTTGCGCACGCCATGCTCACGCGCGCAGGCGGCAAGCGTGCCCACGGTGCAGCGGTAGGTGGCCTCGTCCGGCCAGCTGGCACGGTACACGATGGCGGCTGGAACATCGCTTGCATAGCCGCCCGCCAGCAGCTCCTCCTGGGCACCCTCAAGCAGCCCTGCCGAGAGGAAGAGCGCCATCGTCGCGCCGTGCGCCGCCCACGCACGCAGGCTCTCGCGCTCGGGCACCGGCGTGCGCCCCTCGGCACGCGTCACCACGACGGACTGCGTGACGCCCGGCCTCGTAAGCTCGCACCTCAGGGCCGCCGTGGCGCCGAAGAGCGACGACACGCCCGGCACCACGTCGTACGGCACGCCCGCGCGATCGAGCTCGGCCATCTGCTCGGCAATGGCACCATAGAGAGCAGGGTCGCCGGTGTGCAGCCTCACGCACTCCTTGCCCGCCTTGGCAGCCGAGCACAGCACCTCGGTGGTCTGCTCCAGCGTCATGCCCGCGGAGTCGTGCACCTCACAGCCGGGCCGGCACAGGGAGAGCAGCTCGGGATTGACGAGTGACCCGGCATACACCACCACGTCGGCGGCTCCCAGCAGGCGTGCGCCACGCACGGTGATGAGGTCTGGCGCACCCGGTCCCGCTCCCACAAAATGGATCATCGCCCCTCCCCCACCTGTGCCTGGTGTCGAATCAGCAGCTCGTCGGCACCGGGCGTCTTGCCTAGGATGCCCCGTTGCTTTGAGAAGACCACGGCCTCCACCCGCAGACGGCCGGCAGCGCGAAGCGACAGATGGTGCCCCAGCCGCTCGGTCATGCTTGCCATGGTGGCCGCAAGCAGGTCACGCCCGTCCAAGAGGTCGAGGGCCGCGTCGGTGGTGGGCATCCCCATGAGGGCCGTCACGTCACGCGCCGTGGCACCCGCCATCGCCGCATGGGCGGCCAGCGTCTCCATGCGGCCGTCCGCCACGCGCGAGTGCGTGTTCATGGCGCCACCTGCCACCTTGGCCAGCTTGCCGATGTGGCCCACCAGAAGCAGGCTGCCAAACCCCAGCAGCGCCGCCTCGTCGAGGGCTGCCCCGAGATAGTTTGAGCAGCTCACAAGGTTGGCGTCGGACAGCCCCAGCACGTCCACCGCAAAGTCGCGCCCATAGTTGCCCGGCACCAGCAAAAGGTCCGTCTCACCCGACTCGCGCAGCACCCGCAGCTCCAGCGCGATGGATGCCACAAGCGCCTCCTCGCTCATCGGGCGCACGATGCCGCTGGTGCCCAGCACCGATATGCCGCCCTCGATGCCCAGACGCGGGTTGAACGTGCGCTCGGCCAGGCTCGTGCCCTCGGGAATGGATATGGTGACGGCAAGCCCGCCCTCGTAGCCGTGGCGCCCAGCTGCCGCACGGGCAGCCTCGCCGATCATCGCGCGCGGCACCGAGTTGATGGCCGCAGCGCCCACGGGCTGGTCAAGACCCTGCTTGATCACGCGCCCGATGCCCTCGCCCCCGTCAATGCGCACCTCGGTCCCGTCGATGCGCTGGACCCGCGCATAGACCATGACTCCATCGGTCACGTCCGGGTCGTCCCCGGCATCCTTGCGCACCGCGCACAGGGCCCAACCATCGCCGCGCTGCGCCTCCTCCACGTCCACCGTAACCTCGATGCCGGCGGGCGTCGACATCACGACCGACGGGACGATGATGCCGCCCAGCAGAAGCTCGGCCGCCGCTCCCGTAGCGGCTGCGGCGCAGGTGCCCGTGGTGTAGCCGCAGCGCAGGCGCTTTCCGCCCGCGCTTACGTAGTGCTCAAGCCTATGCATGGAAGCCCTCCCCCGTGCTAGGCATGGCAATGCCCTCGCCCAGCGCCACGTCGCCCGTGAGCGCGTCGTAGGTACCAGGAACGAGGTCATACAGGTCGTCGATAACCTCGGGCACGAACACCTCATCGGGCGTGCCCTGGCGCACTATCTTGCCGTCCTTCACGCAGACCAGCCAGTCGGACACCCGCCGGGCAAGGGGCAGCTCGTGCAGGGCCATCAGCACGCCCAGGCCGTCGTGGTGGGCCAGGTGCCGCAGCACCTCGAGCAGCTCCACCTGGTAGCGCACGTCCAAGTGGCTGGTGGGCTCGTCCAGCAGGAGCACCCGTGGCTCCTGGCACACGGCGCGCGCAAGCAGCACGCGCTGGCGCTGCCCGTCGGAGAGGCGCATGAAGTCGTGGTCGCGCAGGTCCCACACCCGCAGCAGTCGCATGGCGTCGCGCACCTTCTGCCGGTCGGCGGCTGTGGCCACGCCCATGCGACCGGTGTAGGGGTAGCGACCCATCTCGACGATGTCGGCGCAGGTGAGCAGCTCGGCCTCCACACGGTCGGTGAGTATCACCGCAAGCTGGCGCGAGCGCTCGCGCAAGGGCAGCCTGCGCAGGTCGGTGCCGGTCACGAGCGTGCGGCCAGCCAGTGGCGGCAGCTGCCCCGCCATGGTCCTCAGGATGGTGGACTTGCCCGTCCCGTTGGGACCGATGAGGGTGACCACCTGGCCCGGTGCCACGGCAAGGCTCACGCCGCTCACCACGGCCCTGCCCTCGTAGCCCACGGAGAGGCCCTGGGCCTCCAGCAGCGCAGGCTGTGCCGTACGACGCTCCATCTACCTCACCCGCCTTCTGCGGCCCAGCAGCACCCAGATGACCACGGGCGCCCCGAAGACCGCCGTGACGGTTGAGACCGGCATCTCGATGGGGGCGAACATCGTGCGGGCCACGAGGTCGCACGCCAGGCAGGCAAGCGACCCCGTGAGGAATGCCACCGGAATCACCAGCTGGGGACGCGACGTGCCCAGAAGCCGGCGCGCCACGTGCGGCACCGCCACGCCCACGAAGCTGATGGGGCCCGCGAAGGCCGTCACGCAGGAGGCCAGCACGCTGGAGAGCACGATGACTGTCACGCGGAAGGCCCGCACGTTCACCCCCATGCTCTCGGCGTACGCCTCGCCCAGCTGGTAGGCGCCAAGCGGCTTGGCAAGCAGGTAGGTGGCCAGGGAGGCGATGCCAACCATCACGGCCATCACGGCTACCTGCGATCCGTTGACGCCCGAAAAACTTCCCATCGACCAGTTGCGCAGGTTCGCGATGCTCGCGTCGCTCGCGAAGGTGACGAGCACGTCCGTCGCCGCGCTGCACACGTAGCCGATCATCACGCCCACGATGACCAGCGTGGCGGCCGAGCGCACGCGGCGCGACACCACGAGCACGGCACCCATCGCCGCAAGCGAGCCGAAGAAGGCCGCCGCGAGGGACATCCCCGACGTCATGGCCTGCGCATCTCCCAGCACGAGCACCATGACCACCGCCACGGCCAGCTTGGCGCCGCTTGAGATACCCAGGAGGTACGGACCTGCAATGGGGTTGGCGAAGAGCGTCTGCAGCAGCAGTCCCGCCAGTCCCAGCGCACCACCAAGGATGGCGGCCGCACAGAGGCGCGGCAGGCGGATGCCCCAGATGACCTGATAGGCCGTCTCGCCTTGGTCTGCGCCACCCAGGACGGCAAGCACCTGACGGGCGGGGACGCTCACGGTACCGATGCAGAGGTTGGCCACGAGCGCGGCCACCAAGGCCACGCCGAGGATCGCGAACACGAGGGCCGCACGAGTGCCGCGACCGGCCCCGTAGCCCTCGGATGCCGCTTCGGCGTGCCGCTGCGATGTCGCCTCGCGCGCCGTCACGTGAGCCGCCTCAGGTACGTCAGGTTACCATCGGCTCCCACGAAGGCCTGGTGCATGTCCGAGATGATGGTGCCCGCCTCGAGCATCTGCTGGTACATGTCCTGGTCGCACAGCCACACGTTGCCGGTCTGCACGGCCTTGAAGTCGGCAAAGAGGTCGCTGCGGGCCAAGAGGTCGTCCAGCGACGTCACGCCATCGTCGATCGAGGCGTTGTAGATGAGCACGTCCGCGTCCTTGGCGTTGGCATAGAAGGCCTCCATCTGCAGCGTCATGCTGCTGGATCCCGGCCGGGCACCCTCGAGGTCGTCGAAGGCATAGGTGCCGCCCGCCTGGGCGATCATGCGCGTGACGTAGTCGCCCGGGCGGCGCACGACCGCCGCGCCGCTGCTGTTGAGGTAGAAGAAGGCCACCGACTTGCCCGTAGGCTCCTCGCCCAGGCCCTCCACCTGCTCAACCTGGTGCTGGAAGGCCGCCTGCGCCAGCTCGTCCCTGCCCAGGAGCACGCCATAGAACCTCACCCACTCGGCGCGGCCCAGCGGCTCGTCCTCGTAGCTCGACAGCTCCACGAGCACGGGGATGCCCAGCTCGAGCAGCTTCTCGCGCACCTCGGGCGTGTGGTTGATCATGGTGCTCTCCACCGCAAGGCGCACGCCCCTCGAAACCAGCAGCTCGTAGTCGGGGGCACGGTACTTTCCGCCGTAGACGATGCGACCCGCGCCCATGGCCTCCCGAGCGGCTGCGATGGACCAGTCCTCGCGCTCGATGCCCGAGACCGAGATGGCGTCCAACGCGTCGAGTGCGTCAAAGAGGCACATCGCGTCGCTGGCTACGAGGTAAATGTCGCCGATGGGCTGCCGCAGCACCAAGATGTCGTCTGCAAGGCCATCGGGCACCGGCGCACCCTCGGGCACCACCAGGTAGCGGTTGCCGTCGGCCAGGCACAGCAGCTGGTATCCGCCCTCGAAGGTATCCACCGTGAAGCAGCGGGCGTAGGCCAGCTCCATCGAGCCCGTCGGCTGCCAGCCGTTTCCCAGGTCCACGTTATGGAAGCCCTCCACCAGCGTGGTGGAGGGCTGGTCCTTGGGGGTGTCGCTGGCAGGCGCCCCGGGCGCGGCGTGGCACGTGGTCAGGACAACTGCCAGGAGCAGCGCGCACAGGGCCGCTATGAGGGGATGAGGCCTCCTCACGCTCGTCACCAGCGCCTACACCGCGTCCGCTGGTGCGTGGAACACGATGGTGTGGTCGTACCACGTGTCGCGCCGCTGCCCGAAGGCGGCGATCGGCAGCTCCTCATCAAGAGCGGACACGGGGATGTCGAAGGTGTACTTGCCCTCGTCGTTCAAGTAGTAGTCGTAGACGCCCTCGGTGGCGGCGGCAGCCTCCTCAGCGGTGCCGAAGTACAGCCTCGAGAACCCCTCTCCCGGAAGGACCAGCGTCGCCGTGTAGGCACCGCCCTCGGCCGTGAGCTGGCAGGAGTCGGCACGGAACATGCTGGAGTCGGTTTCTACCTCGATCTGGTAGGTCCCGTCGGCGATACCTGCCGTGGCAGGGCTGCCCGAGGCACAGCCGGCCAGCGCAAGCACCATCACCGCACACAGGACAAGGCTTGCAAGGATTGCTCGTACGCTCTTGCGCATGGGTATCCCCCTCCAACTGATGCGCGGCCGAGCCTTGGGGAGGCCCCAGGGCTCGGCCGCAGGTACATTCCTAGGCGCTGGCGATGGCGTCGGCCACGTGGGACACGTAGATCTCGTCGATGGCGTCCAGCTGACCAAGGCCCTCGATGACGCAGGACGTCTCGAAGCCGGCGGCGGTCATGACGGAGACGAAGGACTCCGGGTCCTCAGGGTCGGCCATGTCGTTGTTGGCGTGGTCGCCCGCGACCACCATCAGGGGGCGCAGGACGGCCTTGGTGAAGCCGGCGGCCTTGGCGGCCTGCGCCACGTCATCGAAGGTCGGGGTGGCCTCGACAGTGGCGACGAAGTAATTGGTGTAGCCAAGGCTCGTGAAGACGTCCTGCATGGTGGCGTAGAGGGCATTGGAGTCGGCCTCGGTGCCGTGTCCCATCAGGCAGATGGCGGTATGTTCGTCCTCATAGCGCTCCATGGAGCTCTTGATGGCCTCGGCCACGGCCACCTGGTCGGCCTCGGAGGCAAGCAGCGGGGCGCCAAGCACGCACTTCTCGAACGAGGAGGCGTAGTTCTCCAGCGAGTTCTTGATGTCGGTGTACTCATAGCCGTCCATGAGGTGCGTGGGCTGGACGATGACCTCCTTCACGCCCTCGGCCACGAGCTTGTCCATGGCCTCCTCGAAGTTGTCGATATGGCGACCGGTGTCCTTCTCGATGTGGTCGATGATGATCTGCGCGGTAAAGGCGCGGCGGACGTCGTAGTCGGGGTAGGCCTCGCGGATGTCCGACTCGATGGCGCCGATGGTGGCGTGGCGGCTGCTTGCATAGCTGGTGCCGAAGCTGACGACGAGGATGACCGGCTTCGGAGTGGCCGCCGGCGCGACATCCGAGGGGGCCGCGGTGCCTGCGGCGCAGCCGGCAAGCAGCACGGCGGAGCCCGCAAGGGCACTTGCGATGAACGAGCGGCGCGTGGAGGTGTCAGTCATGGTGACTACCTGCCCTTCTGGCCAAATGGCCGTCGTGAGGGCAGGCGGAACCGACGGGCAGCGCCCGTCAAAGGGTAGCCACTGGCTGGTTAGCCGACATGGCGGAAAGCCCCAAGTACAGCGACGACTGATCCGGAGTTGAACCGGAATCCTTTCAGAAGGCCTTGCAGTTCGATGACCGTACCCTCGATTGTTGGTCTTTCCATGATAGCAGCAAGAGCGCCGCGAAGGGATGCTCATATCCCTCGCGGCGCCCCCGTCATCTCATGCAGGGATGCAAAACACGTCTTAGGCGCTACAGAGTGTCCAGGAAGCGGCCGAGCGCGGAGCGCCCCTCCTCGTCCCACTTGAACACGCCGGCATCCTCCAGCACCGCGCCGAACACGCGGCCGATCTCCTCGCGCGTCAAGGCGCCGGAGTCAAGCTCGCCCTCAAGGCGCGGCGGCAGGATGGCTAGGCCCATCACCTCGATGAGGCCGATGTTCTCCTTCTTCACATGCCACTTGTCGGCATGCGGGTGGAACACTCCAAGCGGGTGCTCGGCGGTGGTCACGTTGCAGCGCAGCGCAAGGTCAAGCACGTACTCGTTGCCCGAGCGATAGCAGATGGGGGTGATGGTGTTGTGTCGGGTGCCGTCGGGATCGTGGGAGATGATGCCCACCGACTCGTCGCTCCACGCGCGCCAGGCGTCCAGAACATACACTGCCACCTCTAGCAGAATGCCTCGCTCCTCGCAACGCAGCCTCAGCACCGAGAGGGGCCAGCGTACCACGCCCACCGACACCGTCGGGAAGGACGCGAGGGTCCGGCTCTCGCACACGGGGGCCTTCATCATGGGAAACTCGTGCATGCCGCCCTGGAAGTGGTCGTGGCTGAGGATGGACCCTCCCACGATGGGCAGGTCGGCATTGGATCCCACGAAGTAGTGCGGGAACAGGTCGACGAAGTCAAGTAGGCAGGAGAACGCCGCACGGTCGATGTGCATGGGGCGGTGCTGGTCGCTCATGGCAATGCAGTGCTGGTAGAAGTAGGCATAGGGGCTGTACTGGAAGCCCCATGCCTCGCCGCCCAACTCGATGGGGACGATGCGCAGGTTCTGTCGGGCGGGATGTCCGCCACCAAGCGCCGCGGGACGGCCCGAATAGCCCTCGTTCTGCACGCAGAGCTGGCAGGAGGGGTAGGCCTCCCCCGTCGGGGCGGCACCCGCCGCCGCGATGTCGCGCGGGTCCTTCTCGGGCTTTGACTTGTTGATGGTAATCTCGAGGTCACCCCACGTGGTGGCGGTGGTCCACTCGAGGTTGCGCGCGATGGCCGAGCGCCGCACGTAGTTGACGTCGCAGCACAGCTGGTAGAACCAGTTGGTGGCAGCCTTCGGCCCCTCGGTGTTGCGCAGGGCGCCAAACTGCGCGGCAATCTCGGACGGGCGCGGCATGATGCTTCCTGCCACCCGCATGCACAGGCGGTCGCGCCCCGTTGCGCTGTCCTCGGCCTGCCCAGCACGGATGCCCGCCTCTGCCAGCACCTCAAGCGCCCCGTCGATCGAGAACGCGTCCTCCCCCACCTCCACCGGGGCAGGACCGTGGCAGCCCACGCACTCTAGGATGCGGTTGTACGCCCACACCTCGTCATCGGGTTCGATGATGCCCTGCTTGCTGGCATAGCGCATCAGCCAAGAGGCAGCCTTGGCCTCTTGAAGGGTTAGAGCTTCCATGCGCGCGCCCCCTCGTGGTCAACCTGGTATACCTGGCAGGAGCCCTTGCCAAACACGTAGTCCATGGCAAAGATGAGCTCGTCGACCTTGTCTTGCGGGACGAACGCCTGCACGGTGCCGCCAAAGCCGCCGCCGTGGATGCGGCAGCAGCCGCTCTGGAACAGCAGCTCGTCGCTGATGGCGATGGCTATCATGGCCGGCTGCTCGGGCGATCCGGAAACCGACACGTTCTGGAGGTACATGCCCGAGCTGATGCCCGAGGCACGCGTCAGCGCCACGAAGCTGTCCATGTCGTGGTTCCGCAGGGCCTTCGCACGGCACTCCACCAGCTTGTCCTCGTGGTAGAAGTGGAGGGCACGCAGCACCGCACGGTCGCCGTACTCCTCGCGGAGCTGGGGAAACTCCTCGGCGAAGTCAACCTCGACCGCCTGGGAGAGGCGCTCGACGCCAAGGGCGCGGGCAATCTGGAACATGTCGTTGGGAATGGCGGCATACTCGTCGGTAAGGTCGGCATGGCTGGCGCCAACCGAGGTGAGGCAGATGGCGTAGCCCTCGTCAGCGAAGTCGAAGTCGATGGGCTCGGCATCAATCGTGCCTGGTGTGGCAAACGACATGTGCTGGATGCCACCCAGCGCGACGGCCGCCTGGTCCATGAGGCCACAGGGCTTGCCAAACCAGTCGCGCTCGGCGGCCTGCGCCATCACGGCCAGCTCCTCGGGCGAGAGGATGCCCTTGGCCCACAGCACGTTCATGGCCTGGCCAAGCTCAAGCTCGAAGGCGGCCGAGCTGGACAGCCCCGAGCCCGACAGCACGCCGGAGCGCACCGCCGCGTCAAAGCCGCGCGGGCTGAACCCGCGGGCCGCAAACTGGGCTGCCATGCCGCGCACGAGCGACACGGTGGTGTTGCGCTCGTCCTCACGGGCCGAGAGCTCGTCCACGCGCACCTCGACGGGGGCATACCCCTCGCTTGCCACGTGGATGACCTGCTCTTCGTTTGCGGCAAACACGCCTTGCACGTACCGGTCCACGGCCGCGGCAATCACGTGGCCGCCCTGGTGGTCGGTATGGTTGCCCGCTATCTCCGTGCGTCCGGGAGTCTGCACGAACCAGTGCTCACGCCACTCCCCCAAACCATACGCGGCATCGAAGGCACCCCTCATGTCGTAGGCAGCCGCCGAGTCATAGCCCGTGCCCATCTTCCATCCTTTCTCGTTTCCTGGTCTAGCCTTAATTGGCCTCTGACGTCCCTAGGCCAAGTGCCATCACCATGGTAGCAATATCCTGGGAGCAGTCCTCCCTCAGAACCTGCCTAGTCCCACTTCCTGCCCAGAAACGTTGCCAGCGCAGCCTCGAACTGGGCACGCTGGCTCTCGTTCCACGCCGCCATGTCATCAGAGGTGAGCAGCATTGATCCAAGCGTGGCGTCAGCCTGCAGCAGCGAGGCCTTCTGGTCGGCCGTCAGACGCACGTCGTCGCGCAGGAAGAACACGTCGGGGTCGTTGCGGAACACCACGGCGTCAAGGTGCGCCCGACCATGTGTGTTGGCCAAGCTGCGCTTGGTGCTGACGCGCTCGCGATGCAGCACGCGCATGTAGGGGACGTCGTCCCAGTCAAGGCCCACGTCGCAGCCGATGCGGCAGTACTCCGTGCGCCCGAACGCCGAAGCCAGAGGAACGCCGCAGAGGTCGAACCACGTACCCTGCGGGACGGACTCGCGCATGAGGTCAAGCGCGTCGGCCATGAGCTGGCCGCGGTTCATGCCGTCATGGGGATGCAGGCAGGCGCCAAAGAGGAAGTCCAGCTTAAGCAGCTGGTAGCCCCAGTCGCGCGTGACCGTGCCCATGAAGGAGCGGATGTGCTCGCGAACGGCCGCGTTGCGGGTGTCAAGCGCCCAAGCCCCGCTCCAGTTGCCCGCAGCAGACACCAGGTTGCCCTCGTCGTCGCGCAGCAGCCAGTCGGGATGCCGTGCCGCCACCTTGCTCTCCTTCTCCACAAGGAACGGCGCAAGCCAGATGCCGGGAACCAGTCCCAGCTTGCGGCTGCGCTCGGCAAAGGGCGCCATCCCCTGATGGAAGCGCTGTGGGTCGGGCGAGGTCCAGTCGCCCACCAGTGCATAGCCGTCATCCACCTGGAACACGGCACGTGCCGCACCAAGGTCGCGCCCGCCATACACCTGGTAGGTGGCCTCGAGGTCAGCGGAGAGCTTCTGGTGGTCGATGTTGCCGTAATGGCGGTACCAGCTTGAGTAGCCCACGAGGGGCGGAGCCGGACGACGCACGATGTGCGCGAGCGAGGCATAGCGCCGGAAGGCCTCCTCAAGCGTGCCGTCCGTGACGGCAAACGAAATGACCTGCAGCTCCTCCCCCGCGCGCACCACGCGCTCGGGAGGCTCCTTCTCCAGCTTGAGGGCGTTGCCGCGGGCCGACTCGCGCACCACGGTGAAGCCCGAGTCCTCGTCGAGCGAGCCCGCAAGCAGCACCTGGTTGCCATAGCGCAGGTAGCCGTAGCCCACGCCGTGCTGGTTGCCGGGAAGGCCCGACTGCTCGACGAAGCGGTAGTCGCCCGAGTTGTCCAGCACCCAGCGATTGACCAGGGCCGTCGGTATGTGGCGCAGGCCTCTGGTGCGTGCCAGCGGATGGCGCTCCACCGAGTCGGTCCACGAGTTGTAGCCCGACAGGAAGATGGCGTCGGCCCCCAGCACGTCCACCTGAAGCAGCGTCACCGAGATGGACGTGACCACAAGGTCGCTGGCCGGGCAGACCACTGCCCGCTTGGTGCAGAAGCCCTCGCCCTCGCGGCGCAACACCTGCAGCCCCAGCTCGCGCGCCTGGGCAGCGGGGGTGGCGATGCCGTTGGCATCCACCCTCACCTGCCGCTCGCCCGCCCCTTCGGCCAGCCGGTAGCGAATAGACCACGACGTGGGAACGGCCCGCATGGCTACTCCTGACCCTCGTGGTGCTTGCTGGCGTCGATGACGCCCAGCATGCGCTGCTCGTCGAAGCGCATGAACACCAGGGCGCCAAGCAGGCAGAACACCATCGCCGTGAGGGCGGTGAGGCGGTAGCCGAAGCCGCCCGTGCCCACGGTGGCCAGCGACGAGAACAAGATCATGGCCAGCGACTGGCCCAGCGTCATCGAGAAGGTGCGGGCGGCAAAGTACATGCCCTCGCGGCTCTCGCCGTACTTGAGGGCGTCGCCCTCGGCGATGTCGGCCAGCACGGCCTGGGGCAGGATGCCTAGGATGGCCATGGGGATGGCGGCCAGCAGCGCCACGATGACGCCCCACACCAGCGACGGGATGCCAAACATGCCGCACACCGTGGTGATGCCGAAGGCCACGCAGAAGAAGAAGAACCCGAAGGTGACCAGCTTCTTCTTGCCCATCTTCTTGGCCATGATGTTGACGGGGGCGTAGAACAGCAGGCTGACGCCCGTCATGCCGGCGAATAGCACGAAGTTCCACGACTCGTCCAGGCCCATGAGGCTGGTCACGTAGAAGGGCATGCCGGTCTGGAACATGGTGATGGCAACCCAGTACAGCACGTCAGAGACCTCGAAGATCTGGAAGGCTTTGTTCTTGAAGGTCTTCTTTGCCGACTCGATCATGTTCATGGTGGCGGGCTCGGCGTTGGCGTACACGTGCTCGTCGATGGTGTAGGCAGGCAGCAGCATGCAGGCCACGGCGAATGCAGCCAGGATGGCGATGGTAATGCGGTAGGCGTTGGCGATGCCGAAGGTTGCCTCGAAGAAGCCCGCGATGGTGGGCACGAGGTAGGCGAAGGCCGTGCCGAAGAAGAAGGTGACCGAGATGTAGGTGGACAGGTTGACGCGTAGCTCCTGCGTGCTGCCCAGCTCGGGGATGAGGGCGTTGAACGGCGTGCAGTACAGCGAGAGCGACACGTAGAACAGCACGAGGCACACCAAAAGGGCGATGTTGTTGAAGGCCTCGCTGCCCAGGCCGGGCACCGTGAACACCACGACGGTCATGATGCCGAAGGGGATGGCGGCGTAGCGCATGAAGGGGATGCGCCGGCCAAGCGGGTGCACGAGCGAGTCGGACTTGCTGGCGATGAAGGGGTCGACGAAGCCGTCAACCAGGCGGCAGAGCGCCGTGATGAGGCCGATGACCGTCATGCCCGCGAACACGATGCCCTGCGTGATGAAGAGCGGCATGCCTGCGGCGATGGTCTCCTCGCTTGGCATGTAGAAGTACAGCAGCCAGTTGCTGACCACGCCCGACAGTAGGGCCCAGCCAAGCTGCCCGATCGCGAAGTTGCGGAGTATGCGCCCGTCCGCCAGCTTCTTCTCCATATGTGCCTTCCTTCCTTGTTGGATCCTTGCCACGATGGGCCGCCACCACTATTGGCGCGGCCAATGATTGCCTAGGTTGCGCTCAAGGCGCTGATGGCCATGCCGACGATGCACGAAAGCTCGGCGGCCCCCTTGTCGGACGAGAAGTCGTCCGACGGTATGACCTCGCCACGCCCAAGCTTTGCCGCGACGCCCATGAGGGCATGCGCCACGGCGCGGTAGAACACCGGGAAGTCCACCCCGCGCGTGACGCTGCCGTCGGAAAGGCCCAGGCGATAGGCGTCCTCGAAGATGGCGTAGAACGAGTCGAGCATCGTCCCGTAGCGCTGCAGCGCCTCGGCGCTTGCCTCCTCGGCGAGCAGCAGGTGGTCGAACTCGTCGACGAACGCCACGAAGTCGGCATGGTACACATACGTGGAGCAATACTCGCCAAAGAGCGCCTCGAGCCTCTGGGCGCCGCTCATGGCCGCGAAGGGGGCAGACCCCATGAGGGACCGAAGCGACTCGCCGAAGCACCCCCACAGGAACAATGCCACCTCCACCGCGACGCCCGTCTTGGTGAGGAAGTGCCGATAGATGGTGGCCACGCCCACACCGGCCGCCTCGGCGATCTCGGTCATCTTCACGTTGGCGATGCCGCGCTCAAGGAAGAGGCGGGCGGCACAGGACACGACGCGGGCATCGGCGGGGTCGAGGGGGACGCCCCCTTGGCCGACAGGCACGTACGCTTGGGCATCCAGCCCCATCGTTGCCACTTGACGACACCCCCTCCCGGTGATAGCTTGACTATCAACTGATAGTCAAGCTATCACCGGCATGAACGCACGTCAAGGAGGAACTGCGATGGCTTCCGTGAACGACCGCGCACAGAGCGCATTCGGCAATCAGCAGGACGAGGCCACCTACCGCAAGGCGGTGAAGGGCAAGGCGCGCTTCCTGCGTAGGTTTGGAGACGACACCAACGCCGTGTACCACCTGGCCTCTGCGGAGGTGCCGGTCATCGGCGAGGCGCTGGGCGTGCGCAACCTCGTGATGGGCACGGCACCGCTCGACCTCGTGGCCGACGCGGCGGCATCCCCGACGCCTGCGCCCACCACGCGCACGGTGGAAGGAGCCGATGGCGCCCCCGTCATCGTGGGCAACATCCGCATGGGCTTTGGCCACTACCGCATCTCGATGGCGATGGCCTCGGCCGCGCACGCCATGGGCTACACGCCCTACTGGCTTGACCTGGCCTCCTTTGACCAGACCACCGGCAGCAAGGTGATTGCCTACCAAAACGACCTGTATTCCATGGGGTCGCGGCTCTCCCAGAAGGTGGGCCTGTTCAACCGCCTGTACTGGGAGCCGCTCAACTCCGAGGGCTTCCGTAAGCTGTCGTACAACGCGGGCGACCAGAAGAACGCCGAGCTGTGCGTGCCGCTGTTCCGCGACATCCCCTCCGACACCCCCTACGTGGGCACCCACGTGTGGCCCGCGCAGGCCGCCGTGCATGCGGGCCTCACGCATGTGGTGAACGCCATCCCCGACAACTGGCCCATGGCCCTGCACCTGGCCGAGGGCTCCATCCACACCGTGCAGACGCCGTCGGCCTACCTGGGCTATCACCAGCTGCGCGGGATGGACCCCAAGCGCCAGCTGAAGGCCATGCCGATGGACAGCCTGGTGTACACCGGCCACTACGTCGACCACGAGCTGGTGGAGAACATCAGCCACGACTGCGAGGCCCGCAGGCGTCGCCTGATGGGCGGCGGCCCCGTGCGCTACCTCATCAGCGTGGGCGGCGCCGGCGCGCAGCAGGAGCTGTTTGCCGCCATCATCGAGCGACTCATGCCCTACGTGCAGACCGACCAGGCAACGCTGCTGGTCAACGTGGGCGACCACCGTGGCGTGTGGGAGGCGCTGGCGCGCAACGTGAAGGGCCTCTCGGATGCCGCCCAGTGCCACTTTGACAACTTTGCAGAGGTAAAGGCCCTTGCAGAAGGCGCGCTTGACGGCGAGCTCACCGGCATCCACGCATTCTGCGACTCCGACATCTTCAGCGCGGTGTACTCGTCCAACCTGCTCATGCGCTGCTGCGACGTGCTGGTTACCAAACCCAGCGAGTTCTCGTTCTACCCCGTGCCCAAGCTGATGATCCACCGCGTCGGCGGCCACGAGGCCTGGGGCGCCATCCGCGCCGCCGAGGTGGGCGACGGCACCTACGAGATCGACGACACCGACGAGGTGCTGGCGATGATCGACTCGTTCCAGCTCGACCGCGAGCTGCTGGCGTTCATGTGCGACAACATCGAGGTGGCCAACCGCGCAGGCATCTACGACGGCGCCTACAAGGTGATCGACCTCGCCGTGAACGGCATCGCATAGCGGCCGCCGCCAGCAGGACTCAGACACACACTTATGGCCCTGTGGGACGTTCCCGCAGGGCCTTTCTCGTGAAGTGGAACACCTCTCCCCCGGAGCGGTGTTTCATTTTTATCGGCGTCTGGCCTCGCGCATGATCTGCCGCACGAGCCACAGGCCCAGGACCAGCGCGAGGATGTATCCCACGAACCCGATGACGGGGATACCGAAGATGACCGGCTTGATGCCGGCGTAGTACACCACCGACGAGCCGATGAAGAGGCCCGCGATGATGATGCCCATGGTGAGCCTGTCGCCCGCGCGCGCCATGTCCGAAATGGGGTTCACGGACCCCGCGAGGTCGAGGTTCATGCGCAGCTGGCCACGTGTGAGCATGCTCATGGCCAGGTCCGCCTGCGAGGCTGCGCCAAGCAGGCCCTCCATGGCCGCGACGGACTGCCTGCCCAGACGCTGCGTCTTCTGCCTGCCGACCTCCACCAGGTTGGTCTGGTTGCGCACGTGGTCGGTAATGATCTGCACGATGGAGACGTCGGGCAGGAACGAGTCGACCACGCCCTCAAGCGTGACGAGAGAGCGCGCCAGCATGGTCACGGTCCCCGGCAGCTCCACGCCGTTCTTGCGCGCCATCGACACGAGCGAGTTGAAGAACGCGCCCATGTCGAGCTCCGACAGGTCGGCCTCGCCAAACTCGGCGATGATGGCGTCGAGGTCAGCTAGGAGATGCGCGTGATCCACCGCCGACACGTCGGTGGTGGAGAAGCACAAAAGCCCGTCCTTGAGGCCAGCGGCGTCGTGACGGCCCACGGCAAACACCATCTTGGAGAGGGCCGAGCGGTCGCGCGAGGAGAGCCTTCCCATGATGCCGAGGTCGAGGTAGACGATCTTGCCGTCGCGCACCACGAGGTTGCCGGGATGCGGGTCGGCATGGAAGAAGCCGTCGTCGAGCATCTGCTGGGCATAGTTGTCGACGAGCTTGGTGCCGATCTCCGAGAGGTCGTAGCCCTGCCGCTCGAGCTCGTCAACGTCGCCTATGGGAATGCCGTCCACGTAGTCCATGACCACCACGTGCGAGGTGCAGAGCTTGGGATAGGGACGCGGACAGTCCACATAGCGAACGTCGGCGTTGTTGCGGCGAAACTCCTCGAGGCTCCGCGCCTCGACCAAAAAGTCGGTCTCCTCCAGGAAGGACTGCCAGATCTCGTTGACGACCGACTGGATGTCGAGGAACTGTTCGCCCGTCATGAGGCGCGACGCCTGGCGAGCGAGCGAGCGCATGATGGAGATGTCCTGCGCCATGATCTCGCGCACCTGCGGGCGCTGCACCTTCACGGCCACGAGCTCGCCCGTGACGAGCCGCGCCTTGTGCACCTGTGCCACCGATGCCGAGCCGAGCGGCACGTCGTCGATGGCGTCGAAGATCTCCTCCAGAGGCTGGTCATACTCGGCGCGAAGCGTGTCGAGCATGGTCGTGCGGTCCATGGGCTCGACGTCGGTGCGCAGCTTGGTCAGCTCCTGGCAGAAGCTCTCGGGAAGAATCTCCGAGCGCATCGAGAGGATCTGCCCGGCCTTGACGAAGGTCGGGCCCAGTTCCTCGAGCAGCCGCCTGAAGGACGTGGGCGTAAGCCCATGCAGCACGTCGTAGTGGCTCGCGATGGCCACGATCTCGCGCAGGCGCGCCATCTTGGCGGACCGCGTGACCGACACGCCGTCTATGGGCACGTACCGACCGCCCAGAAGGCCTATGGTCTGCGGGGCATGAGCAGCCTTGTCCTCCATCTCGAGCCAGCCAAGGTAGTCTTCGGTTAGGGGACTCTCGCGCCCGTCGGCGTCATCAAGGGGCATGGCGAGCGTTATGCCTCGTCGGAAGGCGCGTCCTCGGCAGCGTCAGCCGGCTCGGCGACGACCTCCTCGACAGGGACCTCGACCGTCTCGGCATCGAGGTCGGAGGCGACCTGCTGGGCACGGGCAACCCACGCCGCACGCTCCTCGGCGCTCATGGTGCGCAGGTGGGCGCGCAGCAGCGCCTCCTGGCTTTCGTCCGCAGTCTCCTTGACCTTGCGCGTAAGCTCGGCGTTGAGCGCCTTGCCCTGCTCCACCGTCAGCTCGCCCCTAGCGATGAGCTCGTCCACGAGCTCCTGGGAGCGCTCAGCCCCCACCGCGACCGCACCCACGCCGGCCAGAAACGCCTTGCGAGCCATGTCGACGAAATCGAACCCTGCCATTGCGAACCTCCTCGTGCTCGGTGAACCCATTACCCCCGTTCTACCCAAGCGAGCACCGTGGCACACGGGGCTTTCGGCAAACGTGTGATGTGCTTCGGGCCAGACGATGGGAGGATAAACGAAAGGCGCCCCGAGGGGGCATCCCCGGGGCGCCGGCCATGTGGTTGGTCGTTGGCCCATGCCACGACGCATGCAGGTGCCGTGGCCTACACCCTGCGCAAGAAGAGGCCGCTTGCCGGCTTGGGAGCAAACCACGTGGACTTGGGAGGCATGAGCTGGCCCGCGTCCGAGACGCGCATGAGCTCGTCCACCGACGTGGGATACAGCGAGAAGGCCACGCCCTCCTCCCCTGCCAGGCGCTCCAGCTCGGACGCACCCGACGCCCCGCTCACGAAGGAGATGCGGCGATCGTTCGTGGGATCCTGCACGCCCAGGATGGGGCCAAGCACGCGACCCTGCAGAAGCGACACGTCAAGCGTGGAGACAGGGTCGTCCCCGTGTTCCTCCACGTCACGAAAGCGCAGGTGACGCCAGGCGCCGAAAGCGTACATGCCCAGCGTGCCCCGCTCGGAAGGCATCACGGGGCCCGCCACCACGTCGCCCACCGAGACGCCCGCAGCCTCGAGCGCGTCGATGAGCCCCTGCTCGCTGAGGCCATGCGCGTCCGCCACCACGCGGTTGTAGGCAAGCACATGCATCTGGCTTGCCGGGAACAGCACGGCTAGGAAGGCGTCACGCGGACCCGATTCGCCCCGCTCGCGCGCCTCGAGGCACAGGCGAACGGCGGCCTCGGCACGATGGTGGCCATCGGCCACGTAGGCATGCGGCACCTGCTTGAACGTCTCGCAGATGGCCTCGGCGGCAACCTCGCGCGAGAGGCGCCACACGGTGTGGCGAACGCCCGCGTCGTCAACGAAGTCGTAGAGGGGGCTGCCCGTGCAGGCAAGGCCCACCAGCACGTCGATGACCGGCTCGTCAGGGTAGGCAAGCAGCACGGGGCCCGTCTGCGCGGTCACGGCGGAGATGTGCGCCATGCGGTCGCGCACCTTCTCCTCGCGCACCTGCTCATGGCGCCGCACGGTGCCGTCAAGGTAGTCATCCACCGCAACGGCCGCCACCACGCCCGTCTGCGCGTGGCCATCCTGCTCGAGGCGGTACGCGTACAGGCACCGGTTCTCCTCGCGAAGCAGCGTGGCGTCGCGCACGCGGTCGTTCAGCAGGCTCACGGCATGTGCGTACACCTCGGGGGCATAGGGATCCTGGTCGGGAGAAAACGCCGTCTCGGGACGGGCGATGGCCATGAACGAGGTGGGGTGTGCCTGCACATAGGCCCTCGCCTGGGCATCGTCGAACACGTCATAGGGCGGCGCAGCAAAGAGCCCCGCGCGCTCGGGCGCGGGGCGGAAGCAGTTGATGGGCTCTACGTGCATGCACGCATCCCCTCCTTGAGAAGCTGGATGGTCACGCGCTACTTCTAACGGCGCAGCGCGCGCACGCGGATGACGCCGTCGATGGCGGCAAGGCGCGCCACGGCGTCATCGTCAAAGTCGCCGTTGATGTCGATGAGCGAGTAGGCGACCGAGCCACGGCTCTTGTCGGACATGTTCTCGATGTTCACGCCGGAAGCCGAGATGATGCCCGTGATCTGGCCGATCATCGTGGGGATGTTCTTGTGGAAGATGCACAGGCGCAGGTCGTCCACAAGGGGGCCGAAGTCGACGGGCTCGAAGTTCACCGAGTTCTCGATGTTGCCTTCCAGCAGGTAGCTACGCAGCTGGCGTGCGGCCATGATGGCGCAGTTGTCCTCGGCCTCCTTGGTGGAGGCGCCCAGGTGCGGCGTCACCACGGCGTGCTTCATCTGCGTGGTCACCGAGTTTGCGAAGTCGGTCATGTAGCGGCGCACGTGGCCCTCCTGCAGGGCCTCGGCCATGGCACGCTCGTCAACAAGGACGTCGCGCGCATAGTTGAGCACCACGACGCCGTCCTTCATGGCCGCAATCTCGGAACGGCCGATCATGCCCTTGGTCTTGTCGGTGGCGGGCACGTGGATGGTGATGTAGTCGCACTTCTCCCACAGCTCGGAGAGGTTGCTGACGTGGCGCACGTGGCGGTCGAGGCTCCACGCGTACTTGATGGAGAGGTAGGGGTCGTACCCGTACACGTGCATGCCCAGGCTGCGGCCCGCGTTGGCCACCATGGCGCCGATGGCGCCTAGGCCGATGACGCCCAGGTTCTTGCCGGCAAGCTCGGTGCCGGCGAAGTCCTTCTTGACCTTCTCGGCCTGCTTGCCCACGTTGGGGTCGTCGGAGTTCTCGTCAACCCACTCG
Source organism: uncultured Coriobacteriaceae bacterium (assembly GCA_902788705.1). Lineage (GTDB taxonomy): Bacteria > Actinomycetota > Coriobacteriia > Coriobacteriales > Atopobiaceae > UBA1367. Next base: position 65,337 of record CADALE010000006.1, on the reverse strand, counting down.
ACGCCGCCGATGATGTCGCGAGCGGCCAGCAGCATGCCGGAGATGACCATCTCCTTCACGGCGTTGGCGTTGGCACCCGGGGTGTTGAACACCACGATGCCGTAGTCGGCGCAGCGCTCGATGGGAATGTTGTTCACGCCGGCGCCAGCGCGCGCGATGGCCAGCAGCTGGCGCGGCAGGTCGGCCTCGTGCAGACTGGCCGAGCGCACCATGATGGCGTCGGCGTCCTTGAAGCAGTCGGTGATGGCGAAGCCCTCGCCCAGCTCGTCGGTGCCAACCTTGGCGATATTGTTTAGGCAATGTACCTGGTACATGGTGTCTCCTTGCTTGGTCGAACCATCAGACGCGGAGCGCGTCCCCCAAGGGACGCGCCGCAGCTCCTAGTGCTTGGCCTCGAAGTCCTTCATGAAGGCGACGAGCGCCTCCACGCCCTCGATGGGCATGGCGTTGTAGATGCTGGCGCGCATGCCGCCCACGCTGCGGTGGCCCTTCAGGTTCTCGAGGCCGGCAGCCTGGCTTTCGCGCACGAACTCGGCGTCGAGGTCCTTGTCGCCCGTCACGAACGGCACGTTCATGAGCGAGCGGTCCTCGCGACGGACGGTTCCCTTGAAGAGCACGGACTGGTCGAGGAAGTCGTAGAGGACCTTGGCCTTGGCCTGGTTGACCTTGGCCATCTCGGCGAGGCCGCCCTGGGCCAGCAGCCACTTGAACACCTTGCCGCACACGTAGATGGCCCAGCAGTTGGGCGTGTTGTACATGCTGCCGGCGTCGGCCTGCGTACGCCAGTTGAGCATGGTGGGGCAGCCGTCGACGGCGCCCTCGGGGATGAGGTCCTCGCGGATGACGCTGATGACCAGGCCAGCGGGGCCGACGTTCTTCTGCACGCCGCCGTAGATGACGCCGTACCTCTCCACGTCATGCGGCTGGGACAGGAACATCGAGCTCACGTCGGACACGAGGACCTTGCCCTTGGTGTTGGGCAGCTCGTGGTACACGGTGCCGTAGATGGTGTTGTTCTCGCAGATGTAGACGTAGTCGGCATCGTCGCGCACGGCCAGGTCGGAGCAGTCGGGGATGTAGGAGAAGGTCTCGTCGGCGCTGGAGGCGATGACTTGGGCGTCGATGAAGCGGGCGGCCTCCTGGTAGGCCTTCTTGGCCCACATGCCGGTGAGGATGTAGTCGGCCTTGCCGTTGGCGCCGGGAAGCGCGCAGAGGTTCAGGGGCACTGCGGCAAACTGCTGCGAGGCGCCGCCCTGCAGGAACAGCACCTTGTAGTTGGCGGGAATGCCCATGAGGGTGCGAAGGTCGGCCTCGGCCTCGTCGATGATCTGCTGGTACATCTTGGAGCGATGGCTCATCTCCATGACGGACATGCCGCAGCCACGGTAGTCAAGCATCTCGGACGCGCACTCGGCGAGCACGCTCTCGGGAAGCACCGCAGGACCAGCGGAGAAGTTATAGACGCGAGACATAGTGCCTCCTTTGTCGGTGAGTGGTACCTTTTGACGGGTGAATGATAGCCCAGAGGTGTCCCATTCACACAAACACCCTCGCCCGCGTTGCAGGGTGGAAACAAGCGCCTTGCGGGCAGGCGGTCGCGCAGGGGGCCTACCAGCGCTACCATCAGGAGAAACGAAAGGAGAGCTTCCCATGATCACGCGCCATGGAATCGACGTCTCGGACCGTCGCTGCATCGTCTTCGACTTTGACGGCACCATCGCCGACACGAAGTCGGCCATCGTGCGAACTGCCTCCACGGTGCTTTTGGAGTGGGGCATTCCCCGGCAGGTGGTGGAGCAGCGCGTAGGCGAGCTCATCGGCCCGCCCTTTCCCGAGGCGTTCAGTATGGTGTTTGGGGTAAGCCCTGACGACGCGGCCCTGATCACGAGTCGCTACCGCGAGATCTACTTCCGCATCGGCCCCGAGGCGTGGCCCTTCTTTCCCGGCATCCGCACGCTGCTGGAGCGCCTGCGCCGCAAGGGGCGCATGACCTGCATCGCCTCGTCCAAGCTGCAAGTCCTCATCGAGCGCGGCGTGGCCGACAACGACGCGTCAGGGCTCTTCGACGTTCTGGTAGGAAGCCAGCAGGGCGTGGTGGACACCAAGGAGCAGGCTATCCGCGCCGCCCTAGAGGCCGCCGGCTGCCCCGCCCACGACACCGTGATGGTTGGTGACCGTTTTCACGACGTTGACGGCGCCAAGGCCGTGGGCATCCCGTGCGTGGGGGTGCTGTTTGGAGGTACGGGCACGCGTGAGGAGCTTGCGAGCGCAGGCGCCGTCGCGGTGGCGGACACCGTCGGGGAGCTGGAGGAAGTGCTGCTGGGCATGGGCGAGGCCGGGCTCGCGTTGCGGTAGTATAGCCAGGAAGAAGTTCAAAGAATCATCTACCGAAAGGAAGCTGCATGGACCGCATCAAGGTCATCGAGGTCAAGGAGGACGTTCTGGCCAACAACGACCGCGCTGCCCAGGCGCTGCGCGACCGCCTGCACGACCAGGGAACGATGCTCGTCAACCTCATGAGCTCGCCCGGCTCCGGCAAGACCACGCTGCTCGCGGCCACGCTCGACGCCCTGCGCGACGAGCTTGCCATCGGCGTGATGGAGGCTGACGTGGACTCCGACGTGGATGCCTACACCGTGCAGCGCCACGGCGCGAAGGCTGTGCAGCTGCACACCGGCGGCATGTGCCACCTGGATGCGGCCATGACCGAGCAGGGCCTGCGCGAGCTAGGCATCGAGGGACTCGACCTCGTCTTCCTCGAGAACGTGGGCAACCTCATCTGCCCGGCGGAGTTTGACACCGGCGCGGCGCGCAAGGTCATGATCCTGTCCACGCCGGAAGGCCACGACAAGCCGCTCAAGTACCCGCTCATGTTCGAGGTGTCCGACCTCGTGATCGTCTCGAAGATGGACGTGGCGCAGCACTTCGACTTCAGCTTGGGGGAGCTTGAGAAAAACGTGAGGCTGCGCAACCCGAACGCCACCATCCTGCCCGTCTCGGCCAAGACCGGCGAGGGCATGGACGCCTGGTACGAGTGGCTGCGCCGCGAAGTGCGCCAGTGGAAGGCATAGCGGGCCTCGAGGGGTAGCCCCTTGGCCCACACAGCATAAGGAGAGGGAGATGAACCAGTTTGACAGGCCCGGAGGCCCGACCGGAAGGCCGCAGGAAGCCTACGGCGGCGCCAGCGTCAACGAGCGCGCGCAGGCCATGCGCGGCGACATGACCGACGAGGAAGTCGCCGTGCGCAACACCGTGCCCACGACCACGCCCAACGGCGAGCCGCACCACGTCATCGCGGAGGAGTACTTCTCGGAGAACGATACGGCAACGCATTGGAAGCCCGGCACACCCGACGAGCCGGGCCCCGCCGCCACCCAGCCCCTCAGGCCGGGCGTCCTTCGCGAGGGCGCAAAGATCACCGACCGCATCCCCATCAAGCTGCACCTGCGCAAGGCCACGGCCGACGATCCCGAGTACTGGGGCCTGGCCGCCGTCATGACCGAGGAGGAGGCCGAGCTCCTCAAGCACATGAAGGTGCGCGTGCCCGAGACCTTCCAGCAGGTGGTGGAGGGCTCCGGCATGAACCCGGCGCGCGTGCAGCAGCTCCTTGACGACCTGTGCTACAAGGGCATCATGGAGTACAACTGGGAGAACCTCGACGGCACCAACCCCGACCACGAGCGCCGCTACGTGCTGCCTCGCTACGTGCCGGGCTCGGCCGAGTTCACCGTCATGAACCAGCGCCTGCTGGAGGAGCATCCCGAGTTTGGCACCTTCTTCGAGCGCATGACCTACCTGCCGCTCACCGTGGCCACCAAGCTGGTGCCGCCCGGAGGCGCGGGCATCGGTATGCACGTCATCCCCGTCGAGCATGCCATCCGCCAGGAGAGCGTCACCGCCTCCGTTGAGCACCTGAACCATTGGCTTAGGAAGTACGACCGCTACGCCGCCAGCTCGTGCAGCTGCGCGCTGGCCGAGCGCGCGCGTGGCGACAACGGCGGTCGCGACCCGCAAAACTGGTGCCTGGGTATCGGCGACATGGCCGACTACCTCGTGGAGACCGGCAAGGGCCACTTCATTACCTACGACGAGGTCATCGACATCCTGCTCGAGGCCGAGAAGAACGGCTACGTGCACCAGATCACCAACATCGACGGCGAGGAGAAGATCTTTGCCATCTGCAACTGCGACGTGAGCGTGTGCTACGCCCTGCGCACGAGCCAGCTGTTCAACACGCCCAACATGAGCGCAAGCGCCTACCGTGCGCACATAGACGAGGAAAGCTGCGTGGCATGCGGCGGCTGCGTGGAGGTGTGCCCCGCCGGCGCCGTGCAGCTGGGCCAGAAGCTGGCAACCACCCACGGGCGCATCCAGTATCCCAAGCAGCCGCTGCCCGACGCGCGCAGCTGGGGCGAGGACGACTGGGACCCCGACTACAAGAACAACAACCGCATCGAATGCCACGACACCGGAACGGCCCCCTGCAAGGTGGCCTGCCCTGCGCACATCTCGGTGCAGGGATACCTGCGCATGGCCGCCCAGGGCAGGTATCGCGACGCGCTTGCCCTCATCAAGAAGGAGAACCCCTTCCCTGCCGTCTGCGGACGTGTCTGCAACAAGCGCTGCGAGGCTGCCTGCACGCGCGGCACGGTTGACGAGGCCGTCGCCATCGACGACGTGAAGATGTTCATCGCGCAGAAGGACCTGGAGGCCGAGCACCGCTACGTGCCCGAGCCGGTCATCCCCTCCACGCGCGGGCGGTTCCTTGAGAAGATCGCCATCGTGGGCGCTGGTCCGGCAGGCCTCACCTGCGCGTACTACCTTGCCAACATGGGCTACAACCCCGTGGTCTTCGAGAAGAGCGAGAAGCCCGGCGGCATGATGACCTACGGCATCCCCAGCTACAAGCTGGAGAAGGACGTGGTGGCCGCCGAGGTGGACGTGCTGCGCGAGATGGGCGTCGAGATTCGCTGCGGCATCGAGGTGGGCAAGGACGTCACGCTCGACGACCTTCGCGAGCAGGGCTTTGCCGGCTTCTACCTGGCCATCGGTTGCCAGGGTGGCCGCAAGGCCGGGGTGCCGGGCGAGGACGCGAAGGGGGTCACGAACGCCGTCGACTTCCTGCGCACCGCCATCGAGGACCCCGCGCATGAGGTTACCGGCACCACCGTCGTCATAGGCGGCGGCAACGTGGCCATCGACGCCGCGCGCGTGTCGCGTCGCTGCGGCGCGGAGCACGTGAGGATGGTCTGCCTCGAGCAGCGCGACGAGATGCCGGCCCTTCCCCTCGAGATCGCGGAGGCGCTGGAGGACGGCGTCGAGATCCTCAACGGCTGGGGGCCCGCCTCCATCGAGGTCGACGACGAAGGCAAGGTGTGTGGCGTCACCTTCAAGCGCTGCACCAACGTCTACCTTCCCGACGGCACCTTCTCCCCCGCCTATGACGAGGCCACCACGACCTTCGTCCCCTGCGACGACGTAGTCCTCTCCATCGGCCAGAGCATCGAGTGGGGCAGCCTGCTGGAGGGCGAGGACATCGAGGTGGGCCGCGGCGGCCGCGTCTCGGCCGACCCCAAGACCTACCAGACCACGCAGCCGGACGTCTTCATCGGCGGCGACGTCTATACCGGCCCCAAGTTCGTCATCGACGCCATCGCGGCGGGCCACGAGGCCGCCATCAGCCTGCACCGCTTCGTGCAGACCGGCTCGAGCCTCACCGTGTCGCGCAACCAGCGCCATTATGTCGAGCTTGACAAGTCCGACATCGTGCTGAACCCCCAGGGCTACGACCACGCCGGCCGCCAGGTGGCCCCGTGCGAGCACGTCGAGCAGATCCTGCACAACTGGCACGACCCCAAGCGAACCTTCACCGAGGAGCAGATTCGCGTCGAGACGGCCCGCTGCCTCTCGTGTGGCGCCTCCATCGTGGACACGAACAAGTGCATCGGCTGCGGCCTGTGCACCACGCGCTGCGAGTTTGACGCCATCCACCTGTCGCGCGACGTGCCCGAGGCAAGCACCATGTACAAGGCCGAGGACAAGGTGAAGGCCGTGCTGCCCTATGCGGCAAAGCGTGGCATCAAGATCCTGCGTGGCAAGCGGGGCCCCAAGGCCGCGAAGTAACGCACGTACGTAAAGGTGTCGGCCGGGCGGCTCATGTCGCCCGGCCGCACGCGCGAGAGGACACCGCATGAGCCGACCCAGCGCGTTCCCGCACGCATAGGACCAGCGCCATGCACGAGCTGGGAATCGTCTTCCACATGATCGACACCCTCGAGGAGGTGGGCCGCGCCAACGAGCTGACCTCCATCACGAAGGTGACGCTGAATCTGGGCGAGGTGTCGGGCGTGCTGCCCGACTACCTGCTTGACTGCTGGCGATGGGCGGCCGACCGCACCGACCTGCTTGCGGGTGCCCAGCTTGAGGTGGTGCAGATTGACGCGGTGACGGTGTGCAACGCCTGTGGCCGCACCTACGGCACCATCGAGCACGGCAAGGTGTGCCCACACTGCGGAAGCCCCGACACGGTGCTCCTGCGTGGCAACGAGGCCGAGATAGACACCATCGAGGGGTGGTAGGCCCCAAGGGCGGCGCCGAGCGGCGTGTCGACAAGCGCCAGCCCGTGGCTAGTCAATGGCGTAGCCCACCGTGACCTGCGCCTCGATCGACACCTCTCCGGGCGACACCTTGGCCGCGCCAGCACCGGCATCCAGGGCGTCGCTGGACGCCACGTCCATCTCCATCTCCTCCGCATACCGGAAGCTCGTGTTCTGGTAGCCCTCTACGATCGACACGACCTCGCCCAGCTTCACGCCGGCAGCGTCGGCCATGGCCTGAGCCTTGTCTTGGGACGACGCCACGGCCTGCGCCAACGCCTCCGCATAGGACTCGTCATACGAGGATGCGTAATAGCTCGGGCCATCCACGCCCGTTGCGCCAGCCGCCACGCAGGCCGACATCAGCTCCGAGACGCCATCCACGTCCACGTCGCTCACCGAGATGGCCGTGCGCATCTCATAGCCCACGATGGCCTCCACCTCGCCGCTCCAGTCGTAGCGCGGAGAGAGGTTGGTGTAGGAGGTCTGGATGCTCCTGTCGTCGAGGCCGGCCTGCCGCAGCGCCTCGATTACGGCTTCGACGGGCTGCACCGATGCCTGCTGCGCCTCCTCGGGGGTCTCTCCCTGGGTGACCACCGAGACGTTGAAGCTCGCCTTGTCGGGAACCACTCGCACCTCGCTCGACGCATTCACCGTGATGACGCCCATCGAGGTGCCCTCGTTCGTCGACGCGACCTGCGGGCCCGACACCGTAGGCTGCGCGAAGCAACCCGTGAGCGCTGCCACCAGCGCGCAGGTGATTCCCATACCCAGTGCCTTGCGTACCTTGTCCATACTGCCTCCCATGACGTTGGCCATCATTGCCTATGATACGAGCGGGCGAGGCGCAATGTCGGGAGGAATTGCATGAAGATGCCCGCCGGCCAACCGTCGTGAGGCTGGCCGGCGGGCATGCAGGCTCGTGCATTGGGTCGCTACCAGGGCTGGCGCGAGTCCACCATGAGGCGCAGGCCGTTCAGGATGACGAGCAGCGCCACGCCCGTGTCGGCGAAGACCGCGGCACCCATGCCCGCGACCCCGGCGATGACCAGCACGAAGACGAGGGCCTTGACCAGGATGGCGAAGACGATGTTCTCGGTCACGATGTGCATGGTGCGCACCGAGAGCGCGAAGAAGCGCGGGAGCTGCGCGAGGTCGTCGGAGAGCAGCGCCACGTCGGCCACCTCGAGTGCCGTGTCGGATGCGGCGGCGCCCATCGTAATGGCGAGGTCTGCCGTGGCCAGCGCAGGCGCATCGTTGATGCCGTCGCCCACCATGGCCACCACCTCGCCCTGCTGCTGCAGGTCGCGCACGTACTGCACCTTGCCGTCGGGCAGCAGCTCGGACACGGCGTGGGTCATGCCCACCTGGCGCGCCACCGCCTCGGCCGCCTGGCGGATGTCGCCCGTGAGCATCTCGAGGGTCTTGATCCGCGCGACGCCACGCAGGTCGGCCATCGCGGCCGGCGCCTCGGGGCGGATGGCGTCGGCCACGCCGATGACGCCGATCGCCTCGTCGCCCCTCGTGACCACGAGCGCCGTGGCACCAAGCTGGGCCACCTCCGCCACCGCCTGCTCCACCTGCGCCGACACGTGCGCCTGCTCGGCGGCGAAGGCCAGCTTGCCGATGGCGCATGCCTCGCTGCCCACGGTGCCGCGCACGCCATTGGCCGCGACCTCCTGCACGTCGCTCGCGCCTACCTCGGGAATGCCCAGCTGATGCGCGTGGGCAGCCACGGCGCGGGCCAGCGGGTGCGTGGACGACTCCTCCAGCGCATGGGCGATGGCCAGCACGTCGTCCTGGGACGCACCGTCAGCGCAGCGCACCGCGACGACCGAGGGGTTGCCGGTGGTGAGGGTGCCGGTCTTGTCGAAGGCCATGGCCGTGACCTTGCTGGCGATGTCGAAATAGGCGCCACCCTTCACCAGCACGCCGTTGTTGGCGGCGCGGGTGATGGCCGAGACGAACGAGACGGGCGTGGAGATGACCAGGGCGCAGGGGCAGGCAACCACCAGCAGCGACAGCGCGCGGTACACCCAGTCGTGCCAGAGCTGGCCTGAGAAGCCCACCAAGGCAGAGAGCACCAGCGGCACCGCAAGGCCCACCACGGCCGCGCAGCACACCACGATGGGCGTGTACACCGCAGCAAAGCGGTCCACGAAGCTCTCATAGGGAGCCTTCTCGGCCTGAGCGCCCTGCACCATCGAGACGATGCGCGCGAGCATCGTGCAGTCCTCGTCAGCCGTCACCTCGAGCTCGACGACGCCGCTCGTGTTGAGGGAGCCGGCGTACACCTCGTCGCCCTCGCCCTTGTCCTTGGGCGTGCTCTCTCCCGTGATGGCAGCCTCGTTGAACGACGAGCTGCCCGTGAGGATGATGCCGTCGAGGGGCACGCGCTCGCCCGGGAGCACCCGGATGCGCTCGCCCTCCTCCACGCTGGACACCTCGACATCGTGCACGCCGCCGTCGGAGATGACGTGGGCGAGGTCTGGCGCAAGCTGCATCAGGTTCTTGATGGATCCCGACGTCTTGCGCATCGACCAGCCCTCGAGCCACTCGCCCACCTGGTCCAGGAAGATGACGATGGCGGCGTCGCCAAAGGTGGAGGTGTCGCCCGAGAAGCCCATGATGAGGCCGCCGATGACCGCGATGCCCATGAGCACGTTCATGTCAGCCGTGCGACGCCGCAGCGACGCCAGCGCCATCGGGGCCACGAAGACGAGCCCGGCCAGGGCTGCCAGCACGTAGAAGGGGATGGCGCGTGCCTCGCTGCCCATGAGGTGCTCGGTCACGAGCCCTGCCACCAGCATCGCCCCGGAAATCGACATGAGCACGCGCTCGCGGTTCTCCTGGTACCAGGAGCGCTGGGCCGAGAGCTCCTCGCGCTCCTCGTCGGAGAGCTCGAGGTCCTGCCCGATGGAGCGGACCGTCTCGAGGATGGCCCGACGGCACTCGTACGAGGAGGCTCCCTCGGCCATGACCACGTCGAGCGTGGACGTGGCATAGACCAGCCGCGCGTCGGCCACGCTGGGCAGCGCACGCACCGCGTTCTGCACGCCCATGGCGCAGTGAGGACAGTCGATGTCCAGCACGTGGTAGCTGAAGGTTGGCGCCGCCGAGAGCTCGCGGGTCTCTGGCGCCTCGTCATGGTCGTGGTCGCAGCCGCAGCCACAGTGGTCGCGATGGTGGTGGTGACCATGCTCGTGGCCGCAGCCGCAGGCGTCCTCATGGTCGTGGTCGTGGTCGCAGCAGCAGTGATCATGCTCGTGGTCGTGGCCACAGCCGCAGTGGTCCTCATGCTCGTGGTGATGCTCGTGCTCGCAGCAGCATGACTCTTCATGCTCGTGGTGATGCTCGTGCTCGCAGCAGCACGACTCGCCTTGCTCGTGGTTGTGGTCGTGGTCGCAGCAGCACTCCTCGTGGAGGGCCTGCTGGTCCAGCGTCTTCTCCTCGACCATGACTACTCCCCTTCCTTGCCCGTGAGCTCCGCGGCGTGGCTGAGGCCCACGCTTATGAGCATCGCCACGTGGTCGTCCGCCAGCCGGTAGATGACCCGCTGGCCGTCGCGGCGCGCCGTCACCAGACCGCGGTCGCGCAGCATCCGCAGCTGGTGCGATATGGCAGACTGCGACACCTGGCACACCTCCTGCAGGTCGGACACCCCACGCTCCCCCGCGCACAGGGCCGCCAGGATGCGGAAGCGCGTGTAGTCCGAGAGCGCGTCGAATATCTGCGTCGCCTCGTAGATGACGTCCTCGTCGCCAAGGAAGCACGTCACCGTCTGGTCAAGGTTGCCATGCGTGACCTCAGAAGCCATGGTGGTTCCTTTCTGCCTGTCCTTTCGTTCAAATATATGAGCAAGTGTTCATAAGTTCAAGTACAAGAGGTGGTTCCACGCTCGATCGGTCGATTCTTCACCGTGTGCGCACAAGTGCTGCGAGAGCGTGCGAACGCAATGCCGCTAGGAGCATCTGCCATGGGACGAAGGCAAAACGCTGCTGCACAAAACCCTACCCACTGGGTATAGTCTAGGTATCGGTCTAAGGAGGGGCATGACGCAACGGCACGACAACAGCAAGCACGACTTCCTGCGCAGCACGCTCGTCGCGCTTGCCGAGGTCATGCTGGTGTCGCTCGCTCTGGGCATGGCTGTCGGATTTGGCGTGGCGCCGCTCGTGGCGGTACTCGCAGCCACCCTCGTCGGCACCGCATCGACAAGCGTCATCCTCCTGAGGCGCAAGGCCCTTCAGATGGACGGTCAGCGCGACGCCGACAAGCAGCCCACACCCGCACCTTCGGACGAGTCTGCGCAGGTGGCGGAGCCGTCCGCCAATCAAGGGCCACGGTTTGTCGCAGCACCTGAAGGGCAGCCCTCCGAGGCGGATCTCTCCATGGTGCCAGCGGAGAGCGGGCCCGTCTCGCTTGAACCCAAGCCCCCTCATAGCAGGCTTGACCTCGAGGCGCTCAGTTCCCGCATCGTCGGCGTGCCCGACCCCATCACCGAGCTCAAGCTGTTCGTAGGCGACATTCGCACCCGCGAGGCAGAGGGCACCGACCCCGCCCCCTCTCCGTTCGAGCGCTTCGCGGCGCGCATCCTCTGCGAGGCGGGGCTCTTCAAGGACGACGTCGAGCTCCCCGTCATACGCGTCGTGCGGCCGCCCGCATCCGACATGTTCTACCTGCGCATCCAGTCGCACAAGCTCCCCTACCTCGCAAAGATTCGGGTGTTGGCCCTCGAGTCTGCCCTTAACGCCCTGCGGTTCAGCAACACGTACTTCGAGGACCCCGACGCTCCCACGGTGGAGGAGCACTTCCAGCTGGTACAGAAGCTCACGCGCTCGGTGGCGGCGCAATCTCCCAACTTGTCCGAGCACGTGCCCATCATCGAGGACGAGTCACCTGACACCGAGTGGGCCGTGCGCCTGGGCATCTCCACCGCCATTGAGAGCTTCCAGCTGCCGCATCGCCTTACCGCATCGTGGCGCGTCAATGTGGCCGACGGCAACGTGGGCATCGAGATCGACCTCACGCCCGAGGGCGTCTTCCCCGCCACGCGTTATGTGGACGGCCTTGGGCTGGTGACCACAAGCCGCGAGATGCGTCGTAAGGCTGCGTCTGACTACGCGCTCAGGCTCGCCCTGCTGGTGGCAAACGCGGCATTCCGCTGCTCCGAGCGCATCGTGCACGTGTGGGTTGCCGGTATCCTCGAGACGGCTACTCGTCGGGCCTGCTACCTTTCCGTCGACTTCGACCGCTGGCGATTCTCGCGCCTCGACCTCACCGAGCTGGGCGACCTTCGCGAGGTGTACCACGCTTTCGCCGCGGTCCTGCGTTACGACGATGGCATCCTTCGCCCGGTGGAGCAGACCTTCTCCCTGGACGACCAGCGCTTCTGCCCGCCAAGGCGCTACGAGCCCGTCTCGCTCTCCGTCCGCAGAATCGCCCACCCCTTCGCGGACGAGCTTGGCACCGAGCGCGTGTCGGGGCTCTCCATAGACGAAGGTGGCAATCGCGCTCTGGTGGCGGCAAGCATCGTGGCAGAGCTTGGCAGCACCACCGAGCACAACGTGCAGCTCATCATGCGCCTTGCCGGGGATGACCCCGACCCCACGGTGCGCAGCGCGGCAGAGCGCACCATCTCCAAGCTCATCGGCGGGTCGATCGACGAGGACGCAGGCTCCATCGTCTCGGAGTTCATGAGCGGGGATGCCCTGTCACGCGCGGTGGTGCGTGCCAGCGAGCTGCTTTCCCAGCACGATGCCCCGGGCGCCGAGCGCGTCCTTGCGCCCGTGGTCGAGCCGCTCGATGCCGCGGGTATCTATGCAGACACCGCCTATGTCGAGCATCGCTTCTTTGCCAGCTATGTCGAGCGCGCGCTCTACAACCGCCTCTACGCCCTTGCGGGCCATGAGCCGCTTCTGGTGCCGGGCAGCTATGTGCAGGCGCACTTCCTCCTGTCGGTCGCCCAGCTCATGCAGGGCAAGGCCGAGCAGGCAACCGCCCACGCGCGTCGACTCGTGGAACTGGCACCGCTTGACGCGCGGGCCTACCTGCACCTTGCACGTTGCCTCGAGATGAGCGGTAATCCGCAGGAGGCGGTAGACGCACTGAGGCGCCTGCTGACCGTCGCGCACGACCCGCAGGGAATTGCGCTGGGGTACTACCGGATGGCCTACTTCCAATGGCAGACAGGGCATCCACAGGCAGCCCAGGCATGCTACGCCTACGCGCTGCGCTTCATGCCGCAGCTCATGCCCATCATTGCCATGGAGGTGAGTGCACTCGAGGTGCAGAGCCCCACCCCGCTCAAGGAGGGCCTCAGCGAGGACGAGGCGCACCAGATCCTGAGCGACCGGGACATCCCCATCGCGCCTACCCAGGAGATGATGGAGGCCTTCACGGGTTGTGCCCGAGCGGCGCTCGACGCCGAGATCTTCCCCGTGGCACGCAACTTCGCGTGGATCATGGGGGCCTTCGCGGCGGACGACATCCTGTACGGTGTGATCCGCTCCATCGAGGACGGCCCCGAGGCTTAGCACACGCGCCGTGGCTGCGTGGCTGGCGTGGGTTTGCCAAGACGAATGCGCCTCTCGCAACGGTGAACATGCTAGACTCGTCACCATTGCAACCGCACCTAGGAGGACCCATGCCCATCGATGCCCCTTGCCTTTGGCTGCCCAGCTTCGAGGGGGCAATCTTCGACTTTGACGGCACCGTCGCCGTGACGGGCCATATCTGGAAGATGGTTGACCAGGTGTTTCTTGGCTCACGAGGCGTCGAGTACACCGATGAGTACGCTCGCATCCTCTCGGTGCTGGGCTTCGAGCGAGGCGCGCGCTACACAATAGACACCTATGGCCTCAGCGACACCGAGGAGGAGGTCGTCGCAGAATGGACGAGGCTGAGCCATGCGCTCTATCGCTCCGACGTGACGCTGAGGCCAGGCGTGCGAAGCTACCTGCTCTCACTGCGCAAGCTGGGCATTCGCTGCGCGCTGGCCACCTCCAACGAGCCCGAGCTCATATACAGCATGGAGCACGTGGACGCTTCGGAGCTCTTCGATGCCTGCGTGTTTGGCTGTGAGGTTGGTGCCCCCAAGGACCAGCCGGCCATCTATCTCGAGGCGGCGCGGCGCATGGGCGTTTCGCCTGAGCGTTGCATCGTGTTCGAGGATATCGAGCCCGGGCTTTTGGCAGCCCATGGGGCGGGATTTGCCACCTGCGCCGTCTGGGCCGAGGACCCCAGCCAGGATTGGGAGCGGGTTTGCGACGTGGCCGACCTGCGCCTCACGAGCTGGGAGAACCTCATCATCTGAGTGCCACCGCGACGCCCGGGACTGCGGATGTCGGGACCGCCGCCAGCATGCCGCGCTTCCGACATGGGCGGTAGCGCGAAGCGCTGAGCCCATGAACAATGAGAGGGGCGCCATGGCGCCCCTCACCATAATCCCCCACGCCGCGAGGCCGTAGCCCGCGTTGGGCGGGAAGCCTGCGCGTCGACCTGCCGGTGGGCGACATCCGCGAAGCGCTGGGCCCAGGGCGGTGGGAGGGGCGCCCGAGGGCGCCCCTCGCCATCCCCACCACGCCGCGAGGACGTGGCCCGCGTTGGGCGGGAGGCCTGCGCGTCGACCTGCCGGTGGGCGACATCCGCGGAGCGCCGGGCCCAGGGCGGTGGGAGGGGCGCCCGAGGGCGCCCCTCACCATAATCCCCCACGCCGCGAGGACGTGGCCCGCGTTGGGCGGGAGGCCTGCGCGTCGACCTGCCGGTGGGCGACATCCGCGAAGCGCTGAGCCCACGGCAGCTCGACGCGCAGGCCCAAGCTCGTGGGCTACAGGTCGAGCTCCATCAGGCGTGCGATCGACACGATATAGATCTTCAGCGCGCGGCGCAGGCACTCCTCGCTCACGCCCTCGTCGGGACCGTGCTCGATGCCCACCCACTCGGGGTCGACCACGCTCGGGTCGTGCGGACCAAACGCGCAGGCACGCGGGAAGTGACGCGCATAGGTGCCACCACCGATGACGAAGGCTTCCTTGTTCGTGCCCATGTACTCGTTGTAGGTGCCCAGCAGCGTCTGGATGGCTGGCAGGCTGGGGTCCATGTAAAACGGCACCTGGGCCATGCCCCGCTCAAAGCTGCAGCCGTGCGTGTCAGCAAGGGCCTCGAAGGCAGCAAACACCTCGTCAGAGGTGATGGAGCTGGGATAGCGCACGTCCACCGTGATGGTGCAGCTTCCGTCGTCAAGCGTGCGGATCACGCCCGCGTTAAGCGTGAGCGCGCCAAACACCTCGTCGGACGAGTCGATGCCCAAGGCGCTGCCGTCGCTCGTGCGCGTAAGCTGCTCGACGAGCCTCAGGAACGCAAGGGTCTGGGCGGACGAGCCAGCCGGCCCGCCCTCTTGCTCGAGCATGAGGCGCACGAGCTTTCCGATGGCGTTGTCCGTCCCCTGGGGGAAGGCCGCGTGCCCGCCGATGCCATGGGACGTGACCTGCACGAGGCCGTCCTCCGTGGCATTCGCCTCGATGCCCATGGTGCAGCGCGTAAGCAGGAAGTCGGCAGCATCCTCGCGGACGAGGGCGGTCGCGAGGCCCGGGATGGCGTTGGGCACGGTGCCGCCGTCCAGCTTCGCGATAGGCTGTCCCTCGCCTGCCACGGCGCCATTGGTGCGGAAGACGCCATGCAGGATGCCCTTCTCGCCACAGATGAGCGGGAAGTCGGCATCGGGAGTGAAGCAGAAGGCAGGCGCCTCGAAGTGCTCGAGATACCACTCGACATCAGCCATCGAGGTCTCCTCGTTGTTGCCCACGATGCAGCGAATCGTATAGGGCAGGCGCTTGCCCGTGCGCGCCACCTGGTCTACGAAGAACTTGGCGGCATACAGCGAAAGCACGAAGGGGCCCTTGTCGTCCAGCACGCCACGTCCCAGCAGATAGCCATCCCTGCGCGTCACGTCGAGCGCGGGAACCGTCCAGCCAAGGCCCGTCGGCACGATATCGGTATGGGCGATGGTGGCAATCTGCCTGCTCGACTCGCCGGCAAGGTCGGCATAGCCGATGTAGCCATCGCAGTCATGGGCCTCAAGGCCGATGTGCGAGGCTATCTCCAGCCCCTTCGCGAGGGCATCGTAGGCGGCTGGGCCCCACGGCTTTCCGGGCTCGGCCGCAGCGAGGTCCTCGACCGAGTCGATGCGCACGAGTGAGCGGATGTCCTCGACGACGTCCTCCCACACCTCGTCCACATATCGGTCAACCTGAGCCTTGAACGCCTCGTCAATCATCGCAATCCCCTTTCTGGCAGGAGGGCGACGCACGCCGCCGCTACCAAAGACTTCTCATGCAGCCCTATGGTAGCGGGCCAAGGGCCTCAGGGGTCCCAACACACAAAAAAGGAGGGCCGCCGTTGGCGACCCTCCCCTTCGTGTGTCTAGCGCAGGAGCTAGATCTTGCGGACGTTGGAAGCCTGGAGCTTGCCGTTCTGGCCGGTCGTGAACAGGTCGTCGCCATCCTCGCGAGAGATGAAGCCGTAGCCCTTGTCGGGGTTGAACCACTTAACAGTACCCTGTGCCATGACGTGCCTTTCTTTCTTTGCCCCCTCGCAAGGGAGCAAACCGCTGCGCTTGTGCGCGATACCTTCGCGGATGAACCGCATGGGCTATCTTACCCCAACACCACGGCCTTATGCACAACAATCCTTCTGCGCGGAGCCAAGCGGGCGTAATCTTCAAGCGATAGGACATCCTATAAGGACTGGCGCCCGGCTTCTTGTGAAGTCGGGCGCCAGCTCGTACGCCATCGTATGTGCTGTGAGCCTACTGCTCCCAGGCGTAAGTAATGGTGAGCGCATCCTCGCGCGCCAGAGGGGTAGTCCTCACCGTAAGCGGCTCAGTTGCCTCGGCAGGCACGACCACGCGCATCGTGTACGTGGTGGACTCCAGGCAGTCGGTGTGCGTATAGCTACGCTTGGCCTGTACGCCATACACCCAGCCGTCGGTGATCCAGTCTGCCTCCTCCGACGCAAGGTCTTCGATGCTGCCGCCAGCCGGCGCCAGAAAGTGGATGAAGTACAGCATGTCGCCCATCGACCGCTTGTAGGCGTTGCCGCCGTGCACGTACAGCGGAGACACCCAGGAGTCCTCCGGCGTCATGATGTTGGTGAAAACTACCTTCACGTCATACGAAGTAGTGCCGTCCTCGTTCTTGACGCCATCGCCCACCGCGATGTCGGTGTTGAGATACCAGGACATCTTGGAGTACGTGTCATCATCCACATAGATGCCAAGCTCAGGCTGCGTGGGGTCGGACTTCACCTTGCCATCCATGCCAAACGACTCGACGATGCGCTCCTCGTCGGCATTCTCCATCCACGCATAGATGCGGTGGTCGTCGATCAGCTGGAAGACCGTCTTGCCAAGCTCGGTGATGCTGGCGTTGCCGATGTTGTTGAAGAAGCTCTTGGCGGCAAGGCCCGCCACCTCGGCAAAGTAATAGTCCTGCTCGTCGCTGTCGTAGCCATAGCGCCAATAGACGTCGCTGAGGAGCCGCCATGCGGTGTTGTTGCCGTCAAGGACGCTTCCGTCGTAGATCTCGATGCTGCCAGTGAGGCCGATCATGTGCTGCAGGAAGATGGGGTCGAGGGCGATGACGCCGTTGACCCACTGGCCCGTGGCCTGCATCCAGTACTGCTGGCTAAGCACGCCCACGCGCGAGAAGTCGCAGAGCACGTTGACCTGCGCAGGGTTGGTGTCAAAGTTGGTGGCAAAGAACGCATGCTCTTCCTCGGTGCCGTCAACCTGCAGGCCCTCCTGGTGCAGGATCGTGGTGAAGTCGCCCAACGAGATGTGGCCGTCGGTAATGGAGACCACGCCCCACGAACCCGGAAGGCCGCCCAGCGACCGCGCCTCGGCGTTGTTCTGTGCGATGATGAGGTAGTTGCGGGTCTGTCCGTCGGCGCCTAGCATGGCGGGCACGTACGGAAGCACCTCCTGCACCTTCCGAAGCATCTCGTCGCCCGTGACCAGCTTG
Source organism: uncultured Coriobacteriaceae bacterium (assembly GCA_902788705.1). Lineage (GTDB taxonomy): Bacteria > Actinomycetota > Coriobacteriia > Coriobacteriales > Atopobiaceae > UBA1367. Next base: position 47,720 of record CADALE010000006.1, on the reverse strand, counting down.
TCCTTCACCTTAGCCAGGATGTCGTTGACCCTGTCGACGTTGGCCTCGGGAAGCGCGTCGACAGCCTCGGCCGACCGGGAGATGACGGGCAGGGCCGCGTCAAGCGTGCCCGAGAGCGACTGCAGGGCCGCGACGTTGATCGAGCCGTCGGAGAGCAGGTTGGAGAGGTTCATCACTTCGCTGCTGGACGCTATGGGCGTCAGCGCGTTGTCCGAGAGGTCCACCAGCACGTCGGCCAGAACCTGAACGCTCTTGATGTCCTCGCCATACTTCGGGATAAGCGAGGCGTAGCGCCAGAGCGACGTGTTGACCTCATCATGAATGGCATGTGCGTTGGTGCTGATGGTGGCCGCCGACTGCTGGAGTGCCTCGGAATTGCCGGACATGACCGAATCCTTGATGGTGTCGACCGAGGACATGACCACGCGGGCGTCATCCTGCACCACCTTGGCTGACTTGTAGAGGCGGTACCCAAAGAAGCCCGCCACGCCTGCAGCCGCCAACACGAGGCAGAGCAGCACTATGAGCACGGCGCATCCCGTGTGCCCCTTGCGCTCGTAAGCCCCGTCTGCGTCATAGAACTCGACGCCGCTATGAGATGCCATGCGCTAACCTCCGTTCGCCTTGCCCTGACAGGGCATCGTCGCATGTCATGACCCTATAGTGTGACATAAACACTCATCAGGCTGCCCATTGCCACGAAAAGCGTAAATCATTCGAACCTAGGCTAACCCAGCCTCGAAGGCCTCGAACTCGTGCGGCACCACGTCCTGGTCGCAGCCAAACGACTCTGCCACCGCCTGCGACTGCGCCCGGCGCTCGAGGGCGGTCTGCGAGTCGCCCAGCTGGTCATAGGCGTCTGCCGCCATCCTGAGGGAGTAGGCGACGTACTCCGCAAGGGAGTCTCCCATGCCGGAGAGCAGCATCATCGTGACCAGCGAGTCTGGCGAGAGGCGAAGTGCCAGCTGGGGGTCAAGATCAAGCAGGTCGCACACGGCGGCATCAAGCTCCTGCAGCGACTCACGGTCGCCATTCTTGCGCGCATGGCGCAGGGCGTTCATGACGGTTTGCACGAACTCGGCAATGATCTCAAGCAGATAGTCGTGTTGCAGCATCGCTGCTCCAATCCAAAGCTATGAGGTGGCAGGCGGGACGGTTCCCAAGTGCTCGAAGGCAGCAGGCATGGCCTGTCGCCCTTGCGGGGTGCGCGTAATGAGCCCCATCTGCAGCAGGTAGGGTTCGTAGACGTCTTCCAGCGTGGATGGGTCCTCCCCCACCGCCGACGCGATGGTGGTAAGCCCCACCGGACGTCCCCGGAACGTCTTGGTGAGGGCCGTGAGGATGCGGACATCCATCCAGTCGAGGCCCAGCTCGTCGATCTCGAAAAACGAGAGCGCCTCGGACGCGACCTCCCAAGTAATGGCTCCGCTGGCCTTCACCTGCGCATAGTCACGGACGCGCTTGAGCAGGCGGTTGGCTAGACGGGGCGTGCCGCGCGACCTCGAGGCGATCTCGGCCGCGCCCTGCTCGTCAATCTGCACCCCAAGGATGGCGGCCGAGCGAATCACAATCTGTGAGAGCTCCTTGGGCGAATAGTAGTCGAGCCGGTACGAGATGCCGAAACGGTCGCGCAGAGGACCGGTGAGCAGTCCGGTGCGCGTGGTCGCGCCAACCAGCGTGAAGCGTGGGATGTCGAGGCGAATGGAGCGGGCCGCTGGTCCCTTGCCAATCACGATGTCCAGGAAGAAGTCCTCCATCGCGGGATAGAGCACCTCCTCGACCTGATGGTTGAGACGGTGAATCTCGTCGACAAACAGGACGTCGCCCTCCTCGAGGTTGGTGAGGATGGCCGCAAGGTCGCCCGTGCGCTCGATGGCGGGACCAGAGGTGGTGTGCAGCTTGGCACCCATCTCGTTGGCGACGATGCCGGCCAAGGTGGTCTTGCCAAGCCCGGGAGGGCCCGAGAAGATGACGTGGTCGAGCGGCTCGCCTCGGTCGCGCGCTGCCTGGATGAGCACGCGCAGGTTCTCGCGCACGCGCTCCTGGCCACAATAGTCATCCAGCGTGCGAGGCCTCAGCGTACGCTCGACCTCTAGGTCGTCGGAGGTAAGCTCTGCCGTCACGCTGCGCTGGGAGTTGCGTCCCACAGGCAGCGACGAGCTGAACAGGTCCTCCTCGTCAGATTCCCACATCAGATGCCTCCCCCCAGCCGCCTGAGCGCGTAGGCAAGCGTGGCCTCGATGGTGAGCGCGCCAGCCTCCTCATGCCCCTCGAGCGCCACCTGCGCCTCCTGTGGCGAGAATCCCATGGACATGAGCGCAGCGGCCGCCTCGTCATCCACCGAATCCTGCCCCTTGGGCGCCTTTCCGTCAAGCGGCAGCGGCGTGTCGAGGCCCACGAGCGAGCGAAGCTCGGCATCCTTCTGGAAGACGCCCTCGAGGTCGACCAGGAGCCGCTGGGCCGTGCGCTTTCCCACGCCAGGCACCTGTGCCATGCGCGTGGCATCCTGCGTGGAGACCACCGTGGCAAGCGCCGCTGGCGTGAAGGTGGAGAGCACCGAGAGCGCAAGCTTGGGCCCGACCCTCGAGATGGCGACCAGCCTGTCAAACAAGGCGCGCTCCTCGCGCGTGGCGAAGCCGTAGAGCTCCATCGCATCCTCGCGCACGATGAGGCGCGTAAGGAGCGTGACGCCCGAGCTGCCGAGGGGCGGGAGCTGGGAGGCCGTGTTGTAGGAGATGCCCAGCTCGTAGCCGACGCCGGCCACGTCCAGTACGACATGGGTGGGCATGGCCTCGACAAGGGTGCCCGTCAGCTGCACGATCATGCGATGTCATTCCTTTCTGCGCCATGCGCATGGCGCCGTGCGTTGGCAGCGCGTGCCGCCGCCGTGACCTCACGCGACTGAAGGCGGCTCAGCTCGAGCTGCGCCACCTCGGCAGCACGCACCTCGTCGGGCGACGCGTCGCGCGCGAGCGCCTTGGTACGGCAGAGGTGTGCGTGGCATATGGCGGCTGCCAGCGCGTCTGCCGCATGGTCAGGCCTTGGCTCGTGGTCGAGGTTAAGGATGCTGCGCACCATGAACATGACCTGGCGCTTGTCAGCCGCACCGGTGCCCACCACCGCCTGCTTGATCTGCATGGGGGTGTACTCCCCCACCTCTAGGCCCGCCTGGGCGCAGGCCACGATGGCCACACCGCGTGCCTGTGCCGTCGCAACGGCCGAGCGCGCGTTCTCGCCAAAGAAGAGCTGCTCGATGGCAAGCTGCGTGGGATGGTATGCCTCGATGGCACGGCTGACCTCGTCGAAGATCTTGCCGAGGCGCAGGTCGATGGGTTCGCCCGAATGGGTGGTGACGCAACCATAGGCCCTGGCGCGGCACAGCGAGCCGCGCGTCTCCACGATGCCCCAGCCCGTATGGGCCAAGCCCGGGTCGATGCCAAGGATGATCACGATGCCTCACCTCCCATGCTGCGAACGTTCGTTCTAGAATACCACGAACGACCTGACCTGTCACGGGCAAAGTGCACACGCCATGGTCATGGCAAAGGATGAGGCAGGGCGCTCAGTTCTCGGAGAAGGGGTGCCACTCGGGCGTACGCTCGGATGCAAGGTCGTGCAAAAGCCCCAGCGCCTCGCGCACCGCGTACTCGTCCATGACGTCGTCGCCAGCAGATGGCTGCCTTGACGTGCGGCGAGACTTGGGTGACGCCTCGCGTGAATGGGTCTCCTCGCGCTGGGTGCCAACAAGGGGCGTGACCTCGCGACGATGGTCGCGCCAGGCCAAGCCAAGCGGCATGCGGTACTCGTCGAGGGTGCGTGTGGTCAGCGCAAGGCAGGGCGGCATCGAAGCCCGGGCGAGGTCATGGTTGCGCAGGCATGACAGCACCGCCGAGACCAGCTCGTCATCCCCCATGCTCATCGCAATCTCGGACAGGCCCCAGCCACCCTCGACATGTGAGGCCAGCACGACATCTACCTGCTGGAGCAGTCGCTCGCGACCCCACCGCTGGGCAAGCCCCAAGCTGGGAAGGTCGCAGTCCAGCACCTCCAGAGGCGGCATCACAGGCGACACCGTGTTGCGAAGGCGAGCGACGTCAAGCACGTCACTTCGGTATACATCACCCAAGGGCGCGAACGACCCAAGGGAGAGGCGGTCCTCACGCAGCTCTAGCGCCAGCGCCGTCTTGTCGTGCGAGCTCAGGACAACGGCGCCCAGCTCACGCGCTCGCGCGGCTAGCTGCACCATGGCGGCGTCCGACGACGCGGCCTCGTCGCCAGAGGCATCTGGGTACGCCTTGCTTGAGGCGATGCGCAGCGACGAGACAAGTCCCTCCAGCATCCTTGCGCGCGGGTGGGCTTCGGCGGCTGCCAAGACCGCGTGCACGTGCGTGGGTCCCAAGGCATCGGTGGCCAGCACGGCCAGCAGCATCGACGCGATGGACCCGTCCAGGGCAAGCACCGCATCAGACTTGCCCACGTCCCTCACGAAGTCGCGAATGCCCAGCACCAGGGCCTGCCACAGATGCGCCCTGCCGTCATACAGCTCGGGCTCCAGGCCGTCCTGCGCGTCTGGCCCTGTCGCAGCCTGCAGGTCGGCCACAAGCAAGTCTTCCTCGAAGGCGGGCGAAACCGCAACCAGCTGCCCGGCAGGCGAGATGACACAGCTTGACCCGGCAAAGACCTGCATGCCGTACCCCCCGACCGAGCCCACGCACACGAGCCAGGCACCAAGGTCGGTCGCGTCGTCGGAGAAGCGTGCCTCCGCCAGGGCGGCGCCAAGGGCAGACGAGACGTCATCCACCGCAAAGCCATAGTCCGAAAGGAGGCAGACGGCATCGGCATCCGTGCCATACTCGCAGAGGTCATCCAGGTCCTCGTACGAAAAGGCCAGCTGAACGTTGCCCCCCTTGGCCTCCACGACTGGTAGGGCCAGTGCGGTGCGCATCGTCTCGTCCGTCGTGTCCTCCCGCAGGCTGGGACCAGAGAGCGGCCCAAACCGCAGCGGCGTCGCCGCGCCACCGCGCAGCAGCACGACCTCCACGACGGGGAACTCGTCAAGCACCTTCACGACGGGAACCAGGCAGTCGCAGGGCACAACTGAGGCCAGGCGGCCCAAGACGTCCTCGGCATCGCGCATGAACGCCGTCTGCATGCCAAAGTCGAGCGGCATGGGACCGCAGAGCGTAGCGACCGGGAACACAAGCAGGTCGACCCCGCGAGACGACGCCGCATCAGCCTGTGTGGCCATGCGGCGCTCCGTCTGCGCGAGGTCGCCCGCTGTGGTGTCAATCTGTGCGATGCCTATGCGCACGCCAAGAACCTAGATCTCGGCCTTCCAGAGGCCGTGCAGGTTGCAGTACTCGTAGACGGTGGCGTTCTCAGCGCCGTCGCACGCAAACGTGGTCTCGGGGGCCTCACCCGGCTTGAGCTTGTGGATCTCGAGGCGGTCGTCGGTGGCAAGGGCGATCCATTGGATGTAGTGGGCGTCCAGCATGGGATGGGCAACCTCGCCCACCTTGGCCACGATCTTGCCACCCTCACGGGTAACGGCCGGGACATGCTTCTCGGTCGCGGCGTCGGTGGAGCCGGCAACCAGCTCGTCGCAGGGCTCGCCGCAGCACACGGGGGTGCACGGGCCCTCCTGCACCTTCACGAACAGGTTTGCGCACTTCTTGCACTTGTAGAACTTGACGTCGGCCATGTCTGGCTCCTCTCCTTGCGAAACGACGATGACCATATGGTACCCGATGGATGCGCAAAGCGGGCGGGTGCTTTGGCGTACGCACTCATGCCCGACGCGTGTGGCGCCCCGCGAAGCCATGGCCTCGCACCGCCATGCCCCTCCACCGAGGCTTAGGCAAACTGTATGCTACCCTCCTCGCCCACGAGGTCGCGCACCTCGGCGGCCATCACCATGTTGCGCCCGTCGACCCTCGTGGGCAGCTCCATGCGCATGGTTTCCCCGTTGGCGTTGGACACCAGAAGCTCCACGTGGTCAAGCCCCGGATAGCGCCCCAGGATGCCGCTCAGCTGCTCCATGCGGTCGTACGAGAGCAGCTTCGGCGCCATGAACACCTCCATGACGCGGGGACGGTTGGACTCGTCGGAGAGCTCCATCGAGCCGACCGAGCTGCAGATTACCTGGTTGCCACGGTCGCCGCGCTCCAGCTTGCCCGTCACATGCACGAAGATGTCGCCGCGCGACTCGCCAGTATCGGGGTCCACCTCGCCGGCGAGGATGGAGGCGCACTCCTTGTACGTCTTGGGGAAGATGACGAGCGAGATCTCGCCCTCCATGTCCTCGAGCGTGACGATGGCCATGGAGTCACCGTTCTTGGTGGTCTTCTTCGCCACCGACGTGACCATGCCCGCCAGACGGATCTGGCGACCGTCTGGAACCTTGTAACGGGTGGTCATGGTGCCCGTGACGGGGTTCATGACCTCCTCGGACTCCTCGATCTCGCCGATGGTGAAGTCGCGCTTCATGGAGAGGGCGTACTCGTATGGCCGCAGCGGGTGGTCAGAGACGTAGATGCCCAGCACCTCGTGCTCCTGGGCAAGCTTGGTGGAGCGGTCCCACTCCACGCCATCCGGCTCGGGCACGTCGTCCTCGAAGCCCGAGCCCTCCACGTCAGCAAACAGGTCGAAGAGCGAGCTCTGGCCCGACGCGCGGTCCCTCTGGCGCTTGGCGTAGGTGTCGATGATGTTCTCGGGGTTGTTCTTGTCGACGAAGGAGAGCAGCTGACGGCGCGGGTAGCCCGTCGAGTCGAAGGCGCCGCTCTTGATGAGGGCCTCCACCACGCGGCGATTGGCCGAGTTGGTGTCCACCCGGTCGACGAAGTCGTGCAGGCTCTTGAACGGTCCGCCCGAGGCACGTTCGGCCATGATGGCCTCGCCCACGCCCTCGCCCACGCCGCGGATGCCCGCGAAGCCGAAGCGGATGCCCTCGGCGGTGGCGGTGAAGTCCTTGCCGCTCTCGTTAATGTCGGGGGGCAGGATGGCGATGCCCTCGTGCCGGCATGCGGTGACGTAGTGAACGATCTTGTCGGTCTTGCCCATGTAGGAGGTGAGGACCGACGCCATGTATTCCTTGGGGAAGTAGGCCTTCAGCCAGGCGGTCTGCATGACCAGGATGGCATAGCCAGCCGAGTGGCTCTTGTTGAAGGCGTACGAGGCGAACTCGAGCACGTCATCCCAGATCTTCTGCGCGATGGCGCGCGTGTAGTGGTTGGCCTCAGCGCCGTTCATCCAGTGGTCGTAGATGGTCTCGTCCTTGCCATCCTCCCAGTGGAACACCTCGTCGGTGAGCATCTTGATCTTTTTCTTTGCCACCGGCTTGCGGATGCGCGAGTCGCTCTCGCCAGCTGAGAAGCCGCACATCTTCATGCTGATCTGCATGACCTGCTCCTGGTAGACCATGGTTCCGTAGGTCTCGTCCAAGATGTCGGCCAGGCGGTCGTCGTAGAACGCCACGGGCTTGCGGCCGTTCATGCGGTCGATGTAGTCGCTCACCATGCCGGCGCCCAGCGGTCCGGGACGGTAGAGCGCGATGAGTGCCACGACCTGCTTGTACTCGCGTGGCTGCATGCCCTTGATGGTTGCCGTCATGCCTGCCGACTCGATCTGGAACACACCGGCCGTATGTCCGCGCCCCATGAGGCCGAAGATGGCGGGGTCGTCGAAGGGAATGGTGTCCACGTCGATGTCGACGCAGGTGGCGCCGGGCTTGATGGTGCGCTGAACCTGGGGCGGCATGGCCGCGATGTCGTCGACGGTCGGGTGGTTTGCTCGGATGTTGCGCAGGGCCTTGGAGATGACCGTGAGGGTGCGCAGGCCCAGGAAGTCCATCTTGAGCAGGCCCATGTCGGCCACGGAGTGGCCCTCAAACTGCGTGATCTCGACTCCGCCCTTGGTGTCCAGCTTGGTGGGCACGTGGTCATTGACGGGCGTGGGCGTGATGAGCACGGCGCAGGCGTGCACGCCCTCGCCACGCGTGAGGCCCTCAATGGCAAGCGCCGCGTCGATGATGCGGTGCGCGTCGGCGTCACGCTGGTAGGCCTCCACGAAGTCGGGGCTGTACAGGTCCTCCTTGCCAGGGGTCTTCTCCAGCACGAACTTGAGCTTTGCCTTGGGGTCGTTCGAGACCATCTTGGAGAGACGCTGGCCCACGTACACCGGGAAGCCCAGCACGCGGGTGGCGTCGTTGATGGCCTGCTTGGCCTTGATGGTGGAGTAGGTGATGACGTGGCTCACGCGGTCTGACCCGTACAGCTCGCGCACGTGCTGGATTACCTCCAGCCGCCTCTCGTCGTCGAAGTCCATGTCGATATCGGGCATCTCGGAGCGCTCGACCGACAGGAAGCGCTCGAACATGAGGCCGTTCTCGAGCGGGTCGAAGGTGGTGATGTCCATCGCGTAGGCCACGATGGCGCCGGCGGCCGAGCCGCGGCCCGGGCCCACACCGATGCCGTTCTCCTTGGCCCAGCGCACGTACTCCTGCACGATGAGGAAGTAGTCGGCGAATCCCTTGGTGCAGATGACGTCGTACTCGTACTCGAAGCGCTCGCGCACGTTGACGCCGTTCACCTCGAGCGTGCGCCAGTCGGGCCCATAGCGGCGCTCAAGCCCCTGCTCGCACTCCTTGCGGAAGCGCTCCTCGGAGGTCTCCCCCTCTTCCAGGCCAGGGAACTTGGGCAGGTACATGTGGGTCCAGTCAAGCTCGTAATCGCACTTGGACGCAATCTCCAGCGTGGTGTCGCACGCCTCGGGGCACCAGGAGAACAGCTCGCGCATCTCCTGCTCGCTCTTGAGGTAGAACTCCGAACCCTCCATGTGCTTGCGGTTTGTGTCATCGAGGTGGCTGGCCGTGCCGATGCAGCTCACGATGTCCTGGATGGGGGCACCCTCACGCTCGAGGTAGTGCATGTCGTTGGTGCACACCACCTTGATGCCCAGCTTGTGCGCAAGCTTGACCAGCTGCTCGTCGAGCGTGCGGTCGGTGAAGCCGCCGCGAAACTCGAGGTTGTGGTCCTGGATCTCGATGTAGAAGTCGTCACCGAAGATGTCCTGGTAGGTACGCGCCCAGCGCTCGGCCTCGTCGAAGTTGCCGTCCAGGATGTTCTGCGGGATGATGCCCTGCACGCAGGCGCTCTGGCAGATGATGCCCTCGTGGTACTGCCTGAGCATGTCCAGCGTGGTGCGCGGCCGGTAGTAGAACATCTCGTTGGCCGCCTTGGACATCATCTTCATGAGGTTGACGAAGCCCGTGTGGTTTTTGGCCAACAGGATGAGGTGGTAGCGGCGCTGCCTTGTGCCCTTCTCGATGGTGTCGTCGGTGATGAAGTACGCCTCGCAGCCAAAGATGGGCTTGATGAGCGGCTGCGGCTTGCAAGCGTCGACCGCGGCCAGGCCCGCATCGCGGTTGGCGGCACCACCCGCACCCGACCATGCCGCCACGTCGCGCTCCCACTGCGCGTGCACACGGTCGTGCGGGCCGGCATCCGGCGCGTCGGCAGCAGGCTCGTCCAGCTCCCACCCCTTGGCGAAGCACTCGCGGTCATGCGACCACTGCTTGAAGTCGCGCTGGGCGGTGTTGTACTTGCGGCACTCCAGATCGAAGTCGGGGATGCCAAACATGTAGCCATGGTCGGTGAGGGCGATGGCGGGCATCTCGTACTCGACCGCGCGCTTCACCATGTCGGGGATGCGCGTGGCGGCGTCGAGTATCGAGAACGTCGAGTGGTTATGGAGGTGCACGAATGCCATGGAGAGCCTTTCGCTGGAGGCCGCGCGGGCATGCCGCCGACCGAAGGTGTCGAGAGTCCATTCTACACGAGCGGCGGGACAGAAAACGTGTGTTCGCTGTGAGCGGAAAGAATCGCGCAAAGGGGCCGAGGCGAAGCGCGGCACGCCCTGCCAGTGACGCCGATGCCATGGCCCTCTTCAGCGAAGGGCCCTTTGTGCGTAGGCACCGGTCGTGCGATACTTTATGGAGCAGCCAGCTGCCAGCCCAAGGGAGCCATCATGGACAAAGCCACCTACGACAACCACGTTGCCATCCTGCGAGAGGAGCTGGTGTGCGCCCTGGGATGCACCGAGCCCATCGCCGTGGCCTATGCGTCGGCCCTCGCCCGGGCCGCGCTAGGCGGCATGCCGCAGCACCTGTGCGTGGCATGCAGCGGAAACATCGTCAAGAACGTGAAGAGCGTGACCGTGCCCAACTCGGGTGGCATGCGTGGCATCGAGGCCGCGGCGATTCTTGGTGCGCTGGGTGGCGACGAGACGCGCGCGCTGGAGGTGCTGGAGGCGCTCACGGACGAGCACCGCGGCGCGGCGCCCGAGCTGGTAAGGCAAGGCCTGTGCACGGTCGAGCTTGCCGAGGATGTGCCCAACCTCTACGTGCGTGTGGTTGCCCGTGCCCAAGGTCACGTTGCCGTGGCACGGCTTGAGGAGCGCCACACCAACGTGACCGAGCTCACGCTCGACGGGGAGCCCGTCACGGTGGGAGGTGTCCGGGCGGCCGCAAGCGAGGACGGACAGGCGTCGGAGGACCCACGCACCACGCTGTCGCTCTCGTCCATCTGGGAGTTTGCGCACACCGCGAGCCTCTCCGACATCGACGGGCTCATCTCCAACCAGATAGAGACCAACAAGGCCATCTCGGACGAGGGACTGCGCGGCAACTGGGGCGCCAACATTGGCCGCACGCTGCTGCGAAGCCGCTCGAACGACATCACCTGCAAGGCGCGCGCAAGCGCGGCGGCAGGATCGGACGCGCGCATGAGCGGCTGCGCCATGCCGGTGGTCATCTGCTGCGGCAGCGGAAACCAGGGCATCACGTGCTCGATGCCGGTTCTTGAGTATGCCCACGAGCTTTGGGCCAGCCACGAGGACCTCGTGCGCGCGGTGGCGCTCTCCGACCTCACGGCCATCCACGTGAAGTACTACGTGGGTGAGCTCTCCGCCTTCTGCGGGGCCGTCAGCGCAAGCTGCGGGGCCGGGGCCGGCATCTGCATGCTGCGCGGTGGCGACTTCGGGCAGTTCGAGGCCACGGTCGTGAACACGCTGGTCAACGTAGGCGGCATCGTATGCGACGGCGCCAAGCCCAGCTGTGCCGCCAAGATCAGCGCGGCCGTGGACGCGGCAATACTGGGCTGCGACATGGCCCTCGCGGACGACAACTTCCTGCCAGGCGACGGCCTCGTGGGTGACACGCCCGAGGAGAGCATCCGTGCGATGGGCTACGTGGGGCGCGTTGGCATGCAGCCTACCGACATCGAGATTCTGAACATCATGATCGGAAAGACCGAGGTGTAGAACTCGCCGTTCGCTCCACCCCGCTCACCGCAAGGCCTTCCTGCAGCGAAGAGACCTAGCCCGTAAATCCCTCGTCGTCAAGCAGGGGCCCATCCAGTCCGTCAGCCGCCCGCGTGGCTAGCTCGTCGGCACGCTCGTTTAGCGCGTGTCCTGCGTGACCCTTTACCCACAGCCACGTGACGCGATGCGGCTCCATCGCCCTCAGCAGGCGCTGCCAGAGGTCGACGTTCTTTACCGGCTGCTTCTGGGCATTCTTCCAGCCCTTTCGCTGCCAGCCCTCCACCCAGTGCTGGTTGAAGGCGTTCACCACGTACTGCGAGTCGGAGTGCAGCTCGACCTCGCACGGACGCCTGAGGGCCTCGAGGGCCACGATGGCTCCAAGAAGCTCCATGCGGTTGTTGGTGGTTACCCGGTAGCCGCCGTTCAGCTCCTTGCGATGCTCGACGCCCGTCGGGTCCACGTACAGCAGCACCGCGCCGTAGCCCCCAGGGCCGGGGTTGCCCCGCGACGAGCCGTCCGTGTAGGCCACGACACGCATGGCACCATCGGCGCTCACTTGGCCTCCGCCCAGTTGGCGCCATAGCTCACGTCGGCCACCAGCGGCACACGAAGCTGCGCGATGCCCTCCATGGTCTCGCGCACGAGGGCCGACAGCACCTCCACCTCGTTTACAGGCACCTCGAAGTCAAGCTCGTCGTGGATCTGCAGCACCAGCTTGGACCGCAGGCCCTCGTCCCTCAGGCGCTGCGCCACGCGCACCATCGCGATCTTGATGATGTCGGCTGCCGTGCCCTGCATGGGGTGGTTCATGGCCGTACGCTCGCCAAAGGCCTGCAGCTGGCGGTTGCGCGCGTTGATCTCGGCGATGTGGCGCTTGCGCCCGTACATGGTGGCCACCCAGCCATGCTTGTGGGCAAAGGCCACCTGACCGTCAAGGAAGGCCTTGACGGCGGGGTAGGCCTCGAAGTAGCGGTCTATCATCTGCTGAGCCTCGGAGCGCGGTATCTTGAGCGACGTGGCCAGGCCATATGCCTGCTGGCCATACACGATGCCGAAGTTGACGGCCTTCGCGCGGCTGCGCAGCGCTGGGGTAACCTCGCCGACCGGCACGCCAAAGACGCGCGAGGCCGTGGCGGCGTGGAAGTCGGCGCCCTCGTTGAAGGCGGCCACCAGCCCCTCGTCCCCCGAGAGGTGCGCCAGCAGGCGCAGCTCGATCTGCGAGTAGTCGCACGCCAGGAACACGTGCCCCTCAGGCACCGTGAAGGCAGTGCGCACGCGGTGGCCCAGCTGGGAGCGCGTGGGGATGTTCTGCAGGTTGGGGTCAGAGCTGGAGAGGCGCCCGGTGGCCGCCACGGTCTGGTTCAGGCTGGTGTGGATGCGCCCGTCGCCTGCCACGAGCGCTGGCAGCGCATCGAGGTAGGTGCTCTTGATCTTTGCCCGCTCGCGATACTCGAGCACGTCGGCCACGATGTCGTAGCGCGTGGCGAGGTCTTCCAGCACCTTCGCGTTGGTGGAGTAGTAGCCACGCTGCGTCTTCTTGAGGCCATAGGTGGGCAGGCCCATCACGTCAAACAGCACGTGCGAGAGCTGCATGGGCGAGTCGACGTTGAATGGCTCCCCCGCCTCCTCGTGGATGCGCGCCACCATGCCCGCTATCTCGGACCCAAGTTCGGCTGACTGCTGGGCAAGGATGTCGCGGTCGGCGTGGAGGCCCGCCCGCTCCATGGACATGAGCACCGGCAGGAGCGGCATCTCGACCTCGTCCATCAGCGCCAGCGAGCCGTCCTCCTCAAGGGCCTTCAGGAGGGGCTCCCGCAAGGCACGGGCACACAGCGCGTCAAGCGCGCGACGCGGAGTGTCGTCCGTGGGCTCGGGAACGGCCAGGTCGAGGCGCTGCTGCACGAGGTCGGCTACCTCGTAGGAGGATCGGTCGGACTCCAGCAGGTAGTCGGCCACCGACGTGTCAAAGATGCGCTGTGGGTCTACGTCAAGCGGGTCGACAAGCGCCAGCTCTGACGAATCCTGGGGAATCACCGTACGAAGGGTGCCCTTCACGTCGTCCGAGGCAAGGCGTCCGTCACGCACGAGGGCAACGAGCGCCTGGTCGGCCGCATCGTCATCCAGGCGCAGGAGCGCCGTGGCAGTGGCCACCCACAACGTGTGACCAAGCCCGAAGAGGGCGTCGGCATCGCGGTCGTCGTCAATCGCCACGCCAACCCACTCGCCAGCCTCGATGGCGGCGGCGAGAGTCCGGGCAGCCTCGTCGCCCTGCAGCATTGCAGGCACCTCAAGCGCACGCCCCGCTGGCACGGCCGACACGCCGCCCGCAAGCTCCAGCACGCGCTTGGCCATACCCGTGATGCCCAGCGACGAAAGCTCGGCTCGGGCCACCTCCACGTCGAACGTGGGAAACTTCGCGTCCGCGAGGTCAAGCTCGATGGGGGCGTCGGTGCGGATGGTCGCGATCTCGCGCGAGAGCAGCGCGTCATCGATGTGAGCGCGCAGGTTCTCGCCCATCTTGCCCTTCACTTCGTCGGCATGGGCAATCACCTCGTCGAGGCTGCCGTACTGCACGATGAGGGCGGCCGCCTTCTTGGGGCCGATGCCCGGCACGCCGGGGATGTTGTCGGAGGTGTCGCCCTTCAGGCCATAGAAGTCGGGCACGAGCTCTGGCGTGATGCCATGGTACAGGTCGTCCACGCTCTCGGGCGTCATGATGGCCACGTCGGACAGGCCCCGCTTGGTGCCCACCACCTTCACGTGGTCGGTGGCAAGCTGATACACGTCGCGGTCGCCCGTGATGAGCAGCATCTCGTAGCCCTCTGCCTCGCCACGGCGCGCCAAGGTGCCCAGGATGTCGTCGCCCTCCCAGCCCTCGAGCTCGACCACGGGAACGTCAAGCGCGCGCATCAGCTGCTTCACGCGGGGGAACTGCTCGCGCAGCAGCGGGTCCATGGGCGGGCGCTGCGCCTTGTACTGCGGCAGCTTCTCCATGCGCACCTTGGGCTTGCCCTTGTCGAAGGCGCAGATGATGCCGTCGGGGGCGAAGCTGTCCACCAGCTTGAGGAACATGGACAAAAAGCCAAAGACCGCGTTGGTGGGGGTGCCGTCTGGCGCGTTCATGGTGGGCGGCACCGCATGGAACGCACGGTGCATGAGCGAGTTTCCGTCGATGACGGCAATGGTGCGGGCTGACGTCTCTTCGGCCATGGAAGGTCCTTTCCGTCGAGGGGCTCTCACATTGTAGCCCACGCGGCGGACAGCCTTTCGCGGGCGCATGAATCCCCTTCTAATACCATACAAATGTTCCTATCCTCAGGTTCTCGTTCTTATTATACACCCCATAATACAAACATTTGTTTGCTTTTTCTTTACAAGGATGCTAGTATCATTCCATGAAAGGATACACGTGTTCGATTGGAGGAATACGCAATGTGGACCATCAAAAACCAGGACGTACTTACGGGCTTCAAGGTTGGGCGCCTCGCCGGGTTAGACCAGAAGGACCGCGCTGCCAGGCAGCAAGATCAACGGGGATGGCGCGGTGCCACAAATCACAGCAGGCTTTTCGGGGCGCCTCCCCTGTCTTGGCAGACCCCACAAAGGCGTTCGTCTGCCACCACGAAGGCATCGCTTGGGTGCACGCTCGAGGAAGCGCTCGATGGCGCCACGGCTAGCTCCCTGAAGGAGGCCATGAAGGTCGTGAACCTCCACCTGCGGAGCGGCGCTCGAAAGGACGAGCTCGTGCAAGCGCTTGCCATGGGCGTACCGATGGCCACGGATCAATTTGCCACATTCCTCGCCACCATCGATGACGAGTCTTTTGACATAACGTGCCGGGCCGCTTCGGGGGCAGTCATCACGCACGAGGGCTCGCAGCGCTCCGAGAGAAGCATCCCAAACTTGCTTCCCTTTGTGTTTGCCTGCCAAGATGGTTCCTCCATCTGCTCGTTCATGCCAGACGAGCTGCAGCGGGTGTTTTCCAAGGTTGGCTATGCCAGCATTTCACGGCGACGAAGTCTGCTCTCGACAGTAGCCACAGAGATGGACGCCTACCTATCGCTCTGTGGCATCGCCACACCCAGCCAGCTCTTTAGTCACCTGCAAGAGCAGTCTCAAGACACGTGCCTATCGCGAGAGGAGTTCGACGAGGCTCTCAACCTGCTGCTGGGGAGTCACGTCACGCACTGTCACTCGTTTTCGGTAGACGGAGAGGACTACCTGCAGCACGAACTGCTGGGGTGGATACGCAGAGACACAACCTACTGGTTCAAATACACATGCCCCTCCGCCCCGTCCCTCTATCTCAGTTGGAAGGTGCCCATGCAAACCAAACTGAGCAAAGAGCTGCTGGTCGATCGCCGCGGGTCCCTCATCTCTCGGTTCGAGGGAACAGCAGCGCCGTCGGGAGATTTCGCCTCATATGTGTATGGTCTCGAGTGCGTACGTCGCCTTACCAGTTTCTTCGACGCTCACGTCCCGCAAGGTCAGGACGACCTCACCTTCGCAGACCAGATGGTGGACTTGCTCATCTACCTCGTGATGATGCAGGGTCAGAGCCTTGCGGCGGTGCTGGGGTGGCTTACCAAGACTGGATGGTTCTTGTGCGAGGGCACAAACTCGGCGCCAAGGCTCACTAAGCTCATCTACGACTTCTACCGTGAGATTCCTCGCTGGGAATATGGCGGCTGGTCAGAGCTCGAGTTGATGGACCTCATGAGCCTTCCTTGCATCATCAGCGAGTCCCAGCCCTTCGAGAATATAGGAATGCAGGATGGAGAAGGGGGCGTCGAAGACTGGTATCCCCTTGCCTCGTGACCATCACAGCTGAATCGAGCTGTTGCGGCAGAACACCAGCACGCGCTCGCAGTATTCCCCACGCTCGTCGGTCCGCACGAAGAAGGGGCTTCCGCGTAGCTCTTCGTTGCATCGCCGGGCGATGCCTTCGAGCACGCGCAGCAGGTCGTAACCGCGAAGGCCCTCGGGCCTCGAGCGCGCAAGCCGCGCCGCCGCCTCGCTGCGGATGCCGCGTATGTCGACGGTCATGCCGAAGCGGTTCGCGCGCGCGAAGTCCAGGCCCTGGGCAAGCACCTCTCGGCTGGCCCAGTCGATGAACTCCTCGTCGCTGAGGAGGGCCGACGTGTTCCTGTCGGAGGCAAGCCTTGCCTCCTCTCGGGCACGACGGTCTGCCTCCTCGCGATCCCGCACGACGGAGGTCATGGCCGATGCCCAGCCACCTTCGGGCACGCTTCGGGCCTGGGGCGGCGCATCTGCCCCAGAGCAGGCGGCGGGCTCCTCAGAGCCAAAGCCAAGCAGGTCAGCAAGACGATCGAGGAGACCCATGGGATTCACCTAGGCCCTTGCGCTTCGTGCGGCACGCTCTGCGGCGGCACGCTCGCGGCACTCGCGATGGACATTGGGGATGTGCGTCCAGTCCACGTTGTAGCGCAGCGCCTGGCCACAGATGGCGCAGGGCTTCTCGCGCCACCTGGCGTCGCGCTCGGCCTTCTGGCGCTCGCGGCACTCGCGGTGCACGCTTGGGATGTGCGTCCAGTCCACGTTGTAGCGCAGCGTCTGGCCACAGATGGCGCAGGGCTTCTCGCGCCACTTGGCGTCGCGCTCGGCCTTCTGGGCCCTCAGCTGCGCAAGGCGCGCCTGGAACGCCTCCCGTGCCTGCTGCTTTCGGGCCTTCGCGGCATCAAGCTCGGCGCGCGCCGCATCCACCTCGGCACGGTAGCGGGACATCTGCTCGGCATAGCTGTTCTTGATGGCGTACTGGTCGTCGAGGACACGCTTGAAGCCGTCGGCATTGTAGCGGTGGTTCTGGGCGCTGATGCGGTCGTGGTTCTGCGAGCAGTAGCGCGCCGCCTCGCGCTCGTTGGCAACGGAGCGCTTGAGGTCATCGATGCGCGCACGCACCCCGTCCAAGGTGGACCGCAACGCATCGCGGTCCTGCTTTGCGCGCTGCAGGCGATCCTTGGCGCGGTCGATGTCGCGCTGGGCCTCGTCCATCTGGGCGCTGTATCGTGCGAGCTCGGGGTCGTTGGCCATCTGTCCTCCGTTTGATGGGGATGGGGCGTGGCGCCTGGCTAATGGGTATGCCACGCGGCTTTTTAGCCATCTTGGACCTTGGAAGGCGGAAATGTTGTGCAACTATCGCAAGAATTGGCCAGACCTCCCCCACGCCGGAGGCAGCCCGCAGTGACGCGTCGGGGCCTCCGCCTGTGCGCAGGCGACATCCGCGAAGCACTAAGTCTCCCACGCCGGAGGCAGCCCGCAGTGACGCGTCGGGGCCTCCGCCTGTGCGTCGGCGACATCCGCGAAGCACTAAGTCTCCCACGCCGGAGGCAGCCCGCAGTGACGCGTCGGGGCCTCCGCCTGTGCGTCGGCGACATCCGCGAAGCGCTGAGCCGAGCACAGGCAGAGGCCCCGACGACCCCACGTCAATAAGGCTAGACGTAGTACAGCATGGTGTTGTACGTCGGCACGGGCCACCAGCGGTCGCCCACCACGGGCTCGAGCGCATCCACCTCGGCGCGCAGGGCCTCCATGGCGGCAATCACCTCGTCGCGGCACAGCATGTCCTGCTCGGCCGGATTCGTTGCTGCAGAGGCCTTCGACGCAGCCTCCTCAAGCTCGTCCGCCAGATGCCACACGGCGTCGATCCCCGAGGTCAGCCGCGCCACGAGAGCCTTCTCGGCCTTGCTCGCCACGCCAAGCTCGGCCTTGGCCGCCACCGCGGTGGCAAGGTCGCCCGCATACGACGAAATGGCAGGTACATACAGGCGCCGCGCCATGTCCACCATGCAGTTGGCCTCGATGTTTATGAGCTTGGCATACTGCTCGGCCTTGGCCACGAAGCGCGCGTGCAGCTCGGCCTCGGTCAGCACGCCATACCTCTCGAAGAGCGCGATGTTGTCGGCATCCATGAGGGCCGCAAGCGCGTCAGGCGTGGTCTTGAGGTTGGGCAGGCCGCGACGGTGCGCCTCCTCCTCCCATTCGGACGAGTAGCCGTTGCCGTCGAAGATGATGCGCTGGTGGTCGCGGAAGGTGTGGCGCACGAAGCGCATGGCCACCGTCAGAAACGGCTCGTCGGACCGGGCGGCCACGTAGTCCACGAAGCGCTCGCACTGCTCGGCCACCGCCGTGTTGAGCACCACGTTGGGGTCGGACAGGTTCTGCTGGCTGCCCGGCATGCGAAACTCGAACTTGTTGCCGGTAAAGGCGAAGGGCGAGGTGCGGTTGCGGTCGGTGTTGTCCTGCAGCACGGGCGGCAGCTGCGGGATGCCCAGGTCGATGGTGGTGGCTTCGGCCGCCTCCACGCTCTCCTTCTTGATGAGCGCGTCCACCACAGGTGAGAGCGCGTCGCCAAGGAACACCGACACGATGGCCGGAGGCGCCTCGTTGGCGCCAAGGCGATGGTCGTTGCCGGCGGAGGCCACGCTCATGCGCATCAGGTCGGCGTGCTCGTCGACGGCGGCCACCAGCATGGCAAGGAACACCAGGAACTGTAGGTTGTCCTCAGGGTGCGGGCCAGGCTCCAGGAGGTTGCGACCATCAGCCGAGATGGACCAGTTGTTGTGCTTGCCCGAGCCGTTCACGTACTCGAACGGCTTCTCGTGCTGCAGGCACACCAGGCCATGGTGGCTGGCCAGCAGCTTCATCTTCTCCATGGTCAGCAGGTTGTCGTCAATGGCGACAGAGCCCTCCTCGAAGATCGGGGCAAGCTCGTGCTGGCACGGCGCCACCTCGTTGTGCTTGGTCTTCGCGGGGATGCCTAGCTTCCAGAGCTCGTCGTCCAGCTCCTTCATGAACTCGTTCACCGTGGGACGGATCGCACCGAAGTAGTGCTCCTCCAGCTCCTGCCCCTTTACCGGCGCGCAGCCAAAGAGCGTGCGTCCGGTGAGGATGAGGTCGGGACGGGCCGCGTAGTCGCTCTCCTTGATGAGGAAGTACTCCTGCTCGGGGCCAATGGTGGTGGTGACGCGATGCGGCTCGCGGCCGAAGAGCGCAAGCACCCGCTTGGCCTGTGCCTCGAGCGCCACCTGGCTGCGCAGCAGAGGCGTCTTCTTGTCCAGGGCCTCGCCGGTGTAGCTGATGAATGCGGTGGGGATGCACAGAACCTCGTCCTTGATGAAGGCGGGGCTGGTGGGGTCCCACACGGTGTATCCGCGCGCCTCGAAGGTGGCACGCAGGCCGCCGCTGGGGAAGCTTGACGCGTCGGGCTCGCCCTGCACCAGCTCCTTGCCGCTGAAGGCCATGAGGATGGTTCCGTCGCCGTTGGGCGTGAGGAAGCTGTCGTGCTTCTCGCTCGTGATGCCCGTCAGTGGCTGGAACCAGTGGGTGAAGTGCGTGGCGCCCTTCTCGAGCGCCCACTCCTTCATGGCGTGGGCCACCTCGTTGGCGATGTCGAGGTCGAGCGCTTTGCCGTCCTTGATGACCTGCATCAGCTCGCGATAGGTCGGCTTGGGCAGGCGCTCCTGCATGTCGGCGTCCGTGAAGAGCAGCTCGCCGAACTCCGCGCTCACCTTGTCCTTGGCCATGTCGTTCCCCTTTCTGTGGCACGCGCGCCAGCGATGCGCAGGCCCGTGAGCCATACGGTACCAAACCTGCGCGCACCGCCTGACGCATCACAGCGTAACTGCAGAATGTTTCCCTGATATGAAGGGCACGTGAGCAGTTGTCGCACGCGCGGGCGGCAACAAGGATGCAATCACTTTGCTCGTCAGAGTCCCACGATCGGACTGGACAGGTGGGAGAGATCGCGCATGGCCCCAGATGGCGGCCAGCCTCGCCCCTCGTTTTGGTGGCCTTCGTCACCCTCCGCCTTTCCGATTCCGACTAGAATGTAGCTGAACAGAATGAGCGCGCGACAGGAGCACCCATGCCAGCCATCATCACGCATCACCTCTTTGGCGAGGACGCCGCCGCCCGACTCCCCGAGGGTCTCGTCTCGGGCGAGGAGGAGCTGCTGGCCTTCCTGCTGGGCAACCAAGGGCCCGACCCCCTGTGGGCCCGGTTCGTGACGCTGCCTAAGCAAGCTGCTCTCTGCCACCGTCTGGCCGACGAGATGCACGCGGGCCGCGTAGCCCAGGCCCTCTTCGCCTTCCGCGAGGCCGTGAACCACCTGCCCGAGGACGACCGACCCGTCGGGCGCGCCTTCTGCCTGGGGCTTGTTGCCCACTATGTGCTGGACCGCGCCGAGCACCCGTTTGTGTTTGCCCAGCAGGACGCCCTGTGCCAGGGCAACCCCGAGCTGGAGGGCCTGCAGGGCGACGTGCATGGCGTCATCGAGAGCGAGCTCGACACATGGATGCTCTGGAGCCAGCGCGGCCTCACGGTGGAGGATGCCCCCACGCCGGGCAACCTTGCCCGCACCAAGCGCATCACCCGCGTGGCGGGAGCGCTGTTCTCGCAGGTTGCCTGGCAGGTGTTTGGCATCGAGGTGGGGGCCGACGCCTACACGAAGAGCGTGCGCGACTACGAGCTTGCCTATGCCCTCGTGGACCCCGCGCCTTCCGCACGCACCGAGGCGGTCGTACACCTCGAGCGGCTCCTGATGGGGCACTCGAAGCTGATGTCGCTCGCGCACTACGTGACATGGGACGACGAGTGCCCGGCAGCCAACCTGGACCGTCATCCCTGGACCGATCCGGCAACCGGTGAGGTGCGCACCGACACCTTCGCCGACCTCTACTTTGACTCGTTTGACCTCTGGCCGGCATTCGCGGAGGCCTTCGTGCGCGGCGACCAGGCAGCCTTCGAGGAGCTGGCCGGAGGCATCAACTACAGCGGCCAGCCCGAGAAGGAGTAGCCATCCTAGCGAGCTGAGCCCCACCGAGCCGTGCGATCATCGCGGACCCTGGCCATTGGCGCCAGGGTCCGCGATCTCTTACCGGCACCTCACGAAGCGTGTCAAGGAGCATCCCAGGAGCCTCGCATGCCAAAGAGCTTTCAGGTTGCCCTCAGCAACGTCGGGCAAATGTGGTGCCAAAACCCCTTTTAAGGTGTTTTAAGGTTCGGTCCGTATCGTATTCACAGAAGCACGTACGAAAGGGACTTGCCATGATGCAGCTCACGTTCAAGCGATACGAGATCAAGTATCGGCTCACCGAGGAGCAGGCCGCTCGCCTCATGCAAGCGATGGCGCCTTACATGGTGCCTGACGAGTGGGGCCCCTCCACCGTGTGCAACGTGTACTACGACACGCCCAGCAGCCTGCTCATCCGCCGCTCTCTGGAGAGGCCGACCTACAAGGAGAAGGTGCGCGTGCGCAGCTATGGCGTGCGTAGGCCCACCGACCCCGTGTTCCTCGAGCTGAAGAAGAAGTGCGACGGCGTGGTGTACAAGCGTCGAGCCACGATGAGCGCCGAGCGCGCAGCCTCCTTCCTGGCTGGGCACGGCGACCCCCAGAACCAGATCGAGCGCGAGCTTGACTTCTCGATCCGCCGCTATGGCGGTTTGCAGCCGGCAGCCTTCATCGCCTACGACCGCGAGGCCTTCTACGCCACGGATGACCACGAGTTTCGCATGACCTTCGACCGTCGCGTGCGCTTCCGCACCGAAGGCCTCACTCTCACGCAGGGCGACGAGGGCAGGCAGATCCTAGATGACGGGCTGGTCCTGCTGGAGGTGAAGACGGGCGGGGCGATTCCCCTGTGGCTCGTGAGGTTCCTCTCGGCCGAGCACATCTTCAAGTCCAGCTTCTCCAAGTACGGCACGGTCTACTGGACGCTTCAGACCGAGCGGGTCACCGCCTCGACACACGCCACGCGTGAGCGTGCCAAAAACGTGGCCGCCAGCATCCTGCCGGCACCTCGCCGCGCGCACGTGCCCGGGCACATGCGCCTCGGGACCGCCGTGGCCTAGGGTCGCACGCAACGCCCGCACACCGCCTGCTTCCAGCACGCCCATTCTCCAAGGAGCCCACCATGCTTGACTCACTGTTCTCCACCACCACAACCGCCACCGAGGCGCTCTCGCTCGCGTCGTTCGCCACCTGCATCGTTGCCGCCCTAGGCCTGGGACTTGGCCTCGCCCTCGTGTACAGCTTCCGGGGGCGCCACACCCAGAGCTTCGTGACCACCCTTGCCGTGCTGCCCGCCATCGTGTGCGTGGTGATCGCGTTGGTGAACGGCAACGTGGGCACGGGCGTGGCCGTGGCCGGCGCCTTCAGCCTCGTTCGCTTCCGCAGCGTGGCCGGCTCGGCCCGCGACATCGGCTTCATTTTCCTTGCCATGGTGGTTGGCCTGGCCTGCGGCATGGGCTACCTAGTGTATGCGGCGGTCACCACCGTCGTGATCTCGGTGGCGTACCTCGCGTACCAGCTGCTGGACTTCGGCTCGTCCAGCGCGTCGAAGGACCGCACCCTGCGCATCACGGTGCCCGAGGACCTCGACTACACGACGCTCTTCGACGAGGTGCTCGACCGCTACACCACCTATCGCGAGCTGGTCTCGGTACGCACGGCCAACATGGGCAGCCTGTACAAGCTGACCTACAACGTGGGCATGGCCGACGGAGCCTCCGAGCGTGCCTTCCTGGACGAGTTGCGCTGCCGCAACGGCAATCTCGAGATTGCGCTGTCGCTTCAGGAGTCTGCGCACGAGGAGCTGTAGCGGCCGCCTAGCAATCGACTGTACCTAGAGGGCCCGGCCATGGATCGTACCCATGGTCGGGCCCCCTTGTTGAAATGCATGTCGTAGGCTCGGATCGAGGGGCGGGACGCCCCGCCCTCGCCAAGGACGTCCGCTAGGCGGGCACCTCCCCCGTCTCGAGGATGTGCATGAGGGCGTCCTCGTCAAGCACGGGCACACCCAGCTGCTGGGCCTTGGCAAGCTTCGAGCCTGCGGCCTCGCCGGCCACCACGAAGCTCGTCTTCTTGGACACCGAGCCAGACACCTTTGCACCCAGCGCCTTGAGCGCATCGCCCGCCGCAGAGCGCGTCATCGACTCTAGGCTGCCCGTCAGCACGAAGGTGAGGCCGGCCAGCGTCTGGGGACGTTCGGGCTCGCGATGCTCCTCCTCCATGAGCACGCCCGCCTCGCGCAGGCGCTCCACCACGGCAAGGTTGTGCGGCACGGCAAAGAATTCGTGCAGGCTCTCGGCAATCTTGGGGCCAACCCCATCGACGGCGGCGATGTCCTCGGTGCTTGCGGAGGACAGGGCCTCCATCGAGCCGAAGCTCTTGGCAATCGAGGCCGCCACATTCGCACCCACATGGCGGATGCCAAGGCCAAAGAGCACCTTCGCGAGGCCGCGACGCTTTGACTCCTCGACCTGTGCCATCACCTTGTGCGCAATGGTCTTGCCCACCACGATGCGCTCGCCCGCCACGCTCATGCGACCCGTCCACAGGTCGGCCAGCGCGTCCTCGGTAAGGTGGTCGTAGAAGTCGGCCACGTCGGAGAGAAGCCCCTGCTCGACCATGCGGCCCACCAGCTCGTCGCCCAGGCCGTCGATGTCCATGGCCCCGCGGCTGCCCCAGTGGATGAGGCGCTCGGAGGCCTGTGCGGGGCAGTCGATGGACACGCAGCGATAGGCAACCTCGCCCTCCTCGCGCACCACGGGACTGCCGCAGCTGGGGCACAGCTCGGGCATGTTCCAGAGGGGACGGGCCTCGTGCTCGGGGCCAAGCTCGCCCTCGGTGACGGGGCCGACCACCTCGGGAATGACGTCGCCTGCCTTGTGCACCACGATGGTGTCGCCCACGCGCACGTCCTTGCGACGCACCTCGTCGATGTTGTGCAGCGTGGCTCGCGCGATGGTGGAGCCGGCCACCACCACAGGGTCGAACTCGGCCACCGGGGTAAGCACGCCGGTGCGGCCCACCTGAATGCGGATCTCGCGCAGCACCGTGCGCTTCTCCTCGGGCGGGAACTTGTAGGCGATGGCCCAGCGCGGGGCACGGGCCGTGAAGCCCAGGGCAGCCTGGCTGGCAAAGGAGTCAACCTTCACCACCACGCCGTCGATGTCGTAGTCAAGGTCGTCGCGGTGCGCCAAGGCGTCGGCGCAGAAGTCGTGCACCTCGCGTGCCGAGAGGCAGCGCTTGGCATTGGGGTTGACCGAGAAGCCGCAGCTACGCAGCCACAGCAGGAACTCCCACTGGCTGGTCACGTCAAGCGGGGCGGTGTCGGCGACGGCATAGATGAAGGTGGCGAGGTCGCGATGGGCGGTGACCTTCGGGTCCTTCTGGCGCAGGCTTCCTGCCGCGGCGTTGCGCGGGTTGGCGAAGGGCTGCTGGCCCGCCGCGTCCGCGTCCTCGTTCAGGCGCACGAAGCTGGTCTTGGGCATGTACACCTCGCCGCGCACCTCGACGGAGCTGCCAAGGCCCCTGCCAGACACGTGCTCGAGGCCGGCGGCCGCAAGCGCACCCGGCACGTCGCGCACCGTAAGCACGTTGGCCGTCACGTTCTCGCCCGTGGTGCCGTCACCACGGGTGGCCGCGCGTACGAACTGGCCATCGCGATACGTGAGGGCGATGCCCAGGCCGTCGATCTTGAGCTCGCAGGTGTAGGCCACGGGGTTGGCCTCGCTGGCGCCTAGGGCCTCGTCGGTGCGGGCCAGCCATTCGTCCAGCTCGTCCAGACCCATCGCGTCGTCCATCGAGTACATGCGTGCCGCATGCGTCACGGGCTCGAACTGCTCGCTCACGAAGCCGCCCACGCGCTGGGTGTAGCTGTCAGGCGACACCAGCTCGGGATGCGCCGCCTCGAGGGCCAGCAGCTCCTGGAGCAGCCGGTCGAACTCGGCATCGGTCATCTCGGGGTTG
This sequence comes from uncultured Coriobacteriaceae bacterium, assembly GCA_902788705.1. Lineage (GTDB taxonomy): Bacteria > Actinomycetota > Coriobacteriia > Coriobacteriales > Atopobiaceae > UBA1367. The sequence goes on along the minus strand of CADALE010000006.1, from coordinate 22,633 downwards.
TCCAGCGCATAGTAGCGGTAGGCGGCATGGCTGAGGATGCGGTTGAGCTCTGCCGCCCTCTGGGCAGCCGACTGCCGCGGCCTCTGAGTGGGCTTGGGCTCCGGTGGCTCGGGCCCTGCCGAGAAGAGGTCGCCGAAGAGCGAGGTCTGCATGCCTGCTTGGTTGCTGTCTGCCATGGTTCCTCCCTGCCGAACTGTGGAACTAAGACTTTACCACGTCCCAGCGACACCAAAGGAGCCAACGACCAGACGACAAGCGCAGCCCCAAGGCTCAGCCAAGTGCCTCCAGCACGTCCATGAGCTCCCGATAGAACTCGTGCGGGTCCTGTCTCTTCATGAAGCCGCCCTGGAAGAATCCGTGGTCAACGTGCATGTCGGGCATGACGTTCCACACGCCCGGTTCGATGTGCGCGCGGTCGAACGGCTTCTGCGGGGCGCCGATGGGGGCGCGGGCGGAGATGGTGTTGACCAGGCCGTCGTTGGCGTGCCACGCGTCGTCCACCACGCATCCCGCCTTGGTGGTGCCGCCATACACGCCCATGAGCGTGGCCGACCTCACGAACAGCGGGTCAAGCGCCTCCAGATCGGGCACGCACGTGCCGTCTTCCTGCGGCGTCGTGGCGTCGGCCGCCACCGAGAGGTAGTACACATGCGGCAGCGTGGAGATGCGCGCGTTGAGCGCCTGGGCATTGTCAAGCAGCATGTCGAAGCTTGCCCAGTCGCGCGGGTCACGCCCGTCCATCTGGATGCGGGTCCTCGACTTCACCAGGCGGTCGAGGAGCCGATACTTGAGGCCAACCCGCACGCGCCTGGGGTCAAAGACCGGGTCTTGCGCCATGTCGTAGGCAACCGTCCCGTTGGTCGGCGCCGCGAGCGTCACGATGGCGCGCACGCGGCTGCCAAGTCCGCCTGCGAACAGCGGCGAGAGCTCGCCCTCGGGCGTGACGGCGCGCTCCCCTTCCCAGCCGTGGGCCAAGAGCTCTGCGAACAAGCGCACCGTCGCGCCACCAAACGAGTGGCCGATGAGCACCAGTCGCGTATCGTCATCCCACGAGGGGATGAGCGCATCGCCCGAGAAGTCGCGCCCAAAGCGCGCGTGTCGATACTCCTCGCTGTGTGCGCGGCCATAATCCACCATCGTGCCCGCAATCTGCGCATAGAGCTCGCAGGCACGGTCCCACGCGCTGCCCTGCGGGGCCACGCTGGCGGCATAGGCCTCAAAGCCCTTGTCGCGCAGCTCGGCCACCACGTCACCCGACTTCGCTCCCCAGTAGGGGCTCTTCTCGTATTGCTCGTCGTAGCGGCCTCAGCCGTTGAGGCCATGGCAAAAGACGTAGGTAACCTTTGACATTCTCCCCCCAAGAAGTGTCGTTGGCCTGCTTCCTTGGCTCCTATGCCACGGTTGCCTTATAGCCAGCTTCCTCCACGGCGTGGACGAGCTTTTCGTCCTTGGTGATGAGGCCCACCTCCATGGTGGCCGTGCCCTGGTCCAGGCTTACCTGCACGTTGTGGCCGCCCGCCTTCTCCAGGGCCTCCTTCACGTGCGCCACGCAGTGCTCGCACATCATGCCCTCCACCTTGAGCTCTACTGCACGCATTGCTTCTCCCTTCTCGTCTGTGACGGCGACGGCATTGTCGCCCTCAGGGTCCACGTAATCGTTCCCGGCCACCGCCGTGTGTGGCGCAGCCTGCCCGCCCTCGTCACTCGAACGTAGCGCAGGCGCAACCTCCCGGTCAAGGGAGTCCGCCTTCGCCGGGGCAGCGGTACCGCTTGGCTTCCACGTGCGCAGCCGAAGCGCGTTGGTGACCACGAACACCGAGCTGAAGCCCATGGCCGCCGCACCGATCATCGGGTTGAGCGTGATGCCCCACGGGCTGAGCACGCCCATGGCCACCGGGATGCAGATGGCGTTGTAGAACAGCGCCCAGAACAGGTTCTGGCGGATGTTGCGCATGGTGGCGCGCGAGAGCTCGATGGCCGTTGCGACGTCGGCAAGGTCGGAGCGCATGAGCACCACGTCGGCCGAGCTGATGGCTATGTCGGTACCCGCGCCGATGGCGATGCCCACGTCTGCACGGGCAAGCGCCGGTGCGTCGTTGATGCCGTCGCCCACCATGGCCACCTTCACGTCCGAACCCTGTAGCTCGTGGACCTTGTGCTCCTTCTCGTCGGGAAGCACGCCCGCGATGACCTCGTCCACCCCCACCTGCGCCGCGACGGCGCGCGCCGTGGCCTCCTGGTCGCCCGTGAGCATGACCGTGCGCACGCCCATGGTATGCAGGCGCCTCACGGCCTCGGCGCTCGTGGGCTTCACGGGGTCAGCCACGGCCACGATGCCCAGAAGCGTGCCGTCGGACGACACGTAGAGGGGCGTCTTGGCCTGCCTGGCCAGCGCCTCGGCCTGGGGGGCCAGCGCAGAGACGTCCACCTCGCCCTCCTCCATCAGGCGCGCGTTGCCCGCAAGGGTCACACGTCCGTCGACGGCGGCCACAAGGCCACCGCCCGGGATCTGCTCGAAGTCCTCGATCGAGACGCCACGGTCGATGCCGGGTGCCACCTCGTCGGCATAAGCGCAGATGGCCGAGGCCAGCGGATGCTCGCTCCTGCGCTCGAGCGCTGCGGCGGCAAACAGGAGGTCGACCTCGGCTGTACCCTCAGCCAGCACCACGTCGGTCACGCGCGGGGCACCCTCGGTCACGGTGCCCGTCTTGTCGAGGACGACGGTCTTGAGGGAGCCGGCGGTCTCGAGCGACTCAGCGTCCTTGATGAGGATGCCATGTGCCGCGCCACGGCCCGTACCCACCATGATGGCCGTGGGCGTTGCCAGGCCCAAGGCGCAGGGACAGCTGATGACCAGCACCGATATGGCGTGCGTCAGGGCTGTCGGGAAGTTGGCGAGCAGCATCCAGACCACGAAGGTGACGGCTGCGATGGCCAGTACCACGGGTACGAACACGCCAGCGATGCGGTCGGCCTGGCGCTCGATGGGAGCCTTGGAGCCCGTTGCCTCGTCCACGAGCGCAATGATGCGCGCAAGCGCGGTGTCCTCGCCCACGGCGCGAGCCTCGAAGGCAAACCATCCCCTGGTGCTTACGGTGGCACCGGTCACCTGGCTGCCCACGGTCTTCTCCACCGGGATGGGCTCGCCGGTGATGGCGCTCTCGTCGATGAGGGCCGAACCCTCCACCACCACGCCGTCCACCGGCACGCTCTCGCCCGCTCGCACGACCACGCGGTCGCCCACCTGCACCTCATCGGTGGGGATGGTCACCTCGCTGCCGTCTCGCACGACGGTGGCCGTCTTGGGCGCGAGGTCCATGAGCTTGGTGATGGCGTCGGTGGTGCGTCCCTTGGCACGCGCCTCGAAGAGCTTTCCCAAGGTGATGAGGGTCAAGATCATGCCTGCCGAGTCAAAGTACAGGTTCATCATGGCCTGGTGAGCGCCGTCCATGTCCATGTGGCCGAAGGCCTGCGCCATCAGGAAGGTGTTCACGACGGAGAACGCGAAGCTGGCCGCCGAGCCGATGGCGATGAGCGAGTCCATGTTAGGCGCGCCATGCCACAGCGTGCGGAAGCCGCCCACGAAGTAGTGACGGTTGACGAAGAGGATGGGGATGCATAGCAGGAGCTGCACGAGGGCGCTGGCCATCATCCCCTCCATGCCACCGAGGCCTGGGAGCTCAGGCCAGCCAAGCATCGGGCCCATGGCGATGTAGAAGAGCGGCACCGAGAAGATGGCGCTCACGATAAGCTGGAGGCGCTTCTCCTCGATGGCCTTGGCCGTGACGTCGTTGGTCGGCGCCGTCGATGCCGCCGCGGCTCCGGGAGCCGAGGCGGAGCGGGCCGAGCGGGGCGTGGCCCCATAGCCCTCGCGCTCGATGGCCTTGACCACGGCCTCCACAGTGGAAGGCGAGCCGTCGTACACCAGCTCCATGCTGTTCTTGAGCAGGTTGACGTTGGCCTCCTCCACGCCGGCGCACCCGCCGGCAGCCTTGCCTACGCGCGCGGAGCAGGCGGCGCAGGTCATGCCTGTGATGTCGAACGTCTCCTTCATGGGACGCATCTCCTCTCGTGGCGCTGCGCCGACCCAGCCCCTGCGCGTCGCCTTTGCAACATGCCTAGCCAAACTTGCGCAGCAGGTCCATGACCTCGTCGATGACCTCGGTGTCGCCCGCCTGGATGCGCTCGGTGACGCAGGTTTGTAGGTGGTCGCGCATCACCATGCGCGAGATGGCCTCCACGGCCTTCTCGACCGCGGCAAGCTGGGTGAGGACGTCACCGCAGTAGCGATCCTCCTCAACCATCGCCTTGATGCCGTTCAGCTGCCCGATGGCCCGGTTGAGCCGCCGCGTTACGTCGGCCTTCAGCTCGTCCGAGCGCGGGGTGTGCTTCGTGTGCGGCGCGCAGCAGCCGCAAGCCTGTTCGCCCATGGTTCTCCCTCGCATTGCTGACGCACACAGTATACCCTATAGGGGTATCTATCATACAGACTCGTTTGTGACGAGAGCGCCCGTAGACCAATGCCTGCCCCACGACCTTTGCAGAAGGGCATGGGGCGGGCATCAAGCTAGGGATGAGCGCGCGATGGCCTCAGGCCTGACCATCCAGGCCACGTGAGGCCGCACCACATCACTCCTCGGTCTCGTCAGGCTCTATCGGCTCGTCATCGACATCATCGACGGTACCTGCTTCCAGCGCCCCCTGCGCCTCGCGCGCGGCGCGAGCCTCGGCAAAGGCCTCTCGCATCGTGGGGTTGCGCCAGGTGAGCTTGCGGATGGTAAGTGCCTCGGCCTTGTCGTTTGCCAGACGAAGCTGACGCTCGGAGGCAGTGAGGTTCTCCTTCACGCGCTGCAGGTCGGCAATCGCACGGTCTATCTGGTCGATAGCGTCGTTGAACCTCTTGCTTGCCCGCGCGTAGTTTGCCCCGAACTTGGCCTTGAAGTCCTCCATGGCCTCCTCGAAGTGGGTGACGTCGATGTTCTGCTGCCGCACGGCGGCAAGCTCGCGGCGGGCCTCCAGGCCGTTGAGGGCCGCGTTTCGCAGGATGGTGATCATGGGCACGAACAGCTGCGGGCGGATGACGTACATCTTGGGATACTCGTAGCTTACGTCGGCGATGCCACCGTTGTAGAACTCGTTGTCCAGCTCGAGCATGCTTACCAGCACCGCATACTCGCAGCCCTTGTTGCGCCGGTCACGGTCGAGCTTGGCAAAGAAGTCCGCGTTCTTGTGGTGGTGGGTCGTGCCGTCTTCCTCGGTCTTCATCTCGAACATGATGGAGAGCACCTCGACGCCGTCCTCGTCCACCTCGCGGTACACGTAGTCGCCCTTGGAGCCATCCACGACGTCGTTGTCCTTGTGGAACTGTGCGTTGCGGAAGGCCGTGGCACGCCAGCGGTTGAACTCCGTCTCGCAATGCTGCTCGAGCGACTCGCCGATGAGCTTCACGGTAAGCCTGGCGCGCTGGTCGCGCAGGCGCGCAATCTCGGCCTCCCTGTCGCGCAGCTGGGCGTCGCGCAGGGCAACCTGCTCGTTCATGCGCACGGTGAGCGTCGCCTCGGCCTGCTCGCGCTCGGTTCTGGCTTGGCGAACCTCGCCCTCCAGCTGAACCACACGTCGCTCGGCCTCAGCCGTGGCCGTGGCAACTGCCAGCTGGCGCTGGGCCTCGGCGGCCTCTCCTTGGGCGGACAGCTGCTGCTGCAAAGCCGCGATGCGCGCATCACGCTCGGCGAGGCTGGCCTGCAGGGCACGAGACTCCTCATCAGCCTTGCGCCGCAGCTCGTCCACCTGGCGATCGGCCGCCTCGCGCTGCTCGCGCGCCTGCCTTTGGGCACGCTCGGCCTCCTCCTGTCGTGCCGTGGCGCGGGCAAGCTCGAGCGCGTCTGCCTGCCGGTCAAGCTGGGCCTGCAGCGCGTCGCGCTCGCGCGTGACGTCGGCCACCGCGGCGCGCAGGGCAAGCTCTTCCTCGGCCTGGCGAGCCTCGAGCTGCTGGCGCAGCTGGGCAATCTCAAGCTCGCGCTGGGCCACCGCACGCTCGCCCTCGGAGCGCACCCGCGCCTCGGCCGCCGCCACGGCGTTTGCGTGCGCCTCGCCCAGCAGGCGCTCGCGCTCGGCAACATCGTGCTGGAACTCGGCGTCACGCACCTGCTTGACTAGCTGCGCATAGCCTGACTCGTCAACCTGGAACACCTTCCCGCAGTGCGGGCAGCGAATCTCGTTCATAGACCCTCCCCCCATCGTCGTTTGCCATGATAAGGATACTCCGCTCGCCGGACAAAAAAGAGCCGGGGACGACGACTGTCGTTCCCGGCCCCTCCGTGCCGTGCCCTGTGGCGTGGCTGCCGCTAGTTGCTGTCGCGGTGCTCGCACTTCTGCAGCTCGCCAGGGTACTCGTACGTGCGATACCACTCGCAGTAGCACTTCTCGCCGTCGCGCTCGCTCGAATCCAGATACCTGCAACCCCAGCAGGTTCCCCACTCGGCCATGGGCTCTCCTCTCTCGTACCCCTTGCGGGCACATCCTTCAACTGAAGAATACTCTACGACATCTGGTGCCGCGTCGTTTCGCAACGCCTTGACTGAAAAGGGGCCACCCGGTTGGATGGCCCCTCTGCTTGCTTTGATGGTGCGTTGCCCGCTACTCCCCCAGCTCGTAGCTGCCGCCGTGGTTGTTGTTGTACAGGTACTCGTACAGCTCCTCGAGGATGTCATCGTAGCCGTCGTTGCCGTAGCCATCCCCAACCGGGCCGTTGCCGTACGGGTTTTGCTGCAGGTACTGCTCCTGCTGCTGTTGCTGCTCCTGAAGCTGCTGCTGTTGCAGGGCCTGCAGCGCCTCGTCAGAGCCCAGCGTCACGTCGAAGGCAAGCTCCTCGCTGCCGCGCATCACCGTCACGCTGACGGTCTCGCCGATGTTGTGGCTGCGAACCGCCAGGATCATGCCGTCAGCCGAGGTGATCTGCTGCCCACCCATGGCGATGACGATGTCGCCGCTCTGGATGCCCGCAGCCTCGGCCGGGCTGCCCTCGGCAACCTCCACCACATAGGCGCCCTGGTTGACGGCAAGGTTGTTGGCCGCTGCGTTCTGCGCGTTCACCGTCTGCATGGTGAGGCCGATATAGGCATGGGTAACCTGCTCGCCCGCGATGATCTTGTTGGCAATCTGGACGGCATAGTTGCCGGGGATGGCAAAGCCGATGCCGGCAAAGCTCTCGGTGTCAGACGAGAACAGCGTGCAGATGCCCACCAGCTGGCCCTTGCTGTTGACCAGCGCTCCGCCGGAGTTGCCGGGGTTGATGGAGGCGTCGGTCTGGATCAGGTTGGCGTAGATGGTGGTCCCGTAGGTGGAGGTCATCAGCTCGTTGCGGGCAAGCGAGCTCACGATGCCCGCCGAGACCGACTGGTCAAGCCCGAAGGGGCTTCCGATGGTCATCACCCAGTCCCCCACCACGAGCGCGTCGGAGTCGCCCACCTCGATGGGGGTGACCGTGTCGCCGTTCAGCTCGGCGTGGACCACCGCGAGGTCGGACGAGGCATCGCCGCCCACAAGGGTGGCGTCGTAGTTCTTGCCGCCGATGCTCACGTTGATGGCCGTCGCGTCGCCAGCCACATGCCAGTTGGTGAGGATGTTGCCCTCGGTGTCAAGGATGACGCCCGAGCCCAGACCCGACCCCTCGGGGGTAGTCACGTACACCGAGACGACCGACGGGAGGGCCTTCGCGGCAACAGCCTGCGACACGGTGACGTCCTGGTCGTTCGTAGTGATGGAGATGGTCTGGCCTGCGGCGCTCTCCTGCGTGACCTGCGTGACGGTGGTCCTGCCAATAAGCCCGCCAGCGCGCAGCGCCAGCACCACGGCCAACGCGCCGACGATGCCTCCTGCCAGACCAAAGAGGGCTGACCTCAGCCCAACGCGCTGCTTCTTCTGCGGAGCCTCATAGGAGGCCAAGGAAGCCTGCTGCGGCTGGTAGCCATACCCCTGGGGGTCATATCCCTGCTGGTAGGCCTCCTGTCGGAAGGTAGGCTGCTGGTAGGTCTGTTGGTAGGCCGACTGCTGGTAAGGGTCGGCCGTCTGGCCCTGGTAGCCCTGCGGGAACACGGGCGCGCCATAGGCCTGTTGTGCGCTCGGCTGCTGCCCGTAGGCACTCTGGCCAGAGGCCTGCGGGTAGTCGCCATACGAAGGCTCCTGCGCGACGGGAACCGTTGCGGGACGCTCCTGCGTCGGGTCTGCGGAGTCGGGGCCTGAGAGGCTCGTGGTCTCCTGCTGCGACCAAGGCTGGTCGCCCCCTGGGTCCTGAGGAAGGTTGGTCCTCTCGTCATCCATACGAATCACCTCATATCCTGATGAAGCGCCACGGTGGCGCTCACAGGTGAATGTACCCCTCCTGTCGCGAGGGATACCGGACGGAGCGCAAAAAACACGCAGCCGTGACCAACCTTCTTGCTTCCTGAAAGGGCCATGTCCCGATGCGCGAGACGCGACCGGAAAAGCGGCGTCCCTCCCGGATAGGAAAGACGACCTATCCGGGAGGGACGCCGCTACATGGGCGATTGGTGGCTACGTGCTACGCGCCTGCCGGCTACTGGTTGCCGCCCTCCTCAAGCGCCAGGCGCCCGGCCTGCGCAAGGCGGTCAAGCCGCGCCTGCCCGCGGTCGGTGATGTCCTGCAGCTCAGCGATGGTGGCCTGCATGCGCGGGATGGCGGCCTCGCGATAGGCGTCGCCCTCCTCGAGTGCCGCGAACACCATCTCGAAGCTCTCCTTGATGACCGAGGGGTCAATCATGGCCTCGGAGGACTGCCGCTGGATCTCGGCGCCCTGGGTGCGCAGCGCCTCGGCGTTGCCGCGGATGATGGACTCGGTGACCTCGCCCACCATCTTTACCTTCTCCATCTGTGCCTGCTGGTCGTGCAGGGCACGCTGGATCATGACGCCCGTGTCGAGGGCCCGCAGGCTGATCTGGCTGGTGCGGTCGATGTTGGTCATGAGCGCACGGTTGTTCTCGCGCAGCACCGACATGGCCACGATGCCCTGCTGGTTGACCGCAAGCAGCGTCTGTAGGTCCTGGCGCTTCTGCTCGAGCGGGAACAGGATCTCCTGGCGCACGAAGCGGACGCGCTCGGGGTCGACGCCCTCGGCCTCGGCGCGCTCGATGGCGGCCGTGAGGGCATCCTCCAGCTGGTTGGCCATGTCAAGCTCCTTGGCCAGCTGCTGGGAGTCCTTCACCAAGGCGACCTCCTGGCGCTCAAGCTCGACGTTGTCGGCGGCCAGCGTGTCGCGGCCGTGCTTGAGGCTCACCATCACCGTCTCGATCTCGGCGCGAGCGCTGCGGAACTGCTCGAAGTAGCGCTCCACGGGGTCGTGCAGGCGCGACAGCAGGCCCCTGCGTGCGAAGTCGATGTGGGAGGGGTCAAGCCTGCGCATGCGGATGGCCAGGTCGGAGAGGCTGCTGGCAATCTCGGAGCCGTTCGTTCCCTGCTCGGCCAGGGCCTGCAGCGAGGTGGCGGTCATGCGGCTCTGCGAGGCGGAGAGCGCCGTGGTTCCAGCGCCCAGCTGCTCGATGGCGCGACGTGCCTGCTCGCGGCTCTGCAGATCGCTGAGGTCGATGGACATGATGGCGTCGGCCTGCTGGTCAGCGACGCTTCCGGTGGCCTGGTGCTGGGCGTCGCTTACGGCCAGCTTGGCCTCCACCTCGCCGGAGATCTCGTCAGGATCGGGAACGATCAGGGCAAAGGGGTTCTCGGTGGTCATGTGGGTTGCTCCTTCTCTCGAAGCGCTTGGCTGCTTGCGGCACGCGCTACATGTTGGCGTTGAAGAGGCTCTTAAGCTGGTAGATGATGTCGTCGGTGGAGGCGTTGATGGTGGTTGCCTCGTTGATGGCCGAGATGGCCTTGAGCGACACGATGTCGGCGTCGCTGCCATAGGCGATGGTGTACACCGGGATGCGCAGGCCCACGAGGGCGTCCTCGATGTCGCGCAGCGAGTGGCCTGCGTTCTGCTGGCCGTCGGACAGCACGAACAGCATGGGCTTCGCGTCGGGGTGCTCGACGAGGGCGTCTTGGATCATCTTCGCGCCGACGATGACGCCGTCGATGGTGGCCGTGTTGCCGGCGGCACGCAGCCCCTTGGTGACGGCGCCCTTGAAGAGCGCCTGCTGGTTCATGTCGAACTTGGCGATGGGCACGTTGATGGTGACGTCGCCGTTGAACGAGACGAGGCCCACGTAGTTGCCCTTGCCGATGTAGCGCATGGAGTTGACGAGCGACGACTGCAGGGTCTGGATGGGCTCGCCCACCATGGAGCCCGAGACGTCGCACACGAACACCGCGATGACGGCCGAGCCAGCGTCCTTGTTCTCCTTGTATGCCTCTAGCTCACGCACGAGCGTGGAGCCCTCGGGCATCTGCGACTCGCTCTGGTAGGTGTCCATCTGGTCGAAGCCGTACTCCTTGGCAAGGCTGCCACCCTCCTCGGCACAGAAGGCCGCGAAGTCGGCCAGGATGGCCTGGTCGTGCTCGCTGGTGCCCTCGATGGCCACGAGCGGGTTGTCGTGCCGCCAGCCAAAGGGCAGGAAGGCGTAGTTGCGCTGCAGGTCGGCATCGAGGTTGTACACCTGCAGCTCGGTAACGAAGCCGTCAAGGCTGCCTCGCTGCGCGGCGTCGCGCATCTGCTGGGTGGTCATGGCCACGAAGGGGATGTTTGACTGGAACGCCGCGAAGCCGGAAAGCGCCTCGCTGGACACGGGATTGGCCTGATCGAAGTAGTCAAGTGCCGCAGCCAGCAGGTTGAGGCCCGCAGCTGAGGTGTTGGGATTGGTGTAGCCAACCACCAGCTCGCCCTCGGTGACGGCACTCACGATGGCCGAAAGGCCCGTCGAGCCGTACTCGGAGGCCAGCCAGTCACGCTTGTCGTTGGAAAGGGCGATGCCCGCCAGGTTGCCAACCGTGCGCTCGGTGACCGTGGTGGTGCTGACCCCGCGCGCGTTGAGCAGGCGTACCCACAGCATGTTGGACGGCGAGTAGCCGGCCGGCACGGCCTTGCCCGAGGCGATGTAGTCAACCGACAGGCCCGAGGACACCTTGCGCAGCGTGATGGAGGCCACCTCTCCGTCCACTGTGCGCCCGGAGCGGTTGTAGGCCTCGGCCATCTCGCGCATCCAGCCGTCGGTGCCGCTGCCGCTCTTCTCGCCCGATGCCCACAGCTCAGGGGCGCCCTCGCCGCCGAAAACGGTGACCTCGCAGGTGTCGATATCGGGCAGCTCGTCGGCCTCGGCCAGCATGTCGCTGGCGTCCACCGCCTCCTTGATGGGAGCGGCGGTCTCGGGATCGATCCTGTTGTACAGGTTTGTGATGGTGCGCGACGCGTCCTCTGCGTCTATCACGCGGTCGCTCTTGTTCCAGTTGCGCAGGGCCCAGATGCCCCCGAGCGCGAGGACGAACACGAGCACCAGCGCGCCCGCGAAGACAACCCTGCCCAAAGCGCCGTTCTTGTTGCTTGCCATTCTTGCCCCTTCTTATTGACTGCCGTCAGTCGTAGCGGCGAGCTTCCTCTATCAGCACCCTCATCTCGGCGAGCATCCGCTCGGAGCTCTCGTCCGACGGGGTCATGGCCTGCATGGAGACCTCCGAGGCAAAGCGGTCGAGCTCCAGAAGGAGCTGCTCGTTGTTACCCACGATGCCCTTGAGCTGGGAGATGGTCTCTTGGTAGATGCGCAGCCGCTCAATCTGGAGGTCGTCGTCGATGTTGTCGTCGCGGTACGTGCCCGAGGATACCGACTGGTACAGCTGCACGTAGTCGTTCCCGTCAAACGACGTGCATGCCGACGAGACGAGGGCGGCGTTGCGCCTGATGGTGGACTCGGCCTCCTCGATGCCCGAGGCAAAGCGCGACCATGCCAGCGAGCCCGGCGTGAGCTTGCCCGTGGACAGCATGTCGATGATCTGGTGGCGCTTGCGCCTTGCGGCGTCTACCTGGCGGGCTGCGTCCGAGGCGTAACCGCCCACGTGCTGGAGCTTGGACTGGCGCTGGAGGGCCTCGTACAGCTCGTCTCCCCTGCCATGGTCATCACCGCGGGCCTCGGGGTTGATGGAGCGGGGCTCGTCCTGCGAGCCCATGCCCAGCAGCGGGCGATTAATTGCCACGGCGGCAGCGGGAATGGCCACGTAGCTGGTGATGGCCAGCGCCGCGCGCACGATGCTTGGATCGAAGGGCGTGAGTCCCACGATGGGAGACCACAGCACCACCGCAAGCGTCGCGATGGTGATGTCACCCAATATGATGCGACCAACCTTCATGGCAACCCCAACCAACCGATGTCCATACATGGTTATGGTACCCCATGCACGCGACATTTAGTTGCGAATGCCAGAGCGTCCCGCCACGTGACAACGCCACGTGGCCAATGTCACGCAAGCGATGATTGGTTGCGAAGGATAGGCCCCTACAGCTTGAAGAGGTAGCCCACGCCACGCACCGTGACGATGTGGGCGGCCACCTGAGGCCCGACCTTCGAGCGCACGCGACGGATATGCACGTCAACCGTACGGGTGCCACCGCAGTACTCGAAGCCCCACACGCGATGCAGCAGCGTCTCGCGCGAGTAGGCCCGCGACGGGTGCGTGGCAAGGAACGACAGCAGCGAGTACTCCATGAGCGTGAGGTCAACCGGCGCGGAGTCGATGTACACCTGGTAGGTGGCCAGGTTGATGGTCATGTTGTCGATGGTGACGATGTCGGCGGGAGCGCTCTCCTCGCCTGGCCACAGCAAAAGCGAGCAACGCACCTCAAACTCGGCCTTGCCGGCAGTTGAGAGGATGAAGTCGTTGCGCCCCTGGACAGGCAGGTGCATCTTCGCGAGCTTGTCCTCGTCGGTGATCAGCAGCATCGGGATGAAGCCGTTGTCGGATATGAACGAGTCGACAGCATTGAGGGTGTTGTGGTCGATGCCCTCGGGATCGAGGATGACCAGGTCGAACTCGTGCCCCGACGAGATGGCCTGGGGGAAGGTGACGGGCGTGGCGAGCGCGATGGACACGTCGAGGGAGTGGCTGAGTTCGCGCATATGGTCATGGTGGCGGGAGGTTCGGGCTATATGCAGGATGTTCTTATGATGCATTCCGCAGACCCCCTTTTTCGTACCGCTTACAGAATGAAACACATATGAAAAGATACGTACCGAATAAGACTAGCACAAATGGTGCCAAAAGGCGCACGTAACGCCCATACGCTGGCCTTCTTTCGAGTTTTGATAGCAAGAAACGGGCGTGACGCTGGCAAATTGCGCCTGCGTCACGCCCGTTGGAAATGTGAAACAGTTTTGTGCTGGCGCTCGAGGCACCTTCGTGGGGTCACGGGCACGCCTCGTGACTGCCCACTACTCAATGGATCCGAGGAACTGGGCGGTTCGCACGTTCTTCGGGCGGTCGAACACGTCCTCGGGAAGGCCCTGCTCAACCACTACGCCACCCTCCATGAACACCACGCGGTCGGCCACGTCGCGCGCGAACCCCATCTCGTGGGTGACCACGATCATGGTCATGTCGCCGTGCAGGGCAAGGTCCTTCATGACGTTGAGCACGTCGCGCACCAGCTCGGGGTCAAGCGCCGAGGTGGGCTCGTCAAACAGCAGCACCTTGGGGTGCATGGCCACGGCGCGCGCGATGGCCACGCGCTGCTGTTGGCCACCCGAGAGCTGGGGCGGCTTGTAGTCCATGCGGTCGGCCAGGCCCACGGCCGTAAGCTGCTTCACGGCCTCGGCACGCGCCTCCTCCTTGCTCTTCTTGAGCACCTTGGTCTGACCGATCATCACGTTCTCGAGGGCCGTGAGGTGCGGGAACAGGTTGAAGCCTTGGAAGACCATGCCCAGCTCTCGCCGGATGAGGGCGACGTCCTTGGGCTTCCTGCCCGTGATCTCCTCATCCTCGATGAGGATGTGCCCCGCCGTGGGGGTCTCCAGCAGGTTGATGCAGCGGAGCATCGTCGACTTGCCCGAGCCTGAGGGCCCGAGCACCACCACGATCTCGCCGTTCCACACGTTCAGGTTCACGTCACGCAGCACCTGCGTCTGGCCGTCGAAGGTCTTGTTGAGGTGCTCGATGCGCACGACGGGGTGTTCCCCCTCCATGAAGGCGTGCTTCGAGAGCTTGTTGTCATGGGTGTAGCCCAAGCGAGCGGCCCGCTCGGCGTCCATCGCGGGCGGGACGTCCACCGCGGCGATACCCTTGCTTCCCTTGCCAAACAGTGCCATCAGCTACACCTCCTGAGCCATGCGGGCAAAGACCGGCACGGGCGCAAGCTGGCCCTCGCCAAGCCCCTCGAAATGCGTGGACAGCTCCGCGGCCGCAAGGTCGTCGGAAGCGGCCTCCTCCACGGCGCTGCGCTCGCCAGCCTTCGGCCGGGGACCGCCACCGCGCTCGGCATGCGCCATGCGGTTCTCGATGTAGGTGACCACCTTGATCAGCGGCAGCGTGACGATGAGGTAGAAGATGGCAGCGGCCACGTAGGGGGTCATGTTGCCCGAGACCGACGTGAGGTTCTTGGCAAACATCATGAGCTCCATCACGCCCACCGACGACAGCAGCGAGGTGTCCTTGTACGACGTGATGAAGTCGCTGGTAACGGTGGGTATGACGCGACGGATGGTCTGCGGCAGGATGATGTTAAACATGGTCTGGAAGTAGCTCATGCCCAGGCTGGACGCGGCCTCGTACTGGCCCTGTGGGATGGACTGGATGCCCGCACGGAAGATCTCGGCGAGGTAGGCCGACGCGTTGATGGCGATGACGATGACACCCAGCACGTTGTTGTCGATGTTGACGTTCATCATGGGCAGACCGAAGAACATGATGTAGATCTGCAGGAAGAGCGGCGTGCCACGCAGCACATTGATGTACACGATGGCGATGGCGCGCACAAGCCGATGGCGCGAGATCTTCATGAACGCGAACACGAGGCCCAATGCGATGGCAAACGGATAGGCAACGACCACGATGACCAGGCACAGCAACCATCCCGGCAGCAGTGACGAGAAGGCCGTGACCAGCAGCTGCGGCTTGAAGAACATGCCCAGGAACGGGTTGGAGTTCCACGCCTGCACAGCCTCCATCTCGTCAAGCGTGGCCACGAGCATCTGCAGCGACGTGTTGGCGATGGTGGAAATGGGCTTGGAGTCGGCCAGTTGCTGCGTGCCCGACGCGTTCTCGTAGGTGCCGCTCACCACGACGTCGCCGCCCTCGGAGGGAAACGCCATGCCCTCCACCTCGAGCCTGATAAGCAGGCCCTCGTCGACAGGCTGCGAGAACACCACGACAAGCTGGTTGTCGTTGGCCGTGGCGAAGCCGTCCACGGCGGCGCGGTCAAGGCCGTCGAGGGCCGTGATCTTGGTGGACGAGCCGGCGAAGGTGCCCCCTTCGGGCAGCACGAGCGTGACGGACGACACGCTCTCGCCGTCCTCGACGGTGCCCTCCCAGGTAAGCCGCGTGGCAAGGCCGCCGATGACGTTGGAGCCACCGTTCTCGTTGGGCCGAGCCGTTGCCTTGTTGGTGGTGAGCGCATATGCCTCCGACGGCATGAGGAGCGCGGCCGCCAGCAGGAGCGCAACGAAGAGGCAGCTCCGGGCCACGACATGGCCGCGACGGAATCGACTCATTCCCTCCCCTTTCATATTTGACGCTGCGGGACCCCTTTGGAGGGACCCCGCAGCTAGGTTGGTGCTTGTGGATGGCAGGCGCTTGGCAGCCATCCGCTTCGGTGGGCGTGCTTACACCTCGGCGCCGAACCACTCGGTCTCGATGGCTGCCATGGTGCCGTCGGCCTCCATGTCGGCCAGGGCCTGGTTGATGGCGGCGGTAAGGCCGGGGTTGTCCTTGGAGACCGCGATGCCATACTGCTCGCCCGTAGGGATGGGCTCGAGGATCTGCAGGTCGGTGAAGGAGTTCTTGATCTGGTAGCCAGCCACGGGCAGGTCGGTGACCAGGCCGTCGTAGCTGCCGGTAAGCACGCCGTTCATGGCCGAGATGATGTCGTCAAGCGGCACGATGGTGGCGTTGGGCAGGTTCTCCGTGGCCCAGTCGGCACCCGTGGTGCCCGCCTGCACGGCAATCTTCTTGCCCTCGGCGTTAAGGGTGTCAAGCGTGTCCTCGGAGCCAACCTTGGTGACGACGGACTGGTTGGAGTCGACGTAGGGGTCGGACATGTCAACCTCGGCCTTGCGGGCGTCGGTGATGGTCATGCCGGCAATGGCGATGTCGGCGGTGCCGCCAGCCTTGATGGTGGGCACGAGCGAGTCGAAGGCCTGGCTGGGCAGCCAATTGACCTCGAGGCCCATGTGCTCGGCAAGCGCCTTGGACACGTCGATGTCAAAGCCGACGGGCTCGCCGGTGGTCTCGTCCATCGACTCGAAGGGCGGGAAGTAGAGGTTGGAGATGCAGGTGAGCTTGCCCTCGTTGACCAGGGTGTACTCGGCAGCGGCGTCGGCGGCAGTATCGGTGCCGGTGTCGCCGGAGGAGGCGCCGCCACAGGCAACGAGACCCATGGTGCCGAGGCTGAGGGCGGCAGTCGCGAGGAACTGACGACGGGAAATGGTGCTCATGATGATGTCCTTTCGTACGGGATGATGCTGGCAGGCCACCCGTGCCTACCAGGGCAGGGGTGGCCGTCGGATGCTATTCGTTGGCGCCGAACCACTTTTCCTTGAGCTCAGCCATGGTGCCGTCGGCCTCCATGTCGGCGAGGGCCTGGTTGATGGCAGCGGTGAGGCCGGGGTTGTCCTTGGAAACGACGATGCCGTACTGCTCGCCCGTGGGAATCTCGAGGGCGATCTCGCAGTCGGTGAACGAGACGGTGCACTGGTGGCTGATGACGGGCAGGTCGGCGCAGAACGCCTGGTACTGGCCAGTGGACACGCCGGTCATGCACACGGTGACGGATGCAAGCGGCACGATGGTGGCGTTGGGCAGGTTCTCCGCGGCCCAGTCGGCGCCGGTGGTGCCGGCCTGAACCGCGACGGTCATGTCGGGAGCGTTGAGGGCGTTGACGATGGCCGCCTCGTCACCAACGACGCCAAGGCCCTTCTTGACCGCAACGCCCAGGTTGGAGTCGAGGTAGGCGTCGGTAAAGTCGATCTCAAGCTTGCGCTCCTCGGTGATGGAGAAGGCGGAGTTGCCAATGTCGGCCTTGCCGCCCTGCTTGATCATCGGGATGATGGAGTCGAAGTCCATCGGGGGCAGGTACTCGCACTCCAGGCCAAGGCGAGAGGCGATCTCGTTGGAGAGGTCGACGTCGAAGCCCTGGGCAACGCCGCCCTCGAAGGAGTCGAGGGGCGGGAAGTCGAGGTCGGAGGCAACGATCAGCTTGCCGTCGGTGACGAGGGTGTACTCGATGGCCTCCCCTGCGGCAACCTCTTCGGCAGGCGCGGCGTCCGACGAGCCGGACCCACCGCATGCGGCAAGGGCCATGCCCAGAACGGAGGCGGAGGCGGCGAGGAAGCTTCGGCGATCGAGGGTGATGTTGTGGCTGCTCATGGAATATCCCCTTCCTTGAGGTTTATGAGCCGCCTGCGCGACCGGCGGGTGTACCGGGTGTTTCGCGCAACGGCCCCGCTCCTTGCGAGCGGACGCAATCATATTCACCCAACATTGTGACAAACCCGTGGACAGGGGCGCAATTTTATCAAGCTGTCACATTGTCAGAACGAATAGCGATCGGGTCGTTTCCTTAAAAACGCGCATAAAAAGAGGCATATCATCAATATGTGGCCCAACTCCCGAAAGCCGCTTGGGCAGGTTGACGCACAAGGGCGGGGCGCCTCCCTTTGGATGGCGCCCCGCATGCACACAATCTTTGGAATGCTCCGTCAGCAGCCGGCGTAGTAGCGCTCGCGCTCCCAGTCGGTGACGGTGGAGCGGTAGTCATGCCACTCGCGCCGCTTCACGTCAAGCAGGTAGTCGCAGATGTGGTCGCCCAGCGCCTCGCGCACGAACGAGCTGCTCTCGAAGCGCTCGATGGCGCGGCCCAGCGAGCGCGGAAGGCGCTCGATGCCCAGCTTGCGGGCCTCGGCGTCGGTCATGCCCACGGTGGACACCTCGTCGGGAAGGCGCAGGCCCTCCTCCACGCCACGAATGCCGGCAGCCAGCGTCACGGCAAAGGTGAGGTAGGGGTTGGCCGTGGGGTCGGCCTGACGCAGCTCGACGCGCGTGGACTGGTGCTTGCCCGGCTTGTGGGCGGGAACGCGCACGAGCGCCGTGCGGTCCTTGCGGCCCCACGTTGCGTAGATGGGCACCTCGCCGTTGCGCACGAGGCGCTTGTACGAGTTGACCGTGGGGTTGGTGATGAGCGTGTAGTCGGGTGCATACTTGAGCAGGCCGGCCACGTAGTGCTGGGCAAGCTCGGAGAGGTGCGCCGGATGCTGCTCCTTGGGCGCCCAGAACAGGTTGTTGCCCTCGTGATCGAAGATGGACTGGTACAGGAACATGCCCGAGCCCGACACCTCGGTAAGCGGCTTAGGCATGAACGAGGCAAACAGGTTGTTGGCATGCGCCACCTGACGTACCACCAGGCGGGCCGTGATGATGTTGTCGGCACAGGCGCGTGCGTCGGCATAGCGAAGCTCGACCGCGTTCTGCGACACGCCGTTGGTGTGGTAGGAGTAGGTTACCGGCACCGACATGCGCTCAAGCATGAGGATGGTCTGGTGGCGCAGGTCGGTGACGGCGTCAGACGAGGTGAGGTCGAAGTAGCCGGAGTTGTCCAGCGGGACGGGGATGGGGCCCTCGTCCCTGAAGTAGAAGTACTCAATCTTAGGCCCGACCATCAGCACGTAGCCCTTGTCGTCGGCGGCGCGGAACACGCGCTCGAGGCATCCGCGCGGGTCGCCGTCGAAGGGGTCGCGCGACGGCGTCTTGATGTCGCAGAAGACGCGCGCCGTAGGTGCCTGGTTGCCCATTCTGGGCACGATCTGGAAGGTGGTGGGATCGGGGAAGGCCAGCATGTCGGACTCCTCGGGGGTCACGAAGCCCTCGACGGCCGACCCGTCGAAGCCGATGCCCTCCTCGAAGGCCTGGTCGAGGTCTTCGGACGCGATGGAGAACGACTTGAGGTTGCCCAGTACGTCGGTGAACCACAGGCGTACGAAGCGGATGTCGCGCTCCTCGATTGTGCGAAGTACGAAGTCGATGTTCATGTCGGTGCCCATGTGCGCTCCTTCCCTAGGAAAGCATAGGATACGTCATTATCCCATGCCTAGCATCCCACACGCACGTTACGCACCCGTTTCGCACGCAAGCGGCGAGGCATCAGGTGGGGTCACCCTTGCCTTGGGCAGTTGCTACAATCAACAAAGGCCATGTCGTGGAGGTGGGATCATGTCGTTCAGGCCAACCGTGTCGGTGTTCGTCGATGACCAGTTCGTGGATTGGGTGTTCCTGCCCGAGACGTTCGGGGGCAGGCTGCTCGAGTGGCCCTCCTACCTTGTGGCGCTCCTGGATGGCTGCGACGCCCCCGAGGAGGCTGCGCAGCGAATGGGATCCAAGTGGCCCGCAGACGAGCGCGACCTCCACGGGTACGGGGAGGGCGGCCAATACTACCCTGGCCTCCTTGACATCACGGAGTACCCGCTGCTGGTGGACGTCACGAGGCGCTGCATCTACGTGAGCGGCCTGCCCCTGTCAACGCAGCGGGTCCAGGCGCTCTCGCCGCTTGGCGAGCGCGCGGGATGGGCCGACTTCCACGACGAGCTGCCGCTCGGTGACGACGAGCGCATTCCCTTCTCCATGCTCCAGCTTGGCGAGATCCGCGAGCTGGCAACGTATGCCGAGTACGTGGGATGGCTACGTCGCAGGGGCAGCGAGGCAAGCTGATCGCGGGCGAAGGCGAAGGACCCCTGCCCAAAGGCCCCGTCGTGGCCTTTGTCACACAAAAGCAAAGGGGCCAGGAAGGGATTTCCCCTCCTGACCCCTCAGGCCATTACCCTATATGACTAACCCTAGATGACGCCCAGCGGGAATGTGAGCGTCATGATGAGGACCGTCACGCCAAAGATGACCGAGGTGATGACGGTGAGGCGGTCAAGGTTCTTCTCGACCACGGCCGAGCCCGCCGACGAGCTGTACATCGAGGCGGCGATGAGGTCGGACACGCCCGTGCCCTTGCCCGAATGCATGAGCACCAGGATGACGGTGAGGATGCCGGAAACAAACAGCACGATGGTGAGCAAGATGTTGAGGATTCCCACGGAAGGCTCCTTCTTGAGAGGCTTCGTTACCAACAGTGCTTAAGGATAGCACAAGGGCAGCACGTGCACGCAAATGACAAGGTATGCAGCAATGGGTCCGCTTCCATGCATAGCGGGCCCGATGTTGGAGCCGCAGGTGCCAAGCCCTGGCCTACAGCTCGACCTCGGCCCAGTGCGGGCTTGACGGGATGGCGCGGATGCGCGGGTTGAGTGCCGCGAGCACCACCGAACACAGGACCAGTGCCATCATCGCCACCACGAAGCCCGTGAACCCGATGCGCGGCAGCAGCTCGCCCGCAAGCGCACCTGAACCACTGCCAAAGAACATGATCGCGGTCATCACGGCAGCACGCGTGCGTCCCTGGCGATCGACCGGCGTCTTCGAGAACACGAAGCCGTTGACCAGCGCGCCGAAGAGCGGCATGGGCAGGCTCGTAAGGATCGAGCTCAGCACCACCGACCCATAGGCGCTCGAGAAGACCAGCGGGGCGTACCCAAGCGCCATGAACGCCAGGATGCCGATCACGCCCCTACCCACGGGGACGCGGTCGCACACGCGGGACGACACGAGCGAGCCCGCCAAGGTGGCCACGCCACTGATCACGTTGATGAGGCTGATGAGCAGGGCGTCGACGCCCGACGAGACCATCTGCAGGTTGATGGCCTGACGCATGGCGAAGCCGCCAAACTCGAAGAGGCCCATGATGATGACGGCGTTCACGATGGTCTTGCTGGCAAACACCCACCGCCATCCCTCGACGAGGTCGCGCACGAACGACGAGACAGTGTGCTCGGCCTGCCTGACCTCGGGGCGGTCAGGAAGGCTGAGGGTAAGCGAACAGGCAAAGGCCACGAGGTCGCAGAAGGCGCTCGCAAAGAACGGCGCGGGGTTCCACAGGCCAAACAGCGTGGCCCCAAGCGGCGACCCCGACATGCGCACGGCGGCATCGCGACCCTGGTTGAGGCTCTCGGCCTGGGCATAGCGCTCGGGCCCCACCACCGTGATGAGCGCGGCGTTTGACGTGCCGTCAAGCAACCCGAAGACGGCGCTCGACGAGAGGCAGAGTACCATGAAGAGCGTGAAGGTAAGGCGCCCGGTGGCATAGAGCATGCCCATCGTGAGCCAGAGCAGGCCACACACGCCCGACTGCACAAGCAGGAGCGTTCGATGGTCGTGACGATCCACGAAGGCCCCTCCCACCACCTGGGTGATGACGCTCATGACGCCGCGCGCGGTGGAGAACCATCCCGCCATGGTAACCGAGCCCGAAAGCTCGTAGGCCATGAGCGAGATGACGATCCAATGCACGGCCGACCCGCAGAGCAGGGCCGTGTCGGCGCCAAACCACGCGGGGTAGTTGGGCATGCGAAAGAGGGACTCGTCGCGAGCTCCGTCAGTCATGCGTTCCCTTCGATTGATTGTGTACAAACAATCGTAGCATACCACGTAAGACGAGTCAGCCACGGAGCGCAGCGAGGGGTCGGAGCCCTCGTCGCATGCGACACGGGCTCAAGGGCCTCGCTGCGCACGCAAAGGGACCCGGGCGATGAGCCCGGGTCCCCCTGCTCAAACCCTAGTGCAAGGGCTTATGCCATGGCGCTGCGCACCATGTCGGCAAAGCCGTCGGCCTTGAGGGAGGCGCCGCCCACGAGGGCGCCGTCAACGTCTTCCTTCTCCAGGAAGCCAGCGATGTTGCTGGGGTTGGCCGAGCCGCCGTACAGCACGCGGATGCCCGCGGCGGTCTCCTCGCCGAAGATCTCGACGAGGGTGGCACGGATGGCGCCGCACACTTCCTGCGCGTCGTCGGCCGTAGCGGTCTTGCCGGTGCCGATGGCCCAGATGGGCTCGTAGGCGATGACGTACTTGGCGGGGTCGTCAATCACGAGGCCCTCGGTGTCCTTCTTGATCTGGTCGACGACGAACTCGACGTGCTTGCCGGCCTCGCGGATCTCGAGGGACTCGCCGCAGCAGCTGATGGGCACGATGCCATGGGCCATAAGGGCCTTGGCCTTCTTGTTGATGTCCTCGTCGGTCTCGCCGAAGTAGTCACGACGCTCGGAGTGGCCGATGATGCAGTAGGTAGCACCAATGGCCTCGAGCATGTTGGGAGCGGTCTCGCCGGTGTAGGCGCCGGACTCCTGCCAGTACACGTTCTGGGCGGAAAGCGCGAACGGGGCGTTCTCCTGCTCGATGACCTCCGCGACGCCCTTCAGGTTGATCGTGGGGGGAGCGACGACGACGTCGACGTCGCCGGTGCCGTCCGCAAGCTCCTTGGCCAGGCCCTGAGCCAGGACGACAGCCTCGGAGAAGGTCTTGTTCATCTTCCAGTTGCCAGCAATCATCCTCTTACGCATCGAGAAGCGCCTCCACTCCAGGAAGGGCCTTGCCCTCGACGAGCTCCATGGAAGCG
>CADALE010000005.1:3845-155608 GCA_902788705.1 uncultured Coriobacteriaceae bacterium | reverse complement strand
TCTGCTCCGTGCTGAACATGCGGTACTCCTCCTTTTGCTATTTGGTCCAGGATTTCCACCGCAGTCCCTTTTGATCACTTGCTATTGACAAAACACACCGACATCCGCGGGGCTTGGGATGTCGGAACCGCTGCGGGGGTGCCACACTTCCGACATCCGCGGGGTCCGGAATGTCGGAACCGCTGCGGGGGTGCCACACTTCCGACATCCGCGGGGCTTGGGATGTCGGAACGTGGTGGAGGTGCGACACTTCCGACATCCGCGGGGCTTGGGATGTCGGGAACGTGGTGGGGGTGCGACACTTCCGACATCCGCGTGGTCCGGAATGTCGGAACCGCTGCAGACCGTACCAAAGGGGAGTATCCCTTTTGGTACGGCAACCCGGCGGACGGCGCTCTGGTATAGTCGTGCCTGCGTTTTGACAACCGAAGAAGGGGGTACCTACGAACACTCGTCGAGGCGTTCACGGTCGCGGGTCCAAGCGAAATTGCACGTGGTATCCAAGGGGGCGAGACGGCCGCTACCACGCCACGTTCGTGGCTGCGGTGCTCGCGAAAGACACTGTGCAGATTCACATGTGTCTTACCAAGGATCGCCATGCCAGCAAGGAGGCGGCGGAACTCGCAGGTTCCAAACGAGAGGCGAAGTCAGGAAAGGTACTGAGGAGTTACCTCTGTCCGTATTGCGGCGGGTATCACCTCACCAAGAAGCCGCTGGAGGACTTCCCAAGGGCGGCGTAGGTAACGTCAGACGCGCGTGCGGGGCACCCTGGTAAGGTGCCCCGCTTTTTTCGTTGGTGAGCCTGTGCGAAGTGCTCGCCCGAGAACGGTTGGGTTATGAGGGGCTGGACCGTACTGAAGGGACTCCCTTTATGCTGCAGAACAATGGTGTAGTGAAGACCCTATCTACGCAAGTAGAGGGACTCTAAAGAACGATGCAGGCGCCATGACAACCGTCCGGCTCCCGAATAGTGACAGGAGCCGAAGCGTATTTGCGGGTCTGCTGTCTATCTGATGTCGGTGTGGAAGTAGTGCCGGTAATAATCACGCGCCGTTTCACCGTTACGATTCTTGTGATCCATGTCCGTGCCCGCCTTATAGAGCGCAATTGCGCCTTCTTTGTAGCCACTGCAAATGAGGGGGATTATGGGAAGGTCGCCATCGCGATCGGGAATGTTGGGGTTGGCTCCATACTTGACTAAGAGATTCACCATCCGCGCGTTCTGCGCCTGTGAAAGAGGCGCCATTCCCCGTCTTGCCTCGATGTTCGGGTCGGCTCCCATGCTGAGCAGAATCTTGACCACTTCATAGTGGTCGTAGCTCACTGCTGTGGAGAGAGCCGACTCTCCGTTCATTTTCGTCGAGTTGACGTCAGCGCCTGCCGCGATGAGATCAGTGACCATGCTGGGCACGCCAATCAAGCACGCCTCGATAATTGGGATGGACCTTGTTCCTTCGTAATAGCAGGCGTATTTTGCCTCACCACCAAGCGAAATTGCAGTTTGCAACTGTTTGCCATTGAAGTGTATTGCGCGCATGAGGAAGTAATCCCTCATGACCTGTACGGTGAACTCTTGTTCCTTGGGATCGGCCTTGACGTCGCGGAGGCGGCCCGAGGCAATCATGCGACAGTTTTTGAACATTCCGTCATAGGCACTATCTCCCCTGAGCGTGAACATTGCATCTTGCCTTGCGAGGTTGATAGTATTGGAGAGGTCATCGAGCGTCTCCTGCGTAACCATGAAGTCATAGTAATCCGCAGACAGCACGTCCTGGACGTATCCGATGTTCAGATCGTATATGCTTGCGACTCCCTCGAAATAGCGGAACGTCGGAGATGTGGGGATTCGTTGTGCGGATTCGTCCACTTTCTGAAGGATCGGTTTTTGAGCGGTT
The DNA here is from genome assembly GCA_902788705.1 of uncultured Coriobacteriaceae bacterium. Classification (GTDB taxonomy): domain Bacteria; phylum Actinomycetota; class Coriobacteriia; order Coriobacteriales; family Atopobiaceae; genus UBA1367. The sequence goes on along the minus strand of CADALE010000005.1, from coordinate 153,713 downwards.
ACGCTATTTTGCTTTTCGGTCGAGTTGTTGGCGATTGACGACTTCTTCTTGAAGAATGAAAAGAGGCCCATGTTTACTCCTTTTCCAGTTAGCTATATTCTATTTTATACTGCAAGGACTCGACATGAATCTACGGTTACGAATACGGCACTCATGGCATCCATGACCTCGCGCTTGGATTCCATATTCACGTGCATGTTGATATGAATGACAATGTATACAACGTAAAGGAGTGAGTACGTTCATGGTGCTCGATCTGCCCGTTGCTGAGATAAAGAGCCTAATCAATCAGCTTGAATCTGATACCTGTGCCGTGCCGCCCAGCAAGTCGCTGCATGTAACGCCAAGAGCGGCCGCAGACGCTCGCTCGGAAGGAATCGATCTTAAAAGGGCTGGCGATCTCCCTGCGGCCAACCAGAAATTCACTGAGATGTTCCATCTGCAGGATTCCATTTGCTCTGATGCGCTTTGGTCATGGGCTAAGGTCCTGCTCCTTGCTAAGGACTTCGAGCATGCTCAGCTGCTCATGCATTTGGAGTTCGCTAATAACAACCGCGGGATTGTGCGTTTCAACCCATTCGAGTGGATGAACCTACATCTCAATCTCCCCGAGCTTGACGTCAACTACCTATTTGATGGGTCGAAGCCGGGATACGAACTGTACAACGTCAGCTACTTCGACGACCCACGGCAGCTAGTCGATAGGATTCTCGAGTATGGAGGTAACGACGACTACTGGAGGCGCAACTATACTTGGACCGCTGAGGACTATGCGGAGTTCATAAGGCACTTCTCTCCTCTGGCGATACTCGCCCTGGATGACAAGCCGTACCTTTGGACCACCAGCCCCGAGGAAGAAATCAGGGAGTTCTATGAAAAGATTTACGCCGGCATGATTGATGGGAGCGAAGGGTCGCACCAGAACGAAGGGTTCGAAGCTGATGAGCTTGCGACGAGCGATAGCCGGGACAGTGTCGTAGCATCCTCAAGGCTCGTTGGCCAAATCGAGAAGTGCTTCTATTACAACGCGCGATGCATAGGCAATTGTGTTTTCATGGGGCTGATCAATGATCAGGACCATTGGTATCCCGAGCAGTTTTGCGACTTTCTGTTCAGTTCCGCCGGCATGTTATCCGAAGACCTCGCAAAACTGCTGGAGACTGCCGGAGGGCAAAAAGCCCGATGGATCTATCCGGACGACTTCTGGCAGATGTTCCAGCAGGAGCCTTCCAAGGACTACAACCAGTACATTGTGGATGTGGGCAAGTCTGCATTCTTCAAGGAGGCTGGGAGGATAGGCGCCTATGACAGGTATCCAGGAGCCTATCTAAGGACGACGGAGATGGCCATCAACAGGTGCCTCACACTTCTGAAGGTTGCAATGGAGGAGAACGCGGAAGACGTCATATCCCTATTGCTCGACGACATGGGGTACATGTTGGGGATTGCAAGCCACTATACGCTTATTCAGGTGTTCCTTAGACGAATGCATCGACCGGACGACTTCGTCTTCATCCCAAACAAATATCTAGATCCCGACGACAACGCCAATCGGACGACCCTGCGCTTCTACGACCAAGACATTAACGAGGCCGCCAAGATGGTCTATGTCCCAGAACAGCTTCGCGCCATGTGGATTCAGGATGACATGGGAACTATAGCTACTGGTCCCGTTGAGTATATGGGGATGCGAGGCACAATCCTCAGGGTTGCTGATCAACGGGTGCCCAAGTACTTTGACACCATCGCGAAGAACTTCGTGAAGGGCATAGCATACTAAGCGCGATGGCTAAGTATGTCGTAGCCGATCATCTCAGTACTCGGTGACGAACTGCTGCTTAGGTGTACTAAAAGCTGCCTGCTATTCGAGGATGCCCTCGGGTAGCGCTCCTTGGTCCGCGAAAAGGAGGTAGAACCATCGCTGTCACTACCTCGCGCTTGGCACGACGAGGGAGCCAATGTGGTTGATCCGCTCGAGGTCAGGGAGGCTGTCGGAGGCATGATGAGTCTCACCCTGGATGGCGATGGTGGTGCGGAACATGTCCACGCGGGTCTTACATCTTGTCGGCGAAATAGGATTCTTCGGGTAGGCTGGCCAAGAAGGTGCCCCTGAAGCCCCGCTATTTCGTTGGCGAGATGACCTGCCATGGGGGGTAGCCCCCGGTGGCAGGTTACCTCTGCCCGTATTGCGGCGGGTATCACCTCACCAAGAAGCCGCTGGAGGACTTCCCAAGGGCGGCGTAGGTAACGTCAGACGCGCGAGCGGGGCACCCTGGTAAGGTGCCCCGCTTTTTGTTTGGTAAGCTTGTTTCGTGGCACGTCGCATGAGGTCGTGCCGACGCACACGGATATCTCAAGGAAGCGGGGGAGAATGATGCTGCGCGAAACGTCCCACCTCACCACACGCAGGCTTTGGGCAGCGGCTCTTTGCGCCGTACTGATCGCGGCTTGCACTGGCTGCTCGAGAGATGCGGTGCCTAGCAGTCAGGACACGTCGACCGTGGTGGTCAGCGAGGAGTCTGCCCAGGATAGTGAGGCGACTGCGGCTGATGAGGGTGCGACCAACGAAGGCGCAGCCGATGACGCAACACTCCAGGACGCCCAGCCCGCCCAGCCCGAAGATGGCGCACAAGGCGCCTCGGAGGCAAGCGACCAGGAGGACTACGTTCTGTCAGGGACCTGCTCGGTGCTTTCCGCGGAAGAGCTCCTGAAGCTGCAGGAGATCGACACGGATCCGAATTCGCTGGGGTACGAGCCGGACGACCGGTTTGCGCTCATACTGCTAGACGGCACGCAGACGCTCTACTCGCATGCCCCCGGCGAGCCCGACCTGATGACGTATCAGGACGCTGACATGCTGCTTGTTGCGAGCGTCACCCGGCACTCGGCGGGCGACATCGCGCAGTGGGAGCCGTACAACGGCATGCACGTCACGGTGCAAGTGAGTCCCTACGACATCTGGAACCCCTCCGACGTGCGCCTTCCCGTGGGTCAGCCGCGCGCGGACAACGTCGTCCTCATCTCTGCGGAGTAGGACACAAAAGAGCTATCCCCTTTGGTGTGGCGGTAATCCACGCATGTTAGGGATGCGTATCCGCTGGCCGCTAAACCCAGCTCTGCAACCTCATTTCAGCATGTTGAAGCTATGCTATTGAGATGTCTTATCAGGTCCTTGCGAAAGGTGGGCACACCATGCCGTTTGGTTGGGTGAGGGAATCCAAGGCCGACAGTAATTCTGCCGGACAGCCAGAAGGAACCCAGAGGCTTCGCAGCGATCCAATCGTCCGTGCCCATCCCGCTTCGGGCCTTCCTAGGGGTAGCTACGTAATCAAGCAAAGGAGGGGCTTCTTTGGAACCCTGTGGCTTCTGATCAAGGCTGCCTTCCTGCTAGCCGTTGGCTTCGGTGCATGCTACGGGCTGTTCTACTTCGGCAGGATCGCGATACCCGAGATGCGCGCACCGGAGCTGCCCGCCCTTACGGAGGAGCGCAAGACCATCACGGTGAAGGAGCTGGAAAACGTCATCGAGCCCGCAAGCGACTTGGTGACGCAGCGCTATCGCTACACGGAGGCTGACATCATCAAGAGCGCGAAGGAGCTTCTGGACTTCGAGCTTCCCCTGACGCAGGACCTGGAAGTAATCAGGTACAGCGGCGTCGTTGGCGTTGGAATAGACATCTCGAAGGTGTCCTTCGAAGTAACCGAGCCTGAGGGCGAGGGCAAGGGGGCCATCGTCGTGACACTTCCGGCGCTCAAGGTAGTGCAGAACGAGATAGACGAGGACACCTTCGAGGTTGATACGGTGATGCAGTCGCCCTTCAACCCGCAAAATATCGGCGACGCTACCCAGCTGCTCGCGAAGCTCAAGGATGAGGCCAAGGACAGGGCCTTGCAGGACGAGGAGTTCATGAGCGGCGCGCAAGACAATGCGGTGGCAGTGCTGAGGAACTTCCTTGACGGCGCGAACGTAGGGGAGTACTACACCATTGAGTTTGTCTGGGAGGAGCAGTCATGATCGCGCTTGTTGTCTTCCTGATTCCGCTTGTTATCGGTATCCTGCTCACGGGCTCGGATGCCAAGATAGGTCCAGTTCCAATCAAGGTGCTGGGGTACATCCTGGCCATCTCATCTGGCCTTTTCTTGCTGCTCTTTCTGTTGTAGATGAGCTGCTCGGGGCATTAGGGAAGCAGGGGAGAATGATGCTGCGCGATACATCCCACGTCACTGCGCATAGGCTTTGGGCTGCGGCTCTTTGCTTCTTGCTTGCCATGGTTTGCTGTGGCTGCACGATCTATGTGGTGCCCGACGAACCGGAAGAGGAGACCGTGGTCGTTGACGTGGAGCCCGTGCAGCCTGAGGAGGGCGACCAGGCGGCGCCGGAGACGAGCGACGAAGAGGATTACACCCTGTCCGGGACGCTCGCGGTCCTCACCGCAGAGGAGGTCCTGGAGATGCAGGGGAGTGAGATGGACCCAAGCGTGACTGGGGACGAGCCAGATGACCTGTACGCGATACTGCTCTTTGATGAGCCCCAGGTGCTCTACTCACATGCTCCGGGTGATCCCGATGAGATGATGTATCGAGAGACTGACATGCTGCTTGTTGCCAATAATGGCCGATTTGAGCAGGGCGACATCACGCAGTGGGAGCCGTATGACGGCAAGCAAGTTACGGTACAGGTGAGTCCTTACGATATCTGGAACCCCTCCGACGCAAGGCTTCCCGTGGGGTGTCCGAGAGCCAACAACGTCGTCTTCATCTCTGCGGAGTAGACTATAAGCTGTCTACATAATGCTAATCGCTTCTGATGCCACTCCGGTTGGTTCCGACGTGCTTCTAGGCGCAGCACATAGTCACATCTACATTAATGTGCCTTGTTAAATCACGGGAGGCCAAAATGAAGGACGTGGCGGAATCTGACATGTAATAGCAAAGTCTAGTTGCATTGCCAGATTATCGGGCAACATCTTAGGATATGAGCTCGACTGAGCTGCACCTGTGCCAGCATCACCGAGCAACACGTCTACAATTGCCTCATGGTTCAGCACTATCGGACTATCCTCGATTTCGAATGCAGCAGGATTGCCGCAGGAATCATGTCGGACATAGCAATTGCTCAGCTCGTACTCAAGTCCTGCCCCTAGAAGGGAAAGGTATGACACGCTCTCAGGCCGTCCTTCATCGGCGCTTAAGGTCAATTCCATGTTGCTGCTTGTTCTGTAAGTAGTGGCGTCGGCGCTGCGCTTGATAACGTGCAAATCACGATTGCAGAGGGAAATCAGCCCATTACGAATGTGGCGACTTGTAGTTACCTTTGGGTTTCCTTCTGACCACAGCCGTGATAGAGCCTTGGTTTGTACCGAATTCCTTATCTCCTGCAACTCATAAAGATCGTCTCGTTCTTCGCCATTCAAGATTGAGTCTCTGATTCTGTCTGAGACTACTTGCGGAAACTCTCCGATGGCTAAGTTCATGTCCTTGAGTCGCTTATCGATGCGCCCATACATCTTTGCTTCAACACTATTTGGGTACCAAATGTTATAGATCTCGACTTCTTTGGCTTTTTGGCCAAGACGAGCAACACGTCCAATTCTTTGTTCGAGTCTTGATGGAGTCCACGGTACATCAACATTGATTAGCACTCTGGCAGCCTGAAGGTTCAGCCCTTCCGAAGCGGCGTCTGAGCAGAATATGATCGGAATGGCTCCGCTCTCCAGCCCGTATCTGATTGCAGACTTCGTGGCCTGAGTCTCGATGCCATTAGTTACGGATACAGACTTTTGCCCAGTGTAAATCCCGTACGTTCGTCTCTTCTTATCGGCGCTGCGGAAGGTCTCGATTAGTGCGTTTACCGTATCGGTGTATCGCGAGAAAACAAGTACGCGGTCTCCGTCATCAAGATGCTTAAAAGCAAGTTGAACAGCACGAGAGATTTTCAAGTCTCCGCATTCTTCCAGCAGGCGTGTGACTTGTTCTATGAGTGTAGCAATCGCAGAGGTTTCAAGACCTAAAGCCCTATTGAGTGCATCAAAGTCCACATCGTTCGCGATGCTATCTAGGTGCTCAAATTCCTCGTTGCCGACAAGCATGGCGTCATCGTAGAAGAAGTCGTCAAGGTCAGTGAAGGTGCCATCTCCCAGATTCTTGAGTAGGGTTGTTGCATCTGCCGCGATGGCAGATTTGATTTTGACTAGCTTGTCGAGCCTTCTGGAAAGGCTAATCTTGCAGGATTGTAGGGAAGAGGCGAGTCGCTGCTGATAGCCGATGCGAACGAAGCCTACGTTCATCCTCTTATCTGGATGAAGTGCCTTCTCGACTGAAAAGTATAGATTACTGATATAGTCATCGACACGCATATAGAAAAGCTGTACTTCTGCAGAGTCGTAAATTGACTCTGCATGAAGGTTTCTCTTAGGGAATCTATACCCCATTTTCGTCAGTGATCGTCTGGTATTCCGCACCGTTAGAAGGTGCGCTGGATGCAGCTTGATAAATGCGGTCTTAAGTTCACTCCAGTGCTCTATTACGTAGTTTGCTACGTCAAAATGATCAGCATTCCCTAAATCGATGAGACCTCTCAGAGAAGACGCTTCTACTGGGCTAAGGTCTGCTAGCGATGGATTCATGCTCATTATTGTCGATTGGAGTAACTTGCCAGCGGTGTATGCATCTGCAGTGGACGGTATATTGTCATCAATTGTCAGTCTTAGCGACGCTTGGTATGCTCTGGATCGTTTCCACGCGTTAGGTAGGCCAAGAAGCTTTAGCATCGAATGGTACTCAGAAGGCTCCTTCTGCATGGGTGTTGCAGTGGCTAGTATTACGTGGGGAATCTTCGGTGCAAACTCCTTGAGCATCTCATATATTCTCGTTGTCTTTTTCGACCCTGATAGGTCGGCGCTTACGCGGGCAGAATGTGCTTCGTCAAGCACGAGGAGGTCTGGAAGCACCGCGCCTTGTCTCTCAAGCACGCTTTTCTGTCGACCGCTTCCACGTGCGTATTGGGCAGACATCAGCATTATGTTTGGAGAATTATGTCCCAGGGGATTGGTCCTGCCCATGGGAATTCGCTTTCCTGCTGCACCAACATATGACTTTGTCGAGGAGTCGTATAGCCATGCCTCCATACCGAAATGCTCGGCTAATTCGTCTTGCCATTGTTGCAGTACAGCCTTTGGAGTAAGGATTAGGACTCTTTTCACGTCACAATACTTTGTCAGGAAAGCGATTGTGGCAGCAACTTCGAACGTCTTTCCCAGGCCAACTTCATCAGCAAACAGGACGCGTACGGGCCAACGTGACAGTGCATCGATAACCGCCCTTTCTTGATGCTGGTAGAGTGCTGGGATGCATCCAGACACAAAGAAATTTGCAGGCATCTCAGAAGCTATCTTGATGATATCTTTTGCTGAATGCTTCAAGACTATATTGGGCTTGTAGTATTCATCACCCATTGAAGAGCGAATGCTTTCGATTAGTTCTAGTGTTATGTCGCCGACACAAGCATCCGTTCTCCTGTTGTTCCACAGGTCAGTGAAGAAGGCTTCCTGTGTAGATACAGCCCCTTCACTAGTCCACGAGTTCACGACCATTAGTTGTTCGAAGTTCGAGCCATTGCCACTACTGGTTTCATTTGAACTCCCAACAGCAACAACCCTGTCTCCGATGTCGTCCCTAAATATCAACGTCTTTGGATGAAAGATTCCGTCGCCTTCCAGCGCAGCAACCTTTACTTCCAATAGTCCGTCTTCAATCATCCAGCCGAGCGTTGCGACGCTCTTTCTTTGCAAAGAATCAGTTAAAGTGCTAATCCCTCTTTCGATGTCCTCTCTGATGCGCGTAATCTCCTGTGCTAAGCACTGTCTCCTTAACGTGGCATCAATAATCTCACTAGGTATGCTGTGTACACCTAAGATGAGCCTCATGCATCCATGATTCTCATAAAGCGATTGCAATCCATCGGCAAGAGCCAGCAAAGAAGCAAAGTTGTAGTAGCTGGTAATGCGATCGTATGAAAGCGCCGCACGAAGGCATGGCAAGGTGAAAGATTCGAGAATCTCTCTGCCCTTACCCATGTAGCCAAAAGTAAGGTCTAGGTCACGTAGTTTAGTCATCGGCCAAGTGCATCCAATACCTCATCACACAGCTCTTGGTCGCCGTCGATGCTAGTTCTGCTTATGATTTCCCTATCAGCTAAACGATTGCAGATATCGGTAAGCCACTTAACTTGTTTTGGTGAGAGGGGTTTGCCACGCCCTCTCATGCTGGCGCAGCTTTTGAGGAATCTGACCTCGCTTGCAGAGATTGCACCGTCAAAGTGCGAGGCTTTTTCTCTGATGAATTTGATGGTTCTGCCCGAAAGGTTTCCAATCTTTTGTTCGATAGTCGGTCCAGCGATTTCAATCATTGCGTGGTAGACATACTCGGTAATGCTTGTTCGCATGCTATCGTTATCGACCAATACTCCATTCTCGAGCACATCAAGCGCGTGCTCAATCTCCTCATCGGTAGCGTTCGAGAGCATGGTCCATGAAGTCTTTGGGGGATTGATCCTAGATAGTCTTTCCAATGTTTCGTCTTCGAAACCCCCCATAACAAGTAGTGCGTCGAGTTCTGATGGGGTTGCGTTGATAAAAGCGGCAGTGGCGGCGAAGTCAAGACCAGATGCATAGAACTCCTCTGATATCAGAGAGGCTTTCTGGCCTAGTGGCAAGTCTGCGCTTTTCCACAGTTCTTTAATTCTTACAAGTGATTCATACTTTCCCACTATGACTCACCTCCGTTCGACCTTATCCAAACCCACTCGTTTCTGAGTTTTAGCGCATCAGAAGGATTGAAACCAAGTTGCTCTACCAGCATGCGGTATATTCCGTCGGATGTTGCCAACACCCTAACAGCATCATCGCTAACCTTTTTGAGCCACAAAGGATGATCTTTGTATACGATGACCTGTAACTCTCCGGCTTCGCCTTCATCGTCAGCTTCAGCGTATATGTAGTCAAAAGGCGCGCGGGTATTTCCGCTCATTTCGCGTTCTAGATAGGTAATCTCGATTTCACCCTCATCTTTAAGGGTGAGACTACGTTCTTGAACGACATTCTTGATTTTTGTATTGACGCTAGCGGGCTCTTCTTTTCTGTCTGGGGTTACATCCGTTTCTGAATCCGTATTACTGGTGCTGTCATCGAAGTCAAAGGGATCCTCTTCATAATCTTCGCGCATTCTAGAGATGATTCGCTTGGATTCTACGGGGTTATCGATGTTGTGGTTTCTGCTGAGCTCCCTACACGCCCTCTCAAAGCTTTTCAAATACTCGGTCATTCGTGCTTTGGCAAGGGTCCAGAGTTCTGATTGTTGTAAGCCCTGCTTGTAGAAGGTCGCGTCAAGGAAGTCCATCGACACTTCGCCAATGATGCGGCTGGTCATTAGGTGCGGCTTGAACCAGTCTTTGTTGAAGCTCTCGACCAGTTGGCCATGACGGTAAATGTTGAAGCCGTATAGCCCGTTGTTGTGCGTCTGCTTGTCGATTGCCGCCCAACCAGTGATGCGATACTGATTGTCTTTACCAAAAGAGACATCTATATCAATTTTGGTGCCCGGCTTAAAATCATACTTCTTCGGCGTCGCCTTTTGCGTACCGGCTAAATCATCAATGATTCTGATTTGGTCACCATTTTGGAGATGACCTTTGAATGCCTCTCCTAGATACTCGAGAATTGCACTGAGCGGCTGATTTCTAATCTTTAGGTTACTAATTACAAACGCTGTTCCATAGGGCGCATCCTTTAGCGGGCCAGAAAGGTTGTGCGGACCGTCTTCAATTTCGACGTCCCAAGCATCAGCTCCTGTTGGTCGCGTACTGTACTCAGAAATATCAAACGCAACGTGGTACTCGACACCCTGGTTGAAAGGCCTGGTGAAGATCTCATAATAATTACCTAATGTCGAACAGGAAGTTTTAAATCCCATTCCGAAGTAACCTTTGGCATCTTCCCCTCTGTCGATATAACGTGACATGTCTTCACCGATGCAAACCGCATGTTCGAGGGTATTGCTATCCATTCCTTTGCCATTGTCAATGATGGCGATTCGGTTGTCTCTCAAATCGACCACGATATCGAGCAACGTGCCCGGTATTCGTGCGTCGAAGCAGTTAGCAACAAGTTCACCAATAGCATCCTCAGGCTTTTGATTTGTGGCGCCAATAGTCTTGAGAAGTCGAGGGGAGGGATAGTTCTTTACGGTTCTTTTGCCCATATGGTGCTCCCAATCTCTTGTGTGACTGAGAAATATGCTGCTACAGGTTCATTGATACTGCAATCTCTCGACCGATGAGATGCGGTATCCCTACCACCAGCGCATTCCCCATGCAGAATGCCCGTCTCCCGTCAGTCATCCCCGTATTTGTCCAGCCCCTCGGGAACGTCTGCAGCTGGTCGAGCTCGTCGGGCACCAGCCTTCTGTAGCGGCCGCTCTCGCAGCGCACGATGTGCTTGAAGCGCGAGGCTCCGGAACCTCCCTCGCCCGTGAGAATCGTCCTGCTCGGGTTCTCGGGCAGGTCGGGGAAGGCCATGGCCCCCTCGCTGTAGAAGTACTCGTGGCCAGTGCGCCTGTCCACGCGCGGCTCGCGCTTGGCGCCCTTCAGGTACTCCCAGCGCGGCAGCTGCTCCTCGGGCACGAAGTAGGGCTCGGGAACCTCCTCCTCGGGTACCAGCACGTCGCCCAGCATCCTCCTCGGGCCGCGGTAGTCCTCGACCACCTTGGCGGTCGAGCATTCGAAGCCCTGCATGGCGCCGGCGGCCTCGAAGGGGCTTGCCTTGCCGCCCAGGTTGAACTCCTGCGTCGCCACGTAGGCGTCGTCCGGAATCGTGACGTGGCCGTACGCGGCGGGCTCGTGGATGGGCAGCGCCCTCGCCATCACGCCGTCGGCGATCCTGGCCTCCAGGTCCCATCCCTCCGCGTCGCGCTCCGCGTAGATGAAGACGCGCTTCCTCCTCTGCGGGAAGCCGTACTCGGCGCTGTTGACCACGCGCCACTCGGCCGAGTATCCGAGGCTTGCGAGGCACGACAGGATGATTGCGAAGTCGCGCCCGCGTTGGCGGGCCGGGCTCTTGAGCAGCCTGTCGACGTTCTCGAAGAGGCAGTACTTTGGATGCTTAAGCTGCAGGAACCGGTAGATCGACCACCAGAGGACGCCCTTCTCGCCCTCGATGCCGCCCGACTGGCTGAGCGGGCGCGCGACGGAGTAGTCCTGGCACGGGAAGCCGCCCACGACCATGTCCACGTCGGGAATCTCGAGCTCGCCCGCCTCGTACCTGTCGAGGGCGACGGCGATGTCCTCGTTGACGCAGGAGCCCTTGCCGAAGCGCTCCTCGTAGCAACGCCACGCGAACTGCTTGGCGTCCGTCCCTGGCGGCTCCCACTGGTTGGCCCATACGGTTTCGAAGTTGCCCGCCGCTGGCATGTCCCACTCGGGGCGCCGCGGGTCATGGTATCCGTCTAGCGCGAGACGGAAGCCGCCGACGCCCGCGAAGAGCTCGGCGACCCTTATGGTCTTGGTGTCCACGTTTCTCCTCTGCTGCTGTGGACGGCTAGGTTGTAAGGACAATCTTAGATCAACCGCCGGACACGATCAAGACCACGTCATTGGCTAGTTCATCTGTATGGTGCGATAGAACTGCTCAGCATAGTCACCATATACGTCGTCTCTGGCTACTGGATAGTAGAGCGTGATGGTGTGGAGTACGCCATCCTCAATGAAGTCGACCCGAACCTTACGCTGGTCGCCTGCGTGTTCATGCTTGATGGCCATGACGATTCCGTTGACTTCCTCCTGTGGTCCATCCGAGAAGGTCTCTAGGGGGCTGGTGCCGCCCGTCTTCATCGCGGTGATGGAAAGCATGCAGTCAACGTTGTTGTCAATCTCGAACATGAACGTATGCATGTCATCCTCGGTTAGCTCCTGCTCCGTGTAGTCCTTAACCATCAATTCTGGGACCTCCATGGAGAAGTACTTGAGCTTGGCCCTCACGAGGTTGAGCCCAGCGTCGTTTGCTGCAGACTCCGCGTGCCCTTCAACAGCATCCTGTACCTCGTCCCCGACGGCAACGACAACTTGGTCGTAACCGCTCACGTCGTAGGTGCCGTTCTCGGTTATCTCCATAACTTTGCCGACACCATTGCCGCCGCCGCAGCCCGCCAAAAGCAGCGTCGACACCAGCAAGATTCCAGCAAGTGAGCGTCTCATGACATGCCCCTATCTCTGCGACCTCAAACAATAGCCGGTCCGATACTTCTTCCTAGCTTGAAGTATATTCTTTTGGAATTCTCAGAGTAGGTCAGCTACCTGCTCCAGTAGGTATGAGCTGTTTAGCCAGAACGCCTGTCTGGTCATCCACCTGCCGTCGGGTAGCTCCTCAGCATCACGCTCCACGTTCCCGATTGTGGTCCCGTTCTCGAACCGATACGCTGCCCGAGCAGCCCTGGGCCTTACGTGAGCAACTGAGTTATCAGACATGCCGGGGAGGTTGTTGGTATACGAGACCTTTCCGCGGGTATCCAGCCTACACGTGAGCACTACACCTTCACGGATTGTATCCCTAGCTCGCCGCCAGCATTCGCGCACGGGCCCGTCAAGGTCGCGCTCGGGCATGCCCCACACCTTGCAGCCGCGGAGCACCGTGCGGTCGCCCTCCTTCTGGAAGACCACGAAGAGGTAGCGCATGTCGGCGAGCAGGCTCCGCAGCTCGGAGCCATCCCAGTCGCGCTCGGCCGCTAGCGACATGAAGTCGATGTTCAGGATCGGCGCGCTCTCCACGAGCCGCCTGCCGTCGGGCTCGGGACGCAGTGTCCGTACGCGTATGCCGGCCTTCTCGAACTCGGCGGCCCGGTCTCCCCGCACACCCAGCAGGCGGTACGCGATGGTCGTCCACTGGGCCTTGTTCCCCGTGTACTCGATGCCGAGCGTTCGGCAGAGGTCGCGGTCGCTCTCGCCGACGTGGGCGTTGATTATCCTCGTCACGTACTGCTCGAGCGACTGCCTCTCCAGCTCCCTCGGGTCCCTGACCACGCTCTCGGCCTCGGGCTCTCCCATGACGTAGTGGTGCAGCACGTAGTTCATGTAGGACTGCTTATAGGAGAAGGCGCGCGCCTTGGCCTTCCTCCCCGGTGCGTAGCGCGCCTGGTCGCGCATGCTCTTCTCCGCCGTCGCCCCCTTGGTGCAGGCGCCGAGGTAGGACGTGAGCGACTCCGAGAGCTCATCCGCGCGGCCGTCGCGGACCAGCCCCGTTATCAGCGAGTAGTCGTACTCGATGACCCGCAGGTCGCGCTCGGGAGGGGTGAAGAGCGCCACGTGTTCGATTCGCTGCTCGTAGGGGTCGATGCTGCGGTCGCGGCGGTACCACACCAGGAGTATCGACCTGCACTTGTGCCACAAGTGCGAGTCATAGAGAGACGCGGGCGCCTCCTCGTCGTACGGGATCATGGTGAGCACGAGACGCTCGCCTGCGGTGTCCTGGCCGTTCTTCCTGCGGTCGATGCAGGTGGCCTTCAGCTCGACGCCGGCCTCGGCGAAGTCGGGCTCGCGGTCGGAGTTCGCGCGGTAGCCGAAGTATCGCTCCTCCAGGAGGTTGCCCATCCCACCCTTGTAGCGGCGGGAGTTGTACTCGCGTACCACGCCGTCGGCAACGATTCCCAGGTCCAGCACGTCCTGGAAGGTCATCCCCTCAAGGTGGTGGGCACGCTCCATCACTTGCTCGGGCGTGTGGTACTCAAAGATAAGATGGTCATTGCTTCTCACGCGTACTCCCTTGAAGGTACCTTGCGAGAACAAAGTGAGTGCAAGCAATCGAACCGTGGTCTGGCGCATGCGCTTGGCTACTATCCCAAGGATTCGACATCGTAATAGTACTCGATTAGTGCTCCACAGCTTGATGTGGCTTGCAATTACCAGCTGTTCAACGGGGGTGCCCGTCCTCATCGCCTAAAATGGGCGGCAGTACACACCCCACGAAACCGGAGGACCCCCCATGGACGCCATCTTCGAGCGCGTGAGCATCAGGAAGTACCAGGACCGGCCGGTGGAGCCCGAGAAGACCCAGGCTCTGCTACGCGCCGCGATGCAGGCGCCGTCTGCGGCCAACCAGCAGCCGTGGGAGTTCTACGTTGTCACCAACAAGGACGTGCTGGCCCAGCTATCCCAGGTGCAGCCCTTCGCGGGCATGACCAAAAACGCTCCTGCCGCCATCGTGTCAGCCTACCGCACCAACTGCAAGCTGCCGGAATACGCGCAGGTAGACCTCTCCATCGCGATGGAAAACCTCTGGCTGGAGACGTGCGCCCAGGGGCTGGGCGGGGTGTGGCTGGGCATCGCCCCGCAGGAGGAGCGCATGCAGGCAGTTGAGCGCATCCTTGGCCTGCCCAACACGCTGCGGGCCTTCGCCATCTTCCCCTACGGCTACCCGGCCGAGGAGCGCAGCCAGCGGGACCGCTTCGACGAGGCGCGCATCCACTACGTGAGGTAGGCGGCGGCCGCGGCGTTGGTTGCCGCGAGTGCGTCTGCGCCTATCGCCACTGCTCCTGCGCGGGGCCCTCGTTGGTCCAGTCTGCCAGGTAGCCGCGCTGGCCGATGGCGCGCATCACGGCGTCCATGCTGCGGGTGGCGTACTCGATGTCCTTGAGGTAGATGCGAATGGAGGCCTGCACGCCGTTGGCGGTGGACCCCAAAAAGCGCACCTCGGTGGGCTCCTCGGCGCGCCAGCCGCGCTGGTCCAGCACCTCGTCGGCCAGGCGCTCGATGTCGTCGCCCACGCGGTTGAGGTCAAGGCCCGGCTTGATGTCGCAGCTGATGTCGTGGCGGCGCACCATCTTGCCCTCGCGGCGCATGAAGGTGGCCCCCGTCAGTACGGAGTTGGGCACCACGTGGGTGTCGCCGTCCTTGTCGCGCAGGATGGTCTGGCGCCAGCTTACGTCCATGATCTCGCCGCGCACGCTGCCTGCGTCGAGCTGGTCGCCCACCGAAAACAGGTGCGTAAGCACCACCTGCATGCCGGCTACCACGTTCTTTATCAGGTCCTGCAGGCCCAGCGACACTACCAGTGTGGTGACGCCCAGCGCCTGCACCACGCCGCTCAGCTCGATGTGAAAGACGTTCTCGCCCAGGAACGAAGCGCAGATCACCACGATGAGCGCGCGGACGATGTTGACGCCGATGGACACGTCGCCCACGGCGGATTCGCTGAAGGCCCGGCGGATGACGCGCGTGGCAAGCTGCTCGGCGACGAGGCCGACGGTGATGGTTATCACCACGGTGAACGTGGAAAGCAGCGCGGTGCCCAGACCCGTGCTGAGCGCGGTGCCGCTTTGCATGAACAGCTGTCGGTTGCCGTCCATGGCTAGGATGATCAGGATGGCGAGGTAGGCTCCCAGCTTGAGCAGCGGGAATGCGCTAACCTTGCTGCGCAGCTTGAACAGCACCGAGCAGAGGGAGAACAGCGTGAAGCCCAGGGCGATGGCGTAGCCCATCGTGCCCGCGATGGTGAGGATGGCCCATGCGCTGACCCCCTGCGCGATGCCTACCACGATGGTGACGGCGCCCATGATGCGCGCGAAGCGCTGCAGCTTGCCTTGGCCTTGCAGGCTGTGGACCGTCTTGTCGGAGAGCTCCAGGGGGTTGAGTTCGCGCAGGCCAAGCAGGTACATGGCTCCCGTGACGACGCTGAACACGCAGAGCAGCGCGTAGAAGAGTCCGCAGATGACGAGGGACCAGTTGCCCAGCTGCCACGCGATGGGGAGGGGAGGTGATGGGGTCGTGGGTGACATGGGTGGGGGTCCTTTCCATGAGGCGTCGCGATGCGTGCGCAACTGCCACATTATACGCGCGCGAGGTGGGTGCGATGCGGCCTCGCGGCCGGGGCGCAGCCGCCGGGATCCAGGCCCGGAGTATACATCTGCCGCCACCGGTCGCCGCGGTCACGCCTGGCTCCACGGGCCCGGAGTGTACATTTAATTTCACTTATTTGGACTCCGTTTTTCAGAGCCCGAATAACTCGAATTAAATGTACACTCGCGCTCCGCCCGCGCCAGGCCCCCACGCATCCCCCGACATCCGCGGGCGGGAACCGGCCCCTGGTTGTCGCAAGTTGCGGAGGAGCTCCGGATCCCGCGCCGCGCCAGCCGCAGACTCCGCACGGATCCCGCGCGGCCCCAGGCCGCACCCTTACGGGCGCATGAGGATGATGGTGCCAGTCTCACCGTCGGGCCAAGTGAACGTGCCTGCGGCATACTGATGGTCGTCCTGCTGCCAAAACGCCTTCACCAAAACGCGGCCGGACCCTGTGGCATCAAGCTGCCCATCCACCCACGCCCCATTGAACAGCGAGTCGGCCGTATCGTCCTTTTTAACCTCGCCCGATACACCGCCGATGCGCAGATAGTACCAGTCGATCGTGATGGCAGCGCCGTCCTGGACGCTGTCGATGCGCGCGTTGAGCAGCCACTCCATGTCTCCCGAATACAGATAGCCCTTCCAGCCGCCTTCGACGTCCGCGAACCCCGTGAGCCTGGTTGCCCCGTCGGGGACGTTGCCCTTGGCCGTGGAGCCCGTGAGCCAGGTGAACTCGATGAGCTCAGGGCGCTCGTCGGTGGAGAATGCGCTGCTGGTGGGAGGCGCGGCCTGGGCGTCCGGCACCGTGGGCTCCGGCTCCTCAGCCGCGCCCGGCGCGGCAGGCACCGTGGGCTCCGGCTCCTCCGGCGCCGTGGCCTCGGGCTCGGCGGCCTCGCCCGCGTCCTCAGCCGCGCCCGGCGCGGCAGGTACCGTGGGCTCCGGCTCCTCCGGCGCCGTGGCCTCGGGCTCGGCGGCCTCGCCCGCCGTCTCGGACGTCAGCGCCATGTCCTCGTGCGGGTCGTGCGGATGTGGGATGAAGAGCGGCACCACATACACGGCCACGGCCACGAGCGCCGCCGCAAGCGCAAGCAGAAACGGCAGCCGCGACCGCCTTCGCTTTCGAGCGGCCCCTCCGTCCGAGGGTAGGAACTGCCCGCCGTGCTGATAGGCCTGGGGCTGCCCAGTCGCCTCATTGGCGGAGGTCGGCGCTGCGTGTTCCCACGTGCCAGCCACAAACTCGCCTGCCTCGGCGGGCGCCTCGACCATCGCCGCGCCAGCGAGGACCTCGGCCGCGGCCATCGAGGCCTGCGCGCTCACGCTGGTGCGGTCCGCCAGGTTGCCCTGCTTCGCGGCAGTCCCGGAGCGCATGGAAACGGGCGCCCCGCACTCGGCGCAGAACTTTGCCCCCTCCGTCAGCCATGCGCCACATTCTGTGCAAAAGGCCATGCTCGCTCCTCTACTTTGCGTAGCGATGGAAGTCGATGCCCGTATCTAGCGTCGGCCGCGAAGCGCCGCCAGCGTAGGGGCCCTGCGTGCCTTCGCCCTGGGCCGCAGGGTCGCGCAGGAAGCCCACCTCGGAGCCTGTGCTGTCGATGCTCTCAAGAACGCTGACAAGCTGGTCGTGCGGCAGGTATCCGGGCTCGTCGGGCACGACGCCGCGGAAGTCTATCTTGATGTCAAGCTCGAGCTCCTTCAGCACGTGGTTGACGTACAGGGCGACGGCGGTGAGGAGGGGCACCTGCAGGGTGCAGGGATTTCCGGCGGAATCCATGAGCGGCTGGCCCTCGGCGTCCTTCGGAACCACCGCCACCACGCCAAAGCTGCGCACCCACTCATCGACAGACGACGAGCCTGGCGCTGCGTCGGCAGCCTCGCCGCGCACGATGTCGACAAGACTTGACTGGACGCCGTCGAGCGAAGCCTGGATGACCTCCACCGTGGCGTTGCCGGAAATCACCTCGCTCAGGGAGCCGACCATGCGGTCGGCCGTGGTGTCCGCCGCATCGCCGATGGCCCGAAGCGGGTCCTCGATGAGCCACTTGGCTGCCTTGACGCAGAACCTGTCAAAGGGGCCATCCGCCTCGTCCAGCTTGAACAAAGGGGTCTCGTTCGTCGCGGTCATCTTGGATGCGGCCCCGCGCGCGATGAAGTAGGAGATCAGCGCCTTGACGCTGAAGATGCTCAGGTCGGCGGTGGTGGCCTTCAGGGCGCCCCAGAGGTCGAACTCGGTGGTGCCCGACTCGTTGACCTTGCTGTACTTGCCGCTCGCGCAGTTGCGATAGAAGAGGTAGCACACCGTGGCGCCCATGCCAAACAGCAGCCTCTTCCAGCTGAACGAGCCCGGGGTGGGCACGGTGTTGCCCATGAGGATGCCCATGAACTCGCCGTCAAGCTGCTTGTGCAGCACCTCGTTCTCAAAGCCTTCCAGCGTGAAGTAGTTGTCGGGCGGGATGGCCGCCTCATCGTCAAACGCGCACAGCCCCAGGATCTCGACGAAGCCAACCACCCAGTCCTTGAGCGGTGTCATCAACGGCTCGACGAACGCGGCGGCGCCGGGCCCGCATAGCGCCGTCCACCACACCGAGAAGGCGATGTCGTCCGCCCAGCGCACCGTGTTTGCGACAAGGTACAGCCCGTTGTACAGTGCGGCCTCGCTGTTGGCCTCCACCTGCACGTGCACCTGCGTCACCTCAGCCGCCTCGTAGACCATCTTGCGGATGGCCCGCATGCGCTGCAGCGACTGGATGTGTGCCACGGACCTCATCAGCTGCATGGCCGTCTGGCCAGCCGCCTCGCGCTGATCTTGGGAGCCCAGGCGCTGCTGGTCAATCTCCGCTTGCCTGCCATAGGTGGCCAGCACGGCGTCGATGCGACTCCAGTCGTCGGGCCGGTAGGCGGCAAGCAGGCGATAGATGCGGTCGCGCTCGGCCTTGAGGTCGGCGTCGTACATGTCCGAGCCCACCCCCTTGAGGGCGAAGACGACGTCGGCCTGGGCCTGGCGGCCGTCCTTGCTGTAGCGGATGGGGACGATGCCTCGGTACTCGTAGCTCTCTCGCCTGCTTACAAGCGGCATGAGCGGCTTCAGGTCCAGCGTGCCAAGCGGCTCGTGCGCCTCGCTGTAGGTTGGGTGCCAGACGTAGCCCAGCGTGTACCAGATGCGCGATGTGTTCGGGTCAAGCGCCGTGCGAGAAAGGGCGTCGTCAGCCGCTTTGAGCTTCAGGTACGAGCCGTCGCCCGGCTCGGTGGGCATGTCCACGATCACGGTGCCTGCGTTGTCCTTGAAGGCCGCACCTATTTCCACGGTTGCGCCTTCGATGTTGTACTCGGTCCCTGCCGAGAGCAGGATGTCGGAGGTGTCCACGAGGATGTGGTCCTTAAACACGCGCTCGGGGCGCACCTGGCGGGTGTCGACGAAGATGCCCTCGGGCCAGAGGAGCGCGGGCATCTTGGCCTCGGCGCGCTCGCCCTCGTCGTTCCAGGCGCTGACGGTAAGCTGCACCTCCCTTGGCCAGGTTCCGTAGATGGTGTCCGACGGGAGCGAGTTCTTGACCAGCGCCTGGTACACGAAGGCGTTCGGCCTCTTGGCGTCAGCGCAGCGCTCTCCCTCTCCCGACACTCGTGGGTCGCTCCCCTTTATCTCCACGTGCGTGGGTTCCTTGACAAAGTTCTCGGCCTCGAAGCAGAGCGGCGAGCCCTGTGTGTCGCCTAGCAGCAGCCCGATGCGGCTTGCGCCAAGAGCCCGTGAGTAGGACCCGTCGCCCCCCTTGCCGACGAACACGATCTGGGGATCGCCCGCCAGCTTGAACGCGACCTTCTGAGTGAAGGTGCCCGCGCCGTCTGGGTGTGCGTACGCGAAGACCACCGTGGGGTGTGCCTGCTGTCGCGCGGCGGCGCTGGCCGCCGGCTGGGGCACCTGCACGCGGGCGACCAGGTACTTGCCGTCGAAGGTGGTGCCCACCACCTGCAGGCCGGCCTCGCCTGACACCCTGATGTCGCGCGTCAGGTCGTCGCGCCGCCTTACCTGCGCGCCGACCGCCACGTTCGTGCCGGGGACGGCCGCGCCGAGCACGTTGCCGACGGGCGCGTAACCGCCGACGATCTCCTCGATGCGCGCGCAGACCTCGCGAGGAGCGCCTCCAGCCCGAAGCTCGCCACCAAAGTCCTTGTACACGAGCATGCGATATGCGCTCTTCGGCTCTTGACTGCGCTTGTCGTGCTGCCCGTCCTTGTTGCGCCTGCGACGGTAGCGCAGGTAGGTGACGCCGCCTATGGTCACGAGGGTCGCTCCGCCAATCACGGCGTACCGCCCGCCCTCACTGGGGTCGAAGCCCTCGATGATGGTGGGGATGATGCCCGTGGAGGTCTCGCTGGGCGTATCCGATGCTGCACCGTATTCGTCTTGGTCCTGTGGCCGATAGTCCACATACTCCTCTTCGTCGGCCTGGTCCAAGCCTGCCGTGCCCTCAACATACTCGTATGTCCACACGGTCTCGGCGCCACAGGAAGTGAAGGTAATGGTGCGAGGCTCACTGAACTCGGTCATCTGGGCGTGCACCTCCGAAAAGGTGATCCATGTTGGGTCGTTGCCCCAATCTCCGATTGCCCAGACTTCGCAACCATCAGGCGCGCCCTTTTCGGTTGCGTCAAATCTGCCATACCTGCTCAGGTCGGCGCGAGTGGTTTCCCTGAAGTGGAAGTGCTCGACGTTGCTTCCCGTCGCGGTGAGCGTCATTTGGAGCACGACATCGCCGTCCACAGGTATGATGGCAGGCGGGGTCGTGCACGTTCCCACGAATGTCACGGACTCTGTGGTGTCGGTTTCCAGGATGCGACCGGAGTAAAAGACCTCGTGCCTGCCTGCGGACGCCGTGTGTATGGTCCTGTAGACCACATGGTCAAGCGTGTCCTCTTCCTGCTCGACCTTGGTGTCCACGAGCCTCCAATACCCCGTTGGCCCCTCTCCCTCGTCCGCCAGCGCGGGCATGGCGTGCAGGCTTGCGGAGATGAGGGCTGCTGCGAGGGCAACGATCAGGAGCGTGGCGTGTAGGAGGCTTGCTCTGCGAGCGATCTTCATGGTGGCGTCCTTTCGCACGTGAATTCGCCTCGACAGCGGTCGGCTCGGATGCTAGCCCTTGACCGTCGCGTTTGGGCAATGCGCCGCGATGAAGCCAAGCACGAAGTCGTAGTCGGCGGGCTCGACGTATACTTGGTTCTTCATCAGGGGCTCGTTCACCTTGATGACCTGCAGCCTGCGTGAGCCCTCGATGCTTCGCACGGCCTCGAAGCTGCTGTGCGACGAGTCGTGCGCCGCCGTGAGGATGCCCGCGCCAACTTGGCTGGGGTTGCCTGAGGCCAATCCGGCCAGCACGTTGAGGGCGCTGACCACCTGGGCCTTCTCGACCTGCCTGGGCAGCTGCCGGTGCGTGATGCCGTGCTCGTCCATCTCGAAGAGGACGCAGTACTTGCCACCGTTCATGAGGGTGTAGACTGCGTAGCCAAGCAGCGCTAGGCCCAGCATGACCGCCAGCATCACAAGGCAGGTCTGCGCGGTGCCACTCACCTGCCACGCGTAGAGCGTGCCGCCCATAAGGTCGGGGATGAGCAGGGCAAACATGAACGCGACCACCACCAGCGTGGCGATGGTGAAGGCCTTCAGGACGGTAAGCAGGATGATGGGGTTGGTCCAGAGGTTGAACTCGAATGCCCAGCGGTAGGTGCCTTGCTCGTCCCTCACGATGCTTGTCATGGCGGGGCCTCCAGACTTCGGACAGCCGTTCATCATCACTTTATGGCCGCAGCACCGAATGCTGGTCGCGAAGCTCCGGGCGTCAATGACAATTATTCTAGGCACGAATCATGCCAGCGTAGAGGCATCGAAATGAGGGTAAACATGCATCATTTTGGCAAGGGGACCCCCGCCGGGGTTGGGCGCAGGCTTGACCTGCTGATGCGGGTGACGGGAATGCGCAACGCCCAGCTTGCGCGTGTCCTGAACTTTGACCCTTCCTACATCAGCCGCGTGCGTGCGGGCAAGCGGGGCCTGCCCCGCGAGCACCCGTTCATCATGCCTGCCAGCGACTTCTTTGCCCGCAACGTCCGCGAGGAGAACCAGAGGGTGGCCTTGGCGCACGAGCTGGGGATGACGGGCGGCTGGCCTGAGGACCGAGGGGAGGCCGCGCGCCTCATCGCGAGGTGGCTTGAGGGCGTGGGCAACGATGGTGACCGGGACGCTGCGGACGCGGAGGCGGCTGGAGGGGGAGACGCGGCAGGCGAGACCCCGCCCATGGTTGGCCAACGCTGCGAGGCCTGGTTGTTCTTCGGCGACGCAGGGCGACGTGAGGCAGCGCTGGCGTTTCTGGGGGCCATCGCCGAGACGGGCGAGCCCTGCGAGCTGCTTCTGCAGTCCGACGAGGGCACCGCATGGATGTACGAGGACGCGGCGTTCATAGGCGCATGGTCGGGCGTGATGGCCGAGCTCGTTGCGATTGGCTGCACGCTCACGGTGGTGCACACGGTGTCGCGCGACGGAAACGAGATGTGGGAGGGCGTGCGCGAGTGGCTTCCCCTATACCTGTCCGGTGCCATCAGGCCGTACTACTATCCGCGCCTGCGCGATGGCGTGCGCACCCGGTCGCTGTTCGTGGCGCGCGGGCGCTGCGCGCTTGTCTCGAGCTCGGTGCAGGGGATGGATGGCGACGAGCTGTGCGCCATGTTTGACGACGAGGACGCCGTGGCCGCGCTTTCGCGCGAGTTTGACGCGTACCTCAGGCTTTGCGTGCCGCTGGCAGTCTTCGAGCAGCTGCCGTCGAGAGCCGACCTTGACGGGCTCCTTGAGGGCTTCCGGGGCGTCGATGGTGTTGTGGCGGCCGAGCTGCATGGGGCTGTCGTGTGCGCCATCGCGGGCCGGGCGGCCATCGTCGCGCTGCCGGGCGAGCCTCCGGTGGCCTACCGCATAGGCGAGCCGCGCTTGGTGGATGCCCTAGTGGGGTACGTTGACAGCCTGCCCGGAAAGGCAACGACGCCAGCGCAGGTAGATGCCCTGCTTGGCGGCTTCGTCGGCCGGGATGTTGCGTCGTGAGGGGCCGAGCAACGGTGTGGCGGGCGACGGTGCAGCGGTTTTGGACAATGCGCGTCGTACATCTGTGACGTTTCCCGCATGGAGCCGCAGGATTCAAAACACGAAACGTCACGGATGTACGATTGGATTCGGGCAAAACACGGGCTGGACGTACTTCCGGACCCGGCGCCGAGTCGGCGCACCCGGCCCGGCTCCGTCTCCTCAGCCCGGAGTGTACATTTAATTTCACTTATTCGGACTCCGTTTTTCAGAGCCCGAATAACTCGAATTAAATGTACACTCGCGCTCCGCCGGCGCCCGGCCCCTACGCATTCCCCGACATCCGCGGGCGGGAATCGGCCCCTGGTGTTGCGAATTGCGTATGAGTCCCGGCCCCGCTTCGTCGCCCGCCCCACGCTCCGAGTCGCCACCTCCCGCGTGCTATAGTGGCCACAGTCGCTCATTGCCCACCCGACGGGAGGACCCATGAGAATCGCCGACGTTCACGAGTATATTCGCAGCAGCTATGGGGTCAGCGCTACGCGCGAGTTCAAGGAGGACCCGAGCATCGAGGTGTTTGCGCGGCCGGACAGCGGCAAGTGGTTCGCGGCCACCAAGAACATCAGATGCCGCTCGGTGGACGTGGAGGGTGACGGACGCATTGACATTCTTAACCTGCGGCTTGACCCGCGTGCAGTTGCCAAGCTGCGCGTGCGCGAGGGCTTTCGGCCTGCGTGGCGCATGAACCGCAACAAGTGGGTCACGCTGCTGCTCGATGGCACGGTAGCCGACGACGAGGTGCGTTCCCTCATCGACCAGGCCTATGCCTGCGTGCGCTAGCGGCTCGCCTTTGGGCGAGGGCGCCGGCGGGGGCCCTCGGGCGATGCGCTTTGCACGCACAAAAAAACGCCGGCCGGGAGGCGAACCTCCGGTCGGCGCGGTCGTAGCGTGCCGTGATGCCTTCGGCGCTAGAGGAGCGCGGGAATGGTGAAGACGAAGAACAGCGCCAGGATGCACTCGAAGGACATGAGCAGGTAGAAGCCGGCGCCGGGGTTTCCGCCGGTCACGAGCCAGATGATGCCCATGATGACGAGGCCTCCGAAGAAGATGCCCAGGAGCACCAGAGGGTCGAAGTTGGTGAAGCCAGAGAACAACGCGCTGATGACAAGCAGGAAAAGCATCGCGTACATAGGCACCCCTTTGTCGTGGCTGATGGGACACATGGTATGCGGTCGGCGCGTGAGGCCGTTACGCAATGGGGTGCCGCAGGCTGTTGGCGGCGAGCGCTACATCAGCGCCTTGCCGGCGTCCCAGGCGCCTCCGACCTCCTCGCCCACCACGCGGTAGATGCGACGGGTGCTGTCGTACACGATCGGGCGCATCGTGCCGAAGTCGACGCGGCCCTCGCTGTCCAGGATCGACTCGTCCACGCGGGTGTTCACCACGCGGCCCACGATGCGCGCGCCGTGCTCGTCGCCGTCGATGGCGGTGACCTCGCACTCCATGGTCAGCGGGAACTCCTCGATTACGGGCGCGTCCACGAACTCGGACTTGGTGAAGGTCATGCCCGAGGCTGCAGCTTTGTCCACCTTGTTGCCGGTGGCGATGCCGAAGTAGTCGGCCTCCGCGACGTGCGCCGCGTCCGCCGGCGCCACGGTGAAGGCGCCACGCTTGACGATGTTGGCCGTGGTCTTGTGGTCGCCGATGTTGAAGCAGATCTCGTGGCGGCTGCACTCGCCGGCCCATGCCGCGTTCATGGCGTTGGGGGTGCCATCATCGCCGTAGCTCGCGATGATGAACACCGACTGCGGGAACAGCTCGCCCTCGCTGCCAAGGTTCTTGAATGCCATGGATATCATCCTTTCGGTCGTCCTGCGTTGAGTTGCGTGCCAGCAGGAGTATCCTGCAATGCTAGAGCAAGTGCCAGTACTGTCTTTGAAGATAGCTTAAGGGGTGCGGCATGCCAGGGGAGAGGAAGATCGAGGGCGAGAGCTTCGAGGGCACGGGCTACAGCTACACGCTGTCGCTCATCCAGGGCAAGCACAAGATGCCTATCCTCTATTGCCTGATGGAGTACCAGCCGGTGCGCTTCAACGAGATGCGCCGCTACCTGGGCAACGTCACCGACCGGACGCTCTCGTCAAACCTCAAGGAGCTCGAGGCTGACGGGCTTGTCTCGCGCCACACCTACCAGCAGGTGCCGCCGAGGGTGGAGTACTCGCTTACGCCCTTGGGCGACTCGCTCATGGTCGTGCTTGACCAGCTGTGCACCTGGGGCGAGGAGCACAAGGGGTAGGGATCTGGCGGTACACAACTTTACTGCGGCGGTGCGCTTTCCTGCGGTTTTGTTGCTGGGAGGGGCTTCGCTGGCGGAGTTGTGTACCGCTGGTTTTGGCGATGCGGCCTAAGGGGAGGGGTGGCCGCGCCGGCCCCTACGTGTTTGGCGACATCTACAGGGCCGGAGTCCGCGCTGGTTGTTGCGGATTGCGGAGGAGTTGCAGCTCCTACGTGTTTCCCAACATCCGCGGGCGGAAGTCGACCCCTGGTTGTTGCGAATTGCGGGGGAGGTTCAGCTCCTACGTGATTCCCAACATCCACGAGGACAAACCTTGCGCTGGATGTTGGAATATACGGATGAGCGTCCGCTTCGACCGGGGCGTGTGCCTTCTCCCGGCCTGCGCGCCGCGCGAAAGACGGATATGCTTGTGCCTGCAGGCCAACAGATTGCGAGGTCATGGACATGGAAAAGACCGAGATGGCGGTGGCTTACGCACGCAGGCTGTTTGCCGGCGACGTCAGCGGCCACGACCTCGCGCACTCGCTGCGCGTGTGGCGTAACGCTCAGCTCATCGCGGTGGATGAGCCGTCGTGCGACGCCGAGGTGGTGGCCTTGGCGGCCATCCTGCACGACGTCGACGACCACAAGCTCTTCCAGACGACGAACAACGCGAATGCCCGCGCGTTCCTTGCCGAGGTCGGCGTCAGCGAGGAGAGGACCAATCTGATCTGCGAGGCGATCAGCTCGGTGTCGTTCAGCCAGAACCGGGGGAGGAAGCCGCGCACCATCGAGGGGCTGATCGTTCAGGACGCAGACCGGCTTGACGCGATTGGCGCCATCGGCGTCGCGCGGACCTTCGCCTACGGCGGCGCGCACGGAAGGGACCTGGGGTCCTCCGTGCAGCACTTTCACGACAAGCTCCTGCTGCTGGCGAGCGAGATGAACACCGAGACGGGAAGGCGGCTCGCGGAGCCAAGACACGCGTTCCTGGTGGCGTTTCTAAGGGAGCTTGAGGACGAGGCCGAGCACACCCTTTGACGTGCTCCGTTGGCACTTCTACCAGCCCTTTTCGATAACGCTGGTACCTACGCAGGACACGACGCGACACATGTATTTCGCCCAGAGTCACGGCAAAGTCACGGCACCCGTCAGGCAAACGCCCAGCTCGGGTGCTAAGTAAGGAAGGGAGCTATGCCTGCCACGAACACCGATTGGACCGCCCTGCAGCAGGCCAGGGGCATGGCGTCCACCACGCCAATCGACTCGTGGCAACTTGCTTTACGGGTGCGCATGTAAAAGGTTAGTTGGTGCTGCTCGTAAGCAAATCTATAATGCAGTCGATTTCGTAAGTGAATATTACGTAGTCGGGGTCCTGCGAGACATGAGCTGAACGGGCGGTGAAGCGCCTGCCTGGATTGGGGAGATACCCATGGAACACCAGGTGATGTAGCATCGCGAGGATGGCTGGTTCGCATGTCGTCCGTGCGTTCCCGTGAGGTGGGCATATGTACAGAGAAGTGCGCGGTTCGTGCACCAATGACACCATTTTGGCGGTCGTGGATACGGCAACGGGGACGCTTGACTCAACGAATGTGGCCAAGCGTGTCTCGCGCAGGGCGACGCTCCTGCTCGAGGAGCTGCTGCTGCGCTATCAGGAGCAGCTTGGCGTGGAGGCTGCGCTTAGCTTCTCCGTCACCAAGCGGCTCGGTACGGTGCGTATGCGTGTCGAGGTCGCGGGCCGTCAGCTCAATGCCCTCGACATAACTGCGGCTGACGACAGCCTCGGCGACGAGTACGACTTCATCGCGGCCCTCACGGAGGACGACCTCGAGCCGCCCACGTATGGCTACAGGCGTGGGGTCAACGTCATCACGATCAGCATGCGCGTCCAGAAGCAGCGGCCGCTGTGGGCAGACCCAATGTTCGTGGCCACGGTGCTGGCCGTGCTTGCGTTCTTCGGCCTGTCGCGCGCGAACGCCGGCCTTGCCACGGGGCTTGCGCAGGAGGCGTCTGCGCCCATCGTCTCTGTGCTCATGGGCGTGCTCTCCGCAATCTCGGGTCCGCTGCTTAGCGTGTCGCTCATCTCGGGCATCTGTGCCTTGGGCGACGTGGCAACCCTCAAGGGCATGGGCCGGCGTGCCATCGGCCGCATCATGGCCTGGGTTACCGTCTTGTTTGCGGTGAGTGCCGCCGTGAGCCTGTTCTTCTACCACAGCTCCGCTGGTCAGACGAGTACGTCCTTCAAGCCGGGAGAGCTCTTCGAGCTGCTCCTTTCTGCGATTCCCACCAACCTCTTCTCTCCCTTTGTGGAGGGCAACTCGCTGCAGATTGCCGTGGAGTCCGGCTTCGTCGGCATCTGCCTGCTTGCGCTCGGGGAGCGTTCGAAGCGCATCAAGGCGCTGGTCATCGAGCTGAACAGCCTTCTCTTCAAGATGATGTACCTGTTTTCCGAGGCGCTGCCGATGATGGTTGGCCTGTCCATCTTCAACGCGCTGGCAACCACCGACACCTCGAGCCTCAGGAGCCTGGGCATGATGGTGGCGGTCAACTTTGGCATCGTTGCGATTCTGGCGGTAGGCACGCTTGCGTGGGCTGTCGTCTTTCTGCGAATCTCTCCCGCCCTCTTCCTCAAGAAGATCTCTTCGGCGCTCATCGTCTGCCTTGCAACGGGCAGTACCACGTCGGCCATGGGGGAGTTCTTTGGCATCTCGTCGGACAAGCTGGGGATCAGCAAGAAGGTCGTGGACTTCTGGGTGCCGATTGGCCATGCGATGTTCAGCCCCTCGGTCATCATTCCGCTCGTGGTGGGCATGTTTGCCGTGTCGACCATGGAGGGGGTGGCGATCGACGCCACAAGGCTCGCGATTCTCTTCCTGCTCGTCTTCCAGATGTCAATCGCGACGCCCAAGGTGCCGGGTGGTATCGCGGCAACCTTCACGATCCTCTTGGGTCAGCTGGGGCTGCCACTCGAGAGCGTGGGCATTCTCATGGCGGCGAACGTCTTTGTCTGCAACGTCAACACCGCCTTTGGAGCACTCGTGCGCTTTACGGAGCTTTGCACCTTTGCCAAGTCCGAGCATGCCATCGACGAGGAGAGGCTCAGGGCTGCGGGCTGAGGCATCGTTCGGGTCCGGCTCAGCGGCGGGTTTGCCCGGGACGACTCCATCAATCAAAACCGGGGCTGGCTCATTGAGCCAGCCCCGGTAAGAGTTTGGTCGCGGGGGCAGGATTCGAACCTACGACCTTCGGGTTATGAGCCCGACGAGCTACCAGACTGCTCCACCCCGCACTATGTAAGCGCCTCAGCGCGAAACATAAATATACTCATCAGCGCTGCCCGTGTCAAATGCGGGTGGCCTTACAGTCATATCTTCACAATTGGGAGACGCCGTGCGCGATGTGTTCGCATGGCGCTGAGGGTTGGCCCGTTTGCCTGTTCTACCTGCGCGTTTGCCGGACGCTTGAGGCGTGCCGCACGACGGTGCGTGCGTGCGGGACGTACAATCGTGCTCGTATCGCGGCGATGCGAAGGCTAAGGAGGCCATCATGGGCAAGTTTGTGGTCAAGGCTACCGAGAAGGGCGCCCGCTTCAACCTCGTGGCAAGCAACGGGCAGGTGATCGCCAGCTCGCAGACGTACAAGGGGCTGCGCACGTGCCTCGCCGGCATCAAGAGCGTGCGCGCCAACGCGCCGGTGGCCGCAGTGGAGGACCAGACCAAGGAGGGCTTCGCCCAGCAGCGCTGCCCCAAGTTCCAGGTATACCAGGACAAGGCCGGCGAGTTCCGCTTCCGCCTGCTGGCCCGCAACGGCCAGAACATCGCGCACGGTGAGGGCTACAAGGCGCTGGCAAGCTGCATGAATGGCATCGAGAGCGTGCGCAAGAACGCCCCGGATGCCCAGATTGAGCAGGAAGAGGCATAGGGCCAGACGGCTTTGAGCCTGGCAGCACGGCAGGCAGGAGGGGGCGCCGCGACCCGCTTGGGTTCGGCGCCCTAGCCATGGCGAGCGCGCTGTCGCAGGACATGGCATGCGACTGGCCGCAGGCGCGGCGTGTCACGCGGGAGGCACCATGCAGTATCGCAAGGACCGACAGGGCAATGACATATCCATCTTGGGCTTTGGCTGCATGCGCTTTGCGCGCAAGGGTGCCGCCATCGACTTCGACCGTGCCGAGGCGCAGCTGTGTCGCGCCGTCGAGCTGGGTGTGAACTACTTTGACACGGCCTACCTCTACCCGGGCTCGGAGGAGCTGCTGGGGGCGGTGCTGGCCAAGAACGGCCTGCGTGAGCAGGTGCGCATTGCCACGAAGCTTCCGCAGTACCTGGTGCGCAACGCGGCGGCCATCGACCGCTTCTTTGACGAGGAGCTAAGCCGCTTGCAGACCGACCATGTTGACTACTACCTGATGCACATGATCACCGACGTGGCGCAGTGGGAGAAGCTGCAGCGCCTGGGCATCGAGGACTGGATTGCGCGCAAGAAGGCCGCGGGCCAGATCGGGCAGATTGGCTTCTCGTTCCACGGCGCCACCGAGGGGTTCCTGCGCGTGCTGGAGGCATACGACTGGGACTTCTGCCAGATTCAGTACAACTATCTGGACGAGCATGCCCAGGCTGGCCGGCGCGGGCTGATGGCGGCGGCCGAGCGTGGCATCCCCGTCATAATTATGGAGCCGCTGCGCGGTGGCAAGCTGGTGGACCTGCTTCCCGAGGAGGGCAGGCGGCTGGTGGCCGAGCGCGGCCATGGGTGGAGCCCTGCCGAGCTGGCCTTCCGCTGGCTGTGGGACCAGCCGGAGGTTACCTGCGTGCTGTCGGGCATGAACTCGTTGGAGATGCTGGAGGAGAACTGCCGCGTGGCCAGCGAGGTGCAGCCGCATCACCTGACCGACGACGACTTCGCGCTGGTGGCCGACTTGTGCGCCGCCATCAACGCGCGCGTGAAGGTGGGGTGCACGGGCTGCGGGTACTGCATGCCATGCCCCAAGGGCGTGGACATTCCGGCGCTCTTCCGCTGCTGGAACGAGATGTACACCGAGGGCAAGAACGAGGGGCGCAAGGAGTACTGGCAGACGGTGTCACTGCGTAAGCAGAAGGCCTTCGCGCGGCAGTGCGTGAAGTGCGGCGCGTGCGAGTCGCACTGCCCGCAGGGCATCGCCATCCGCGAGCTGATTCATGTGGCCGACCGCGAGCTGCGGCCACTTCCGTGGCGTATTGCCGGCGACGTCGCCAGACCGTTCATGATGCGCTAAGGTAGGGGGTGCGACTTGCGGGGCGGCCTGCTCCGCGGCGACACCTCGCGGAAGGGGTTGTTGATGAAGCGAACGCATCTGCCTGTGGCCGTGGCCCTTGTGGCGATGCTGACGATGGGCCTTGCGGGCTGCGCCCAGGGCGTGCAGGGCGTGGGCACGCCGGCCGGCCAGGGAACGCCGAGCGTGACCGAGGCCCCTGCGACAGAGGGCTCTGCGGCGGACGCTGCGGCGGACGCTGGCCAGGAAGAGGCCGTTACCGTGCAGACCGAGTCGGCCGACGTGTACAAGGCGCGCATGAACCGCGCCTGCGAGTTTGTGTTCAACTGGCAGACCACCACGGGCTACGACCCCGACGACGACACCATCCTGTGGCCCATCGACGAGTGGCACGACCGCGCGCTGGCCTACATCGCTCCAGGTAGCGGCCTGTACGAGGCCTTTGCCAACACGGAAGACCCCAACAGCCCCGGCGTGGTGCGTGCGGTTGAGGTGGTGAAGGGGGCCTGGGTTACCGAGGCGTCGCCGTACACCTACACCGTGTGTGCCATCGTGTCCGGAACCCAAGGCGGCGATGCCGGCTGGACCGAGCAGACCTACGAGAGCTACCACACCATCACCTTCGACGAAAACAACCAAATCGTGAGGCTGGACAACTGGGGCTAGGCCCTGGCTTGGGTGGCACGACGCACGGTTCGGATGGGCTGCTGCGATTCTCGCGCTGGGAGGCGGCTGTCCGCCTCGCCCGCCTGCTGGGGCATCTTCGACCGCCTACGCAACTTTTCGGATTCTGCCGACATTGGTGCGCACTGGTTCGTATAGCTACATGAGGAGGGGTGGCGCTGGCAAGGCCGATTGACATCGAGGCTATCTACCGAAGGCATGTGAAGGCCGTCTGGCGGCTTTGCTACTCGTACCTTGGGTCGTCTGCAGACGCCGATGATGCGACGCAGGTTACCTTCATGCGGCTGGTTGACCATCCACGCGAGTTTGACGGGGAGGGCCACGAGCGCGCGTGGCTGCTGGTGGTTGCCGGCAACGTGTGCAAGGACGTGCTCAAGAGCTCGTCGCGCACGCGGGTGGTGGCCATGCCGGACGACGGCACCGAGCCCGCGGCCGATTCGTCGCAAGGCGCGGGCGTGGACCCGGCGCTGGTGGTGGAGCGGCAGGACGACGAGGTGCTGCGCGCGGTTCGCGCCCTTCCGGAGCGCTACCGCGACGTGGTGTATCTGTACTACTACGAGGGAATGAAGACCGACGACATCGCGCGCATGACGGGAGACCCACCCTCGACGGTGCGGAATCGGCTGAGGGACGCGCGGACGCTGCTAAGGAAGGCATTGGGAGGTGAGCGGGCATGACGGACGAGTACCTTGACGATGGGCTGTTTGATGACGACCTGTTTGATGACGATCTGGCCTTTGACCAGGAGCTGAGCGCCCGCCTGCGCGCCTCGCTTGCTGACGTGGGCCCCAGCGAGGAGTCGGAGCGGCGCATCCTGGCCAACCTGCTTGCAGCGCAGGCGGACCGGATGGGGGAGGGGCAGCAGGAAAGCTTGCCTGTCGTGGTTGAGCGCATCAGCCTTGATGACCTGCCCGCCGGCGTCTCCACGTGGGGTGCGGCGTCTCCCAAGCGCAGGCGCAACGCGCGTCGCATCAGGCGCACGGTGTTTGCCGCCGCGGCCTTCCTGGTAGTGGTGTCGTTGGGGTTGGGCGTGTTCTTTGCCATGCGGGGCGTCAGCCCTGATGTCGATGCCCTCAAGTCATACGATGCCACGAGCGAGTCGAGTGCCGACGCGGGCGTTGATGCAGGTGCAGCCGAGGCCGTGCCGGAGGAAGTCTTGAACGAGGCACCGGCGCTGGGGATGGCGCCACTTGGTGTCTCCGAGGCTGACGAGCAGGTCGAAGCCGAGGCGACGGAGGAGTACGCTGCCAGCAGCGCTGACGCGACGAGCGATGGCGTCGAGGCTGTTGGCATGGACGAGCTTGTCGCGTCGGGCGGTGCGTTTGACGTGACGACTGACCCCTCGTATGACCTGGTGGTTGGGCATCCGGTGATCCTTTTGGGTGGTGGCAAGCAGCTCCGCGTGGTGTGGCATGACGGCGAACCCGCCGTGATCGACGGTGTGTGGGTAGAGGGGCTTGTGGCCGAGGCCCAGGCATGCGCCGATGACGACGAGTTTGACGTGGTGCCCTGCTGGGTGTACGCGCTGCCTGTGAGCGAGGATGGCCTGTACGTGGTGCGCTACGTGGAGGACGGGTCGTACTTCGCTGCCCGCATGGAGGATTAGCGCCGCCTGTCGACCCCAAAGCTGGGGTGAGCGGGTTTTCGGCGTAGCTACTTGGGCAGCGCGGTTGGCTCCCGCACGTTACGGCGTGGCTTTGATGCGGCCTGGCGACGATGGAGACCCCCTGTGTACAAAAAGCCGAGCCAATGCACATAAATATAAAAATTAAATATTTGATAGAACGGATTAACAGGCATTTCGCAAATGCCTTCCAT
The DNA here is from genome assembly GCA_902788705.1 of uncultured Coriobacteriaceae bacterium. GTDB lineage: Bacteria > Actinomycetota > Coriobacteriia > Coriobacteriales > Atopobiaceae > UBA1367. The sequence goes on along the minus strand of CADALE010000005.1, from coordinate 120,749 downwards.
GCGATACCGGCACCGTGTGGTCACAGGCGACCAGCATCTAGAGGCTAGGCAGAAATCGTTATTTATAAAACCGCAGGTATCTCGCTATATCAAATATTGAAGTAAAATTCATGATGTGCACTGGCTCGGATTTTTGTACAGGGGGAGGGGTCGCGAAGGCGCAGTATCGCTCCTTTGCCGGGTCTTGCCCCACATAAGGTGCATGATGGAGCCGCAAATGACCAACGACAGCATCTCTGGGCGATGCACGGCACCGACGCCAGGGCCTCACGACGGGCTGACTACCCGAAAAGGTGCCCAGGTGGGCCTGTGAAGGTTGGGATGTGCCGTGTAGAACTTCTGTAGGGTCATTTCCTTTCCCGACAGCAAGCCGCCTTGCCTCGTGTTCTAGGCAACGAAGGCACGCGAGGGAAGGAATCCCATGAAGACGAGGTACGCGTCCCGCACGTTCGGGACTTGCGCGATGTCACTTGTCCTGGCAGGAGCACTGGCAACTGGGCAGCTGCTTGCCTGTGGGAGCGCTGCGGTCAAGGATGGGGCGCGCGAGACGGCCATGCCCGCGGAGGTCTTGTCGGACGAGGGCGTGGGCTACGCTTACGAGGACACGGAAGCGATGGCCACCAGCCCAAACGAGGTCTGGATGCCGACGGACTACGTGGCTCCTAGCGTCACCGACTTCGACACCGAGGAGTACGCGGCGGTGGATGAGGGCGGCTTCGTACTGGTGGCTACGCGCCCGCTCTCAACGGTGTCGTCCGACGTGGACACGGCAAGCTGGTGCAACCTGCGGCGGATGGTTCGCCAAGGGTATGGCCTGCCAACGGGTAAGGGCTCGGGATCGCAGCAGGACGACGACTGGTACGGTGCTGCAGACACGATTCCCGCAGGCGCCGTGCGTATCGAGGAGATGCTCAACTACTTCTCCTACGACTACGACACGCCGGCCGACGAGCCCTTTGCCATCACGGCGCACCTGGGCCCCTGCCCATGGAACTCCCAGACCGAGCTGCTTACCTTGGGCTTTGCCTCGGCGCCCGAGGACGTTGCGGCACAGAAGGGCCGCAACCTCGTGTTTCTTATCGACGTGTCGGGCTCGATGGACTCCGACGACAAGCTGGGCCTGCTGCAGGACTCGTTTGCCACGCTGCTTGAGCAGCTGGACGCCAACGACCGCGTGTCCATCGTCACCTACGCAAGCGGCGAGGAGCTGGTGCTGGAGGGCGTGCCGGGCGACCACCAGCGCGAGATCCTGCGGGCCATCTACCGCCTGCGCGCCGATGGCTCGACTAACGGCCAGCGCGGCCTTGCCCTGGCCTACGAGGTGGCTGAGCGCAACTTCATCGAGGGCGGGGTCAACCGCATCGTGATGGCCTCGGACGGCGACCTCAACGTGGGCATGACCAGCGAAAGCGAGCTGCATGACTACGTAAGCCAGAAGCGCGAGACAGGCGTATACCTGTCGGTGCTGGGATTTGGCTCGGGCAACTACAAGGACACCAAGATGGAAACGCTGGCTGACGACGGCAACGGTTCGTACCACTACATCGACTGCCAGGAGGAGGCCGAGCGCGTGTTTGGCGAGCGGCTGTGTGCCAATCTGGTGCCCTTCGCAGACGACGTGAAGCTGCAGGTGGAGTTCAATCCGGCGCAGGTCAAGGCCTATAGGCTGATTGGTTACGAGAATCGCGCGATGGCCGACGAGGACTTTCGCGACGACACTGCCGACGCGGGCGACGTGGGCCCTGGGGCGCAGTTCACGGTGGCGTATGAGGTGGTGCGGGCGGACTCCGAGCTGGAGGTGGGCTCGGGAGACCTCAAGTACCAGGAGACGGTGCCGACCGGCTCGAACGAATGGCTGACGGCAACGCTGCGCTACCGCTCGCTTGAGGATGGCGAGGTGCGCGAGCAGGAGGTCGTGGTGGACGAGGACGCGTGGCAGGAGGACCCAGGCGATGACTGGCGCTTCCAAGCCGCGGTGATCGAGCTGGGCATGCTGATGCGCGACTCGGAGCACGCGGGAACGGCAAGCTTGGAGTCGGTGCGCGAGCTGGTGGGCGAGCAGGCTGAGGGAAGCGAGCGCGCGGGCTTCATCGAGGTGCTTGACCAGCTTGATTAGCTTGACCAGCGGTAGGCTACGCCGCGGCTCGCTGGGGGCCACCCCTGCCATGGGGGTAGCCCCCAGTGCGCCGTGAGTTACAGCAAGCCCAGCACGAAGGCCACCACGCTGCACAGGGCGGCAACCGACACCATGTTGGCACCTAGCCACGAGGCCACCACGCCCACCGCCAGGGCGCCGATGCCGGCAAGCGGCGTCTCGCACGACTCGACGATGGCGGGGAAGGTCATCACGGCCAGGGTCACGTACGGCACGTAGTGCAGGAACGACCGCAAAAACCGGCTTTTGAGGGGTCTGCGAATAAGCGTGAGGGGCAGCAGCCTGATGGCCACCGTCACAGCCCCCATCACGATGATGGATGCCCAGATTCGTGCGCTCATGCCTGGGCCTCCTCGTCATCCACGGGCCTTAGCAGTGCCGCCACGGTGGCTATCACCACGGTGAGCACGATGGTGCGTGTGCCACTTGACCAGGCCATCGTAAGCGGAATCAGGTGACTTGCGACATAGCTGGCTATAAAGCTGGCCAGCACGCAAGCCCTCACCACGCGGTCCTGTCGTGCAGCAGGCATGATGATGGCAAGGAACATGCCAAACAGCGACACCGAGAGCGCCGTGACCACGCGCGCGGGCAGCACCTCGCCCGCGATGACGCCGGCCGAGGTGCCCACGCACCACAGCGGTATCGACGAGAGCATGGCCCCGTACTGGTAGATGGGGTCTACCTGCGGCTTTGCGATGGCAAGGCCAAACAGCTCGTCGGTGATGCCCAGCCCCACGCCAATGCGGTGCGCGAAGGGGGTGCCCTCGGCGAAGCGCTGCGAGAGGGCGGTGCTCATCAGCAAGTAGCGTGCGTTGGTAATCAGCGTCGCCACGGCAATCTCAAGGTATCCCGCGCGGGCGGCGATAAGCGTGAAGCCCACGTACTCGCCGGCCGACGCGATGTTCATGAGGCTAGCCATGAACCCCTGGAAGGCGGTGATGCCGGCCTCGCGCGCGGCGATGCCCAGCGAGAAGGCTACGGCAAGGTAGCCAAGGCCGATGGGCAGCCCGTCGCGCAGGCCCTCGACAAGGCTCTTGGTTCGCGAGTTGCCCATGCTAGCGCTGCTCCAGCACGAACTGCTCGAACTCCAGCCGCTCCTCCTCGGTGCGCAGGCGCGCCACGTACATCTGGTTGCAGAGGTCGTCGGAGAGCGCGTCGGGGATGCGACCGCTCATGGCCATCGCCTGCCCGTAGCGCTCGAACACCTCGGCCTCGGAGTGCACGTACTCGTGGCAGTCGCGCCGGCCCGCGTAGCAGGCAAAGTACAGGTCGTCGCTCTCGGGCGTGCGGCGCTCGTCAAAGCACACCATGTCGGCCCAGATCTGGTAGGTGTCGGCGGAGTGCGCGAAGTTGATCATGTCGGGCGTGTAGCCTCCGGGCGGGCGCACGTTCACCTCAAGGCCGACGTAGTCGCCCACGCTGCCCAGGCCGGGCTTGTCCTGCGTGAGCCTGAAGAACTCCATGTGCACGAAGCGACTGGCAAGCCCGAAGCCCTTGGCGGCGGCGCGCCCGAGGGCGGCCAGCTTGGGATCCACCGTGGGGCAGGCGTGGTAGGCAACGTCCAGCTGGTACTTCACGACGTCGGACATCGAGGGCGGAAACTCGTTCTGGTTCTCGAAGAGGGGATTGCCCTGGCTATCGAGGATGGCCTCGTAGCTGCAGATGTCGCCCGTTACGAACTCCTCCAGCACGTAGGCCTCGTCGCGCTCGCTGCCAAAGAAGGCCTCGAGCTCGGCGGCGTCGGAGATCTTGGCAGCGCCGCCCGACCCCACGCCGCGCTCGGGCTTCACGAAGAGCGGGTAGCCAACCTCGCGGGCGAAGTCCTGGGCCGCGCTCAGGGTGGTCACGCGCACCTGGCGGGCCGTGGGCACGCCGGCGGCTGCGTACAGCGGCTTCATCTCGGCCTTGCTTTGCCAGCGCGCCATCTGCTGGGCGCCAGCGCCGGTGGTGATGTGGAAGTCGTCGCGCAGGCGGGCGTCCTGGCTAAGCCAGTACTCGTTGTTGCTCTCAAGCCAGTCAATCTTGCCGTACTTCCACGAGAAGTACCCCACGGCGCGAAACACCTGGTCGTAGTCCTCCAGCGACGGGGTCCAGTAATACTCGGTGAGGGCGGCCTTAAGCTGGTCGGGAATGGCGTCGTAGGGGGTGTCGCCAATGCCCAGCACGTTGGCGCCGTTGCTTCGCAGCGCCGCGCAGAAGTGCCAATAGGTGTCCGGGAACTGGGGGGATACAAAGACGAAGTTCATGGTGCCTCCTTTCGGACCGTTACATGCTAGCAGGGGTTTGTGTCGAGTTCGTTGTGGCGGCTGCGCTCCGAGCAAGTCGGCCACATGCTAAGCTTTGGGCAACCACGCAAGAAGGAGGCCACCATGCCCAACCAGGTAGACTACCAGCTGCTGTGCGCGCAGCTCCAGGCGCTTGCCGAGGGCGAGCCGCACTGGCTGCCCGTGCTATCCAACGCGTCGGCCCTGCTGATGGATGCCCTGGACGACCTCAACTGGGCGGGCTTCTACCTTACCGATGCCACCACGCCGCAGCCATCGCTTCTGCTGGGCCCCTTCCAGGGCAAGGTTGCCTGCGTGCGCATCGAATTTGGCCGCGGGGTGTGCGGCACCGCGGCGGCCACCAACTTGTCGCAGCTCGTGCCTAACGTGCACGAGTTTGCTGGCCACATCGCCTGCGACAGCGCATCAAACTCCGAAGTGGTGGTGCCCATCCATGCGGACGGTCAGGTGGTGGGCGTGCTGGACATCGACAGCCCGCTGTTGGGGCGCTTCTCGGCGGCTGACCTCGCCGGCCTCGAGGCGTTCGTGTGCACCCTCGAGCGCTGTGCAAACCTTTCCCAGCTGCCGCTCGGCAGATAGGTCCTCCATCTACGCTCCATAAATCCCCCTTGTTCGCTAGCATCAAGGCATGGAACCAAGACACGTTGGGAGGGCATCATGAGGCGCGACCTTATCACGCGGCACAGCGAGGCACTGGGCGAGGACATGAGCCTCATCGTATACGGTGACGGCGGCTATCCCGTGGTGGTGTTTCAGGTGCAGGACGCGAAGTGCAACAACTTCGAGGACTATGGCATGATCGACCTGCTGTCCGACTACATCGAGGGCGGCACCCTGCAGCTGTTTTCGGTTGACAGCATCGACCAGGAAAGCTGGTCGGACACCTGGGGCGACAAGGCCCGTCGCGCACAGCGCCAGGAGGACTACTTCCGCTATGTCACCGACGAGCTCATCCCGCTCGTGCACGAGATCAACGGCACCGACCGCAGGCCTTTTGCCATCGGCTGCTCGATGGGCGCCACGCATGCGGCCATCGCGGCGTTCCGCCGTCCGGACCTGTTCCAGGGCTGCATCGCGCTTTCGGGCGTGTACGACACCAAGTACTTCTGGGGCGACTGGATGGACGACGTCCTGTACCAGAACTGCATCACGGCCTTCCTGCCCAACATGCCGGCAGACCACCCCTACGTGAAGATCTATGCCCAGCGGCAGCTGGTGCTGTGCGTGGGACAGGGCGCTTGGGAGGACCAGGGCATCGCTGACCTGCGCATCATTCGCGACACCTGCCGTGCCAAGGGCATTGCCTGCTGGTGCGACTTCTGGGGCGACGACGTCAACCACGACTGGCCATGGTGGCGCAAGCAGCTGCGCTACTTCCTGCCAATCGTGCTGGACGACCTGCGCAAGACCATGGCCGAGGAGGCCGTGCAGGCATAGCCGCCGGCGGGCCAGAAGCCCGCACGCTCCTGCCCCATCAGGCTCTTGGGCCCTTGTCAGACAACCCAAACTAGATAGCGCCCCGCCCAGCAGCGCGGCGCACCTCTCCCCGATGCCACGGTCGCGGCGGTCGAATGGTGGCGAGGCTCTCTTGTGACCTGAAGTAGCCTGTACATGCCTGTGTACAAGCGACAAGGGAGGCGCATGGTGGACAAGGAGTCCATTGAGCGCGAGGAAATCTGGTTCGAGTCGTCGGACGGCAGCTCGCGCATCCATGGTTACATCTGGTGGCCCAAGGGGATGGGCCCTGACGCTGCGGCCGACGACCCGTGGGGATCGGTTGAGCACCCGCGCGCCGTCGTGCAGATCGTTCACGGCATGGCCGAGCACGTGGGCCGCTACGGCGACTTTGCCCGCTTCCTGGCCTGCAACGGTATCGTGGTGTGCGGCCACGACCACATCTGCCACGGCGGCAGCTCCACGCGCGACCGCTGGGGCAAGCTGCCCCTGCGCACGGGCAAGGAGATCCTGATAAACGACGTGGGCCGCATGCGCGGCGTCATCCACGACAAGCTTCCCGAGGGCACGCCTCACTTCATCTTTGGCCACTCGCTGGGCAGCTTCGTGACGCGCGCCTACATCGCGCGCGAGGGCAAGGGGTTGGCCGGCGCCATCATCTGCGGCACGGGGCACGTGCCGCCGGCAACCTCGTCGATGGGCAACCTGGCATGCAAGGTGGTGGCCGCCATCAAGGGCGAGGACGCCGTGAGCTCGCTCATCGAGGGCATGGGCGTGGGCGCGTACTCAAAGGCCATCAAGGACGCGCGCACCCCGGTTGACTGGCTTTCGTACGACGAGGGCAACGTGGACACCTACATCGCCGACGAGGCAAGCGGCTTCTCGTTCTCGGTGGGCGGGTATGGCACCGTGACGGCGCTTACCCGCGAGGTGTGCGACATGGCTTGCTGCCTGAAGGTGCCGCCCGAGCTGCCGCTGCTGTACATCGCGGGCGACGGCGACCCGGTGGGCTCGATGGGAGAGGGCGTGCGTACGGCGGCCCAGATGGCTCGCGACGCCGGTTCGAGGGACGTGACCTGCACCATCTACGAGCACATGCGCCACGAGATCCTGAACGAGACCGACCACCAGCGCGTATATGACGACGTGCTTGCCTGGGTGGACGCGCACGGGGCCAAGGCGCAGGAGGCCTAGGGCAAAAACGCGGCGCCCGGGCGCGCGACGCGCGGGCGCCTTGAGCAAGAGGGGGCAACAGCCATGAGCAAGCAGTACGTGATTGCGCTCGACCAGGGAACCACCTCGTCGCGCGCCATCTTGGTGGACGTGCAGGGCCGGATGCTGGATGTGGCCCAGCGCGAGTTTCCGCAGATCTACCCGGCGCCCGGCTGGGTTGAGCACAACCCGCAGGACATCCTGATGTCGCAGCTGGGTTCGCTCACCGACCTGATAACCCGCAACGGCCTCAAGGCTGACGACATCGCGGCCATCGGCATCGACAACCAGCGCGAGACCACCCTGGTGTGGGACCGCGTGACGGGCGAGCCCGTGGCCAACGCCATCGTGTGGCAGTGCCGCCGCACCGCGCGCATGGTAGACGAGCTGTGCGGCAGCCCCGAGGTGGCCCGCACCATCCAAGAGAAGACCGGCCTTCTGCCCGACGCATACTTCTCGGCCAGCAAGATCAAGTGGCTGCTGGACAACGTTGACGGGGCGCGCGAGCGCGCCGAGGCCGGCGAGCTGTTTTTTGGCACGGTTGACACGTGGCTGGTGTGGGTGCTGACCGGCGGAAAGGTGCACGCCACCGACGTGACCAACGCCAGCCGCACCATGCTGTTCAACATCCACGAGGGCTGCTGGGACCCCTGGCTGCTTGACCTGTTTGGCGTGCCCGCATCGATGATGCCCGAGGTGCGTCCGTCGTCCGGCAGCTTTGGTACCACCAGCTACCTGGGCATTCCCGCAGGCATTCCCATCACGGGCGTGGCGGGCGACCAGCAGGCGGCCCTCTTTGGCCAGTGCTGCTTCGAGTCTGGCCAGGCAAAGAACACCTACGGAACCGGCTGCTTCCTGCTGCTGCACACCGGTGCCGAGGCGTGCGCCTCCAAGAACAGCCTGGTAACCACCATCGCGGCGTCGGCGCCGGGCACCGGCCACCTCGAGTACGCCCTTGAGGGCAGCGTCTTCATGGCGGGCGCCACCATCCAGTGGCTGCGCGATGAGATGGGCTTGGTGCAGAAGGCGTCCGACTCCGAGGGCATGGCGCTGGCGGTGCCCGACACCGGTGGCGTGTACCTGGTACCGGCGTTCACCGGTCTGGGCGCTCCGTACTGGAAGCCCGACGCACGCGGCACCATCGTGGGCATGACGCGCGGCACCAACCGCAACCACGTGGTACGTGCTGCGCTCGAGAGCATGGCATACCAGATCTCCGACCTGGTGAAGGCCATGGAGGCCGACTCGGGAGCCCCGCTTGCGCAGCTTAACGTGGACGGCGGGGCCTCGCGCAACAACTTCCTGATGCAGTTCCAGTCGGACATCCTGGGCTGCGAGCTGCATCGTCCCCAGAACCCCGAGACCACGGCCCTTGGCGCGGCCTACCTGGCCGGCCTCGCCGTGGGCTTCTGGAAGGACACGGACGCGCTCAAGGCGCTGCGCTCGGGCGACGACGTGTTCAAGCCCACGATGATGCGCGAGCGTGCGGACGAGCTTCTGGCCGGCTGGGCAGACGCGGTGCGCAGGACGATAGGGTAACGAGGCTGGAATAGCTGGACGATTGGCGATCGGACGAAGGGGGCTGGGCATGGCAATCAATTCGCAGGACATCATCGAGAGGGCGACCGAGCTGGTCGAGGAGGTGGGTGAGCGTGCGTCGAGCCTGGCCGAGCGCGCCAAGCCCGCGCTGAGCAACATGGCCGAGAAGGCTGCCGGGGCTGCCGAGGCCGCGCGGCCGCATGTGGAGAAGGCCGCCCAGGGCGTTGCCACGGCAGCTGGCCAGGTGGCAGACCGCGCCAAGCCTGTGGTGGGCAAGGTTGCCGAGGCTGCGGCGCCCGTGGTGGGCAAGGTGGCGGACGCGGCGGCGCCCGTGGTGGGCAAGGTCGCCGAGGCTGCGGCACCCGTCGTGGGCAAGGTTGCCGAGGCTACGGCACCCGTCGTGGAGCAGGCGCGTCCGCATGTCCAGAAGGCCGCGGTTGCGGCGCAAGGCGCCTTCACCAAGGCCGTGGACTTTATCGAGCTCAAGACTGGCCGCGACCTTGATGGCGATGGCATCATCGGCAGCGTTGCCACGGTCGTGGAGGTTACCGAGGAGCCGGTGGACGACGAGGCCGAGGTGTGCGAGCCCGAGGTTGAGGACGAGGTCGTCGAGGCTGTCGACGAGGCGGAGCCCATGGCTGAGGAGGCTGTGGCTGAGGCCGTTGACGCGGTGGCAGAGGTAGCCGAAGAGGTCGAGGTCGTCGCCGAGGAGGCTGTCGAGGCAGCCGCCGAGGCAGAGGAGCCCGTCGAGGAGTAGCTCTCGGCAACCATCATTTGGCAGTACAAGCAAGGGGCCCAGGCCATATGGCCTGGGCCCCTCCTATGAAGCAGACGACCAGCTCTCCCTTTCTGGTCGCGGGCTTCCCACCGAGGCGCTATGCGTCAACAAATCCCTCGTCATCGCGGCGATGGTCGTCGCGGGTCGGTTCCCAGCGCCTGCCGCGCGGCTCGCGCTCGTCCTCGAAGCGACGGGGCGGGCGCACGCGATAGCTCCCGGCCTCGCCCTCGATGCGATCGCCCGGGGCGCGACGCGTGCGGGAGTCGTCACGGAACTGCTCGTGCCGCGGCCCGCGCATGTTGCGCCGCTCGTTGTCGCGCTCGTCAAACTCGCGACGACCGCGCCCCTCGTGCCCACGCGGCCCGCGAGGTCCGCGGGACTCACGCTCGTCAAACTCGTGCGGTCCGCGACCCTCAAACTCTCGGCGTCCACGGCCCTCGTGCCCGCGCGGCCCGCGGCCCTCAAACTCGCGCGGCTGACGGCCCTCAAACTCGCGGCGGTCACGATCGTCGAGCTCGCGAGGCCCGCGGCCCTCGTGCCGGCGGGGCCCACGCGGGGGAGCGTAGGGATCGTCGCCAAGGCTGACAAGGCGCTCCTCAAGCGATGCGATGACCTTGTCCACCAGGCGCTCGTACTCGGCGCGTTCCTCGTCAGTAAGGCAGTCGAAGCTGTCGTCCTCGTGGGTCATGTCGTCCACCGACGGCGCCTTCTCGCGGCCCGCGTCGGTGAGGCGCACCACGGTGACGCGACCGTCCTGGGCGGACTTCTCCCTTGTTACGTAGCCCTTGTCCTCGAGCTTGGCGAGCAGCTCGGACAGCGACTGCTGGCGCATGTCCAGCAGGTACGAGAGCTCGCGCTGGGTGGTCTCGGGCTTGGCGGCAAGCAGCGCGAGCACGCGGCCCTGGCCGCGCAGCGGGTCGCCCACCGACCCCTTGACGCGTGCGACGTTCATGCGGTAGCGATGCAGCAGCATCCCCAGCCGTCCTGTCTTGCGGTCCAGCGTTACCTGCTCGTGGTCAAGCTGCTTTGCCTGCTTCCTCTGTTCTCTCTCCATGTGTTGGTACCTTTCTTGCCGTTGGCTGATTGACTTGGTGATGTCGTGAACCTGCGCGGCGCGCCGATACCTGGCGTGCTTAAGGCGCGGTCACGGTCGAAGTGTGCGTGAATAGAATAACAGGTACCTGTGTAATGCGAAGCGAGAGCGTGTTCGCTCACATATCCTCCACAAAACACAGGTACCTGTGTAATTTAACGCACTGACAAGGCGGGGGACACCGCGCAGGCGGTCTGCCCGCTACAGGATCGTCTCCATGCCCACCTTGTACGGCTTCATCCCCATGGCCTCGTAGAAGGCCTGTGCGCCCGGGTTGCACGACCACACGTTAAGCTGCACGTTGTAGCAGCCGCACTCGCGCGCGTAGGCAAGCACGTGCTGGTACAGGGCGGTGCCCACGTGCATCCCGCGGGCGTGATCGTCAACGCAGATGTCATCCACGTAGAGGGTGTGGATGTGGTGCATGTTGTTGCTGCCGTAGTGCTCGTGCACGCAGAAGGCATGCCCCAGAACCTCGCCGGGCGCCGCATCGTCGGCGACCGCCACAAAGATGGGACGCTCGTCGTCGGCGATGATGCCACGCAGCTCGTCGTCGGTGTACTTGCGCGTGCCGGGAATGAAGAGGTCGGGCCTGCCGTGGTAGTGAACCATCAGCACCTGATCAAGCAGCGACTCCAAGCCGGGCATGTCTGCCTCGGTCGCACGGCGTATGAGCATGTCTACCTCCTTCTTGCGGGTTCTGCGGGGCCAGGCTGATGCGGGCGGGGCGTTCAGGCTGCCCGCGTGCAACCCCTTTGGCGCCTCCGGGGCTCGCAGGGAAGCCGCCGGCTTGGGGTTTCGCGCATCAGGCGTTGGCAGAACCACCATAATGGGTATCTATAGCGCTAGTATATTGCGAGTTTGGGAGTTGCCATGAACGAGACGCGTGCCGTTAACGGAACCGGAAAGATGGTGTCGGCGCTCATTTGGCTTGCGCTCATCTATGCGGGCGAGGTTGCAGGCGTCGTGGTGGGCATGCTGCTTGACGCCGACCTCGACCTGTGTGCCACGCTGGGTGGGGCCATCGTGGCCGTGCTCGGCATCTTCATGATGAAGGGTGGCGACTACCTGCGCTTTGATGGTGCGGCCCTGTTCGAGTCATGGAAGTTCATGTGGTGGATCGTGGCCATCAGCGCCATCCTCATGGTGCTTGACCTCTACGACTACGTGAGCGCCGGCGAGGCGGTGCAGCAGGGCTGGGCGCTCAGGCTGCTGAGCTCGCTGGTGCTGTGCCTTGCCATCGGCGCCTCGGAGGAGGGGATGTTCCGCGGGATGCTGTTTGGAGGCCTCCTTGCGCGCTTTGGCGGCAAGAAGAACGGCATCCTGTGGGCGGTGGCCGTCTCGTCGCTGGTGTTTGGCTGCGCACACGTCACGCTGGACGACTTCGACCCCAACAACCTCCTCACGTTTGCGCAGGCAGGGCTTAAGATCTGCCAGACCGGCATGTATGCCGTGATGCTGTGCGCGGTGGTGCTCAAGACTAAGAGCCTGGTTGGCGCGATGACGGTGCATGCCATCGACGACTGGCTGCTGTTCGTGGTGTCCACGGGCCTGTACGGCGAGACGTTCGAGACCGAGTATGTGACGCCCGACCGCGAGGAGGCCATCGCCACCATCGTGTTTTACCTGATCATCTGCGTGCTGTACCTGCCCACCTTCATCAAGGCGGTGATGGAGCTGCGGGCCATGCAGGCGCCGCAGTTCGGGCCGTTCGTGAGCGAGCACGAGGTGTTGCCAGTGGGGCAGCAGCCTGGATACCTGCCCGCCAACCAGGGCGTTGCCATGGGGGTGCCGGGTGGCTGGCAGCAGGCGCCCACACAGGCGCTGCCTGGGCAGCAAGGCGCCTACCAGCAGGTGCCCATGCAGCAGGTGCCCGTGCAGCAGGTTCCGATGCAGCAGGGCGCCTACCAGCAGGCGACAACCCAGCAGATGCCCATGCGACAGGCCCCGGTGCAGCAGGGCGCCTACCAGCAGGTGCCTGTGCAGGCAATGCCCGTGCAGCAGGTGCCGGCCCAGCAGGTGCCCCAGCAGCCCGTGCAGGCAGGTCCCCAGCAGGCGATGCAGCCCATCCACGTGGTGTACTACCCGATCCCCGTTCCCGCCGAGCCGCTCATGCCCGACAGCACCATGCCGGCCGATCGCAGCGTGGTCTTCACCACGCAGGGCATGCCCGTTCCCTGGCCGGTCGAGGCTTCCCAGCAGGGTGTCCAGCAGCCGACCGCCCAGCAGCAATGGCAGATGGTGCCCATGCCCATGCCCGTCCAGCAGGTTCTTCCGCAGCAGCCAGCGCAGCAGCCGCCCCAGCAGGCGCCTCAGCAAGCGCCCCAGCAGACGCAGCAGGCGCAGCAGGCGCCCACGCAGTGGCCCTCCGCGGGGCCCCACGCAGACCAGCGTCCGCCGGCGCCTGACGGCATGTAGGAAGCGCCTCGTCGACACCGTACGCACGTCTACCGCGTCGCTGCCGAGCCGGGCGTGGGTATTGCGGAACATGAGTTACAATAAGACGACGTTAGACCACTTAGCCACATCGAAGGGGGCGTGAGGTATGGAGATCATCGTTGCCGCAGAGTACCTTGATTCCGACAACCTGCTGGCCCAGGGCGGATGCACCAATTGCGAGAACTGCCCTTGCAGGTCCAACGACATCTAGTACTTGACAGGGTCTGACTAACTCGCGCATGGCGTCGCGGCTGCGTTTGCTGGCTGCGACGCCATGCGCACATCTGGTGACAGGGGGACGCCGTGCAGTTCAAGCCATCGATGTTCAACGTGCCGATTCGCCATGACGGCAGCCTGTATGTGTTCAACACCTTCTCCAACGGCCTCTCCAAGTTCACGGACGACGTGTATGCGCACATCCAGGACGGAACGCCCGAGCAGACTCCGTACCTTGACGCGCTGGTTGCCCAAGGATTCGTGGTGCCCGAGCCAATGGACGAGCTCAATCGCCTGCTGGTCGAGCGCATCGCATACCAGTACGGTCGCAGCCGTAGCATGCAGTTTCTCATCGTGCCGTCGCTTGCCTGCAACCTGAAGTGCGTCTACTGCTACCAGCGCGACGTGTCGTTCGACCACTCGGTGATGGATGACGAGACGGTGGAGCGCAGCATTCGCTTCATCCAGCAGACTGTGGAGCGCAACCCCTACGCAAAGCGCCTGAAGCTCAACTGGTTTGGTGGCGAGCCGCTGCTTCACCCGGCCATCATCAAGCGCATGACCGATCACTTTACCCAGTACTGCGCCGAGCACGACCTCGAGTACTCGGCCAACGTCACCACCAACGGGCTGCTGCTGACCCGTGAGGTGTGCGACTACCTGTGCCAGCACGGACTCGTAAGCCTTCAGGTAACCATCGATGGCGACGAGCGCTTCTACGTGGACTACAAGCATGGCAAGCCCGGCGACCTCGAGCGGCTGGTAGAGAACGTGGCCTATGCGGCTCAGTTCGTGGACATCAACATCCGGTTCAACACGAGTGCCGAGAATCGTGAGAGCATCCTCGAGATTGCGTCCGCGTTGGCGGAGCGGCTACCCATGGGCCGCATCCAGATGTATCCGGCAAGAATCTACGATTGCGAGGGCATCGACGGCCTTACGGGGCTCTCGCCCGAGGAGTTTGACGCCTTCAACCAGGTCTTCTGCGAGCGCTTCAGCGAGTTCGACTTCGACGTGGAGTATTCGCGGGTGTCGGAGCGGCTGGCGTACTGCGGCAGCATGCGGCGCGACTACGCGATTATCGGGCCACGTGGCGAGCTGTACCGATGCGAGCATCAGATTGGCCAGCCAGACGAGGTGATTGGCGACGTGCGGTACGGCTTCTACCGCAACGAGGCCGACATGAAGTTCCTCAACATGCCCTACCCGCAGGAGTGCAGGAACTGCAACTTGCTACCGTACTGCTGTGGCGGCTGCCCATCCGACCGTATCTGTGCTCACAAGCAGTTTGACTGCGATGCCTTCAGGAAGAAGTTTGACGCATGGGTGGTCAAGCGGTACTTGGAAGGCCGCGGTAAGGCATAGCGGCAAAGCCACGGAGTGTCGGAAGCGTTGCGTGCGGTCCGCACTTCCGACACCCGCGTGCCGGAAAGTGTCGGAAGTGCTGCGGACGTGCCACACTTCCGACACGGGAGAGCCCCCGGATGTCGGGAGTGCTGCGGACATGCCACACTTCCGACACCCGGATGTCCCAAAACGTCGGAAGCGTCGCACGCGGCCCACACTTCCGATACGGGAGAGCCCCCGGATGTCGGAAGCGTTGCGTGCGGTTCGCACTTCCGACACCCGCACTCCCTGACCTAGGGCTTCTTGCCCGAGTTCTTCTTGGACGAGCCCTTCTTGGTTCCGTCGGCGTTGTACTCGGTGCCGTAGCGGGCCTCGAACCGTCGCACGATGTCCTCGCCCCAGCGGCCGGTGCCCTCCTCAAGCTCCTCCTCGTCGGCCTCCTCGGCCTCGCGCGCGGCCTTGCCAGCGGCGTTCATGGCCTCCACGTCCTCGGGATCGCCGAACACGTGGCGGAAGTAGTCGGTGTCCAGCACCGCCTCGCAGTAGCGCACCTTGTCGTCCACGACTACGTTCATGGCCTCCACGTAGCCGTCGGGCACAATGGCGCCCTCGGCGGGCTCGAACGTGTCGTAGCTGGCGAAGTAGGTGCCCAGGTCGGTCTTCCAGTCGTAGTTGAGGTTGAACGCGAGGGCGTCGCGGTCGCCGAACACGTCGCGCCCGGGTAGCAGCCGCGAGTCCCACTCAAGCCCAAAGAGGTTGAGCAGCGTGGGCAGGATGTCCAGGCTGGACGTGGGCGAGCTCACCACGATGGGCTTGTCGTCCTCGAGGTCGCCGCACCACATGATGAGGCGGTTGTGGTCACGCTGCATCAGATTGGTCACGTTGTAGCCGTACAGCTCGGAGAGGTAGGGGAGCTGGCCTAGGTAGCCATCGCCGTCAAGGCCATAGGGGAAGTGGTCGGCCCCGATCACGATGACCGTGCGGTCGGCGATGCCTCGTTCCTCCAACTGGCCGATGAGGTACTCCATGGCGCGGTCGAGGTCGATGTTGCTGGCGATATAGGCCTTCACGGGCTCGGAGTAGGGCAGGTCGGCCACCTCGTCCCACCACTTGGCCGACATGTCATTGCTGCCCAGCCCGTACACGCCATGCCCGCTCACCGACATGTAGTACACGTTGAAGGGGTGGTCCTCGTCGCCATACTCGCCGTAGAGGTTCTCCCAGGTGCCCTTCACCATCTCGAGGTCGCTCTCGGGCCACTGCAGCTGCACCCACTGCTCCATGCCGTTGCCATAGCCCATGTAGCCGTGGTTGTAGCCCAGCTGGTTGTGGGTGAGGTCGCGGCTGTAGTAGGTGTAGTCGTTGTTGTGGAACGCCCAGCCGTCGTAGCCCTTGGCGTTGAGCGCCCAGCCCATGGTGAGGTAGTTGTTGTGCGTGGCCGTGTCGATGACCGACCCGCCGCCGTCGGTGGGAAGCATGCCAAAGATGTTCTCGTACTCGCCGCCGGTGGTGCCTGCGCTGGCAAACTGGTAGTAGTCGGTGAACTGGATGCCCTTGGTGGCCATGCGGTACAGGGTGGGGGTCACGTCCTCGCGGATTGCCTCGGCGCTGAAGGCCTCTCCCGAGATGAACACGAGGTTGTAGCCCTCGAAGCGCCCGGTCATCGAGTTGGTGTGGCTGGGGGTCTGGGCGGCCACGTAGCGGTCGAGCGAGGCCCAGGTGCCGTCGGTGGTGGCAGCAAGCTTGGCGAAGTCGATGTCCAGCACGACGGGCTGCTCCTGCTTGGCGGGGGTGCTGGCGGCCTTCTTGTCGCTGACGGATGCGGAGCCGGCGTCGTCGGCCTTCGAGCTGGTGTCGGCCGTGGAGTCGTCTGCCTTGGTGCCCTCGGCCTTGGAGTCACTAGCCTCCGCGTCGGCCTTGTCGGCCGTGGCGTTGGCCGTGGCGTCGGCCTCCGCGCTGGTGGCGTCCGTCGCCACGCCTGCGGAGCGCGACGGCTGGTCGGTGGAGAAGGTGGCCTCTCCGCTGTCAAGCAGCGATGCCTGCAGCTCCTTGCCCACGCCCGGAAGCAGCCCGAAGCCCTCGACGACGGTCTGGAAGCTGTAGCGGTCGGTGAACGCCCTGCCCAGCGGGCTTCCCGACGCCGAGGCCGCCACCACAAGGCAGCAGGTTGCGGCAACGGCTCCCACGGTGGCCAGCTGGGGGATTGCGATGCGCGCGCCCGGGTCGTGCCGCCTCAGCCAGAAGCCGTACAGCGCGGCTGGCGCTAGGAAGGCCACCACATGCGCGATGCCCGACGGGGTGAACACCAGCATGGCAATCTGGTCGGAGAAGCCGCTTGCCGCATGGCCGGCGCCCGAGGTGACGGTTACCAGGTCGTAGAACATCTTGAACTCGCAGTACACGAAGTACTCGATCCCAAAAGACACGCCCACCACCAGCAGCAGCGCGAAGCGCAGCCACTGGTTTACCTTGGGGAGCCTCGACAGCGACGTGAGCACGGTGCCCACGGCTCCCATTGCCAGCGCCAGCAGCGCTATGTAGGCCGTCTGGGGCCAGGAAAAGCCCGTCGTGGTGCCCTTGAATATGAGCTCGAACCAAAGGATGGTGATGGGGATGACCATGAGGGGCCAGGATGAGGCGTCGATGCCAGCTTTAGCCAGGGCACTATATACCTTGTCCTTTAGTTGCTGCATGCATCCCCCTTGTCAATCCGATAGGCTATGATACCTGAGCGCATGGCCAGCCATGCGCAGAACGCGAACTGAACAACGCTGAAAGAACGGGGGAGAAGCCCATGGCCGGCCAGCTGTGCTTTGCCAGCGACTATGACGGTACGCTTGTGCACGGGCCGGGCATCCCGAGCGTGCAGGACCGTGCGGCAGTGGATCGCTTCCGCGAGGAGGGTGGCCTCTTTGGCCTCAACACCGGCAGGACGCGCCGAGGCCTCGCGGCATCGCTCAAGGACCGCCTTCCCCTTGACTTCGTCATCCTGATGAGCGGCGCGCTGGTGCTGGATGCGCAGCGCGAAGTGATATGGGAGCGGCGCATGCCCCGCGACGTGGCCGCCGAGATCGTCGGCAGGTTCCGCCTGCGCGCTCTGGGCCTCTTTCTTGTGGCGGGCAACGAGTACTGGACCACCTCGCCGGTGTCCCTGGTTCGCCGCAGCCGCGGCACGTTCAACGTGGTGCGCCGGTTCTCGATGATTCCTGATCCCATCTACGGGGTGGCCTTCCGCATGCTTACCCTGGATGCCGCGAGCGGCTTGGCTTCGCGCATCAACTGCGACTTTGGCTCGGTGGCTACTGCGTACCAAAACGGGAAGAGCGTGGACGTGGTAAGTGCGGGGTGCTCGAAGGCGACGGGCCTTGAGGTGGTGCGCCGCGAGCTGGGCGTGCGGGCCATGGCTGCGATGGGCGACTCGTACAACGACATCCCCATGCTGCGAGCGGCCGACGTGGGCTACACCTTCCCCTCGTCGCCAGCCGAGGTTCGCGATGCGGCAGTGTCCGTGCTGCCCAGCGTGGGCGCGGCCCTGGCCGACTTTTCGCTGCGCATGCACGGGTGAGGGGCCTAGCACCACCTTCGGCCACCGTCCTCTCGTCGCAGCGGGCCCGGCAATCCCCAACAACGCAAATGTGACCCCTCGGAATGGCTTTGCCGCCGCATCTGACCGCCTGTGGATGCGTGGGCCTTCCGACTTGGGCGATGCCGTATAACCGTTGGTGTCTGTGTAGCACGAGAGGGGAGCAACCATGGCTAAGCAGTATCTGGTTCTGGATATCGGCGGCACGTTCATCAAGTACGCAATCATGGACGAGGACGCGGCCTTCCTGGCGCAGGGCAAGGTGCCCGCCAACACGTCGAGCGAGGAGCTCATGCTTGCGTCGCTGGCCGACGTGCGCGAGGCCGTGTCGGCGTATGACTACGAGGGCGTGGCCATCTCGATGCCGGGCCGCATTGACACCGCCAAGGGCTGGGCGTTCACGGGCGGTGCGTTCACGTGGCTGCACGACTATCCTGCGGCCGAGAAGTACGGCGCGGTGTTTGGCAAGCCCTGCACCATCGCCAACGACGGCAAGTGTGCGGCCATCGCCGAGAGCTGGTCGGGCGCCCTGTCCGACGTCGATTCCGGTGCCGTGCTGGTGCTGGGCACCGGCGTGGGCGGCGGCATCGTGCTTAACCGCAAGGTGTGGATGGGCGTCTCCGGCGGCGCGGGCGAGCTCTCCTGGCTGGTGGCCGATTATCCCGCGATCCACGAGGGCAAGGCGGGCAGCGCCATCTGGGCCGGAAAGATTGCCGCGGGCGCCATCGTGCCCAAGTTTGGCCTGGCCAAGGGTCTGGCAAATGCCGACGGCATCATGCTGTTCGACGCCTACGAGGCGGGCGACCCCGACGCGAAGGCCATCATGGACGAGTATGCCGTGTGGGCGTCCTCGGGCATCATCACCCTGCAGGCCGTGCTTGACCTGCAGCGCTATGCCATCGGCGGTGGCATCTCGGCCCGTCCCGAGACCACCACGCTCGTGCGTGACGCGGTGGACAAGCTGTTCGAGATTCATCCGTACCTGCCGTTCTCCAAGCCCGAGATCGTGACCTGCAAGTACGGCAACGAGGCCAACCTCATCGGCGCGCTGGCGTTCCACCTGCAGAAGGCATAGGCGCGGGCAGCCGTCAACTCGGGTTCCAACCACGAGACCGACACCCCAGGTTTGACTGCTTGAAGGCAGTCGAATCTGGGGTGTTTTGTCGTCTGGGTCCCTTGTTGTCCGGTTTGACTGGATATATACAGTCAAACCCGAGGGAACCCGGTTGGGACGACCGACGTCACCCTGTTTGACTGGATATGTACAGTCAAACCCCGGGAGAACCCATCCGCGACCGCCGACCACCCTTGGCACGTTGCCAGGTCCCGTCGTCCTGCGACGTCCCATTGCGGCAACCGTGGCAGCCGCTTGCCCTAAGGCTGGCTGGCAAGCTCCCTCCAAGTAGGTAAGATGGATGATGTTCGGCAAGCTCCCCGCAAGGGGAAACAGGTCTTCACTGGGAGGGACATGAAACGCTTTGGGGGAGGCGTTCGTGCTGGCAAACGCCCCGTTGAGCTGCGGGGCATCTACATACCGCACAACAAACTGACGGCCGAGATGCCTACAACCGTGATGCCCCTGCCCAAGCAGATCGTGCTGCCCATGCAGCAGCACGTGGGGGCACCATGCGTTCCGCAGGTAAAGCGCAGGACGCATGTGGAGGTGGGCCAGCTGGTGGGCCACTCCGATGCGCGCATGACCTGTGACATCTTCTCGCCGGTGTCGGGTACCGTGCGGGACATCCGGCAGATCCACTACTCCGACGGCAGGTCGGACGAGGCGCTGGTCATCGAGCCAGACGGCGAGCAGACGGTACACGAGTCGGTGGTAAAGCCCGAGATAAGCGACTACGCCAGCTTGGTGCAGGCCGTGAAGCGCAGCGGCATCGTGGGCCTTGGCGGCGCAGGGTTTCCCGCCTGGCTCAAGATGGACGCCGACCTCAGCACCATCGACACATGGCTGGTTAACGCCGCCGAGTGCGAGCCCTATCTCTCCACCGACTACCGCGAGATGATCGAGCACCCCGACACCATCCTGGAGGGCATCAAGACCTGCCTGGACCTGTCCGGGATACCCCGCTCGCTCATCTGCATCGAGGACAACAAGCCCAAAGCCATCGAACTGCTGCGCGAGCTGTCGGCGGACGACCCTCGCATCGACGTGTTCGTGCTTCCCGCGCGCTATCCGCAGGGCGCCAGCCGCGTCATCCTGCGCAACGTGACGGGGCGCTCGGTGCCGCGTGGCGGCCACCTCACCGACGTGGGCGCGCTGCTGTTCAACGTGACCACGATGTCCGAGATCGGGCGCTTCCTGCGCACGGGCATGCCGCTTACCAAGCGGCGCCTTACCGTGATGGGCGACGCTATCGCGCGCCCGCAGAACCTCGAGGTGCTGGTGGGCACCCCCATCTCCGAGATCCTGGAATACTGCGGCTGTGCACCCGGCCCGCGCAAGGTCATCATAGGCGGGCCCATGATGGGCACCACGCAGGTGGAGCTGGACGTGCCCATCGTGCGCCAGAACTGCGGCCTGCTTGCCTTTGGCGTGAACGGCCCGGTGGTGCCGCGGCAGACAGCCTGCATCAAGTGCAGCCGGTGCATCGACCACTGTCCCATCCGCCTGTCGCCCATCGACATACACAAGGCCTACGTGGCCCGCGACGTGGCCGCCCTCGACCGCCTGATGGCCGACCTCTGCGTTGAGTGCGGGACCTGCTCGTACGTGTGCCCGTCCAAGCAGCCGCTGGTGCAGTCTACCCATCTCGCGTGCGCCATGCTTCGCGCCGAGCAGCGCAAGGCGAAGGGGAGGCGATAGCATGGCTGACGAGCAGACCACCCCGCGCCCCGCGCCTGACGCCACCCCGCAGGAAGGCGCCGTCAAGAACCCGCTGGTGCTACGACCTGCGCCGCAGATCTCCAGCGCCGTGACCACCCACATCATCATGCGCGACGTGCTGGTGGCCCTCATCCCGGCAACCATCGCGGCCGTCGCGTTCTTTGGCGTGCGTGCGGCGCTGGTCATCGCCACCTCGGTGGGCAGCTGCGTGCTCTTCGAGTACCTGTGGTGCCGCTGGCGCAACCAGCCCAACACCATCGGTGACCTCTCCGCCGCGGTCACGGGGCTGCTTCTGGCCTTCAACGTGCCGTCCACGCTGCCGCTGTACATGGTGGTGATTGGCGCGTTCGTGGCCATCATCATGACCAAGGAGCTGTTTGGCGGCCTTGGCAAGAACTTCGCCAACCCCGCCATCGTGGGGCGCATCTTCCTGGCCGTGGCGTTCCCGGTGGCCATGACCACGTTCGTGCCGGCCAACCAGGTGCTTCCGCTTGGGCTTGCCCCCGACCTCGTGAGCTCCGCCACGCCGCTTTCGCCTGCGGCGGCGCCCGCCACCCTCGCGGAGCTCTTCTTGGGCCAGCATGCCGGCGTGTTGGGCGAGACCAGCGCCGCCGCGCTCATCCTGGGCATGTTCTTCCTGCTGTACCGCCCGGTCATCACGTGGCACATACCCACAGCCTATGTGGGCACCGTTGCCATCCTTAGCCTGCTGACCGGCCACGACGTGCTTGCGCAGCTCTTCTCGGGTGGCCTCATGCTGGGCGCCATCTACATGGCCACCGACTACAGCACCTGCCCCGCCACCAAGCGCGGCAAGTTCGTCTATGGCGTGGGCTGCGGCATCATCACGTGCCTCATCCGCTTCTACGGCAACCTCAACGAGGGCGTGGCCTTCTCCATCCTGTTCATGAACCTGCTGGTTCCCTACATCGACCAGCTCACGCCCAACGTGCCCGTGGGCGGCGAGGAGATCATGGCGGAGCGGCGCCGCATGAGGGGAGGGAAGGCCCATGAGTAGCGACAAGGCTGTGGCCTCCACGCTCTCCGCGGCTTGGCCTGCGGTGGTGCTGGTGACCATCTGCTTGGTGTCGGGCCTGCTGCTCGGCGTGGTGCACATGGTTACCGAGCCGGTCGCCCTGGCCAATGCCGAGGCAAAGGCGCAGCAGACCTACGCCGCGCTCGTGCCCGAGGCCAGCTCGTTCGAGCCGCTGGAGTGCGACGTGGCGGGCTGTACGGCGGCACTTGTGGCGCGTGACCAGACGGGTGCAACGCTGGCACACGTCATCGTGGCACAGTCCAAGGGCTACGGTGGCCAGGTGCCCATTGCCGTGGCCTTCGGCCCCGACGGTGCCGTGCTCGCCATTACCACGATGGCAAACGAGGAGACGCCGGGCCTGGGCACCAAGATTGCCAACGAGTCCTACATCGGGCAGTACGTGGGGCTGGGGGCGTCCCATCTGGAGGCGGGCGACGTCGACCTCATCAGCGGCGCCACCATCTCGTCGAAGGCGGCGCTCGCGGCATTCAACATCGCGGTCGAGGCATACGAGGAGGTGCGCTGATGGCTGTCGCAACCAACGTGGCTGACGAGCCCACGCTCTCGCAGGCCTTCTCCAAGGGACTGCTTGAGGACAACCCCGCCCTGCGGCAGATGCTGGGCCTGTGCCCGACGCTCGCCGTGACCACCGCCGTCACCAACGGCCTTGGCATGGGCATGGCCACCACCTTCGTGCTGGTGTGCTCGGGCGTGGTGGTGTCGTGCCTGCGCCGGGTCATACCCAAGACCGTGCGCATCCCGGCCTTCATCACCATCATCGCGAGCTTCGTCACGCTTACCATGATGCTGGTGAAGGCCTACCTGCCTGCCCTTGACGAGGCACTGGGCATCTACCTGCCCCTCATTGTGGTCAACTGCATCGTGCTGGGGCGTGCCGAGATGTTTGCCTCCAAGCACGGGCCGCTGCTGGCGGCGGCCGACGGCGCGGGCATGGGCCTGGGATTTACGGCAACGCTCACGCTGATGTCGGCCATCCGCGAGGTGCTTGGCGCGGGCACCTTCCTGGGCGTGCGCGTGCTGCCGCCCTTCGTCGAGCCCATGATCATCATGGTGATGCCTGCGGGCGGCTTCGCCGTCCTGGGCGTGCTGATTGCGGCGTCGGTGTGGCTGGAGCAGCACCCGCGCCATCGGCACAAGGTGGTGCGCCGAGCTGCCGGCCCGTCGGCCAGCCTGTGCGCCGCGTGCCCCATCAACTGCGGCATCGGCGACCCAACCAATGAGGCGTGCGCCAAGGACGAGTTCGTGGAGATGCTCGAGGCCGCGGTCGAGGCGGCCAGGCGCGAGCGCGAGGAGCGTGACGAGTGATGGCGCAATACGCATCGATACTCTTCAGCATGATCTTGGTGAACAACTTCGTGCTGGTAAAGTTCCTGGGCATTTGCCCCTTCCTGGGCGTGTCGCGCAAGCTTGACTCAGCCGTGGGCATGGGGGCGGCCGTCACGCTGGTGATGGTGCTGGCCATCGCCGTCACCTGGCCCATCCAGCAGCTGCTTGTTGCCTGGGGCCTTGACTACCTGCAGACTATCGCCTTCATCCTGGTCATCGCCACGCTGGTGCAGCTGCTGGAGATGGCCATGCGCCGCTACCTGCCCTCGCTGCATGCGGCGCTGGGCGTGTTCCTGCCGCTCATCACCACAAACTGCGCGGTGCTGGGCGTGGCCATCCTCACCGTGGACGAGGGCTACACCTATCCCGAGGCGCTCGTGGCGGGCCTTGGCGCCGGCCTGGGGTTCCTGCTGGCCATGGTCCTGTTTTGCGGCGTGCGGCGACGTGTGGAGGAAGCCGAGCCCCCCGAGGCGTTTCGCGGCATGCCCATCACCCTCATCTCGGCCGCCATCACGGCCATGAGCTTCATGGGGTTCTCGGGCGTCATCGACCACCTGTTTGGCGCGTAGGAGGGAGGCGGCATGAACTCGGTCGTACTTTCCGTGCTGCTGCTTTCGGCCATCGGGTTGGTGGGCTCGGTGGTGCTGGTGAGCGCCTCGAAGGCCCTGGCCGTGCAGGAGGACGAGCGTCTGGGCGAGGTGGTGGCCATGCTGCCCGGCGCAAACTGCGGCTCGTGCGGGTACCCAGGCTGCGAGGGCTACGCAAGGGCGATGCTTGACGGGGCGCCGGTAAACTCGTGCGGCCCGGGCGGCCCCGACGCAGCCAAGCGTCTTGCCGCCTACCTGGGCGTGGATGCCGGCGACGTGGTGGTGAAGCGGGCCATCGTGGCCTGCCGTGGCACGGCCGACCGCGTGGTGCTGCAGGAGCGGGCCGTGTACCACGGAGCCCACAGCTGCCGCACCTATGCCACGATGGGGCACCTATCCGACGGGTGCACCGATGGGTGCATCGGCTACGGCGACTGCATGGCCACCTGCCCATATGGAGCCATCACGCTCAACAAGAACGACGTGGCCGTGGTGGACCCCGCCGTGTGCATCGGGTGCGGGCTGTGCACCACCATTTGCCCGAGGCACCTGATCAGCCTGGTGGAGAAGAGCGACGTGGCCGAGGTGTCTTTCGTGCTGTGCCACAACACGCTGACGGGCAAGCGGGCCAAGGATGCCTGCGCCAACACCTGCCTGGGATGCAAGCGCTGCGTGAAGGTGTGCCCGCAGCACTGCATTGAGGTGGTGGACAACGTGGCGCATATCGACGTGTCCAAGTGCGTGGGCTGCAAGGTGTGCATGGGCGTATGCCCCGCCGGGGCCATCTACCCGTTGGCGTGGGTCAGCCCGTCCGAGCGTCGCAAGTCGTAAGAAGGTGCACGGCGCGTAGCGCGCGAGGTGCGTTGTCCCGCCGGGGCGCCCCGGCGTGCAACAACTCACTCCAAGCGGGTGCGTTGTCCCGCTGGGGCGCCCAGACGTGCAGCAACACACCCCGTGCGGGTGTGTTGTCCCGCAAAGGGGCCCCGGCGTGCGACAAATCACCCCGTACGGGTGCGTTGTCCCGCAAACCTGCCCCGGCGTGCAACAACTCACCCCAAGCGGGTGCGTTGTCTCGCAAACCTGCCCAAACGCGCGACAGCTCACCCCATGCGGGTGCGTTGTCCCGCAAACCTGCCCATACGTGCGACAGCTCACCCCACGCGGGTGCGTTGTCCCGCAAACCCGCCCGAACGTGCGACAGCTCACCCCACGCGGGTGCGTTGTCACGCTGGGGCGCCCAAACGTGCGACAGCTCACCCCAAGCGGGTGCGTTGTCCCGCAAACCTGCCCATACGTGCAACAGCTCACCCCGTGCGGGTGCGTTGTCCCGCAAACCTGCCCGAATCCGCCTCGGCGCCCAATCCGGAGTGTACATTTAATTTCATTTATTTGGACTCCGTTTTCGAGAGCCCGAATAACTCAAATTAAATGTACACTCGCGCTTGGCGCAGCACGGTCCCCTACGCGTTTTCCAACATCCACGGGGCCAAATGTCGCGCTGGTTGTTGCAAATTGCGGGGGAGTCTCGCCAGGTCGTCCCAAGCTGTGTGGTCCCAAGCCGAACATGGTCCATTCCGCCGGTCCTGGGCTATACTGTGCCCTTGTCAACTGGTGGGAGGAACGTGGCGGCTTCGGCACTTGACATAGACTCGTTGCGCGCGGGCCATACGCCCACGCGCGGCGAGATGGCCTGGATGGTGCTCGCGATGAGCGCGCCAGCCATCCTGGCCGAGCTCTCCACCACGCTCATGCAGTACATCGACGCTGCCATGGTGGGAAGCCTAGGCGCCCACGCCACCGCGTCCATCGGCATCGTGGAGTCGACCATCTGGCTGCTGGACGGCCTTGCCGGCTGCATGGCTGCCGGCTTTACGGTGCAGGTTGCCCAGCTGGTTGGCGCAGGGCGCGACGAGGACGCGCGCAACGTGTTTAGGCAGGCCATCGTGGTGATGCTGGGCATAGGCATCGCGCTTGCCGTGGGCGGAGTGGCTGTGTCGAGCCGCGTGCCCGCTTGGCTTGGCGCCGACACCCAGCTGCATGCCGACGCCTCGCGCTACTTCCTGGTGTGCTCGTGCGCCATCGTACCGCTCGCGTTGGCGCGCCTGGGCACGGGTATGCTGCAGTGCAGCGGCGACATGCGCACCCCGTCGGCGCTCAACGTGCTGTCGTGCGTGCTGGACGTGTGCTTCAACGCGGTGTTCCTAAGCGGGCCCGAAGGCATTGGGTTGGGCCCCGTCACGTTGCCCGTGCCGGGACTGAACCTTGGGGTGGTCGGTGCGGCTCTGGGCACGCTGTGCGCCCAGACGGTGACGGCCGCGCTGCTGCTGTGGTGCGCCTGCCTGCGGTCCGAGCGACTGGCGTTTCGGGAGCGCGGCACCTGGCTGCCGGCGGCCTCGACGATGCGGCCGGCGTGGGCGGTGTCTTGGCCCATGCTGTTGGAGCGTGTGGTAACCAGCTCGGCCTACGTTGCCTGCACGGCCATCGTGGCGCCCTTGGGCGTGGTGGCCGTGGCCGCCAACTCGCTGGCCATCACGGCCGAGGCCGTGTGCTACATGCCCGGCTACGGCATCGAGACGGCTGCCACCACCATCGTGGGGCAGGTAGTGGGCGCCCGCCGTCGCGACCTTGCGCGGTCGTTCGCACGCCTGGCCACGGTGCTGGGCATGCTGGTGATGACAGCCTCCGGCGTGGTCATGTTCGTGCTGGCCCCGCAGATCATGGCCATGCTCACCCCCGATGTCGCGGTGCGCGCCCTTGGCGCCCAGGTGCTGCGCATCGAGGCCTTCGCCGAACCCCTCTTTGCGGCCTCGATGGTGGTGGCCGGGGCCCTGCGCGGAGCGGGCGACACGCTGGTTCCCAGCATCATCTCGCTGGCCTCGATGTGGGGCGTGCGCATCACGCTGATGGCGGTGCTGGCACCGGTCTGGGGCCTGCCGGGCGTGTGGGCAGCCATGGCGTTCGAGCTGTGCGTGCGCGGCGCGCTCTTTTTGGTGCGCCTGCTGCGCGACAGGTGGCTTGACCGCGTGGACTGAGGCCCGCAAGGCCTGCCGCACGACCGATCTCACCTGCCCTGTCCCCGTACCGCGGTTAGCCCGACGCAGGCTGTGCCCCTTCGCCCGCCTGCCGAGTGACGCGGGCCGCCAATGGGCAAACCCGCTGGTCAGGCGTACGATGGCAGCATGTCGTACATCCCGGCCCACGCGCGAGAGGGGACTGCCATGTCAAACCATCTCATCACTGGCTCAGGTGCGCTGCTCAATGCCGAGGGGGAGCTTCGAGAGCCCGGCTATGCCCTGCGCCCGCCGTTTGACTACTCGCACGACCGCATCACGGCCCCGTGGTGGCGCATCAAGGACTGGGATTACTACCTGGTGTCGGATGGCACCTACGCCGTGGCGCTCACCTTCTCCGACCTGGGCTACATCGGGCTGGTGTCGGCTGCGGTCATCGACCTTGCCAACCGCTCATCCATCACCGAGAGCGAGCTGGTGCTGGCTCCCGCGGGGCGCATGGGGGTGCCCGCAAGCTCGGAGGAGGGCGACATAAGCTGGCACAACCGGCATTGCCGCGTGTCGTTTGCCCACGTTGCGGGCGGGCGCAGGCTGTCGTTTTGGATGGACCACTTTGGCGGGCACGACGGCTTCGAGGCCGAGCTGCTGCTAGACAAGGAGCCCCAGGACTCGATGGTGATCGTGACGCCCTGGGCCGAGGACCCGACGGCCTTTTACTACAACCGCAAGATTGTGGGCATGCGGGCGCGTGGCGGCTTTCGGCGCGGCGAGCTGGTGCACGAGTTTGACGGCAGCGAGGCGCTTGGCCTGCTTGACTGGGGCCGTGGCGTGTGGACCTACGACAACACCTGGTTCTGGAGCGCCGCGATGGGCCATCAGGCCGGCAAGGTGCTGGGTTTCAACCTAGGCTACGGGTTTGGCGACACCTCGGCGGCCAGCGAGAACATGCTGTTCGTGGACGGCGTGGCGCACAAGCTGGGCCGCCTTGACTTTGGCATTCCGCAGGACGCAGACGGCACCTACCGCTACCTCGAGCCGTGGCACTTCACCGACGACGAGGGACGCGTGGATCTTACCTTCACGCCGCTGGTCGACCGCAACGACCTCATCGACGTCGCGCACCTCGTGATGAGCGACCAGCACCAGGTGTTTGGCACCTTTAGCGGCACGGTGGTGCTGGACGACGGCACGCTGCTGGCCATCGACGCGCTGGACGGCTTTGCCGAGCGGGTGCATAACCGCTACTGAGGCCGGCCTTGCCATGCGTGGCCGGGGCAGGGAATAGCCAAGGGCGGGGTCGGCCGAACGGGCGGACCCGCCCTTGTGCGGGCGTCTCCACGCTTGCGCAACGTATCACTTGACAAGAAACCAACCTGATATCAGAATGCTTTCAGTCAATCACGAAGGGATTGACGCGGCGCTGGATGTCCGGCCAAGGGGTTTGGCCGCCTGTCGCCAAGAAAGGACTGTACGATGAGCGTTGAGAAGCGAGCGTACGCCGCAAGCGGCTGGGTCATGCTTGGGGTCGTGGTGCTGGGGTACCTGGCAAGCGTCGCCCTGTACGTGGCGTCCACCTTCATGCTGGCGGGCGAGTCGGTGGGCAGGGGCCTGCTGGTCATGCTGCTGGCCACCGTTGTCATGACAGCCTCCATCATCTGCAGCTGCGGGTTCTTCACGCTGCAGCCGGGTCAGGCGCGCGTGTGCGTGCTGTTTGGCAAGTACGTGGGCACCGTGCGCGACGAGGGCCTGCGCTGGGCCAACCCGTTCTACTCCCGCAACCTGGGCGCCCCGAGCGATGCGGGCACCGAGTCTGCCGTGAAGGCGGGCGAGGGCGGCGTCGAGGTGAGGCTGGGCGGCCACAAGCATGGCTCCAAGATCAGCACCCGCGCACGCACCTACAACGGCGAGCGCATCAAGGTGAACGACAAGATGGGCAACCCCATCGAGATTGCCACCGTCATCGTGTGGCGCGTGGTGGACACCGCGAAGGCCATCTTCGACGTGGACGACTACGAGAGCTACGTCGAGATGATCACCGAGACGGCGCTGCGCCACGTGGCAAGTCTCTATGCGTACGACCACATGGAGGACGACGACACCAGCGAGGGTGCCGCCAGCACCATCACGCTGCGCACCAACATCGAGGAGGTCTCCGAGGCGCTGAAGGTCGAGCTTGACCGCAGGCTTGAGATCGCGGGCGTCGACATCCTGGACGCGCGCCTCACGCACCTGGCCTACGCGCAGGAGATCGCCCAGGCCATGCTGCGGCGCCAGCAGGCCGAGGCCATCATCGCGGCCCGCAAGAAGATCGTGGAGGGCGCGGTGTCGATGGTGGACATGGCGTTGTCCCAGCTCTCCGAGGGCGGCGTGGTCGACTTCGACGACGACCGCAAGGCCGTGATGGCCTCCAACCTCATGGTGGTGCTGTGCGGCGACTCCGAGGCCCAGCCTGTGGTGAACACCGGCTCGCTGTACCAGTAGCCCCGCTAGGAGGTACCGCATGGCCGCCCGCAAACAGTATCCGCTGCGCATAGACCCTGAGGTCTGGGCCGCCGTCGAGCGGTGGGCGGCAGACGACATGCGCAGCGCCAACGGGCAGGTTGAGTGGATCTTGCGGCAGGCGCTTCGCCGAGCGGGGCGCCTGCCCGGCTCGCGCGGCGGGCAGGATCAGGATGCACCGGACGACGAGGGAAGGAGCGCCTCGGCAAGCGAGTAGGCCCCGTTGGTGGCAAATACCACGTTGTTGTCGGGCACGCGCGGCTGGTCGGCTCCAAGAGAGACCACCTCGACCTGCGAGAACACCAAACCGAGCGCCTCCTTCACCTTGCGAAGGGGGCGCGCCTTCATGCCCTTGAGCGCCGACACCACGTTGGCCACGTAGATGCCCTCTGGATGCAGCACCTCGCGCACCAGGCCCAGGCCCTCGGGCGACATCAGCTCCCTGGTGGGCCGCTCGGCGGCGAAGAGGTCGTTGACCACGAGGTCATAGCGCTCGCCATTCTGGGCCGCTGCGCGCAGGAACGCGACGGCGTCGTCGCAGACCACGTTCAGGCGGCTGCGCTGCACCTGGTCAAGACGGTCAACGAGGAACCATCGCTCGGCAAGCGCGACCACCTGCGGGTCGACCTCCACCACGTCCAGCTGTGCCTGCGGGCATGCCACCACCATGTGCTTGGGGTAGGAGAGGGCCCCGCCGCCCAGCATGAGGGCACGCCTGACGGGCGTGGGCATGCCAAGCGCGCGGTCGAACACGCGATGGTACTCGAAGGCAAGGTCGGCCCAGCGCTCGTCCACGTAGCTTGCCGACTGCCAGGTGCCCGCCACGTCAAGCACACGCAGGACGTTGCCCTCGTCGTCCTCAACGTCGTACACCTGCGTACGTCCGAACATCGTGCGCACGTCGGCGTGGTCGGACGGATCGGGCATCTGGCCAAACCGTCCCTCTAGCAGCCCCATTTGCGCCCTCCCTCGATTGCTTGGCCCCTACGATACCGCAAGGCGGGATGCGCAGGGTATCATCTGCAGCTAAGGCAAACGAAATGGGATGGGGAGGACACATGATAGAGGGCGTCATCTTTGACATGGACGGGCTGATGTTCGACACCGAGCCGCTCTGGACGGACGCGTGGTACGTCGTGCTGCCGGAGTTTGGCTTCCCCGAGGTGCCACCTGCGCTGCCGGACGCCATGCGCGGCTCGTCGGGTGAGGTCTCGTACCGCATCATGCGCTCATTCCTTGGGGAGGACGCCGACGCGCCGGCCATCTGGGCGCGCATGAAGGAGGAGGTGCACGAGATGCTCACGAGGGGCGTGGTGAAGAAGCCCGGCCTCGACGAGCTGCTTGCCTTCCTTGCCGAGCACGACCTGCCGATGGCCGTGGCGTCGTCCAGTCCGCACGACATCATCGAGATGGACCTGGCCAACGGCAAGGTGCGCGACTACTTCACCTACATCGTGTCCGGCGAGGATGTCGATCGGCCCAAGCCCGACCCGCAGGTGTTCCTGGTGTCGGCCGAGCGCATGGGCACCAATCCCGCCCGCACGCTGGTGCTGGAGGACAGCCTGAACGGCGTGCGCGCCGGTGCGGCAGGCGGCTTCGTGACGGTGATGGTGCCCGACATGATCGCCCCCACCGACGAGATCCGCGCGCTGTACACCCGCGAGTGCAAGGACCTCTTCGAGGTGCGCGACCTGTTGGCGGCCGGCGAGCTGTAGGGGGTGTACCTGCCATGGGGGGGTAGCCCCCGGTGGCAGCCCTGCCATGGGGGTAGCCCCCCGTGGTACGACCACGTAAAAAGGGGGCGGTCCCTCGGGACCGCCCCCTTCGTGATGGGACGTGTTGCTGCGTTACCAAAACCTAGGCAAGGGGAATCTTGGCGCCACCGGGAATCTCGCCTGCGCAGTGCGGGCAGCGAGTGGCACCCTCCTTGACCTCCTCGAGGCAGTGCGGGCACACCGGCACAGGCTCGGGCTCGGGCTCCTCGCCAACCAGGGTGGCCTTGAAGCCGTTGACGAACTTGACCAGGTTGAACACGATGAAGGCCACGATCAGGAAGTTGATGATGGCGCTCAGGAAGGCGCCGAAGTCGATGTCGGTGCCCGGAACGACGAGCGCACCCGTCATGTCGGTGCCGCCACCGGTGATGAAGGTGATCAGCGGGTTGATGATATTGTCGGTGAGCGACGTGACGATGGCCGTGAAGGCGCCGCCGATGATGACGCCGACTGCCATGTCCATGACGTTGCCCTTGGCAATGAACTCCTTGAACTCGTCCATGTACTTGCTCATGTGCGCTCCTTTCGTCGGACGGGTGGTACGCTAACTACCCTACCACATGTGAAGGAAAAGTGAAGCGGTTTTAGCATCACGAAACACAATGTGCGACGTCGGGGAGACTCCTCGGGCTTTCCTAGGATGACCTCCTGCTGCGCGACAGCTCGTCGGTGTCTAGCCAGATGGTGACGGGCCCGTCGTTGACCAGCGACACCTGCATGTCGGCACCAAACACGCCTCGGCCGCAGGGCACCTCGGCGGTTGCCAGGCTGCAGAAGTGCTCGTAGAGGCGATTGCCCAGCTCGGGAGAGGCCGCGTCGGTGAAGGAGGGGCGGTTGCCGCGCCGGCAGTCGGCATACAGCGTGAACTGCGACACCACCAGCACCTCGCCGCCCACGTCAAGCAGCGAGCGGTTCATCTTGCCGTGCTCGTCCTCGAAGACGCGCAGGTTGCGCACCTTGTTCCAGAGTCGCGCGGCCACCTCCTCGGTGTCGGTGGGCCCCACGCCCAGCAGGATGGCAAACCCCTTCCCGCACGACCCCACCACCGCGCCGTCAACACGCACCGAAGCCTCAACAACCCTCTGCAAAACCGCCCGCATACGTCCCTCCACAAAACGCGGTTGCGCCAAAGGCGCAACCGCACCATCTTCTTCCACGCACAAGCCGCGGACAGCCCGGTTTCGAGCTCCGACTACCCGGCCTACCTGGTCGATCACAACTCACACGTTTGACTACGAGAGGGCCTTCCCACCCCTTCTCCCAGCACATCCCGCAGCCGCGTCCTTTGCGGCGAGGACGTGCAGGGAGGAGGGGTGGGGAGGCCCCCGAAAGACTTACAGCCCGTAAATCGCCGAGAACTTCTCGACCAGGTAGTCCGTGTAGTAGGTAGGCGAGAACGGCTGTCCGCAGGCGCCCTCTATCAGGGAGGCGGAGTCCTTGGAGCGGCCGTACTGCCAGATGCGCAGCCGCAGCCACTCGCGGATGGGGGCCAGGTCGCCCTTGGCCAGCAGGTCGCTGAAGGGAAGGCCCGTGCGGATCATGGCGTCGCGCAGCTGCGCGCCAAAGGCGCTGCCCAGCGCGTACGTGGGGAAATACCCGATGCTGCCCTGGCTCCAGTGCATGTCCTGCAGGGCGCCGCGGGTGTTGTCGGGCACGGTGAGGCCCAGATAGGCGTGATAGCGGTCGGCCCAGATGCCAGGCACGTCGGCAGCCTTGGCCTCGCCCGACATGAGCAGCTGCTCGATCTCGTAGCGAATCACCACGTGCAGCGGGTAGGTAAGCTCGTCGGCCTCGGTGCGGATGAAGCCTGGCTCGGCACGGTTGGCGGCCAGGAACAGCTGACGCGGCGTCACGCGGTTCATCTGCCCGGGGAAGTGCTTCGCCAGAAGGGCGTGCAGGTGCGGGGCAAACTCCTCGGAGCGGCCCACGTAGTTCTCGAAGAAGCGCGACTGGGCCTCGTGCATGCCGCTGGAGGTGCCGCCCTTCAGCGAGGTGTAGTTGAACGAGGGGTTCACGCCGGTCTCGTAGAGCGCATGACCTCCCTCGTGCAGCATCGAGTACACGTTGGACAGCACGTCGTCCTCGTGCACGTGGCTTGCGATGATGGCGTAGTTGGTGGTGAGGGCGTCGGAGTAGGGATGCTCGGTGGTAACCAGCAGCGTTCCCTTGGGGTCAAGGCCCTCGAGGTCCATGATGTCGCGCGCGAGGGCCCACTGGCGCTGCTCGTCAAACTTGCCCGCCAGGTACGGGCGCACGTCGCGCCTGCGCGAGGCCATCACGTCGGCCAGCAGCGGCACGACCACGTTCTTCACCTGGGCAAAGAAGTCGTCGTAGAAGGCCCGGTTGGTGCCGCGCTCATGCTCGTCCAGCCACACGTCGTACGGGTCTGCCTCGCTATCCTTGCACTGGGCGATGGTGCGCAGCGACGCCACGATGCGGTCGAGGTACGGGGCAAACGAGTCCCAGTCGCCGGCTCCCTTCGCACGGCGCCACACCTCGTAGGCCTCGTTGGTGAGGCGCGTGAAGGCCGCCTGATCGTCGGCGGGCACGTTTACGAGCGAGGCGCGGTCGCGCCGCAGCACCTTCACCTGGGCAAGCTGGGTGTCGCTCAAAAGCTCGATATGGGCCGACAGGCGGTCGAGCATGGCACCCGTGGCCTCGGAGCACAGCAGCTCGTGGTCCTCCTGCTCAAGGATGGCCAGCGCCTCGCCGCTGTCGCGCGACGCGCGCTCGGGGTCGATGGAGCCGTTGAAGCACGCGATGCCGATCTGGGCGTAGCGATGCGCATACAGGTGCCGCTCGAGGTCGTCGAGGGCGGCAAGGTCTGCCTTGGGGTTGATCAGGGCCGCTGGTGACGCCATGTCGGGCGTGCCGGGCATGCGAAGGTGCGTGCCGCCCTGCGCGGCGGGCGTGGCTTCAAGGTCGCTCATGTGAACCTCCGTGGGAGTGGTCTGGTAGTGTCGAACATGAACGAGTGTAGTCGTTATTGACCGATTACGTCACTTATCGATGCGATTAGGCCTTTCGCCCCACATGCCCTCCCTTTTTTGACCGATACTGTGACACGTCAGTAAGAAAGGGGTGCCCTGCAGGATGCGGGCTCCCACACAGAAGGGGGTAGGAATGGACCGCGTTTTGGGCATTGACATCGGTGGCACCAGCATCAAGGTGGGTCTGTTCTCCACGGAGGGCTCGCTGGACGCCGTGACCAAGATCCCCACGGGCGAGATCGTGAGCGAGGCTGCGTTTGCCGTGGTTACCAACGGCCTCAAGGCCCTGCTGGCCGAGAACGGCGGCACGCCCGAGGATGTCATCGCCATCGGTTTGGACGTGCCCGGACCCGTTGACGACGACGGCAAGGTGGGCATGCTGGCCAACATCGAGCTTGACCCCGAGGGCCTGCAGGCCGCCATCAAGCGCGAGTTCCCGCGCGCCAACCTGGCCTTCGTGAACGACGCCAACGCGGCGGCTCTTGGCGAGCTGTGGCAGGGCACCGCGAAGGGCGCCACCAGCTTCGTGCTCATTGCCATCGGCACGGGCGTGGGCGGAGGCGTGGTTGCCAACGGCAAGCTGGTGTCGGGCGCCTTTGGCGCTGGTGGCGAGATTGGCCACATCACCGTGAACCGCGATGAGACCGAGGCCTGCGGCTGCGGCCGCAAGGGCTGCCTGGAGCAGTATGCCTCGGCAAAGGGCATCGTGAACGGCTACAAGGCCGCGTGCAAGCGCCTGGGCACCCAGCCCGTGGCGCTGGACGGCCCCACCGACACGCTGTCCATCTTCAACGCGCTGCGCAACGGCGACGAGGCTGCCCAGTTTGCCATCAGCCAGATGTGCGACTACCTTGGCTACGCCATGGCCCAGATCTCGGCCGTGACCGACCCACAGGTGTACCTGATCGGCGGTGGCGTGGGCGGCGGCTTCAACCAGTACGCCGAGGAGCTTCGCCTTGCCTTCCGCAAGTACTGCCTGGCCCCGTGCGCCTCTGCGCGCATCCTGCCGGCAAGCCTGGGCAACGACGCCGCCATGTACGGCTGCGCGTTCCAGGCACTCTCCGAGCGCTAGCGGGCACGGGGGCTTTTGCCCCTGCACATACGCCGAGCAACCAGACGCGCGGCGCGTGGGCCAAAGGTGCCCGCGCGCCGCGTGTTTTTTGCTGCGGGGGATAGATGCGTGAGGCCGGCGGGGTGCGTCTTTGGACTTACCTTGGCTAGGTCAGAAGGCCAGCCTGGGCCTTCGCGGGTCGTTACGGTACGTCCCCATCCGCGCCAAAAGAATGGGACCCATGGGCCGTGGCCCATGGGTCCCATGTAGGTCAGTGGGTCTGGGTACAGCGGCCCAGCAGGAGACTCCTAGTCGAGGCCTGCGGCGATGGCGTCGGCAATCTCGACGACGTCCTCGGAGGCCAGCACCTTGGCGCGGAAGGCCTCGTTGGCCAGCAGCACGGCCACCTTGGAGAGCAGGCCAAGGTAGGTGGTGGGGTCGCTCGCGGGGGCGAACAGGGCGATGGCGGCCTTGATGGGCTCGCCGTCCATGGAGGCCCACTCCACGTGGTCGGCAAACTTCACGGCAACCAGCGAGGCATGCTTGACGGCGTCGGTCTTGGCGTGGGGGATGGCGAAGCCGCCGCTCATGCCGGTGGTGCCCATGGCCTCGCGGGCCTTGAAGGCCTCGAGGACGGCGGCGCGGTCGTCGGTGATGCCAAGCTCGACGGCCTTGTCGGACAGGAAGGCAAATGCCTCGTCGATGGTGGTGGCGGGATTGTCCAGGAAGACGTGCGATGACGCGATGTAGCTGCTCATGAAGATGCTCCTCCGTTCGTTGGTGAGGGACAAACACGAAGAGACAATACCATCAATCGCGACGCAGTGGCGCCTCTTGTTGGCAACATGCCCAAATCGCCCGATGACCGTGGCTATGGCTTCGTCTGGAACTCCTTACGGCAGTCGCTCTCAAGCGTGCGCAGCTCGCGCAGGATCCCGGCGGCCATGGGTAGGGCGATGAGCGTGGTGATGATGTCGGTGACCGGCTGGGCCAGCTGCACGCCCAGCATGCCCAGCAGCGGCGGCAGCACCAGCACCACCGGCCCCAGCACCAGGCCCAGGCGGCAGGCTCCCAGGAAGGTGGCGCGCCACATCTTGCCCGTGGTCTGC
Organism: uncultured Coriobacteriaceae bacterium; assembly: GCA_902788705.1. Classification (GTDB taxonomy): domain Bacteria; phylum Actinomycetota; class Coriobacteriia; order Coriobacteriales; family Atopobiaceae; genus UBA1367. Next base: position 84,403 of record CADALE010000005.1, on the reverse strand, counting down.
AGCAGGAAGTTGGTGGCCATGGCCACGCCCGTGAAGGGTAGGGTGACGCTCTCTATGCGCAGCGTGAGGGTGGCGAAGGCAACCACGTCGGGGTCATCGCGGAAGATGGCGATGAGCTGCGGCGCAAACAGGAAGGTGACGACGCCGATGGTCGCCACCGACACGAACGAGGCCTTGACCGCCGTGAAGTAGGCCTCGCGGATGCGCGAGAACCGCTTCGCGCCATAGTTGTAGCCCACGATGGGCTGGAAGCCCTGGCCGATGCCTATCTGGAAGAAGTTGCCCACGCTGGTGATGCGCTGCACCACGGCGATGCCTGCGATGGCGGCGTCGCCGAACGGTGCGGCGGCGTTGTTGAGCAGGCTGGTGGCCACGCCCAGCATCACCTGCCGGGCAAACGAGGGCACGCCGCCGTTGTTGATCTCGCGCAGCATGGCGGCGTCGGGCAGGCGCACGTAGCGCAGGCCCAGGGGAGTGATGCCGGCCTTGCTCATCTCGTACAGCAGCAGGAAGAAGCTCACGGCCTCGCTGATGACCGTGGCCAGGGCGCTACCGGCGATGCCCAGCCCGCATGGGAAGATGAACAGCGGCGTGAGGATGGTGTTGAGCACCGCGCCGGCCACCATGCACAGCATGGAGTAGAACGACTCGCCCTGGAAGCGCAGCTGCATGTTCATGAGGAAGCCGCTGGCGATGAAGGGCGCGCCAAACAGGATGATGGAGATGTAGGTGCGTGCGTAGGGCATGATGGTCTCGGTGGCGCCGCCGATAATGCACAGCTGGTTTAGGAAGAGGTGGCCTACCACGGTGATGAGCGCCCCGAAGCAGATGGTGGCCGCAAGGCCGGTGTTGACGAACTCGGTGGCGCGCCTGGTGTCGCCCGCGCCGAGGTAGCGGCTCATGGGGTTGCCCGTGCCCTGGGCAAAGTAGAACGCCATGGCCTGGATGACGGTTGAGGTGACGAAGGCCACGCCCACGGCGGCGCTTGCGCTGGTGACGCCCATCTGCCCCACAAAGAAGGTGTCGGCCAGGTTGTAGATGGTGGTGACCACGTTGGCGAAGATGCTGGGTGCGGCAAGCGTCGCGATGAGCGGCCCCACGGGACGCTCCAGCATCTCGCGGCGCTTCTCCTCGGGCGTCTGCTCTTTGGGTGCAATGAGGGAGGTAAGTGGCTTCATGGCTCCCCATGGTAACGCTTCTGGGCCGCCTTGCGGGCAAGGCTGGCGGGACACAGCGAATCGCTACGTTGGGAAGGCGGCGAGCCCGACCACCGTGGACGCGTCGGGTGGCGCAGAGACGAGGCGGGCCCCGTCGGTCGTGACGGGGCCCGCGTGCATCCATGTGAGCGCGATGGCTACTCCTGCTCCTCCTGCATGCGCTGGAGGGTCTCCATGAGGGCGGGGATGACCTGCTTCTTGCGGCTTACCACGCCAGGCAGCACCGCGACACCGTCAACCGGTGACACGCCGAAGGCGCGGCTTGCCACCTCCTCGGCAGCGGCGCCCCAGTACAGCATGTCGGAGGTCTGGCTCTTCACGTCCGTGAAGAGGTAGAACACCATGGGCAGCTCGTTTATGGAGGCGCCGTCGCTCAGGTACGGGCCCACCAGCGCCTCGGCTGCCTTGCGGGAGGTCTCGGTCATGAACGAGCCCTGGCCCACGCCAAAGCGCACGTTGCCGCGGCTGAACACCTTGAAGTCGGAGTTGAACACCTCGTCGGCCGTGCGGCCCGTGAGGTCGGCGCCGGCGTCAAACATCTGGTCGGCATAGGTGTCGGGGTCCTCGCCGCAGATCTTGGCAAGCTGCTGGCCCACGAACTTGTCGCGTGGGGTGCAGGTGGGCGAGCGGAAGCACAGCGTGTCGGAGAGGATGGCCGAGAGCATGAGGCCGGCGATGTTGGCCGGGATCTCGATGCCGTTCTCCTGATAGATGTCATAGATGATGGTGCAGGTGCAGCCCACGGGCATGTTGCGGAACATGACCGGGCCGCTCGTCTCGATGGAGCCGATGCGGTGGTGGTCGATGATCTCCATGATCTCGGCCTGCTCGATGCCAAAGACGGCCTGGCTGCGCTCGTTGTGGTCGACCAGGATGACGTGCTTCTTGCGTGGGGCGATCATGTCGGAGGACGTGATGATGCCGGAGTAGCTGCCGTCCTCTTCAAGCACGGGGAAGAAGCGGTGACCAGTGCGGGCAACCACCTTCTGGGCGTCCTCGACGGCGGTGTTGACCGAGAAGCGGTCGGCGAGGTCAGCGTCAAGCATCTTGGCGCGTACGGGAATGGCCATCGTGACCATGCGCGCTGCCGCGTAGGTGTCGAACTTGGTGGCGATGATGGCGCAGCCGCGCTCCTCGGCAACCTCGCGCACCACGGCCGAGACGCGGGCGGAGTTGCAGACGATGAGCAGGCCCGCGCCGGCGCGCACCGCGTAGTCCTGGGTCTCGTAGCGGTTGGTGGTAAGGACGACGTCGCCCTTCTCGATGATGTCCTCCATCATCTCGGGGCTGGTGCCCACGATCACATGGCCGGAGGTGACCACACCGTCGGGGTCGCCCGCGACGAGCTCGCCCTCGAGGGTGTCGATGATGTTGGAGAATCGCGTGTGCGAGCGGCCAACGACCTCGCTGTCCAGGATGTCCATGTTGGCGTTGGCGATGTCCTTGACCGTGATGAGGCCCTCAAGCTGGCCTTCGCCGTTGGTGATGCAGAGGGTGGAGGTGCGGTCGTCGCGCATCAGGTTCCAGGCGCGATACAGGCTCGTCTCGCCGTCGATGGCTGCGGTCTTGTTGTAGTTGGTGTCCTTGATCTGCGGGCTGGCGTCGGTGATGAGGCGCGGCTCCTGGAACCCGAAGTGCTGCAGCACGAAGGCCGTCTCGCGGTTAATCGCGCCAGCGCGGCGAGCCTCGTACTCGGTGTCGGGGTCTACCTGGCTCTTGAGGTAGGCATACGAGATGGCGGCGCAGATGCTGTCGGTGTCGGGGTGCTGGTGGCCAACGACGTTGACCTTACGGATTGCCTCGGGCATGGCTCGGTCCTCCCAGTGTGACGTCAGCCGCAGCGTGCACGGCTTTTGTTACGGTTGGGAGGATTGTGACACGGCATCGTTGGTATCGTGGCGCCAGCTCGGTTATCGGGCGTTATTTGCGGCTGAAAAGGTTGGTTATCGTAAACTTCCACGCCTCTGGTTGCCGAGGGGGGGATGGTCGCGGAGGCCCGTTCGCCAATCAGGCGGATAAGGGCCGACGGTTTTGGCCTATCCTGTGGATGTGCGATGGCGGGGTGAGGAGGCAGCTGGTGGACCTCGATGTGGTGCGTGTCATCAAGAGCATTCCCAAGGATCGCGAGCCCGAGGAGCTTGCTCCCCTCATGACCCCTTGGGGCGAGGCCCTTGCCGCAGACCACGATGCCGTGCCGTTGGCCCACCATCCCCGCCCGCAGCTTGCGCGCGAGCGCACCTACCTGCTAAACGGCTGGTGGCAGCACGCCTTTGTGGCCAGCCCTGATGCGGCGGACACTTGGCGTATCGCCAGGCCGCCCCAGGCGAAGTACGAGCCCATCAGGGTGCCCTTCTCGCCCGAGGCGCCCCTGTCGGGCGTGGGGCGGCAGCTGCAGCCTGACGAGCTGCTGTGGTACCGCCGTCGCCTTGCGCCCCTGCCGCTGGCCGATGACGAGCGCTGCATCCTGCATTTTGATGGCGTGGACCATGCCTGCGCCGTGTACCTGGGCGGACATGCGCTGGGCGTACACGAGGGCGCCTACCAGCCCTTCTCCTTTGACGTGACGCAGGAGCTGCGCGACGGTGGAGCGCTTCTGGAGGTGTGCGTGTTCGACCCAAGCGACACGGGCACGCAGCAGCGGGGCAAGCAGCGGCTTGAGCGTGGCGGCATGTGGTACACGGCCCAGTCGGGCATCTGGCAGTCGGTGTGGCTTGAGGTGGTGCCCCAAACTCACGTGGATGACCTGCGCATCGTGGCCGACCCCGATGCGCAGCAGCTGAGGCTCAAGCTGTGGCTTGAGGGCTCAGGTACGCTCACGGTGGACGTGCTTGACGCGGGCGGAGATCTCGTGGCGCGAGGGACGTCGCATCCCGCGCAGGGGGTGGGCGTCGTGTCGATGGCCATCTTCGTGCGTGATCCGCAGCTGTGGGCGCCGGGGCATCCCTACCTGTACCAGCTTCGCATCTCGTATGGCGATGACGTGGTGCGCAGCTATTGCGCGTTCCGCACGGTGGGCGTCGAGCGCGACGAGGACGGCGTGGCCAGGCTGTGCCTGAACCATCGGCCCATCTTCTGTCGAGGGCTCCTTGACCAGGGGTATTGGCCCGATGGGCTCATGACGGCGCCTTCCGATGACGCCATGGTGTCTGACCTGCAGCGCGTTCGCGACTGGGGCTTCAACATGGTGCGCAAGCACGTGAAGGTTGAGCCCGAGCGCTGGTACTGGCACTGCGACCGCATGGGCATCCTGGTGTGGCAGGACATGCCCAACGGCGGCGACAACCCGGGCGACCTGTATGCCCGCGACCTGCCGACCTTGTTCAAGGGCTGGTGGCATGCGATGCGCGATGACACCGACGTCAACCGCGCCCGCTTTGGTGCGGGTGACGAGGGCTATCGTGCCGCGTGGACCGAGAACATGGCCAGCACGGTGTCGCGCCTGTCCAACCACCCGTGCGTGATGGCGTGGGTGCTGTTCAACGAGTCGTGGGGGCAGTTTGACGCGTCGCTTGCCACGCAGCTGTGTTGGGAGCTTGACCCCACGCGGCCGGTCATATCGACCAGCGGCTGGTACGACCAGGGCTGTGGCGACGTCCATGCGTGGCACAACTACTTCCGCGGCATCCACATGTTTGCCGACCCGTATGCGGGCGGGCGCGGTGCGCAGGGATCGCGCGCACAGGTGATGTCAGAGTGCGGTGGGTATACCTGGTACGTTGACGGGCACAGCTCGCTGTCGCATGCCTACGGCTACGCCGCGTACGAGAGCGCGGAGGAGTGGCGTGCGGCGGTGGATGACCTGCTGGCCCAGGCAGACGGGCTGGAGGCGCAGGGGCTGTCGGGGTTCGTGTACACGCAGGTGTCCGACGTCGAGGAGGAGACCAACGGGTTCGTGACGTACGACCGCCGCGTGGACAAGCTGGCCGACCTGTAGGGGGGAGCTGGCGCGCGGGGTCTTACCGAACGTGGGGTAGGGGTCGTTTCGTCCCGTAACCCTCGGTTCGACTGACTCTATCTAGTCAAACCCCATGCCACCGTAGCTACCCTACGCCGCCGCAACAAAAAAGCGGGCAATCTTTCGATCGCCCGCCCGAGTCGCGTTTTGCCCTTCCTGGGCTCATCTAGTCCACTGGAATTCCTTTTCACCTCTGTAGGAACGGGACTCTTCAGACTCTGGTATGTCTGGTCGTGCTCAGCGTCTCATCGGGTGACGCTCTGGCTCCTGCGTGGTTGCACCGGTACTTCCGTCTGCCGACTCTGTCTGGCTGTGCGGCGCCTGTGCCGCTGAACGTGTCCTAGCTACTGAGGACTACCGGAAGGAGACGGGACTCGCAATGCCAACCACGGGCCGCCTTGCTATTGCTTCTGTGCCCATTGGCATCACCTCCCCGGTCGTCTCGAACTCGTCGAGATCCTTTGCTTGACATGAATGTACCCGAAGGTCCCGACTGTTACAAGAAGGTTTCGCGAGAGGAGCGATACGAACGGTGAACGGTAGTTAAGCGATTAGCTCGTTTTGCCCTTGCAAGCGCATAATGATCAAAACAGGCTAACAACCAGCAGTTTATTTAAAAACATCTCGAAATCGACGATGGTTGCGCGTAGTTGTCCATAGATGTTCAATCGGGCAAAAATGGCCGTTTACCTCGTATTTATTTAATTCTTAGGACGAACGGAGCCAAACAGCAGCCGTGGCCTCGGTGCAGGCGCCCAGGCCGTGCAAAGGCGTGTCACCGTGGGCCGGCCGATGCTGGTGCGGCACATCCCGTACAATATGGGAGTCAGAGCAAACTTTCCGCGTCGACACGGCGCCCAACCAAGGAGGAGCCTCACATGGCCGAGTTCATATACCAGATGTATCGCGCGCGCCGAGCGCATGGCGACAAGGTGATCCTGGACGACGTGACGATGGGCTTCTTCCCGGAGGCCAAGATCGGCGTGGTGGGCCCCAATGGCATGGGGAAGTCGACGCTGCTCAAGGTGATGGCCGGCCTCGAGGAGGTGACGGCGGGCGAGGCGCGTCTCACTCCCGGCTACTCGGTGGGCATCCTGCTGCAGGAGCCCCCGCTTGACGAGGACAAGACCGTGATCCAGAACATCGAGCTGGCCTTTGCCGACGTCATCGCCAAGGTGGATCGCTTCAACGCCATCGGCGAGGAGATGGCCAACCCCGATGCCGACTTCGATGCCCTCATGGACGAGATGGGCCGCCTGCAGGACGAGATTGACGCCGCGAATGGTTGGGACCTCGAGAGCCAGCTGAGCCAGGCCATGGACGCGCTGCAATGCCCCGATCCCGATGCGCCGGTGAGCATCCTTTCGGGCGGCGAACGCAGGCGCGTGGCCCTGTGCCGGCTGCTGCTTGAGGCCCCCGACCTGCTGCTTCTGGACGAGCCCACCAATCACCTGGACGCCGAGAGCGTGCTGTGGCTGGAGCAGTTCCTGCATAGCTACCCCGGTGCCGTGCTGGCCGTCACGCACGACCGCTACTTCCTGGACAACGTGGCGCAGTGGATCTGCGAGGTGGACCGCGGGCGCCTGTATCCCTACGAGGGCAACTACTCCACCTACCTTGAGACCAAGGCCCGCCGCCTCGAGGCGCAGGGCCAGCAGGATGCGAAGCGCGCCAAGAAGCTGCGCGACGAGCTTGAGTGGGTGCGCAGCAGCCCCAAGGCACGCCAGGCCAAGAACAAGGCCCGCCTCGAGCGCTACGAGCAGATGGCCGCCGAAGCCGAGCGCACCCGCAAGCTGGACTTCTCCGAGATCCAGATTCCGGTGGGTCCGCGCCTGGGCCGCAAGGTCATCGAGGCCAGCCACCTGCACAAGGCTTTCGGCGACCGCGTGCTCATCGACGACCTTTCGTTCAGCCTCCCGCAGGGCGGCATCGTGGGCGTCATCGGCCCCAACGGCGTGGGCAAGACCACACTCTTCAAGATGATCATGGGCCAGGAGACGGTTGACGGCGGAACGCTCGAGATAGGGGAGTCGGTGCGCATCTCCTACGTTGACCAGGCGCGCGCCGGCCTGAACCCCGAGCAGACCCTCTGGGAGGTGGTGTCGGGCGGCCTGGACGTCATCACCGTGGGCAAGACCGAGATCCCCAGCCGCGCCTACGTGGCCAGCTTCGGCTTCAAGGGCCAGGACCAGCAGAAGCTGGCCGGCGTGCTGTCGGGAGGCGAGCGCAACCGCCTTAACCTTGCGCTCACGCTCAAGCAGGGTGGCAACGTCCTGCTGCTGGACGAGCCCACCAACGACCTGGACGTCGAGACGCTGGAGAGCCTCGAGGCGGCGCTGCTGGCCTTCCCGGGCTGCGCGGTCATCACCAGCCACGACCGCTGGTTCCTGGACCGCATCGCCACGCACATCCTGGCGTGGGAGGGCACTGACGACGAGCCTGGCCGCTGGCACTGGTTTGAGGGCAACTTCGAGGCGTACGAGCGCGACAAGGTGGCGAGGCTGGGGGCCGACGCGGCACGCCCGCATCGCCTGCACCGCAAGCTTACGCGCGACTAGCCTCGAGGCGCGAGCGCCCGGCCAGCAAACGGCAACCTTGAGGCAACGTTAAGGCAACGTTATGGTTCGGGCGAGGAACGGATAAGGGTCGGGCCTCAAGATAATGCTCGTCAGTCACACAGACCCGCAAGGAGGAACCATGTGGACTAGGTCTGAGCTCAAGTCGAAGGCAAAGGTGGCCTTCAAGGCAAACTACTGGAAGTCGGTGCTGGTGGCGATCCTGCTCTCGATTCTGCTGGGCGTTGGGATGGGTACCGCGAGGGGACAGTTCAGGTCTGGCGGCCAGGAGGCGGAGCCCGTCGGCATCGAGCAGGTGGGCATCGAAGAGACGGCCGTCCCCGAACCCGAGCCCATGTCATCGGAAGACGCACGGGCATTGCTGATCGTCACGCCCCTGCTGCTGCTCATCGTGCTGGCTGTGGTGGTTGTCGCCTTCTTGATCGAGGCCGCGGTGGCCAACCCGCTTGAGGTGGGTGCACGCAGGTTCTTCGTGCACAACCTGCACCAGCCGGCCCAGATGCGCGAGGTGCTGTACGCCTTCGACCACGGGTACCGCCCGGTGCTGAAGACCATGATCATCCGCGACTTGCGGCTGATTGGCTGGGCGCTGCTCTTCGTGATCCCGGGCATCGTGAAGAGCTACGAGTACCGCATGATTCCCTACCTCCTGGCCGAGCGGCCGGACCTTCCCACCGACGAGGCCTTCGCCGAGAGCAGGCGCCTTATGATGGGCAACAAGTGGAACGCGTTCGTGCTTGACCTCTCCTTCCTGGGATGGGGGCTTCTCAGCGCGATCACGCTGGGCCTCGCGGGGGTGCTGTACGCGAACCCCTACAAGGCGCAGACCGACGCCGCCCTCTACGAGGCGCTGCGCTATGGTGACGGCATGCCTAACCTCACCGAGCTTCCCGAGGCGTAGGTGCGCGGCACAAGACGATGCGCGACGGCCATCCTGCAGATGCGGGGTGGCCGTCGCCGCCTATGACGGGACGATGAAGGGGGAGCGATGGCGGCAAGGCGCATACTCATAGCGGATGACGACGCGGACATCCGGGAGGTCCTTCGCCTGTACCTCGAGAACGCGGAGTACGAGGTTGCGGAGGCGGCCGACGGCAAGCAGGCGCTTGCGCTTTTGCAGGACGAGCCGCTAGACCTCTGCCTCCTTGACATCATGATGCCAAAGCTGGATGGCTACCAGGTGCTGCGCAGCCTGCGCCGGGCAAGCCACATCCCCGTGATCGTGGTGTCGGCCAAGGGGCAGGACCCCGAGAAGATCCTGGGCCTTGACCTCGGGGCTGACGACTACCTGGTGAAGCCCTTCAACCCCTTGGAGGCCGTGGCGCGCGTGGGGTCGCTGCTGCGCCGCGTGCACACCTTCGACATCCCGGACGAGTCGAGTGCGGAGACGCCCCATGCAGCCGCGCGCGACCTGCTTGTGGTGCGCGACCTCCAGCTGGACCAGGACGCCTGCCAGCTGCTTCGCGCAGGCCAGCCCATCGAGCTCACGTCGGTGGAGTACCGCATCATGGAGCTGCTCATGATCCACCCCGGACGCGTGTTCACCAAGCAGCAGATCTACGAGGCGGGCTGGGGCGAGCCCTACCTCGCGGCGGACAACAACGTGATGGTGTGCATCAGCAAGCTGCGCGCCAAGCTCTCGGACGACCCGCAGGCCTATCTCAAGACCATCCGTGGCCTTGGGTACCGACTGGAGAGGTGAGCCATGGCGACAGAGCAAAGGGGCTCGATGGGCCTGAGGCGCGCCCTTGGCCTGCGCTTCCTCGGCTGGGTTGGCGTACTGCTGGCGTCAGAGCTGGTGGTGGGCGGCTTCGAGTCGATGGCGATAGCACCGCTGCTTGCCGCGGCCGTGCGGCGCGACTACGAGCTGGGCAGTGCGCTAGGTCTGGGTGGTGCCCTGCGCTGGGCCCTTGCCGTGATGTGGGGCATCCTGTCCTCGCGCGGCGCGGCCTCTCCCGGCCTCTGGGGCACGTCTGCGGCGATGCTGATCGTGTCTCTCATGGTCGTGCTGGTGGTCGCGCCGGTGGTATTGGTGACTCGCGCCTTCGCGAGGCAGGCGGAGGGGCTTTTGTCCGCAGAGCTGCGCACGCGTGACGACGAGCTGCGGCAAGCCTACGAGCGTCGCAACCTCATGATCAGCGACATGGCCCACGACCTGCGCACGCCCGTCATGGGTATCTCGGGCCTTGCACAGGCCCTGGCTGACGGCCTGGTAAGCGACGATGCCGAGCGCATGCGGATGCTTCGCTCCATCTCGGCGCGGGCGACCAAGATGGCCGACCTCGTGTCGCTGCTTTTCGACTTCGTCAAGCTGGAGAGCGAGGGCTTCGCGCTTGACCGCAGGCCCATCGACCTCTCGCAGCTGCTGCTGCGCGAGGCGGCCGCAGCGTACACCGACATCGAGGATGCGGGCATGGAGCTTCTGGTGCACGTGCCCGAGGACGTGGTGCACATCAATGCTGACGAGGCACAGCTTTCCCGCGTGGTGTCCAACCTCCTGGCCAACGCGATGCGCCATAACGCGCCCGGCACCATCATCGACCTGGCCCTCGCGCGGCGCGCGGGCGTGGCCGACATCGTGGTGGCGGACTCGGGCGCACCCATCCAGCAGGACGTGGACGAGCTTTTCGAGCCGTTCGCCCGCGGCGACGCGGCACGCGCAGGCGGGGGCAGCGGGCTGGGGCTTTCCATCGTGAAGAGCATCGTGGACATGCATGGCTACCAGATAGAGCTGCGACAGCCCTACGGCCCCTATGCCAAGGCCTTTGTGGTGACCTGCGAGCTAGACGAAGGGTAGGAACCTTCCGGGTTGTGCAAGCGGACGGATGGGCAGGGCCCTAAGATTGGCGGATAAGCACAAGCACGGCGAAGGGACTTCCATGGAAGGCGACGTGATCAGCCTGTCAAGCGCTCCGACGTTTTTTGACCACCTGCCCAAGGACCGCCAGGGGCTGGGCTACACGCTGGTGCCGCCACGCGTCGTGACGCTGCTGTTTGAGGAGATGCGCGGCGGCGACAACGAGGACTACCTCACGTTCATGGAGTTCCGCGATGGCGAGGCGCAGGGCTTCAGCAACTCGTACCTGGGAGGCGCGCCTCTCGACATGGAGCGGGCTGAGCACCTCCTTGACCTGCAGGACTTCATGATCGAGGCGGCTCCCGAGAGCCTTCGTCCTGCACAGGTGCTCGTGGCAAGGGACAACGAGTGGCTTCGCAGCGCCGTGTTCGTAAGCGGCGCCGACTGCATCGTGGGCGTGGGATACGAGGACCACGCCCGTTGCCCCAAGGGCACGATGATGGCGGCGCTGCTTCTGTACGTGCTTGCCGGCCTCAACATGTGGCGCGACATGACGTTGTTCAAGAATGCCTACAACTACCTGCCGTTTGTTCCCGAGATAGGCCTGAGCTACCACTTCTTCGAGTTTGCCGACGACCTGTTGGCGCTTGTGGCCGACGGGCGGCTGGAGGCGCTTGGCTCCCAGGGTGACGGCCCCGCGTCAAGACCTTCGTCCCAGCGAGCAGGCGAGCTGCTCTCCTTCCAGGGCTCTGACTGAGCACGCAAGGCGAGGGCCCCGCGCTGACGACGGACGTGCCGTCGTTGGTGCGGGGCCCTTTCGCATGTCATGCCATCTTGCCTGCATAAGTGTCGTAGAATGCAGCCATGAGCCACGTGCGACCGAGGAGGCAAGCCATGCATGCCGCAGTAGTCTACTACTCGCTTGAGGGAAACACCCGAGCTGCTGGCGGGGCGTTCTAAGGCGCGCCGGGCTCCGGAGTGCCTGCGCTATGACGTTGCCTTGAAGTTGAACACCGGGCGCAGCTCGTCCACGATGTCCACCGCTTCGGCGATGGGGGCGATGATGTCCTCGCGCGACTTGTAGGCGCCGGGCGCCTCGTCGAGCGTGGACTCGCTCACGCAGGTGGTATAGATGCCTGCCTCGTCCATCTGACGGCGGTACTCCTCAAGGCTTAGCTGCTGCTTTGCGGCGCTGCGCGACATGATGCGGCCTGCACCGTGCGGGGCCGAGAAGTTCCAGTCGGCGTTGCCGCGGCCGCGCGCCAGCACCGCCCCGTCGCGCATGTTGAGGGGGATGAGCACGAGCTCGCCCGCATGCGCCGCGATGGCGCCCTTGCGCAGGATCATCTCGGACACGTCGATGTAGTTGTGGATGGTGTGGAATGCATCCTCGGCGTGCAACCTCGTCTGGGAAAGGATGGCCTTTGCCATGGTCTCGCGGTTGAGGCGTGCGTAGGCCTGGCACAGCGCGACATCGGCCAGGTAGGATGCCATACGCTCGCCTTCCAGCCAGCACAGCGCGTCAGGCACGCCACGACCGGGAACCTGGGCATCGGCCTGGGCGAGCGCGGCGGCAATCTGGTCGTGCCGTCCCTGCGCCTTGAGCTGCGCCACCACGGCCTCGCGCGCCTTGCGACGGGCGTCATTGCCCTTGAGGCCGCGCACCGCGAGGTCTTGGTAGAACTTCGCCACCTGGGTGCCTAGGTTGCGGCTTCCCGAATGGATGACCAGGTAGTAGGTGCCGTCGGCCGCGCGGTCAACCTCGATGAAGTGGTTGCCCCCGCCAAGGGTGCCGATGCTGCGCAGGATGCGGCCCTCGTCGCGGAGGTGCCGCGCGCATTCCAGCCTTGAGAGGTCAAAGCTGGCCCGGGTGCGGTCCCACACGTCATGGCCGCTGGGCACCGCATGGCACGCGGCGTCGATGCTTGCAAGGTCAAGCTCCTGGTTGGCAAGGCGTACCACGTACATGCCGCAGCCGATGTCCACGCCCACCACGTTGGGCACCACCTTGTCGCGGATGGTCATGGTGGTGCCGATGGTGCATCCCACGCCCGCGTGCATGTCGGGCATGATGCGCACCTGGCAGCCCTCGGTGAAGGGCGTGCTGCACATGGTGCGGATCTGCTCGATGGCGGCGTACTCATAGCTTGTGGCAAAGCACTTTGCCGTGGCGTAGGTTCCCTGAATCTCGAACATGGCTCTCCTTTGGTCGAATGACACCATGATGGCAGAAGCGCGTGGGCCGCGTTGTGAAGCGCGCCTCCTACGGGGGACGGTTGGGTTGCGCGGAGGGCCTGCCCCCCAGGCTAGCTGGGCATGGCGGCAGCCTTGGCCTCGACGAACCAGCGAGGCCCCTCGTACCACAGGTAGGTTGGCTGGCCGCTCACGCTTACGGTGTAGCGCATGCCCGTGCCGCCCGTCTTGAGCGAGTGCGCCTGCCTGCGGTCCAGCACGCGGTCTATCGTGAAGCGCCGCCCGTCCTCCCAAACCACCACGAGGGGAGTGACCACCCCGTCTTCGCTTGTGTCCGAGATAACCTCGACGTAGCGCTTCTCCCTGCCGGCGATTCCCCTCATGGCATGCCTCCCACCTTGCCCCTCCGACGCTACGCGAAGAAGCTGACGGGATGGACAACGTTGTCGCGCTGCGGGTTGAGCGAGGCCAGCCGCTGGTCGGACAGCTCGGATAGGCGCCGCACCGCATGGTTGCCAAACCGATGGCGCAGGTCGTCGATGGTGCGGTCGAGCTGCAGCATGTCAAGGCGACGCTCCTCCTCGCCCCACAGGTCAAGCTGCACGCACTTTTGTGCTGGCTCGAGGTTGGAGGCGTGCACGCCCAGCGCGCGCAGCTTGTCGCCATGCGCGAAGTCCCACTCGTTGAGCAGCAGGCGGGCAGCCGTGGAGCATATCTCGGACGTGAGCTGCGTGGGCCGTTCGAGCGTGGTTTGGCTGCTGTGCGAGGCCAGCGTCTTGAAGTCGCGCCCAAAGGCCGAGATGGTGCGCGCGGCCAGCCCCTGCGCCCGCAGGCGCTGGGCAACAGACTCGCCCATCAGCCATATGACCTGGCGGGCCGTTACGGGGTCTTCCACGTCGAAGGGGGTGGTGATGCCGTTGCCCACGCCCTTCACCTCGTGCACGATGTCTCCGCGCGAGGGCTGGTAGGTGCGTACGGGACTGGTGTCCAGCCCGCGGGCAAAGCCTTGCAGTACGCCTCCCATCTTGCCCAGCAGGCGGCGGATGGCGTAGTCGTCGGCGTTGGCCAGCTGACCAATGGTGCGGATGCCGATGCTTGCCAGCTTGCGGTTGGTGGCGGGCCCCACGTACAGCAGGTCGCGCACGGGGGCGGGCCACACCACCCGGCAGGCGTTGTCGGGCGTGATGACCATGAGCCCGTCGGGCTTGTCGTGGTCTGACCCGAACTTGGCAAAGATCTTGTTCCAGCTGACGCCCACGCTTACGGTGACGCCCAGCTCGCTGACCATGCGCTCGCTTATCTCGCGTGCCACCAGCATGACCTCGCGTCCGTGAAGATGCAGGCTGTGCGTGACGTCCAGCCAGGCCTCGTCAAGGCCGAAGGGCTCCACAAGGTCGGTGTATTGGTTGTAGATGCTGCGTGCCAGGGCGGAATAGCGCTGGTACAGGCCATAGTGCGGCGGCACGATGATGGCGTCGGGGCAGGCGCGCCGCGCCTCCCACAGGGCCGAGCCCGTCTTGACGCCACGGCGCTTGGCGGGGTAGGAGGCCGTTAGCACGATGCCGTGGCGGGCCTCCACATCACCCCCAACGATGACGGGCAGCCCCCGCAGCTCGGGATGCTCGGCCATCTCGACGCTGGCATAGAAGCAGTTCATGTCCACATGCAGAATGACGCGCTGGTGTGCCACTGCCCCTCCTCCAATCGAACACATGTCTATATTAGAACAACTGTACGTGAATATAAACGGGGCGTCGGACATAATTGGGAGGAGGGGGAGAGGCGCGCGGCCACCGCATGGTCTGACCAAGGTGAGGTAGGTCAAATGATGCCAAGCAGGCGGGCTTGGGCGGATTCTCCCTGTTTTGACCTAGTTCAGATAGGTCAGACCGAATCGGGATGAGTCCTGTCATCCCTGAACGCGCACCTTGACCACGCCCTTCGGCACGTGTGTCCCAAAGAGGGCGGCATTGAGCCCGACCCCGCATCGCGTGGCCTTCAGTAGCCTGCTCAGCAAGGTGCGGCCCTTCGCTTTCTCTACCTCGCCCGAACCGTGCTGCCGCCCGACCTCGCCAAGTAGGTCCACCTTGTTCTTCAGCTTCTTCCAGTCGCCCATCTCATCGACATCGATGAGAAAGACCGTCCAGCCCTCATGCATCAAGGCCTCACGTCGCAGCCTGTCCTTCACGGCATCACGGTGGTAGTCCTTTCCGTCGTACTCAAGCCCGACCCGTTGCGCTGGATAGCCCGAGTCAACACGCACGGTCCTTGTTCCCGTGATCTGCCGACCCACCTCGTCAAGCTTCACCTCGTAGTTCAGCTCTGGGGCAACGAGGCCAAATCCTCCCATGTCCGTCGGGAGGTTAAGCATGCATGACACGACGGTCTCCATTGGGCTTTCGCTTCCGTCCCGAACCCATTGCAGCGCCTTCCGCGCACGATTCGTGCCATACATGCCGTCCAGCTGCTCAATTGCTTGGGAAATCCTCTCGACGCTTGTGAGCGGAGGTCGCTCGTAGAATCCTGAGACCATTTGCGCGAAGTGCGAGTACGACCCACAGAGTTCGTGGCCCAGCACCACGGCACCCAGCAACGAGGTGACCTGCGCCATCTGGATGAAGCACAGCTCGGGGCCTGCGGCGTACACGTTTGGCTCGATCTCTCTGACCAGCCCGGCGGGGATTGCGTCAAGCCCGCAACGATGTTGCCTTGCCTTGCCGCCCTGCGGCTGATGCTTCGTCGAGGGGACGAGGTGATGGACGGGCAACTGCCGGATTCCCAAGGACGTAAGATCCATGCCGCGCAGCTCTGAAGGTGCTGTGGACAGGCTGCGGATTGGCAGTGGGACGTCGAGGGTTCGCGCAGTGTCGACTTGGGGTGGGACCGAGCGGAGCCGCTCGAGGGCTGAGTTGTGCGAGAGCAGAATGGGCATGGCCATCCCTCCAGGCTTGAATGTGGATTGTTGAAAAGTGCGGGATGGGCAAGGCCACGTGGCGTGCTACCCGCTAGAAGGTGAGTGACGGAGAGGGTCGTATAACCGGCCTTGCGGCTGCATTGCGAATCGGCGGGTGAGGGGCATTTCTCGGCGCGTGGCGATTGTGGCTGGACCCCATCGGCTGGCTGACGAGAACTGAACGTCAGACGTTGTCAAGAATAGGGTGTTTAGCTGCAGATATATGCAAGATATAAGCCAGTTTTGCCAGCCCGAAGAGGCGTGAATCGATGCTGTGAAGTTTGACCTAGCTGGGGTGGGTCGTATGGGGCCGTTCGGCCCGCGTGGGCTTCCGGTGGCGGGGTCTGACCTAGCGTGGGTGGGTCGTATGGGGCCGTTCGGCCCGCGTGGGCTTCCGGTGGCGGGGTCTGACCTAGCGTGGGTGGGTCGGATAAGGCTGGCTGCTCATCCCCACCTGTTGGCAGAGGTCATGGAGGGCTTGCCGGAGTGAAGGCCCATTATGTCGTCCCACTGGGCTACCATGGTCTTCAGACAAATCGGTATGTACCTGCACGTAGGAGGGCCCATGGCAGCAGAGTCCCATTTCTTTGCGATCGTCTCACGCATGAAGTACATCGAGCGCTGGGCGCTCATGCGCAGCACGCGCCCCGAAAACCTGTCCGAGCACGCGCTTGAGGTGGCCATGATCGCGCATGCGCTGTGCGTGATTGGCAACGTTCGCTATGGCCGCTCGCTCGACGCCAACCGTGCGGCCGTCATCGCGCTGTACCACGACGCGTCCGAGATCATCACCGGCGACATGCCCACACCGGTCAAGTACCGCAACGAGCAGCTGCGCGGCGCCTACAAGCAGGTTGAGCGCGAGGCCGAGGCCGAGCTGCTGGCCACCCTGCCCGACGACCTGCGCCCGGCCTTTGCCGAGGCCTTTGCCCCGGTGGGCGACAGCGAGAGCGACGCCTACCTTCACCAGCTGGTGAAGGCGGCCGACAAGCTGTCGGCCTACATCAAGTGCCTTGAGGAGGCCTCGGCGGGCAACCAGGAGTTTCGCACAGCGGCGGCCTCCACGCTGGAGGCGCTCACGCAGATGCGCGCCACCCACCCCGAGCTGGGCGACTTCATGGACGAGTTCCTGCCGTCGTACGGCCGCACGCTCGACGAGCTTCTGTAGCGGCTCGGAAGCTTCTGCTAGAGTCGTACCGAATGCCGCGTTCCCACTGAGAGGAGAAGGTGCCATGGCCGTTCTGTTTGTTGAGTATCCCAAGTGCTCCACCTGCCGCAAGGCCAAGAAGTGGCTCGATGAGCAGGGTGTCGAGTACCTTGACCGTCACATTGTCGAGGACAATCCTTCCGCCGAGGAACTGGCTGCCTGGCACGCGAAAAGCGGCCTGCCCGCACGGCGTTTCTTCAACACGAGTGGCAAACTGTATCGCGAGCTGCGCATCAAGGAGCAGCTTGATGCCGGCATGACGGAAGACGAGATGTTTGCGCTGCTCTCCACCAACGGCATGATGGTCAAGCGGCCGATCGTGGTGGGCGATGGCTTTGTGCTGGTGGGCTTCAAGGAGGCAGACTGGGCCGCACGCCTGTTGGGTTAGCCTGCCTCCGGAACCCATTCATCGAGACGTTCCCCCTGGGGTCGCGCGAAACCACGACAAACGTCCCGTCATCCTGTCATGACGCGCTCGGGCTGCTTACCTTTCGTAGCCGTAGGGGTTGTTGCTCTGCCATCTCCAACTGTCCTGGCACATGTCGGCGATACCGTACTGAGCCTCCCAGCCCAGGAGCTCCTTGGCCTTGGTGCAGTCGGCCCAATTTGCCGTGACGTCACCTGGGCGACGCGGCTCGATGACGTAGGGGAGGTCCTTGCCGCAAGCGGCTGAATAGGCCTTGATGACGTCGAGCACGCTCGTGCCTTTGCCGGTGCCGAGGTTGAATACCTCGCAACCACCGCGGCGCGCCATCCACTCCAACGCCGCTACGTGGCCGCGAGCGAGGTCCACCACGTGGATATAGTCACGGACGCCCGTGCCATCAGGCGTGTCGTAGTCGTTGCCATAGACGTGCACCGCGTCACGGCGGCCCACGGCAACCTGCGCCACATAGGGAACCAAGTTGTTAGGAATGCCTTTGGGGTCCTCGCCGATAAGCCCGCTCGGATGTGCGCCGATGGGATTGAAGTAGCGCAGCAGGACCACATTCCATCTCGGGTCGGCCACGACGATCGATCGCAGTATCTCTTCGATCATCCACTTCGTCCAACCGTAGGGGTTGGTGGCCGGCTTCTTGGGCGACTCCTCCGTCAGTGGGAGCTCGTCAGGATCGCCGTACACGGTGGCAGAGCTGCTGAAGATGATGTTCTTGCAACCGTACGCGCGCATTACGTCAACGAGCGCCAACGTGCAGCCGATGTTGTTCGAGAAGTACTCGATGGGTTTGGATACGCTTTCTCCCACAGCCTTGAAGCCCGCGAAGTGAATGACGGCATCAATCCGGTGATGCGCAAAGATTTCGTCAAGCGCCTCCCGATCGTTCACGTTGGCGCGGTAGAAGCTCAGGTGTCGCATAGCATCCCTACCGACAATCTGGCCGACGCGGTCGAGCACGGCAACGCTTGAGTTGGAGAGGTCGTCTACGACAACCACTTCATAGCCCTTTTCGAGCAGCTCGACGACGGTGTGGCTGCCGATGAAGCCGCAGCCGCCCGTGACGAGCACGCAGCTATCGTTGGATACTCTGTCAGTTCTACTCATGACGTGCTTCCTTTCGTATCTACAGGGGGTTCAGGAATGCGGGGCGCTCGCCCGTCTCCGCGGCCTTCGCCAGCTCAAAGAGGGCGTCAGCTACGGCATCGTCCGCAGAAAGGCCGATGCGGTAGTTGGCTGCGGCCACAGCCTCCTTGCTTGCGTTGCGCACGACCACGGAGTGATGCACCGCTTCGAGCATGGACACGTCGTTCTCGGAGTCTCCGAAGACCGCGACCTCGTCAAGCGAGAGTCCCAGATGGTCGGCAATGACCTCCACGGCACGGCCCTTGCTCCACCCTTTGGGAAGGATGTCGATGAACGGTCCGTACAGGGTGGGGAAGACGAAGTCGAGCTGGGGGAACTGCTCTCGCAGCTCGTCGCGAAGCACGATCATCTGGTCCCAGGGCAAGTCACAGCGCACATTTGACTTGATGTACGTCGAGCGGTTGAGGTGCTCGATCAGGCGGGGATGCCGTCCAAACGCGCCCTCATGTCGTGCCAGCTCGTCGGCCGTCATGCCGAGGAGATAGGCGGCGCCATCGGTTGTCTCAGAAATGTCATCGAGGTCGTAAACCACGAGCGCACAGCCCTCATACCTGCGAAGGTGTTCGCCAACATCGGCAAGGTCTGGCCCGGACAGCAGCTCCTGGTGAATGAGCTGCCCATCCACGTACACCAGCTGTCCGTTGACGAAGGCACCTGTTCTGCTGCAGGCTTCGTCACCGCCGAACATCCAGCGCATGGCGGCAGGCACCCTGCCCGATACGGGGCCAAAGTGCAGGCCCGCATTGAGCATCGCGTGTATGGCGGCAATGGCCCGCACGCTTGCATGTGGTGCCCCCATGGGGATGAGTGTGTTGTCAAGATCGGTCAAGGCAAGCTTGATCATCTCGTCCTCCAGTTTCTCGATCGAGACGCCTCATACGGGTGGTGAAAAAGAAGGGGCAGCGCGAGGCTGCCCCAATCTATAGGCTCTGCAGGAACCTCTCGAAGGCCGCGCGTCCCCCGTCGTCCCACTTGAACACGCCTGCGTCCTCAAGCACGCCGGCAAATACCTGGCCGATCTCGCTGCGCGTGAGCGTGCCCGCGTCAAGCTCATCCAGCAGGCGTGGCGGCAGGATGGCCATGCCCATGACCTCGATGAGCCCGATGTTCTCCTTCTTGACGTGCCACTTGTCCTCGTGGGGATGGAACACGCCCAGAGGGTGCTCTGCGGTCGTGATATTGCAACGCAAGGCAAGATACAGCTCGTAGACACCCTCGTGCTTGCGTACCACCGGGGTCACGGTGTTGTGGGGGATCCCGTCGGGGCTGTATGCCACGATTCCGACTTCCTGGTCGTTCCAGGTGCGCCAGACCCTCGTCATGTAGCAGGTGGCATCAAGCAGCTCGGCACGATTTGAGCTGCGCATGCGCAGCACTGAGATGGGCCAGCGCAACACCTCACAGGCGACGCGCGAGAAGCCCGGGAGCTCGACCGCGGCGTCTGCCTGGGCCCGCATCATGGGAAACTCATGTCGTCCGCCTTGGAAGTGGTCGTGACTCAGAATCGAGCCGCCCACGATGGGCAGGTCCGCGTTCGACCCCACGAAGTAGTGCGGGAACAGGTCCACGAAGTCAAAGAGGCGCGCGATGTTCGCGCGGCTTACGACCATGGGCCGGTGCTCGGCGCTCATGGCGATGCAGTGCTCTTCGAAGTACGCGTAGGGGCTATACTGGAACCCCCAAGGCTCTTGGCCGAGCTCGATGGGCACCACACGGAGGTTCTGCCGTGCTGGGTGGGGTCCGAAGGCTGCCCCGGCACCGCGGCCATAGTAGCCCTCGTTCTCGACGCACAGCTGGCAGGCGGGGTACTGGGCGCCAACGAGGGCCTTTCCTGCCGCGGCAATGGCCTCGGGGTCCTTCTCGGGCTTCGAGAGGTTGATAGTGATCTCGAGGTCTCCCCAGGCGGTGGGTGTTGTCCAGCTCACGTTCTTCGCGATCGCTGCCTCGCGCACATAGCGCGCGTCACAGCATAGGCGGTAGAACCAATCCGTTGCGGCCTGCGGCCCTTCGGTCTGCCTTAGCTCGTGGAACCGCTTGTTGATGGTGCTGGGACGGCCCAACAGCAGCCCCATGAGCTCGGTCTCGATGCGGTCGTGGCCCGAAGGGGTGTCCTCGTCCATACCTGCCTCAACGCCCGCCGCACTCAGCTGTGCCATGACGGCCTCAAGGTCGAACCCCTCCATGTCCACGGTGTCCCACGCCGGCGCAGGGCCGGTCTTGCGCAAGGCACTCAGCAGGCGGTTGTATGCCCACGTCCTGTCATCGGGACTGATGATCGCGCATCGTGCGACGTATGAAACTAATGCTGCTACGCTTTGTGCTACAACCATTGTGCTTTCGCCCCCTCATCGGATACTGCGTACACCTTGCACGACCCGGCCCCAAGCAACTCATCCATGCTTTCGTGGTAGAAATCCAATAGATCATTGGGAACAAATGCCTGGATAGAGCCGCCAAAGCCACCACCATGGATGCGTGTCGCTCCACGTCCCTGCAACAGCCATTCCGAGAGGGCGAGGGCGACCATGCAATCCTGCGTCCGCGCATCGCGTGCGCTTACGTTCTGCAAAAACATTGCTGAGCTGGCTGCTGAGCGCCGCGTCAGTTCTAGGAAGCGGTTCAGGTCAGTTGCCTTGAGTGCCGTCCACCGCGCATCGACGAGGCCCATTTCGAGGTAGTAGTGCAGTGCGCGCAGCACGGGTCGGTCTCCAAGCGTGCTGCGGAGCCCGTGCAGGCGAGAGAGGAGCGTCTTTGCGCTGACCTCGCAGAGGCGCTCTGCGCCAAACGCCTTAGCCACGGCTTTCATCTCGGATGGAACGGCCGCGTACTCGTCGGTATAGGGACTGTGATCGCAGCCTACGTCGGTTAGCGTCAAGGTGTAGCCGTGAGCCTCGAAGTCAAAGGCCAGTCGTTCGGTTGTCGGCTCGTCATTCCGGAAGTCCATGAACGAGAGCCCGCCCAAGCTCACGGCAAGCTGGTCCATGAGCCCACAAGGCTTGCCGAACCAGTCTTGTTCCACACGCTGAGCCATCTTGGCCGCCGAAACCGCATCGACGGACGGGCCCGACCAGAGGGCTTCCATGGCACGGCAGAGGGCCAGCTCGTATGCGGCGGAAGAAGAGAGGCCGCCGCCAGAAGGGATGTCGCTTGTCATGACCATGTCAAAGCCCTGAGGCGTGCGCCCGGTAGCGGCCATCTGCGCTGCCATGCCGCGCACGAGTCCCGCGGAGGTCACGCGCTCATCCTCGCGCGGGTCTAGGCTGTCAAGCGTTACGGACACGGGCTCGAAACCCTTGCTGAACACATTGATGGTGGGCTCGTCGTGGGCCGTCGCAAGACAGGTGATGCTGCGGTCGAGAGCCGCGGCGATGACGTGGCCACCCTCGTGGTCAGTATGGTTACCAGCGATTTCGCTCCGCGCGGGTGCCCGCACGGCGAGAACCGCTCCGGTGGGGCTTCCTGCCATGCGGGCAAGGTAGTCACCCAAATTCTCTGCTATCTCTTGGACATCTTTCATGTATTGGTTCCTTTCTGGAACGAGATGAGCTGAGGGCGCTGCCTATACGAGGCGGCCCGTTCGAGCTACCTGCGCGAACCAATAGGCGGATGCCTTGGGTATGCGCCTCTGTGTCTGGAAGTCGACGTAGAAGAAGCCGTAGCGCTTGTTGTAGCCATTGGTCCAGCTGAACATATCCATCAGTGACCAGAGGAAGTAGCCCGTCACGTTGACTCCCGCATCGACGGCCCGAAGCAGCCACTTCAGGTGCGCGCGCACGTAGTCAATGCGGTACGAGTCGTCGATAAAGTCCTCAACCAGCTCGTCCTTCGCGCCCATGCCGTTCTCGGTGATGAGGATCTCTTTGTAGTTGGGATACTGCAGCCGGATGCGGACGAGCAGGTCATACATGCCCTCGGGATAGATGAGCCAGTCCCAGTCGGTACGAGGAATGCCTTCCTTGTTTACGCGCTCGCCCACACCGCTCAGGGCGTAACGCTCGGTACCCTTGTCGCCCGTTGCGTTGTGGTGCAGTACGGTGGGACCGTCATAGGCGCGCAGGAAGCGGCTCTGGTAGTAGTTGATGCCCAGGAACTCGTTGTAGAGCGCCGCCTCGCGCATGCATGATAGGTCCTCGTCTCGAATGTCGAGCTCGTAGTTCGAGAGCGCCGCAAGACGGTTAGCGCACTCAAGCGTGTCAGGTGCGTAGTCGCCACGGAATGTGGCATCAAGCAGGAACTGGTTCTGCAGCACGTCCTCGTTCTTTGCGGCCTGAATGTCCGCAGGGCTGTTCTGGTCGATGGGATACTTGCCCTCGAGTGTGTGGACCACGCCGATCTTGCCGGGATAGTTGCCCTCATGGAAGGCGAGCACGGCACGGGCATGGGCTAGCATCATGTTGTGGTTCAGCTGTAGCGCCTTGCCCACCTCGCCGGTGATGCCGCCCGGAGGGAAGGTGCCCTCGATGAAGGTGTTGCTGGATACCGCCCAGATTTCGTTGAAGGTGATCCAGTTGGTCACCTCGTTGTGATACTCCTCGAAGCAGAAGCGGGCATATGCCTCGAAGGCATCGATGGTGTCACGGTTCATAAATCCGCCCTTGTTGAACAGGGCGAGCGGCGTATCAAAGTGATGGAGCGTGATGTACGGTTCGACACCGTGAGCCTGGCAGCTGCGGAAGACGTCGTGGTAGAACGCGACACCCTCCGGGTTCACCTCTCCGACGCCCTGCGGAAAGATGCGGCTCCACGCGATGGAGATGCGAATGCCGTTGACGCCAAAGCGCTCGCACAGGGCAAGGTCATGCTCGTACTGGTGATAGAAGTCGGAAGCGGGGTCTGCCGAGAACCGACCCTTCTCGGCAAGGAAGGGGTCCCAAGAGACCTCGCCCTTTCCGTGGCCATGGGTTTCGCCTTCGCACTGGTAGGCGGCCGTAGCCCCTCCATAGATGAAGCCTTTGGGAAACGCTGGTGCAAAGTCCATGAGTCTGCTCCTTTTGCAGAAGGAATGATTGCGGGTGTGTTGTGGGTGCCTCAGCCGGAGGAAACTGAGGCACCCACGCGGTAAGGGAAGGGGTAGGCCTTATCCCGCAAGTTGGTCGCGCACAAACGCAAGCGCGTCGTCGCCATTACGCGTGAGGGCGATGTACTGTCGTCCCTCGCAGGCTGCAGCCTTGACTCCCATGCGATCGGCATCAACCTTCAGGTCCTCGTAATACGAGGCCACTTGGGGTGCCAGGATGACAAGGTCGAAGTCGGGCATGATGTCGAGGTGCGAGCCGTACGCACCGGCCGCGCTCTCGAGGTCGATGTCGTGAGCCTTCGCAGCCTTTGCGAGGGCGTTGGCAAGGAGGCCTGACGTACCGCCACCTGCGCAGAGTACCAGCACCTTCTTGCCCGCAAGATGATCAGAGCCTGCTGACTGAGCGCGGGGAGCCGGTGTCGCGGCGGTATCTGCGGCAGGCGCGGCGGGCGCGGCAAGCGTGGAGGCATCAGCCCTGCCCTGGAAGGCGTCGCTCATGCGGGCTGCCTTCTGCGCGGCGCGCTCCTCGAGCTCTTCTGCTTCGATCTGGGCCTCTTCCTCGCACTTCTCGAGGTCATACATCTTGAAGAAGGGGTAGTAGATGACGAAGTCCATCACAAGGGCAACGGCCACATACACGAAGGAAAGCGCGGTGAGTCCGCAGCCGAGCACGATGCCCAACGGTGCCGGGGTGGTCCAGGGCAACGTGTACAGGAAGCCGTTCATGCCCAGTACGTCAATGAAGAGCTTGAACACCCAGGCGTTGGCGACCGGTGCGACGACAAACGGAATGAGAAACACCGGGTTGAGAACCATCGGGGCACCGAAGAGGAAGGGCTCGTTGACGCCAAAGGTCACGGGGATGGCCGAGGCGCGGCCTACGGCACGCAGCTCCTTGGACCTTGCGAGGAAGGCGAACATCATGCAGGGGACGAGCGTGGCGCCCGTGCCGCCCATAGTCACGACGAAGTACTGCAGGTCAAGGCTCAGGGCGTGATTTGCATGCATGCCGGCCTGAAAGGCGGCAAGGTTCTCAGTCATGCCTGCGAGAAGCGCGACCTCAACCGCGGGCTCCACGATGGAGGGGCCGTGCACGCCAACGAACCAGAAGAGCGACATGGCGCCATAGATGATCGCGATGCCGAGATAGCTGTCAGCGGCCGAGAAGATGGGCTGGAACAGGTGGATGATGCCCTCAGCCACGCAGGCGCCCGTGAGCGAGCGAACAACGATGTCGACCACCCAGAACAGCAGGACCGAGATGGAGAACGGGATGATGTCCTTGAAGGTCTGTGAGATGTTGGGCGGCACCTGCTCGGGCATGTGGATGGTGATGTTGCGCGAAACGCAGAACTTGTAGATGCCACCGACCACAAAGGCAGCGATGAAGGCGGTGAGCAGGCCCTTGCTGCCGAGGCAGTCTGCCGCAAAGCCACCGTCAATAGGATCTGACGCAAGGATGAACAGGCCGACCGTGGCGCACACCATGGTGGACAGGAAGTTGATCTGGTTGTTGCGCGGCATGTCGCGGTTGAGACTGTCGGTGAAGTGCTTCGCCGTGCTGGCCGCAACTACCACCGAGAGGATTCCCATGGAGTAGTTGTAGGGCTTCGTGATGATGGCCTCGATGTTTGCCGGCCACGTGAAGCCCCAGATGTTGGGCACGTATGCTACCAGCAGGAATATGGACGAGAAAATGACGATGGGCATGCACGAGATAAAGCCGTCCTTGACGGCCTTGAGGTACTTGTTGCGAGCAACCCTGTCAAAAAACGGTTTGCCCTTCTGAATGGTTGCGATGAGCTTTTCCATGGCGCCTCTCCTAGTGGTCGCTCGCTTGGGTTATCGATAGATGTCGATGAGGGACTCGATGACGTCACGCAAAAGCAGCGAGGTCATAAGGTGGTCTTGGGCATGCACGAGCAGGACCGTTGGCGTCGTCAACTCGCCGCGCGCCTCGGCGGTAAGCAGTGCCGTCTGAGAGTTGTGCGCCTCGTTAAGGAGGTCCTGTGCGTGGTCCACGAGCTTCCGTGCCTTGTCGAAGTTGCCGACCTTCGCTTCCTTCACGGCGTTGAGCAGCTTCGTGCGCGCGTCGCCCGACAGAGCGACGATTTCAATCATGGTGATCTCGAGTTCATCGGCTGTCATGATGGCTAATCCCTTCTGTGAGAATTCCCCGCTAGAACACCTCGTCTGAGGAATGTTTACGTTAACATTCCTCAGATGTTTACGTTAACATTATGTGAAACATCCACCGGATGAACACCGCGAGCGCTCGTTTTGAGCGGGCGAGTGGTAGGGGCTCCTCCATGCGCCCGTCCCAAAGCTGCGGTACCATTTGTGCTGTAGAGAAGGGAATTACCTATGGCACATGGCTCTGGGTCAGGCGTGTCGCTTGCCGACGTCGCAAAGCTTGCGGGCGTTTCGGCACAAACGGTTTCGAGGGTCGCCAACTGTTCTGACGCCGTGCGCCCTGAGACCAGAAAGCGCGTGTTGGCGGCTATGGGCGAGCTGGGTTATCGTCCCAGCTTTGCCGCGCGAAGCCTTCGTGCCGGCTGCTACCAAAGCGTGGGCTTGGCCATGTCGGGAGACATCGCCTCTACCGGCAGGCGCCTTCAGCTCGAAGGGGTGGCGGCAGCCGCAGCGCAACGTGGCTACGCCATGACGCTGATCCAGCTCGCGGATGACGAGGCGACGCTTGGGGAGGCCTCGTCTCGTATGAGCGGCCTGCCCGTTGACGGACAGATTCTCTACCTTGGTTCGAGTACGGATGACTTCGCCACCTTCGAGCCACCCTCGATGCTTCCGACCGTCATCATCAGTACGCGGCATCACCCTCGTTGCGCAACCGTCAGCAACGACCAGACGGGCTGCTCGGTCTCCATCGTGGACTACTTCATCAAGAAGGGCCATCGCGAGATTCGCTTTGTGGGTGGGCGACGGGATTCGTATTCCAATATCAGCCGCCAAAAGGGATGGGAGCAGGCGCTGCGAACGCGTGGGCTGCGTGTGGTTGAGCCCATGCACGGCGACTGGACAGCTGACAGCGGTTACGAGCTGGGCATGCGCCTCGTGCAGGACCGGGAGTGCACGGCAGTTTACGCCTCCAACGACGCCATTGCCGTTGGCGTCATCTATGCCCTGCGCGATGCCGGCCTTCGTGTGCCTGAAGACGTGAGCGTCATAGGGGCAGACGACTCGCTCGTAGGCGTGATTCCGCACCTGGACTTGACCTCGTATCGCTTCAATGACGAGCAGGTAGGCAGTATTGCCTTTGATCTGGCCACCAATCCGCCGGAGGGCAAGGAGCCGCCGCACATCCTTGTGCCCGGGATGATTGTTGAGCGCAAAACCGTGGCGCAGGCACCGCAAAGATAAGAGCGCATCACGAGCTTTCGCCCTGCTTGATGCAAACGTTTCAAGTTGCAAAACTTGCAACATGTTTTAAAACAAGTGAAGTAGAGTACTGCCAATCGCATAGCGACACCAAACCGATGAAGCGGAAGAGTAGGCGTTCACACGCGCGTACAGAGAGCCTGGGACGGTGAGATCCAGGACGAGATGCGGGTTCGCCGAATGGGCCGCAGAGGGCGCACCGAACGGGGCTACCCAGTAGGCTGCGACGTCAGGCACACGTCACGTGCCAGGGATGTGTTGGCATCCCTGCCTCAGCGGCAGCCGCCAAAGCATCCCGCAAGTGCGCAGGTTACCCTGCGAACCAAGGTGGCACCGCGAGCTTGACCCAATCGAGCCCGTCCTTGGAACGACCAGTTCAGGGGCGGGTTTTTCCATGCCCCGAGATGGTGCGATCGCACCAGAGAGCGAGGCGAGGCATGATCAAGGAAGCCATCGAGAAGATCGTCATGAAGGGCGACCTCACCTACGACGAGGCCTATGCCGTGATGGGCGAGATCATGGGCGGGCAGACCACGCCCACCCAGAACGCGGCCTTCTTGGCGGCGCTCTCCACCAAGAGCGCCAAGGCCGAGACTATCGACGAGATCAGCGGCTGCGCCACGGCCATGCGTGAGTTTGCCACCCCGGTGGATCACCCGGGCATGGACGTGCTGGAGATCGTGGGCACCGGCGGCGACCGCGCCAACACCTTCAACATCTCCACCACCGCGGCGCTCATCTGCGCAACTGCCGGTGCGAAGGTGGCCAAGCACGGCAACCGAGCGGCAAGCTCGAAGTGTGGCACGGCCGACTGCCTTGAGGCCCTAGGCGTGAACCTTGACCAGGATCCCGACACCTGCCGCCGGCTGCTTGACGAGGTGGGCATGTGCTTCCTCTTTGCACAGAAGTACCACCCGGCCATGCGCTACGTGGGCGCCATCCGCCGCGAGCTGGGCTTCCGCACGGTGTTCAACATCCTGGGGCCGCTTACCAACCCCGCCAAGCCCGCGTTCTTCCTGCTGGGCGTGTACGACGAGTACCTGGTGGAGCCCGTGGCCAAGGTGCTCACGTCGCTGGGCGTGAGGCGCGGCCTTGTGGTGTACGGCCAGGACAAGATGGATGAGGTGTCGCTGTCCGCGCCTACCACGGTGTGCGAGATCAGGGACGGCTACTACCGCTCCATCGTGATCAAGCCCGAGGACTTTGGTCTCGTGCGCTGCGAGAAGAGTGACCTTTTGGGTGGCACGCCCGAGGAGAACGCGGTTACCGTTCGGGCGATCCTTGCGGGCGAGGAGCGCTGGCCCAAGCGCGACGCGGCGGCCCTCAACGCGGGTGCCGCCCTGTATGCGGCTGGCGCGGCGGAGAGCATTGCCGACGGCGTGCGGCGCGCCTTCGAGGTCCTGGACGCCGGCACGGCCGTGGCAACGCTGGACGCCCTCATCGCAGGCTCAAACGCATAGGTGCTAGACGCCGGCCTTGGGGTCGTCCGCGGCCGGCCACACGAAGGGGATGGCATGGGCAACATCCTTGAGACCATTGCAATGCGCACGCGCGAGCGGGTGCGCGAGGCTTACGACCGCGGTGCGGCGGCGGGCATCGTCGAGCGCGCCGAGGCCCTGGCGGCTGCGGAGGGAACGCATGCCTTCCCCTTCGAGGAAGCCCTGCGCACGCCGGGCATGTCGTTCGTCTGCGAATGCAAGAAGGCGTCGCCCTCCAAGGGGCTGATCGCGCCGGACTTTGATCCGGTGGCCATCGCGCATGACTACGAGGCGGCGGGCGCGGCTGCCATCAGCTGCCTTACCGAACCGTTCTGGTTCCAGGGCTCTGACGACTACCTCGCGGCCATCTCGAAGAGCGTGGGCCTGCCGGTGCTGCGCAAGGACTTCGTGGTGGACGAGCTCATGGTGTACCAAGCCAAGTGCATCGGCGCGCAGGCGCTGCTGCTTATCTGCTCCATCCTGAATGATGCGCAGCTCAGGGCCTATGTTGCGCTGGCGCATGAGCTTGGCCTCTCCGCTCTGGTTGAGGCCTACGAGCCCGACGAGGTACCACGCGCCCTTGATGCCGGTGCCCGCGTGGTGGGCGTGAACAACCGCGACCTCCGGACGTTTCGGGTTGACTTTGGCCGCTCCATCCACCTCAGGCAGCTTGTGGGGCCGGACCGCCTCTTTGTGTCGGAGAGCGGCGTGAAGACGCGCGAGGACGTGAGGCGTCTGGAGGAGGCGGGCGTGGATGCCGTGCTGATTGGTGAGACGTTCATGCGCGCTGCCGACAAGCGGGCCATGCTCGACGAGCTTCGGGGAGGTGTGCGATGACGGTGCAGGACCGCTTGGTTGGCGAGGCGCGTCGCGAGGCGGCCCGATCATGGTTGGGAAAGGACGGCGGGCCGTGCCACGTGAAGCTGTGCGGCATGTTCCGCGAAGCGGACGTGGCGGCCGCAAACGAGGTCCAGCCGGATATGGTGGGCTTTGTCACGGGCTTTCCCAAGAGCCATCGCAACGTGAACCCACCAGAGCTTAGGCGCCTTGCCGCCCAGGTTGACGAGCGCATCTTTCGTGTGGGCGTCTCGGTAAACCTGCCGTGTGGCCGCGTGGGCCACAACGGCAACCACCATGTGGACATCGTGCAGTTGCACGGTGACGAGGACGACGCCTACCTCATGGGCGTGCGCACGCGGACGAACGCCGGCATCATCCAGGCGTTCCGTGTGCGCGAGCGCGCAGACGTGGAGCGCGCGAGGCGGTCGGCGGCCGACATGGTGCTCCTGGACGCCGGGCAGGGTTCGGGCCAGCAGTTTGACTGGTCGCTTATCGAGGGTATCGACCGACCCTTCATTCTGGCGGGCGGCCTCACGCCCGAGAACGTGGCCGAAGCGGTGAGGACCCTGCGCCCATGGGGCGTCGACCTCTCCAGTGGCATCGAGACCGACCGGCTGAAGGACCCACAGAAGATGGCGGCCGCCGTGGCCGCAGTGAGGAGTTGCAATGGCTAATTCACCAAGCTCGCGTGGGCGCTTTGGCATCCACGGTGGCCAGTACATACCCGAGACGCTCATGAACGCGGTCATCGAGCTCGAGGAGGCGTACGACCGCTACAAGGACGACCCCGAGTTCCAGGCCGACCTCACGCGGCTCTTCAACGAGTATGCGGGTCGCCCGAGCCTGCTGTACTTTGCCGAGCGCATGACGGCGGACCTCGGCGGCGCCCGCGTTTACCTCAAGCGCGAGGACCTCAACCACACCGGCGCGCACAAGATAAACAACGTGCTGGGGCAGGCCCTGCTTGCCCAGCGCATGGGAAAGACGCGGCTGATTGCCGAGACTGGCGCCGGCCAGCACGGGGTGGCCACGGCCACGGTGGCTGCGCTCTTTGGCATGGAGTGCGTGGTGTACATGGGCGTGGAGGACATGGAGCGCCAGGCGCTCAACGTGTACCGCATGCGCCTGCTGGGCGCCGAGGTTCGTGGTGTCTCCGCAGGTACGGGCACCCTCAAGGACGCGGTGAGCGAGACCTTCCGCGAGTGGACCAACCGCATCGACGACACCCACTACTGCCTGGGCTCGGTGATGGGGCCGCATCCGTTTCCCACCATCGTGCGCGACTTCCAGGCTGTGATCAGCGCGGAGGCGCGTAGGCAGATCCTGGAGGCCACAGGCAGGCTGCCCGACGCCGTGCTAGCCTGCGTGGGCGGCGGGTCAAACGCCATCGGCAGCTTCTACCACTTCATCGGTGACCAGGGCGTGCGGCTTATTGGCTGCGAGGCCGCAGGTCGTGGCGTCGACACGTGGGAGACGGCCGCCACCATGAACACGGGGCGCCTGGGCATCTTCCATGGCATGAAGAGCTACTTCTGCCAGGACGAGTATGGCCAGATCGCGCCGGTATACAGCATCAGCGCTGGCCTGGACTATCCAGGCGTGGGGCCTGAGCATGCTTGGCTGCACGACACGGGCCGTGCCGAGTACGTGCCCGTGACCGATGACGAGGCGGTAGACGCCTTCGAGTACCTGAGCCGCACGGAGGGCGTGATCCCGGCCATCGAGAGCGCGCACGCCGTGGCACATGCCATGAAGCTGGCACCCACCATGAGCCCAGACCAGTCCATCATCGTCACGCTGAGCGGCCGGGGCGACAAGGACGTCGCTGCCATCGCCCGCTATCGCGGCCACGACCTGCACGAATAGGAGCAGACATGTCAACCATCAGGGACGCGTTCTCTCATAGCGCAAACGGCAAGGCCTTCATTCCCTTCATCACGGCGGGCGACCCTACGCTTGACGTGACCGAGCGGCTGGTGGTGGCCATGGCTGCTGCGGGCGCAGACCTCATCGAGCTGGGTGTGCCGTTCTCGGATCCCACGGCAGAGGGTCCGGTCATCCAAGACGCCAACATTCGCGCGCTGAAGAACCACGTGACCACCGACGACGTGTTTGACATGGTGGCACGTCTGCGCGCGGGCGGCTGCGACGTGCCGCTCGTGATCATGACGTACGCCAACGTGGTGTTTAGCTACGGCATCGAGCGCTTTGCCGCACGCGAGCGCGAGGTTGGGCTGGCGGGTGTGATTCTTCCCGATGTTCCCCACGAGGAGAAGATGGAGTTTGCCGAGGTCTTTGCTGCGCAGGGCTTGGACGTGGTGAGTCTTATCGCGCCTACCTCCCACGAGCGCATCCGACAGATTGCAAGCGACGCGACCGGCTTCGTGTACATCGTGAGTTCGCTGGGCGTGACGGGCGTGCGGAGCGAGATTACGAGCGACATCGGCGGCATGGTGGAGCTGATTCGGGCGGCCAACCCGGCGATTCCCTGTGCCGTGGGCTTTGGCATCTCGACGCCGGAGCAGGCGGCGGCCATGGCTGCGAAGAGCGACGGTGCCATCGTGGGCTCGGCCATCGTCCGCATGATCGGCGAGCTGGGCGAAGGCTGTGTGGATGTCGTGGCCTCCTACGTGCGCGAGATGGCCGAGGCGGTGCATGCCCTGTAGGACCAGTGGACCAGTGGACGAAGGGGCCGCGTCCTTTGGCCGCGCAAGTCTGCGTAAAGGTGGCGTTGCCGATCACGCTCGGTACCAGATGGTTGCGGGGCCCTGTTGAGCAGGATGGATATGCCGCTTAGCCCACGACGCGAGGCATGCTGATGCTGTATTGGTACTTGTCGCCGGGAACGACTTGCTTCGACACGTGCAGGGGAGCGCCCGACTGATCGTAGACATGGTCCTCAATGAGCATGAGGGTTGCGTCACGCGGCACGCCCAGCTGGAAGGCCTCGCGGCTCGTCGCGCGACAAATGCCGATAGATTTGGTCCCGTTGCTGGGCTCAACGCCATAGCGTGTCTTGAGCGCTTGGTAAAGCGAGCCGTTAAGCTCGTCCTTCGTCAAGTCGGCATAGGCCATGGGAAGCCAGATGGTCTCGAGCATGACCGGCTCTTCGTCAACATAGCGCAGGCGCGTCACCTCAAACACCTCGTCGTCGGACGTGACCTTGAAGAAGTCGGCAAGTCCAGGCGTAGGGGGGACCGAGCGCACATCAACGGTGCGGGTGGCGGGCGTCGAGCCAAGGGAGCGGACGTTTTCGGTAAAGCTTAAGAACGTCGGCCCTACCAGTTCATCGGTCTCCTCCTGGGGGCTGTGCTCTGACACGAAGGTCCCCTTCCCTTGTGAGCGTGTCACATAGCCCTCATCAACAAGGAGCTGCAGCGCCTTTCGAACCGTGCTGCGCGAATAGCCCGTCGCGTCGCACAATGTTGGCTCGCTGGGCATGCGGTCTCCGGGACTGTACGCACCAGACTTTATGTCTCTACGCAACTTGTCTGCAAGCTCTATGTACAGGGGGTTTGTGCTGAGTGATTCCGATGGCATGAGGTTGTACGCTCGCAATCTTTCAAGGAGTGCCTGTGCGTACAAGTATAACGGTACGAGTCCAATGGAAATACCCAGCAGATAAAAATGGACGCCATTACGTATGAACGACGTATGAGCGGCTCTGAAACACAATCCCTTCACATCATGAAGAACCAACTTGTCTTTAACATGTATGTATGATTAGATACAACATAGATACAAGTAAGCGCCATGTTGAACGAAGGAGTCACCCATGAAACTCGCGCAGGAAGCCGCTCACGTCATCTCTCAGGTTCTCGCAGAGAAGGAGCATGTTGGGGGAGTGAAGCACGTTGTCTGGGTTGCCGCGGGCGGGTCTAACGGCGGCAACTATCCAGCCCAGTACTTCATGGAGCACGAGGCGACGCAGGTGGTAAGCCACGCCTACACCTCAAACGAGTTTGTGCATGCCACGCCCAAGTTCGTGGGAGAGAATACGGTGGCCGTGGTGGTCTCTATGCGTGGTACTGCCGAGACCATCGAGGCGGCGCGTGTGGCCAAGGAGCTAGGCGCGGCCACCATCGCCATCTATGTCGACGAGTCGGGCCTTACCGAGGTGTGCGACTGCGCGATCCACTACGACAGCCTGGCGGTGGACGAGTCCGACATGTCCCGCACCAACAGCGCCGTGGTGCTTGCCCTGGCCATCGAGCTTGTGCACCAGACCGAGGGCTATGCCCACCATGATGAGGCTATGAGATGCTTCGATATCCTCGATCCTATCTACCGCAAAGCTGTGGTGTACTGCACGCCGCTCGCCCAGGAGTGGGCGCAGCTCAATGCGGACCGCCCCACCGTCAACGTGATGGGCTCGGGCCCGGCCTTTGGTGCGGCCTACGTCTTCTCAATCTGCAACATCCAAGAGATGCTGCAGATTGACTCGGCGACCACCAACTGCTGCGAGTTCTTCCACGGCCCGTTCGAGATCCTGGACAAGCGCACGAGCGTCTTTTTGCTGGTATCGGTGGGGCGCAGCCGCGCAAACGACGAGCGCGCCATCCGCTTCCTGAATACGTATGGTGGCAAGCGCGTGTACCTGCTTGATGGCAAGGAGATTGGCCTCAACGACCTGCCTGACACGGTGAGCGAGTACTTCAACCACCTGCTGTTCAGTCCCATCCTCAACAACGTGTACATGCGTGCGCTTTCTGCCGTGACGCACAAGGACTATATGACGCGTCGCTACATGTGGAAGGTTCAGTACTAGGCCTGAGGCGATGGGCGGCAAGATGGAGATGCCCGCGATGGGCCGGCAGGCGCAAGGCGCCCTGCTGTTGGCTTTGGCAGGTTCTATCTGGGGTCTCAACGGACTCTTTGTTCGCGTGCTCTCAGATGCAGGGTTAAGCCCTCTGACCATTGTGTTTGTTCGCTACCTGTGCGCTCTGGCGATGCTTGCGCCCGCTATCTCGGCGGCATCGTCGCGTGCCAAGCGAGACATTCTGGCGCTGCAGCCCCAACAGGTTGCCTGCTGCGTGGGGCTTGGACTCATATCCAATGCGCTGGGAGGTGTGCTCTCTGCCTATGCCATCAAGCGCGTGGGCGTGTCAGTCACAACGGTTCTGTTGTATACAGCCCCGGTGTTTGGGTGTCTGCTCTCGCGGTGGCTCTATGCAGAGCGTCTGACCAAGGAGAAGCTTGCTGCTATAGCCTGCAACTTTGGCGGAGTGGTCCTGGTAGTTTCAGCCGGGGGAGCGCTTGCTGCGAATGCTGCCGTAGACGGGCTGCTGGCGGGCATCGCCTATGGGCTCACCTATGCGTTGATGGCCGTGATAAGCCGTCCGATCTCTGGCACGTGCCATCCGCTGGCCATCGTGTACTACGGGTCGCTTACCGTGGTGGCGGCGCTGGCGCTTCCGGCCTTTGGTTCGGGAGAGCTTTCGCTGGTCCTTCAGCCCATCCCGGCTATTGCGGCGCTTCTCTACGGTGGTGTCTCGACGGTGGCTGCCAACCTGCTGTACCAGCGCGGCATGGCCTGTGGGGTCGAGACCTCAAAGGTTGCCGTCATCACGTCTGTGGAGGTCGCGGTGTCTGCAGCAATGGGAATGGCGGTCTTTGGTGAGGCGCTGACCGCGGCGAAGATGGCTGGTATCTGCGGCGTGCTGGGTTCTATTGCCCTCATGAACCTGCATGCGGATCCCTCGGAGGTGCATGGCGTGCACGTGCTGCTTACCGCCGAGCAGCTGAGGTCCGCCTATGGCGTGGAAGCCGATCTTGGGGCTGCGGTGAACGACGTGCGTGAGCGCAGGGACCGTGCCATGCGGCACTGAGCCGCGAACGGTTAAATATGTACGGTAAGTGGTTGTTACTAACTTGTTCCATCTTGTTATCAACTTGTATGCTATAAATGAAGTAAGGAAAAGATACAAGTTAGAAAGGAGCAGACAAGTGAGGCACGTGATCCTAGCATCACACGGAGACTTGGCGAGGGGGATGGCCGACACCATCGGGATGATCGTCGGCGAGGTCGGCAACCTCTCCACCTTCGTGCTCGAGCGCGACGACATGGACCCCATCTCCAGCCAGGTGCGCCGGGAGCTTGACGGCTTTGACCCCGCCGATGAGGTCATCATCTGCACTGACATGGTGGGCAGCAGCGTCAACAACGACATGGTGGGCCTTCTGGGCGACTATCCCCAGATCACGCTCATCAGCGGTATGAACCTTCCGCTGGTCATCACGTTGGTTATGGACGAGGGCCCTTCCACGGACGAGGAGCTTTCTGGCGTCATCGCCCTGGCGGCCGACGGAATCAAGAACTGTAGTCTGGCCCTGCACGAGCAGGCCGAGGAAGACGAGGAGGACGACCTATGATCAAGCTTGTACGTCTGGACTACCGCCTGCTGCACGGACAGGTCTGCTTCACCTGGGTCCAGCATGTCAGTGCCCACCGTGTCATCATCGTGGACGACGCCAGCGCCACCGACGACCTCAAGAAGAGTGCCCTCAAGCTCGCGAAGCCGCAGGGCGTGCGCCTGAACGTCTTTACCTGCGAGCAGATTATGGCCAAGATGCCCAAGGTCAAAGCGCTCAACGAGAACATCATCATCATCTTTGGCAGCGTGCATGACCTGGCCACCTTTGCGCAGGCCTATCCCGAGATTGGTGAGGTCAACTACGGTGCCACCGCAAACCGTGCCGGCGCGACGCAGCTTGACCAGTCCGTCTTCCTGCTTCCGTCCGAGATTGAGGACACGCGCGCAATCCTGGGGGCGGGCGTCAAGATCTACAGCCAACAGACCCCGAGCCATACCCGTACCGACGTAACCAGCATCTAGCAAGCCGGTACAGAGCGACGCGACCGTCGCGACTTCGCAACCATCGCCCGGAAAGGAACCGCCGGGCGTGGCATAGGACAGCTTTGTCAAAAACACAAGGAAGAGAAGGAAAGGAGCGTTGACGACATGAATTCCATCGGCATGGCAGTGCTCATTGGCCTGGTCGCCGTCTTCGCAATGCTCGACTCGCGCCTGCTTGGGCGTCTGAACTTCGAGCAGCCACTCATCACGTCAACTATCATCGGCATCCTGCTGGGCAACCCTGCGGCAGGTCTTGCCTCCGGTGCCACCATCGAGCTCATGAGCATGGGCCTCGTGCAGGTTGGCGCCGCCACCCCGCCCGACATGGTCATGGGCGGCATCATCGCCACGAGCTTCGCCATCCTCACAGGCTCCGACCCCGAGACCGCCGTGGCCATCGCCATTCCCATCGCGGTACTCGGCCAGCTTCTGGGCGTCACGTTCCGCACCATCATCGCAGCCCTGGGCCATCGCGCCGACGCCGCCATCGAGAGGGGCAGCTTCCGCGAGGCCACCAACTACCACATCGTGTGGGGCACCATCCTGTACTCCACCATGTACTTCATCCCCGTGTTCCTTGCCATCTACCTGGGCACCGACTTCGTCCAGGCCGTGGTTGACGCAATTCCGGCCTGGATCACGACCGGCCTCAACTTTGCCGCCAAGCTCCTGACCGCCTACGGACTCGCGCTGCTGCTTTCCATGATGGCTAGCAAGGGCATGATGGTCTTCTTCCTGCTGGGCTTCTTTGCCTGCGCCTATCTGGGACTGGACGTGACGGGCATCTCGATCTTCGGTGTGCTGCTTGCCCTCATCCTGCTGAGCGTGAAGGGATCCGGTAGCGCTGCGGCCGCCGGCGTCGATGATGACTATGACCCGCTTGAGGACGAAGACCTTTAAGGAGGACTGGACCAATGTCTGAGAACACCACCGCTATCCAGGTGTCACCCAACAAGCGTTACTCCCAGTACTTCTGGCGCAGCTGGGCGATTCAGGACTCCTGGAACTACGAGCGCCAGATGAACATGGGCTTCCTGTACGGCATCGCCCCGACCATCGATCGCCTCTATCCTGACGAGAACGATCCCGAGCAGGTTGCCAAGCGCAAGGAGGCCTACGAGCGCCACATGGCCTTCTACAACTGCACCCCGCAGACGAGCGCCTTCGTGCTGGGCCTGGCCTCTTCGATGGAGGAGGAGTACGCCCGCGACCCCGAGAACTTTGACCCCGAGACCATCAACGCCGTGAAGACCTCCCTCATGGGCCCGCTTTCCGGCATCGGAGACTCGTTCTTCCAGGGCACCATCCGCACCATCGCCTTTGGCTTGGGAACCGCCCTTGCCATGCAGGGCTCCGTGCTCGGTCCCGTGCTGGCCATGGTCATCTCCGCGGCCTTCTCGATTCCCATCACCTGGTATGCCGGCAAGTTTGGCTACGAGATGGGCAACAGCTTCCTGGAGCGCCTGCAGTCTGGGGCCATGGAGAAGATCATGTATGCCTGCGGCATCGTCGGCCTTATGGCCATCGGCGGCATGGTCGCCACGCTCATCGGCATCACCACGCCGCTGACCTTCTCCGAGGGCACCGTCGTTCTTCAGGACATCCTGAACGGCATCGTGCCGATGGTTCTTGATCTCGGCGCTGTCATGGGCATGTACTACCTCATCAAGCGCAACGTCAAGACCACGTGGATGCTTGCCATCTGCATCCTTGGCGGCATCGCGCTCAGCGCCTTTGGCCTGCTTGCCTAGGCTTCTCCCTTTTCACGGGGTTCCTGCCTTCCTCCTCCTGGCGGGAGTCCCATCGGCGAAACATCAAGGCCACAAGAGACCGTGGCCATACAAGAGAGGATTTGGACGACATGCATAACACCATCGACCTTGCCAACGTGAAGGACATCGTTTCCCAGATCGTCGCTTCCCACGACGTCAAGACCGTCGCCTTCGTGGGCTGTGGCGCCTCCAGCTCTGAGCTGTACCCCGGCTACTACTTCCTGAAGGACGCCGCCCAGGAGCTTCGTCCGTTCCACTTCACTGCGGCTGAGTTCAACGACGACACCCCCGCCTGGGTGAACGAGAACGCCGTCATCATCACCTGCTCGCTTGGCGGCGGCACCCCCGAGACGGTTAAGGCCAACCAAGTGGCCAAGGAGCTGGGCGCCACCGTCATCGCCGTGACGCACGCCGCCGGCTCTGCCCTCACCAAGGAGGCCGACTACGTCATCGTCCACGACTTCGAGCGCAACTACGCCGCCAAGGTCGAGAAGATGGGCTACGTCATCGCGCTGGCCGTCGAGCTGCTTAACCAGACCGAAGGCTACGCCAACTACAACGCCATGATCGAGGGCTTCGACAAGATCTTCGACCTCTGCGAGGAGGCCGCCAACCACGCCAAGGGCTTTGCCGCCGAGTTCGGCCGTGCCTACAAGGACGACGAGGTCATTTACTACATGAGCTCCGGCGCTTCCCTCAACGTCGCGTACTCCAGCTCCATCTGCCTCATGATGGAGATGCAGTGGGTCAACTCCGGCAGCTTCCACTCGGGCGAGTTCTTCCACGGCCCGTTCGAGATCGTCGACAAGGACGTCCCCTTCGTCCTGCTCATGAACGACGGCAAGACCCGCAACATCGACGCCCGCGCCCTTACCTTCCTCAACCGCTTTGACGCGAAGGTGACCGTGGTAGACGCCAAGGACTACGCGCTCTCTGGCGTGGTGCCCGGCTGCGTGGCCACCTACTTCAACCCCATGGTGCACACCGCCGTGTTCCGCACCTACGCCGAGGCCCTGGCCGAGGAGCGTCAGCACCCGCTGACCGTCCGTCGTTACATGTGGAAGCTTGAGTACTAAAGACGAATGACGAGCAGGTGAGGGGGCGGGTTGCCAAGGGCAGCCCGCCCCCTTTCTTCTTTTGGAGGGGCAATGCTGAGGGCAGTGATCTTTGACATGGACGGCGTGCTGGTTGACACGGAGGGCTTCTACAACCGGAGGCGCGCGGCCTACCTAGCGGACGCGTACCCAAGCTTTGACGGGCCCTGGGACTTTACGGGCTCAAACGACCGCGCCATCTGGGAGACCATCGTGCCGGATAACGTCGAACTGCGCGAGCGGCTGCATGCGGGCTACGACGCGTATCGAGCCGTTCATCGCGAGGACTATGCCCAGCTTGTGAACCCGTACGCCAAGGACGTGATTACCGCGTTGCGTGCGGCGGGGCTTCTCGTGGGCATCGCCTCGTCCTCTGACGTCTCGATGATTGGGCGCATGCTGGCCGAGACTGGCATGGAGGCTATGGTTGATGCCTATGTGAGTGGGCATGACGTGGCTCGGCACAAGCCGGCACCCGACGTGTACCTTGTCTGCATGGAGGAGCTTGGGGTGATGCCATCGGAGTGCGTTGTGGTTGAAGACTCGCCGACGGGGATTGCCTCGGGGGTGGCGAGCGGGGCGCGTGTGGTAGCACTCGCGCAGTTTGTGGCGTCGGGAACCAACCAGTCCGAGGCGCACATGGCCATCGAGCGGCTTTCCGACCTGCTTGGGGTGATTTGCCGCTAGGGACCTTCGGCCATGGCAAAAGAGGCTATAGTCGAGATAGCGAAAGCCTTTATGTGATTGAGGCGGGAGGGGCCACATGAAGCGCATCTTGGTCATAGCCACGGGTGGCACCATCGCATCGCTGCCCGCCGAGGACGGAGGGGCCCTTGTCCCTGCCCTCGGCGGCGATGAGCTGGTACGTCGCGTGCCTCTTATCGAGGACCTCTGCCGCATCGATGTGGTGCAGCCCATGAACATCGACTCCACCAACATGCGGCCCTCGGGCTGGCTTGCCATCGCGGCCGAGATCGAGCGCGCCTACGACGAATACGACGGCTTCGTGGTGCTGCACGGCACCGACACCATGGCCTACACGGCGGCGGCGCTCTCGTACCTGGTGCAGGGGAGTCCCAAGCCCATCGTGTTGACGGGGTCGCAGCAGCCCATGAGCGCACCCTTCACCGACGCCAAGCTCAACCTGTACCAGAGCCTGCTGTGGGCCTGCGACGACCATGCGCACGACGTGCACGTGGTGTTTGACGGGAAGGTGATCGTGGGCACGCGCGCCCACAAGCAGCGCACGATGAGCTTCAACGCCTTCACCAGCGTCAACTGGCCGCTGGCGGCCATCATCCGCGGCGAGCGCATCGTGCGCGAGGTGGGTGGGGGAGCGCATGCGCAGGAGTATGGCCGGCCCACCTTCTACCACAGTCTGGACGAGCGGGTGGTGGTGCTCAAGCTCACGCCCGGCCTTGGTCCCGAGGTGTTCACGGCGCTTGCCGGCACCAGCACGGCCGTCATCCTGGAGACCTTCGGCATTGGCGGCATCCCCGACGGCTTCGAGGAGACGCTCTTTGGCTGGGTGGACGAAGGACGTACGCTAGTGCTTACCACGCAGGTGCCCGAGGAGGGCCTTGACCTGGGCGTATATGAGGTAGGGCGAGCCTACGCCGAGCACCCGGGCATCCTTCTGGGCGACGACATGACGGTTGAGGCGCTTGTTGCCAAGACCATGTGGGCCTGCGGGGTGGCAAGCGGACAGACGCAGCTGGCGCAGCTGTTCCGCCTGCCCATCAACCACGACCGCCTGGCGTAACTATAGAGATTCCCGCCAGCCCGCGGCCGGCACGGCGAAGGCTCATCCGAGCACGGCGAAGGATTGGCCGGGCATCGTGAGGCATCCCTCCGTGACGTCAACCTCCCCGATGCAATACACCAGCCCCTTGTCCAGCAGCCTCTCGTCCCTAAAGCGCTTTGTTGCCGACGAGGGGTTGACCGCAAGCAGCATGTTGCCCCTGCGATACACGAACGGCGCGCTGGTCTCGTCGTCGTTGACCACCGAGAACGGCGCGTCGGCCTGCAGGTCTACATGGGCGCGACGCAGTGCGACCAGCCGTCGCACCTCCGAGAGCAGCGAGTTGTCGTCTGCAAGCTGGTCCTCCACGCACGGGGCGTCTGCCGCCTCGTCCACGGGCAGATAGAGCTGGTCTGCCGGCGCCTTCGAGAAGCCGTAGTTCTTTTCGTGGCACCACTGCATGGGCGAGCGGCTGCCGGTGCGCTGGTAGCCGCCCTCCTTGGTGCGGAGGTCAAGGTAGCGCATGCCAATCTCGTCGCCGTAGTAGATGAAGGGCACGCCGGGCATGGTGAGGATGAAGGCGTAGGCCAGCTTGAGCTCGGTTGGCGTGAGCGTGCGCGCGGCGCGGGGCGTGTCGTGGTTACAGGTGATGAAGCTGATGTAGCCTCTGTCCCTGCTCTGCTCGTACTTTGGGAGGTAGTCTCTAAGGAAGCGCTGGATGCTGCCGCCCGCGTCGCAGCGAAAGTAGCTGTGGTCGCCACCCTCGGTCTCGTAGTCGCGAAGCAGGGTGTTGTAGCCGTTGTGCTGGTGGTCGAGGTAGAAGTCGGCATGGAAGCCCGCGCTGCAGATGGCCTGGCCCGGGTTGGACCACTCGCTTACCAGCGCCGCCTCGGGATAGTCCGCGTCAAGCATCTCGCGGACGTCGCGCCAGATGGCGCAGGTGCCGCTCTTGTGCTCGTCATCGTTCTTCACCAGCGAGTCGGCCATGTCCACGCGAAAGCCGTCGCAGCCCTGGTCCAGCCAGAAGCGCATCACGTCGCGCATGGCCTCGCGCGTGGCCAGCGCCTCGGGTGAGTCGGTGGCGCTCATCCAGTGCTTGTAGGGATCAAGCCAGCCGTAGTTGAGCGCTGGCTGCGAGGCGAAGAAGTTGAGCATGTACGCACCGGAGCGCTCCGTCATGCCGGCGATGTAGGGACGGCCCTCCATGCCCCAGAGCGCCTCGTCCGTCCAGATGTAGCGGGCCGAGTACTCGTTGGGGTCTGCCCGCGCCGACTCCTTGAACCATGGGTGCTGGTCTGAGGTGTGGCCGGGCACGAGGTCAAGCAGCACGTGCATCCCGCGGGCGTGCGCCTCGGCAAAGAGCCGTACCAAGTCGTCGTTCGTGCCGTAACGCGGAGCCACCAGCTTGTAGTCGCGCACGTCGTAGCCCGCATCCATGAAGGGCGAGTCAAAGCACGGGTTGATCCACAGGGCGTTGCAGCCCAGGCTTGCCACGTAGTCAAGCCGGTCGATGATGCCCGGGATGTCGCCTATGCCGTCGTCGTTGCTGTCTTGGAACGACTGCGGGTAGATTTCGTAGAACACGGCGGTGCTCAGCCACTTCGGTCCCATAGGTCCTCCTCCTTGCGCGATTGGTTGCCCTGGCGTGCTTGCTGCTAGGGCTTTTGTTCCGTAGTCCCTCGGCTATGCGGCGGGGGTCAGCACGGCGATGCTGTATGCAGGCAGGGTAAGGTTGGCTCCGTCAAGCGTGATCGGCTGCGTGTCGGTGTTCAGCACCGCCGATAGCTGCCATGCGCCATCGAGCGTCGACAGGTCCCGCTCGGCGGCCGTGTCGCGCAGGTTCATGACCAGCAGCACGTCCTGCTCGCCCTCGCAATGCCGCACGAATGCCGCCACGCCCTCGTCGCACAGGCTGTCTACGGCCGTCGTCTCTCCCCGGGCAATGGCCGGGAAGGCACGGCGCACGCGGATGACCTCGACAAACCATCGCCAGATGGAGAGATCGTCGGCCGTCTGCTCGTCCAGGGGCGCAAACTTCATCTGCACGGCTTCCATGTCGGGCGGTCCGGCACACATGCCCTGCGCCGCGGCGTCGGCGGTCCAGTACATGGGGGCGCGCTTGTTCTCGTCCTTGCCGGAGCCCTTCATGCCCAGCTCCTCGCCGTAGTACACGAAGGAGTTGCCCGGCATCAGGAGGCTCATGGCATACGACATCTTGGTGAGGGGCCCGTCGTCCTGGGCGTAGTACCCCGCGCTCCTGCCCATGTCGTGGTTGGTGTAGAATGGCGCGTCAACGTAGGCCGGGTTGGCGCCTCGGTACGCCTCCTCGGCAAGCGTCATGGCCCGCACGTAGTCCGTGGCCGTGTAGCTGCCGTTAAGCGTCAGCCTGATGATGCCGCCGGAGTCCGCGAACGGGAAGTCAAAGAGCGAGTCGATGCCGCTGGCGTAGAGCGTGGCGATGGAGGCGCGGTCGGTCCAGGCCTCGCCCACCAGGTAGCAGTTGGGGTCGACCTCCTTGCAGGCCTGTGTCAGGAACCGCAGGAACTCGACGTTGGCATCGGGATTGCCGGTGACGTACGACGTCACGGCGTCCAGCCTAAATCCGTCCACGCCCTTGTCCAGCCAGAAGCGCACGAGGTTGCGCACCTCGTCGCGCACCACCTCGTTGCCCAAGTTGAGGTCGGGCATCTCCGACCAGAAGCGGGCCTCGTAGTACCAGGGCGTTCCCTCCAGGGGCACGAAGCCGTCGTACTGCTCGCGCGAGAAGGTGTAGTACCACACGTACGGGCAGTCCTCAAAGACGGGGTCTTGGTCAGGCGGGAGCGCGCGCAGGTAGTCGGTTGCCGCGACAAACCACGGGTGCGTGTCGGAGGTGTGGTTGAGCACGAGGTCCATCAGCACGCGGATGCCCCGTGCATGGCAATCGGCAAGCAGGGCCTCGTAGTCCTCCATCGTGCCAAAGGCGGGGTCGATGGCATAGTAGTCGTCCACGTCGTACTTGTGGT
Organism: uncultured Coriobacteriaceae bacterium; assembly: GCA_902788705.1. Taxonomy (GTDB): domain Bacteria; phylum Actinomycetota; class Coriobacteriia; order Coriobacteriales; family Atopobiaceae; genus UBA1367. Next base: position 40,723 of record CADALE010000005.1, on the reverse strand, counting down.
AGGTGGCCGAGGGGTGCACGGGCGTTAGCCACAGCTGGTCAAAGCCCATCCCCTCGATGTAGTCCAGGCTCTCGCGGATGCCGTTCAGGTCGCCGACGCCGTCGCCGTTCGAGTCGCGGAACGAATAGACGAAGATCTCGTAGGTGGTGCGGTAGTTGTCGTCGCGCGTGGTGGGTGCTAGGTTCTTGTTGTAGTCGACCATCTGCACGGCAGACGTTGCGGGCGTCGCCACGGGAGCCGTGGTGGACGTGGCGGCTGGACTGCTTCCGGCAGGTAGCTGCTGCTGGGAGGCATACGCCGCAAGAACCAAGAGCATTACGCCCAAGACCTTGCCCAGCATCTCCTTGACGCGCTTCATGGTCAAACCTCATCTCGACGCTTCGGACAATGGCGCGCCGCCAAGGCCTGGCCTCGGCGGCGCGCCTGCGTGGGCGGTGGCGTTAAGGGAGAGTTTGCGCCGCCGCCCGGCGATGTCGGCACATCCTAGCCCTTGACCGCACCCGACATGCCCTCGACGTAGAACCGCTGCATGTACAGGAACAGGATGGCGATGGGGATGGATATCAGCACCGCGCCAGCCGCGAAGCAGGTGTACCACTGGTAGATGTACTCCTTCTGCAGCATGTTCCACAGGCCGATTGCCACCGTGAACTGGTCTGCGTTCGCTCGGCACAGGACCTTGGCAAAGATGAAGTCAACCCAAGGCGCGATGAACGACGTCATGACGGTGTAGATGACGATCGGCTTGGACAGGGGCAACGTGATGCGCGTAAACACCTGCCACTGCGTGGCGCCGTCCATGATGGCGGCTTCGTCGATGGAGCGCGGGATGGTGTCGAAGAACCCCTTCGAGATCTGGAATCCCAGGCCGGTGCACGCGGAGTACACCACGATCAGGCCGATGCGGATGCCCGAGCCCTCCGTGAGGCCCATGGACTTGAGGATGAAGTACTGGGCGATCATGGTCATGAAGCCAGGGAATAGCCCAAGGATCATCGCGAGGTTCATGTAGGGCTTGCGGAAGGCGAAGCGCATCCGGCTGAGCGAGTACGCCACGGACAGCACGAAGAAGGTGCTGATCAGGCAGCTGAAGATGGAGATGACCAAGGTGTTCATGAACATCCTCGGGAAGTTCAGGACGTTGCGGTCGGTCAGCAGCTTGACGTAGTTGTTGATCGTGTAGCCCTGCGGCAGGAACGTGGTGGTGTAGGCACCGGGCTCGGCGCGGAAGCTGGTGAGGACGATCCAGAGGATCGGCAGCACCCAGATGATGGCCAGCACGGCAAGGAGGAGGTGAACCAGCAGGTTGATGGCCCTTCGATGTGGGCTAATCCTGTTCTTCTTCAGCTGGGTGTCCATCACATGAACGCCTCCTCGTTCTTATAGGAGCTTGAGTTGCGGTAGGTGACCAGCGTGACCACGGTGAGGATGACGAAGGTCATGATGCCGATTACGGCGCCGAGGTTGTAGTACTGCTGGTCGATGGTCAGCTTGTAGAGCCAGGTGACCAGAAGGTCGGTCTGGCCGGCCGTGTCGCCCACCTGCGTGGGGCCGCCGCCCGACAGGAGGTAGATGACGTTGAAGTTGTTGATGTTGCCAACAAAGCTGGAGATGAGGTACGGCGTGGTGACAAACAGCATGTACGGCAGCGTGATCTTGAAGAAGATCCTCACGGGGCCGGCGCCATCCATGCGCGCCGCCTCGTAGAGCTCGGCAGGGATGTTCTGCAGGATGCCCGTCACCTGCAGCATCGTGTAGGGGATGCCAACCCATAGGTTGATCAGGATGATGGTCACCCGGGCCAGTGTGGCGTTTGTCCAGAAGGGGATGGGCTCGGTGATAAGCCCAAGGTTCTTGAGCAGCACGTTCACCGCACCCGAGGGCTGCAGCATGATGTTCATGATCATCAGGGTGACAAACTGCGGCACCGCGATGGACAGCACGAAGCAGAAGCGCCAGAAGGCCTTCCCCTTGGTGTCCTTGCGGTTGATGACCATGGCCAGCACCATGCCCAGGATGTAGTTGAGGAACGTCGCGAAGATGGCCCAGGTGATGGTCCAGGCAAGCACGTGCCAGAACTGGCGGCCGATGTTGCCGTTCATGTTGAGCACGCGCTGGAACTGGTGGATGCCGTCCCAGTCGAACAGGATCAGGTGCTCACCCTCCTTGGAGTAGGTGGTGAAGGCCATCGAGATCATGTAGACCAGCGGGACGATGTTGAACACCAGGATGCCCAGGCAGGGGAGCGACATGAGCGTGAGGTGCAGGTTGCCGTCGAAGAGGCTTGCCAGGTCCTCGCGCAGGGTGGCGACCTCCCCGCCCTGCTCGATCTGCCTCTGCAGGCTGTAGGAATGCCGCATCTGCAAGATCCAGAGCGCCAAGATTCCGGCAATGGCGAAGCAGGTGATCACGCCGGCAAGCAGGATCTGCTGCGAGTTGTCTCCGGCGGAGTACTCGTAGATCTGCTTGGCATCGTTCCACACCTTGCCTTGCGCCTCGGTGCCAAGGCTGGGGAGCATGGCCAGGCTGTGGAAGCCCGTGCTTGCCATGTACAGCCAGAACAGGACCTCGAACAGCAGCACCAAGATGCCCTTCGCCACCTGACGATGGCCCAGCATGCCCGCGCCCATGATGACGGCGGAGAGCCTCGTAAACAGGTCACCGTCCCTCAGAGCTGCGCGTATCGTGATACGGTCTTCATTCATGGTGCTCTACCTTGATTTCCTTGGAGTGGTACGGCAGAAGCGGCGGCCGGGCCGAGGCCCGGCCGCCAAAGGAGGGAGAGTCCTACTGAACCGCGGAGGTGTTCATGGAGGTGTTCATGGCCTCCGTCTTCTCGGCGGCGTTGTCGTGGGTGACGGTGCCGGCCACGAGCTCCTTGCCCATGGACTCGGCGGGCGTCCAGTAGTTGCCCATGTCGGCCTGCAGCGGCTGGACGATGGAGGCGAAGGACATGGCGTCCATCTGTGCCTGGGCCAGGGCGTCGTCAACGGTGATGTTGACGTCGGTGGGGATGATGTTGCGCAGCTCGTAGTGCGCCTGCTGGGCAGCGGTGCCACCAAGGTAGGCGGCCAGGGCCACGGCTACCTCGGGATGCGAGCCGTAGAGGGCGGTGGCGGGGTTGACGCCCACGGCCTTGGAGCCCGCGAAGGCCTTCATCTGCTTGAGCTCGCCACCAATGGTGATGGAGGGAGCTGCGGCGATGCCCAGGTTGTCACCGTACGCGTCGAGTGCCTTCTGGTAGTCCCACGCGCCGGAGAAGAAGGCCTTGGCGTCGGCGTGGGAGCCCACGTCACCGTTGGCGAAGTTGGGGTTGGCCACGAGGTCAACCAGGTAGTTGGTCACCTCGACCGCCTTGTCGCCGCTAAAGTCGAAGCCTGCGGCCGCGTCGCTGCCATCGGCGCCGAAGAGCGTGCAGCCGTTGGCCACGTAGAACGACGCGATGTACCAGGAGTTGTCCAGCGGGAAGGCAACCTTGCCCTTCTCGAGCATGGCGTCAAGCGACTTGATGTCGTCGTCGGAGAAGGCGGACTTGTCGTAGAACATGAACCACGTGTTGCCGGTGAACGGCACGCCGTACACGCCGCCGTCGTAGCTGACGGTGTTGACGGTGGTCTCGGAGTTGTTGGCCTTCACGGCGTCGAGCGTCGAGCCGCCAAGCTCGGCGATGCCACCGGCCTTCAGCAGGTCGGGGATCTGGTCGTTCGCGAACAGGTACACGTCGGCGCCGGCGCTGGGGTCGGTGCCGATGTTGGTCTTGGCGTCGCCCTCGGAGCACACGCCGTAGTTGAAGGTGATGTTCCACTCGGGATGCTCGGCTGCGAAGGCCTCGCACTGCGTCTGGAGCCAGTTGCCGTTGTCTTCGGACTGGTCCTCCTGCGGGCCCCACACGGTTACCGTGACGTCGACGTTCTCGTCGGTTGCGGGCGCGTCGCCGCTGTCGCTGCTGCTGCCGCCACCGCAAGCGGCAAGGGCCATGCTGGCCAGTCCGGACAGGCCAAGGGCGAGGGCTTGGCGACGGCTAAGCATCAGGTTGATCTGCTTCATGTTTCTCTCTCCTCCTAGAAGACGTATATCCTGCACCAGGCCTGCGGACGTTGCAAAGCCCGGATGAAGCCAAGGGATCAGAGGCACTCGAGGTTCTGCTCGGTGTCGGGGTCAAACACGTGCACGGTGTTTGGTGCCAAGGTGAAGCGCACCGTCGTGCCCGACTCAATCCCGGCACTGCCCAGCTCGAGGCGGGGCACGATGATGATGCAGTCCTGGCCTGCGACGCTCACGTGCAGGTGCACGGAACTGCCCATCATCTCGGTGACGTCAATCACGCCCTCGATCATGCTGCCGGGCTTGTCCTCCAGCGTGATGTGCTCGGGCCTTGCGCCAACCACCACCCGCTGCGGGGCGATGCCGCGCTCTGCCAGGTTGCGCTGCTTGTCGTCAGACAGCTCGATCTGGGCCTCGCCGATGCGCACGGCGTAGGTGCCGGCGTCGGTCTTTACCAGCTGGCCGTCAAAGAAGTTCATCTGCGGCATGCCGGGCGTGCCGATCTGCTGCACGTCGCCATCACGCATGATGACGATGCGGTCGCCCAGGGTCATGGCCTCGGTCTGGTCGTGCGTGACGTAGATGAAGGTGGCGTTGAGGCTCTTGCGCAGCTTGATGATCTCGGCACGCATCTGGTTGCGCAGCTTCGCGTCCAGGTTGGACAGGGGCTCGTCCATCAGCAGCACCTGCGGGTCGCGCACGATGGCGCGGCCGATGGCCACGCGCTGGCGCTGACCACCGGAGAGCGCACGGGGGCGACGATTGAGGTACGGCGTGATGCCCAAGACCTCGGCCGCCCACTCAACCTTGCGGTCCATCTCGTCCTTGGGCATGTTGCGCAGGTCAAGCGGGAACTCGAGGTTCTGCCGCACCGTCATGTGCGGGTACAGGGCGTAGTTCTGGAACACCATGGCGATGTCGCGGTCCCTGGGCTCGACGTCGTTGATGAGGCGCCCGTTAAGATAGATTTCGCCGCGGGTGATGTCCTCGAGGCCGGCGATCATGCGCATGGTGGTTGACTTGCCGCAGCCGGACGGGCCGACGATGACGATGAACTCCTTGTCGGCTATCTCAAGGTTGAAGTCGTCCACTGCCACGACGCCCTCATCGGTAATCTTGAGGTTGGAGGGGCTTCGCTTCGCGACCTCCTCACCTCTCTTGCGCCTCTTCTTCTGCTCGGCCTTGTCCTCGTCCCTCATGGGATAGATCTTCTGGACGTGCCTTAGGCTCAGGGTTGCCAACGTCCTACCTCCTTCGCTCACCGCGGGCTGGCGATGCTCTCACCTTGTATGAACAGATACGGAATCTTCTCGTGTACGGGTGGACGATCATAGCTGAGCCTCATAAGCAGGTCGTCGACGCCCCTTTGCGCGAGCGTCGCCGCATCCTGCTGGATGGTGGCCAGCCGTGGGATTGAGTACTTCGTGATGATGACGCCGTCAAAGCCTACGATCGAGAGGTCGTCCGGCACCGTGAGGCCCATGTCGTAGATGGCTCGCAGCGCACCGATGGCCACCGCGTCGCCGACGGCGAAGAGGGCAGTGAGGTCGGGCGTGCGCTCCAGGATTCGGCGCGCGGCCTCGTAGCCATCGGGGGTGGAGAAGGGGCAGGCCTCGTAGTCCCTGACGGGGTCGAAGCTGATGCCGGAGGCCTCCAGCTCCTGGATGGCCCCGCGGATACGCAGCGTGCCTGGGCTGCTGCTGTGCTTGCTTGCGTCAACGTCACCGGGGTAGCCACCCAGGATGGCGATTCTGCGGTGGCCGTGGGATACGAGCGTGCGCATCACGAAGGCGCCGGCCGCTCTGTCGTCGGTGGTGAAGCTGGACAGATTGTCAAATCCCAGCCCCTCCGCTCCGGCCGTGATCAGCACGCTCGGTACGTTTATCTTGTCGAAGCCCCCGCCAAAGGCGTCGGCGCTTCCGCCTAGGAAGATGAGTCCCTTGGGCTTAAGGTTCTGTATGGCCTGTGCCGCCGCGGCAACCTCGTCCTCGTTTTCGCGGATGAACAGCACGTTGGCGCTTTCGCCGTGCTCCCGCAGGCGGTTCTGCACCTTCTCGAGGATGGTGTGGAGAAAGTGGTTGTTGGCGCCGCGGACGATGACGGTGATATCGGAGGAGATGGACTGGCGAAGCATCCTGGCGCTGTTGTTGGGCTGGTAGCCCTGCTCGCGGATGACCTCTTCGATCTTTTCCCGCGCGGACTCGCTTACCCCTTGGCGGTTGTTGATGACGCGGGATACCGTGCCGATACTGTAGCCGGACATCCGGGCAATGTCTTGGATGGTTGCCATGTCACCTCCTTCCGTCAGAGGAGCACAAACGATATAGTAAACGTTACCGTAAACGTTTCCAATTATCATTTCGAGAATGGGCTCGGCTGTCAACGGCATGTGCGCGAACGGTTGCTGTTTGCCGATGGACGGACTAACTCGGCTCTAGCTGCGTGACGTGCATGACGACGATTGATTGGGTACATGACTGCCTCCCGAGATTGTCATGCCAACCTCGGGAGGCATAGTCCCTAAGCAGTGGGGCGGCCCAGCGCCTACAGGCTCTTGGTGAAGTAGATGCGCTCCGTGCCGTCGGTCAGCGGGTAGCGGAAGATCTCCCGGTAGCCGTGGCGCGGGTAGAAATCAGGCGCCTGAAACGAGAAGGTGTCCACGCTTGCGGTGGTGCACCCATCGGCACGACCGGCCTCCTCTACGTGGGCCAGCAGGGCGCTGCCTAGCCCCTCGCGGCGGTGGCTGCCTTCCACGCCAAGCATGTCGACGTGCAGGTCGGGCCCCATCGACCACGCCGTGACGCCTGCGATTACCTCTCCGTCCGACTCTACGCGGAAGGTGTAGCTCTTGAAATCAACGCCCAAGGCTTCAGCGTGCGCGTCGATGAAGGCGCCGATGCGCGCCTCGTCGTGCGTGTCGCCCTCGACGATCTTCCAGCTGGTCATGACTCTCCTTTCCGCAAATCCCAATACGATGATACGCCATGGGATGCAGGGGGTAGAGGCGCGGGCGAGGGAGCACGTTGGTGAACCGGTCCTTCGTGTTTGACTGTATAAGGACAGTCAAACCGGGGCCAAACCCGGCCGGGGGAGCCTGCTCCCCAACGTTCGACTGTATAAAGACAGTCAAACCTGACCCTTGCCTCATATTAAATAAACCGCTGGTCAGAACCTAGTCAAGGTCGGTGCCTCGGCTGGCGATCACCTTCTTGTACCAGTAGAAGCTGTCCTTGCGCTCGCGATGGAAGTCGCCGTTTCCGTCGTTGTCGCGGTCCACGTAGATGAAGCCGTAGCGCTTCTTCATCTCGCCGGTGCTCGCCGAGACCAGGTCGATGCAGCCCCACATGGTGTAGCCCATCAGGTCAACACCGTGGCTCATGGCCACAGCCATCTCCTTGATGTGCTGGCGCAGGTAGTCGATGCGGTATGTGTCGTGGAACTTCCCGTCTTCGCTGTGCTCGTCCACGGCGCCCAGGCCGTTCTCCACGATCATCAGCGGGATCTGGTAGCGGTCGTACACCGTCTCAAGGTAGTAGCGCAGGCCCTTGGGGTCAACGGTCCAGCCCCAGTCGCTGGCCTTCAGGTAGGGGTTGGGCACGCCGCCAAAGAGGTTTCCGCCGCCCTTGTGCATCTCGGGGTCGGTGGAGACGGTATTTGACTGGTAGTAGCTGAAGCTGTAGAAGTCAACCGTGCCGGCCTTGAGCACCTCGGCGTCGCGCTTGGCAAGGCCCCACATGTAGTCGGCGTCCACGCCCTGCTTGGCCCACAGCACCGGTGCCCACACAGGGTAGGCGCCGCGCACCTGCACGTCACCGCTGTAGAAGTTGAACTCGCGATCGGCCTCCATGCCCGCCACGACGTCGTCGGGGTTGCAGGTGCGCGGGTAGTTGGTGTTGCCCGCGATCATGCAGCCCACCTTGTTGTCGGGATTGATCTTGTGGGCCAGCTGCACGGCCTTGGCCGAAGCCACGAACTGGTTGTGCAGGCCGGTCAGGCGGCGCTTCGGGTCGTCCCAGTCGCAGGCGCCAAAGCCCATGGCCACATCATTGGGCGGCAGGATGCCCACGCCCATCACGTCGCCCATGCCGGGAATGGTGCCGGCGTTGATCTCGTTGAAGGTAAGCCAGTAGTGGACGAGGTCCTTATACTCGGTGAACAGTAGCTCACAGAAGCGCACCCACAGGTCGATGACCTTGGGGTTGTCCCAGCCGCCGTACTTGTGCGACAGTGCCAGCGGAAACTCGTAGTGGCTGATGGTGACCAGCGGCTCGATGCCGTTGCGCTTGCAGGCCTCGAACACCTTGCGGTAGAACTCGATGCCAGCCTGGTTGGGCTCGGCGTCGTCTCCGTTGGGGAAGATGCGGCTCCACTGCGTGGACAGGCGGAAGCACTTGAAGCCCATCTCGCCGAAGAGGTCGATGTCCTCCTCGAAGTGATGGTAGAAGTCGATTGCCTGGTGGCTGGGGTAGTACACGCCCTCGCGCACGCCGCCCGGGGTGATGACGCGCGGCGTGTCGACCGTGCCGCCCATGATGATGTCGGGTACGCTCAGACCCTTGCCGTCGGCGTCGTAGCCGCCCTCGAACTGGTTGGCTGCGGTCGCTCCGCCCCACAGGAAGCCCTCGGGAAACGTGTACTCTGCCATGGATGGTCCCCTTTCCTCGGAAATGTGACGGCCTCGATTTATTGTGATACGCACGCGCGCGGTTTCGCAATGCCTCGTCGGCGGTCGCGCATCGGTGAAGAGGGCATGTTTCGCGCGAGGGGTGCCTGCAGAATGGGTACAAGCAATCATATGCAAATCAGGAGAGGGTGATTCCCATGCAGGGCTTCCTAAATAGCGTGCGCGACCGCGTGTCGCGCTTCATGTACGGCCGCTACGGCGGCGACCAGCTTGGCATGACGCTGGTGGTGGCATCCGTCGTGTGCACGGTGGTGGCGTCGCTTGCGGGCTGGCGCTGGCTGTCGCTGTTGTCCATCGTGCTGGTGCTGGTTGAGCTGTGGCGCATGCTCTCGCGCGACCACGCGGCGCGCAGCAACGAGAACCAGGCGTTCCTCTCGGCGGTGGCCACGCCACGCGCGTGGGTGCGCCGCCAGCAGGGCAAGTGGGCCAACCGAAAGACCAAGGCCTACGTGCGCTGCCCGCACTGCCACGCCGAGTTTGCCTTGCCCAAGGGCAAGGGCAGGCTGCGTGCCACCTGCCCCAAGTGCGGGCAGAAGTCCGAGCATACCGTGTAGCAGGTTGCGAGGGGCCAGGAGGGAGCATCCTTTCTGGCCCCTCTTGCATAGGCGGCAGGGCGATGGCCTCCTGCCCCTCGGTCGCAGGAGGCGCCCATATCTTCAACATCACCGAGCCGGTCATCTTTGGCGTGCCCGTGATGCTCAACCCGCTGTTCTTCATCCCGATGCTGCTCTCCTGCATCGTTCCGGGCATCGTGGGCTATGCCCTGCTCAACATCCTGCCCATCGCCTACAACCCCACCGTGCAGCTTCCTTGGGTCATGCCCACCGTCATCACGGCCTTCATGCAGGGCGGCTTCCTCTATGCGCTGGTCATCGTTGCCTGCATCGCCGTCACGTGCGTCCTGTGGTACCCCTTCTTCAAGGTTGCCGACAACCAGGCGTACGAGGAGGAGCAGGCCATGGCGGCTGGCCATGCCGAGTAGGTTGGACACTGGCGCGTACGCGCGTTAGCCTTCCCCTTTCCTGCGCGGGGCGGGTCACGGTGAGGTTGCCGTGACCCGCCCCGCTTCTTGTCCATTCAAAAGGGATAGTCCCCCGGTAATGGCGGTGACGCCATCAACGCACAACCTGCGCCAGCAAAGGCATGCCCGTCTCCTACCAGCTGAAGATGGCCAGCCGGTTGTTGAGGTTCTTGCCCAGGGTGGCCGCGAAGAGCTTGCCGCGCAGCGTCCACTTGCGCATCTCCTCGTTGTAGCTTCGCTCGCTGACCAGTGTCATGCGTGGCTCCAGCTCCACGAATTCCGCGCCGCTCTCGGTGCCCCACTTGAAGGTGGCGTTGGTGTTCTTGATGGCATCGTGCTGCTTTGAGTGCTTGACGATGAACATCGAGTTCATTTCGGCAAGCAGCCAACCGTGCTCGAACGAGTCGCACAGCATGTGCAGGCAGGTGGCCGTCTGCTCCTTGGTGAAGTACTCCAGAACGCCCTCCATCACCACGATGATGGGCTGGTCCTTGGGGATGGCGGCGGTCCAGGCGCCGTCGAGCGCGTCGCCGTCCATCATGACGCAGCGGTCGCGGTCGTCGTACACCTTGCGTCGCACGGCTATCTGGTCGGGAAGGTCCACGTCAAACCAGCGGATGCGGCCGTTGTCCACCTGCGAGAACTTGTCGTCGAAGCCGCAGCCCAGGTTGATGCACGTGGCATCCGGGAAGCGGCTGATGAGGCCCCGCAGCGCGTCGGCAAACATGATGGTGCGCGCCACCACGCCCTCGTGGCTGAGGAACGGGTCGAACCTGCTTACGTCCACGCCCAGCGTGTCGATGATCTCCTTGGCCTTCTCGTCTACGATGCGCGGGTTGGGGCGGGCTGTCTCGCTTGCGCGGATGGCCAGCGTGACCAGCGCCGTCTCCTGGATGTCGCCAAACGTGATGTCCATGTCAGCCCCTCTCATAACGGTAGTTAACTTATTCTAACTTATGAGAGAGACCTATCGCGCGAGGTTGCCTTGGCGGTGTCTACGAGGGGGCGCGAGGAATTGGGAAGTGCCGCCAATGCGATTGCTTGGTTACCACGTATGCGTGGTGAAGAGGGGGTCATCCTCCCAGAGGGTGGTCGCGCCTGCCTCAAGCGAGCGCCTGACGTCAATGATGCGCTGGTTGGACGACCCGCGGAAGCGCAGGGTAATGTCCTTTTGCTCCAGCACGAAGGGTCCGTCCACAAGCACGTCCACCATCGAGAGCATCTGCATGACGTGGTTGGTGTGGGCGCGACTGGGGCCCTGTGTCAGCTGCTCCCACGTGAAGCCCGAGTACGCCCACACGTTCTTGCCCGGCCGCTCGGCACGCACGCGCTCAAGCAGGGCGATCAGCACGTCTTGGCTCTCGGGCTCGAAGGGCTCGCCCCCCAAGAGCGTAAGCCCATCCACGTAGGCGGGTTCTAGGTTGGAAAGAATCTGGCTCTCGACCTCGCGCGAGTAGGGCCTTCCTGCCTCGAAGGCCCATGTATCTGGGTTGAAGCACCCCTTGCAGTGATGCCGGCAGCCCGACACAAAGAGCGTGGTGCGTATCCCTGCCCCATTCGCGATGTCGAAGTACTTGATCTCTGAGTAGTTCATAAGCATACGGCGCGCGAAGCGCGCACCATATTCCTCCCAAGAAAAGAACCAACAGACGGCAATCCGCAACGGGTAGAGATGGGCCCTGCTCATTGGAGCGTAGTGACTGCTAAGGATACCGGAACGAGGCGGCTCCTGACTACCTGCGTGGCCCCAGTTCTCGAAGCGACATCCGCGAAGCGCTGAGCGAAGAGAACTGGGGCCACGCAGGCCAGGGCAAGGGGCAGGTGGGTGCTACAGATGCAGCACGCGGTCGCGAATCTCCTCGGTGCGCCCCTGGTTCCAGAACTGCGTGCCAATGTATCCGCAGGTACGGCGGGCAACGTTCATCTTGGACTGGTCGCGGTTGCCGCAGTTGGGGCACTCCCACACCAGCTTCCCGTCGTCCTCCACGATCTGGATCTCGCCGTCGTAGCCGCACACCTGGCAGTAGTCGCTCTTGGTGTTGAGCTCGGCGTACATGATGTTGTCGTAGATGAACTGCATCACGCGGATGACGGCCTCGAGGTTGTCCTGCATGTTGGGCACCTCCACGTAGGAGATGGCCCCGCCGGGGGAGAGGCGCTGGAAGGCGCTCTCGAAGCCCAGCTTGGTAAAGGCGTCGATTTCCTCGGTGACGTGCACGTGGTAGCTGTTGGTGATGTAGCCCTTGTCGGTGACGCCGGGCACGATGCCAAAGCGGCGCTGCAGGCACTTCGCGAACTTGTACGTGACGCTCTCGATGGGCGTGCCGTACACGGAGTAGTCGATGTCCTCGGCCGTCTTCCACTCGGTGCACTTGTCGTTCATCTTCTGCATCACGGCCAAGGCGAACTCGGTGGCCTGCGGGTCGGTGTGGCTGTGTCCCGTCATGTACTTCACGCACTCGTACAGGCCTGCGTAGCCCAGGCTGATGGTGGAGTAGCCGCCATACAGCAGGGGGTCGATCTTCTCGCCCTTGCCCAGGCGCGCCAGTGCGCCGTACTGCCACAGGATGGGCGCCGCGTCGGAGAGCGTGCCCAGCAGGCGCTCGTGACGGCAGCGCAGCGCGCGGTGGCACAGCTCGAGGCGCTCCTCGAACACCTCCCAGAAGCGCTGCATGTCGCCGCCGGACGAGAGCGCCACGTCGGGCAGGTTGATGGTTACCACGCCTTGGTTGAAGCGACCGTAGTACTTGGGCTTGTCGGGCTCGTAGTTAAGGGCGCGCGCCACGTTGCCGTAGCCGTTGCCCGAGCGATCGGGCGTGAGGAACGAGCGGCAGCCCATGCAGGTGTAGCAGTCGCCGTTGCCCTCGGTCTCGCCGCGGGACAGCTTGTACTCGCGCATCTTCTTCTCGGAGATGTAGTCGGGCACCATGCGGCGGGCGGTGCACTTGGCGGCAAGCTTGGTGAGGTAGAAGTACGGCGTGCCCTCGGTGAGGTTGTCGGGCTCAAGCACGTAGATGAGCTTGGGGAAGGCGGGGGTGATCCACACGCCCTTCTCGTTCTTCACGCCCTCGTAACGCTGGCGCAGCATCTCCTCGATGATGAGGGCCAGGTCGGCCTTCTCCTGCGGGTTGCGGGCCTCGCCCAGGTACATGAACACGGTGATGAACGGGGCCTGGCCGTTGGTGGTCATGAGGGTGATGACCTGGTACTGGATGGTCTGCACGCCGCGGGACACCTCGTCGCGCAGGCGGGTCTCGACCATCTCGGACAGCTGCTCGGGCGTGGCGTCATACCCGATGGTGGCCATCTCGGCCTCGACCGAGCGGCGGATCTTCTGGCGGCTTACGTCCACGAAGGGGGCCAGGTGCGTGAGGCTGATGGACTGTCCGCCATACTGGCAGCTGGCAACCTGCGCGATGATCTGCGTGGCGATGTTGCAGGCGGTGGAGAAGCTGTGCGGCCGCTCGATGAGCGTGCCCGAGATGACGGTGCCGTTCTGCAGCATGTCGTCCAGGTTGATGAGGTCGCAGTTGTGCATGTGCTGGGCATAGTAGTCGGCGTCGTGGAAGTGGATGATGCCCGCGTTGTGGGCCTCGACCACCTCGGCGGGAAGCAGCTCGCGCAGCGTGAGGTCCTTCGAGACCTCGCCGGCCATGTAGTCTCGCTGCACCGACACCACCACGGGGTTCTTGTTGGAGTTCTCCTGCTTGACCTCCTCGTTGTTGCTCTCGATGAGCGTGAGGATGCGGTCGTCGGTGGTGTTGCGCTGGCGCTTCTGGTTTTGCACGTAGCGGTAGATGATGTACTTGCGGGCCACGCTGAAGCGGTCGAGCGCCATCAGCTGGTCCTCCACGAGGTCCTGCACCTCCTCAACCGTGACGGTGTGCCCGGCGGCCTTGCAGCGGTCCTCCACGTTGAGCGCGGCGAAGAGCACCTCGCGCTCGGTGAGCCGCTCGTCTTCGGGCACGCTGGCATTTGCGGCGCGAATGGCGTTCTCGATCTTGGTGATGTCGAACGCGACCTCCGAGCCGTTGCGCTTGATGATTTTCATATGTGCGTCCCCCGTTCATGGCGCGTGCCGTGTTGTCTATGAGTGCACCGTAGCAGGGCCACCGGTCAAGAAAAACCGACGCGCCGTGCGAGCGCGTCGGTACCCTGGCGGGCTGAGTCCTTGGTGCGGCTGCGTTTGAGCATGCATCTACTATGACACAAGATGTTGTGGTTCGCATGTGAGAAAAACGCTACAGGTTGTAGATAACTCGTTGAAAAATGCCAGCTCAGATGTCGAAAAGCAACCGAGCGCTGGTAGCGAAAGTGCTCTTTCGGACGCACTTTGCGCGAAGGGGCCGCAAGGACTTGGCAAACGGTGGGCTGGCGCCGCGGACGGCAGGGCCATCCGCCGCTTGGCGGTCACGAATCCTTCACCATTCGGCCGACTAGGGGTAGGATGTGAGGATATGCACATGAGCATGTCGAAAACTGCCGCGGGTGGGCAGCGGGAAAGGGGAGGCGTGACGTGAGCGACGACATTCGTACGATCTATCTGGCCGGGGGCTGCTTCTGGGGCATCGAGCACCTGATGAAGGCCCTGCCGGGCGTGGTGGACACGGACTGTGGCTATGCCAACGGCACGGGTGCCGCCGACGCCACGTACGAGACGGTGTGCACGGGGCGCACGGGCTTTCGCGAGACGGTGCGCGTTCGCTATGACCATGACGCCACGTCGGTGGACGCCCTTCTGTATGCCCTGTTTGCCGTGATCGACCCCACGCTGCGCAACCAGCAGGGTGCCGACGTGGGCTCGCAATACCAGGCGGGCGTGTACTGGATTCCCACCGATGCCGAGGGCGAGGCCGACGTGCGCCGCGTGTGCGGCATCGAGGCGGCCCGGCATCCCGGCTTCGCGGTCGAGGTGAAGCCGCTGGAGAACTACTTCGAGGCCGAGGAGTACCACCAGGACTACCTGGACAAGAACCCCGACGGCTACTGCCATGTGCCCCAGGCCAAGATTGCCGAGCTGGCCTCGATGGAGTTTGATCCGGCCTACTATCAGGTGTAGGCTGCCCATGGCGCTTGGCGGTGGCGGCAGCAGGGGCCGACGCAGCGGAGGCCCGGCCGGAGGCTGGAAGGACTGGGTGGTGCTTGCCACCTTGGTGCTTGCGCTGGCCGTCGCCATGGTTGGCGTGGGGCGCTCGTGGGGGAGCGTGTGGCGCGAGCTGTGGATTGGCTCGCAGGGCCAGGCGGCCGCTGGCGAGGTTGTTGAGGACGGAGTTGCTGCCGGCCAGCCACAGGTGGAGGGGTCGCGTCCGGATGTCTCGGAGGAAGACGTCCTACCTGAGACAGAGGATGCCGGCGTGCTGCCTGTCAGGGCCGTCTCCTACACTTCCTGGGATGCCGATGCGTCGCCCAACTACTGGCGAATGGTGGGTGCCGCTGTTGTTGATGTTGATATACCTGCAGGTCAGGTATGGTATGCGCCGCTTGATGCGCTGGGTCGCACCACGCGCGCGGCGGGTACGGTCAACTTCGCCCTGATGGAGGATGGGCTGGCCCGCGAGAGGGGAAGCCTGCAGGGGCACGACCCCTCGGGCTGGGGGCACAACGAGCGCGCCTCGATCGCCCTGCCGGGCGACCGTTCGTACAACGGCTACTTCTGGAACCGCTCGCACCTGGTGGCGAAGTCGCTGGGAGGGTCGGACGAGGTGGACAACCTCGTGTGTGGCACGCGCACGCAAAACGTCGGCGCCAACGACGGCAAGGGTGGCATGTCCTACGTGGAGGGGCTTGTGCGCGACTGGCTGTTTGACCATCCCGAGGGCACGGTGTTCTACTCGGCGACCCCGGCGTATGAGGGTGACGAGCTGGTGTGTCGCAGCGTGGTGGTGGACGTGCGTTCGGATGATGGTCAGCTAGACCTCGAGGTAGAGGTATACAATGCGGCGCTAGGCTACCGGATAGATTACGCCACGGGCGAGTTCTGGGCCGAGGGCTAGAAGGGTCACCCGCGGCCTCACGGTGGACCAGTCCTACGCATCCGGCGACAACCGCGGGCCCAAACCGGCTGCTGGTTGTTGGGAAACGCGGAGGAGTCCCGGCTCCTTCGCCTGCCGCAACAGCCCAACATGCAAATCCCCTCGCCGCGGTCGCCGCGGCGCCTCTGCCTGCGTTACCATGGTCTGAACGCAAGGAACCAGACGAAGGGGGAGCCATGGCGTTCATTGACCTGGCGCGCGAGCGCTATTCCGTACGGAAGTTCTCGGACCGTCCCGTCGAGCAGGAGAAGCTCGACCGCATCCTGGAGGCGGCGCTTGTCGCACCGTCGGCAAAGAACGACCAGGCCTGGCGCATCTACGTGGCCCGCAGCGAGGAGGCCCTGGCCAAGCTCAACGGGCTCTCGCGCTGCATCTTTGGCGCCCCCGTCGTGCTGGTGATTGGCTATGACACCACCGAGGAGTGGCACAACCCGCTTGAGGAGGGCATCCACTCGGGCGACCAGGACGCCAGCATCGTGGCCACCCACGCAATGCTGGAGGCGTGGGAGCTGGGCGTGGGCTCCATCTGGGTCAACCTCTTCCCCAACACGCAGACCGCGCGCGAGCTTGGCCTGCCCGAGACCTTCGTGCCCGTGTGCCTCATGCCGATGGGCTATGCAGCCGAGGACGCCGCGCCAAGCCCCCGTCACGAGGCGCATCGCCCGATTGACGAGCTGGTCTCGTACCTGTAGGAGCATGGCCTGCCGCGGGGTGCGTCTTGCGGCGGGCCTCTAACCCAAAGCACATGGAGGTGGCATGGCCAGGCAGCTCAAGGCGGCGTTCTTTGATGTGGACGGCACGCTGCTCTCGTTCAAGACGCATGAGGTCCCGGCCTCGGCGATTCGCGCGCTGGAGGAGCTGCGAGCTGCTGACGTGCGCATCTTCCTGTGCACGGGGCGCTCGCCCAGCCTGCTTGAAGACGTGCCGCTGGAGTTGTTTGACGCATGCGTCACCATGTCTGGCGCGTTTTGCTTCGCGGGCGACGAGGCCTACCTGCGGCGCCCCATCGAGAGGCAGGACATGGAGGCGGTGGTGGCCCAGGTGCACGAGGGGCTGTACCACTGCCTGTTCATGGAGCCGGACTGCAGCTACGTGAGTGGCTATGACCAGCTGGTGCGGCGCGCCTTCGACGACGCGGCGCTGGACGTCGCGGTGGAGGACGCGCGTGTGGCATTGACGCGCGACGTGTACCAGCTGAATGTGTTCGTGCCGCCCGAGCGCAACCAGCTGGTGCTTGACGCCACGTCCAAGCTCAAGCTGTCGCGTTGGAGCCCCAACTTTGCCGATGCGATGCATGTGGACGCAGGAAAAGGCGCAGGCGTACGCGCGACGCTCGCGCGGTGGGGGATGTCGCCCGACGAGGCGGTGGCCTTTGGTGACGGAGGCAACGACGCCGAGATGTTTGCCGCGGTGGGCACCAGTGTGTGCATGGGCAGCGCGCCGGCAGCGGTGCAGGCGCTTACCACGCACGTGACCGAGGACGCTGACCACGATGGCATCTGGAACGCCTGCCAGCGCCTCGGCCTGCTGTAAGAGGTGCTGCCGGCCTCGCCGCACCTTTGACGAGGACGTCGCGCTGCGCGAGGTGGACGCCCTCGTGATGGGAGGCTACCAAGGCACGGTGCGCCACCTGTCCGACCTGCTGGCCCCGCCGAAGGGCGGGGAGGACATGCCCTTCTAGCCAGTGCCCTGCGGCTGGGCGACCTGCATGACGAGCGGCAGGGCGCCTACCATCACCTACAATGGAAGATGTCAGCCGGGGGGAAGGAACAGCCGTGGACGCACTCAACGCAATCGCAGTCGAGACCCCATTTGGGACGAAGACGCTCTCGGTTCACTGCTGCGAACTAAGTGAGTGGCACGATTCTCTAGACGTCATGACGGTCTCGGCCTTCTATCGCGACTACGTTCCCGTCCAACGCACCCTGATGGGCACCCTGTTCAGGCATGGCATACGGGTGGAAGAGCTCTCCTATGATCCGGCAATCGACCTCAGGGACCTCTGCAACATTTGGCTCTCGCGCGAGGTGGGCGAGGCGGAGCTGCCGTTCGGCCGCATAGGCTGCATAGAGATGACACCCCTCAGGCGTGGGAATGCCTTGTCGGCTGACCTCGAGAAGTCCATCCTGAGTTCCATCCATGCGTTCTTTCTCATGCTCGAGCTTGCTTCTGGCTCGGGCATTCCCGTGAGGTCGCTCGGCCTTCCCATCCTGGGAGGGGGAAACCAAGGCATATCCTCTGGGCTGGTGAACATACCCATCCTCAACGAGTGCCTTGGGTTTCTCAGGCGCAACCCGGATGTGCACGACATTCACGTCATCACGAGAAACCAGAGGCAGGCCTACGAGTTTGCCCGATCCCTCGACACCTCCTACTCGCTTGCGCAAAACGCGCAGTCCGTTGGTGTGGCTCGTCGTGGCAACGCGGTCGTCGACACGGGGGCCAGACGGACCTCGTCCGAAGGCGCGTCGCCTGCCCATCCTCATGCGTCAGCCTTCATCAGCTACTCGTCGAGCGACAAGAACGTTGCCGACAACCTCTGCGCGAAGCTCGAGTCCAACGGAATAAAGGCCTGGTATGCACCGCGTGACATACGTACGGGAGACTATGCGTCAGCCATCGTTGACGCCATCTCGTGCTGCACGCACTTCATCGTCATCGTGAGCCAGCACAGCCTGCAGTCCCAGCACGTGCTGAACGAGATTGACCTCGCGTTCCAGAGGCTTGGCAAGGATGTGCGGATTTGTCCGCTCAGGATCGACGAGGAGGAGATGGGCCCGGCGTTCACGTACTACTTGTCCCGGCAACACTGGATGGATGCTCACATTCCTCCCCTCGAGCGGCGTCTGGAGGAGTTCGTCGGCAGGATTTGCTCGGAATAGGCCAAGTGGGCAATCTGGCGTACCAAAGGGGAGTGCCAAAGGGGAGCATCCCTTTTCGCATCATGCCGAGATGCTTCTGCCGTTGGCACCAGCGTGAGCGCGGGGAGCGCGCCGGCAGCGGTGCAGGCGCTTACCACGCACGTGACCGAGGACGCCGAGCACGATGGCATCCGGAACGCCTGCCAGCGCCTGGGCCTGCTATAGCCGGCGCCTCGGCAACGCATGCCTTGCCAAGGCCCCTTCATCGACGAAGCCGCTTGGGACCACTAGCTGGTTTAGGTCTTCGAGAAGCGTTTTGCACTGGCGGCTGGCTAGTCCCACGAGCTAAGCCAGCGCTGCGTATCCTCGTCAATCTCCACGGCGGTCTTGTCGTTCACTCCCGGCGTCTTTATGAACAGCACCACCGTGTCGGCCGCGTTCTTCGAGGCGTGGGGCTCCCCGGGGCGAATCACGAAGAAGTCCCCCTCCGTGAACTCCATCTCGGTGTTCGAGCCGTCCAGGATGCGCACGCGCACGCTTCCGCGCAGCACGTAGCCATGCTCCTCCGCCATGGGATGCACGTGGGGTACGTCGGCCGTGAACTCCCGGTAGTGTGAGATGCCAACCTCGATGTCGCTGTCGATGTGCCTTAGCAGGGGCTGGGGCAGGCCCAGATGCCCGGTCAGATACTGTCGATATACCTGCGAAAGCGCGCCGTCAATGTCGTCGTGGCTGATGTATTCCATCCGCTGTCTCCTAATACCTGTCGGCCAGATAGTCTTCCCACTCTTCTAGCCATCTCTCATGGTTTGCCTTGATGAGCTGCCGAGACGTTCTGCGCGAGCGCTCCTGCAGGTGTGAGAACTGGTTATGCAGGAACAGGTACGTGTCTCGGTCGTCTTGCTCGAACACGATGAGGCTTCTTCGGCTTATGTTGTTGGCGAGGCCCTCCGTGTACAGGTCTATCTTGATGTGGTTGAACTCCCGCCATGCGTCCTTGTAGATGATCTGGAAGTAGGCGAAGGGCATGTAGGACTCTGTGAGCAGGTACGTGAACCGGTGGTCCTTTCTTGCGCTGCCAAACGGCTCCTCCTGCAAGAGCCGGTGGACACCCTGGTAGGAGCTGAGGAACACCGCTCGTGGGTCGTCGTCGAACGCGCTGTTGCCAAGCTTTTGCGACTCGACCGCGTCGATTGCCGCTGGGGAGTCGGGTGTGTTGGTGATGAGCGTCATCGAGAAGTCTGGGTCGTGGAAGAGCGTCGAGATGACATTGAACATCTTTCCGTGGTCGTAGGCAAGGTAGTCAACCATGTCGCGATCTGGCGCGAAGATGATGCTGGCGGCGTAGCAGGCCATGTTGATGTGCCTGATGCGGTACTCCCCCTCGAAGGGTGCCCGACCGAAGTCATGATCCACATAGTACTCGAGGTCAGCGCCAAAGCGGTTCTTCCATGAGGCGATGCCGCCCTTTTCCAGCACCTCCCTCGAGGTGAACAACACGTTTGAATTGCAACGGGCATACTCGCGCCAGCTGATGGCATCCCATATCCGCTGCACGTCGATGTCGCGGTTGCACAGCGTTTCCATGCGCGAGTAGAAGTTGTCCATCTTGCGGTCGATCTCGTAGCGCTGGTGACCCTTGAGCGTCCGGACATATTCCGGGTTTGAGAACGAGAGCCTGTCGAAGTCAGAGCCGTCAAAGCCCGCCTCGGCCACCATCAAGATCGTGCTGCCACTTTCGAGGGCGGTCTGGATCTCTCGGCAGTAGACGTCATCCTCTCCCACGTCGATGCACGACCGGGAAGTGAGGACCATCAGGAAGTAGGGGGTCTCTCGAATCTGGGCGTACAGCCTCTCCTCAAACTGGCCTTGGTGAAGATCGTAGTCGATGAAGGGGTCAAGCCCTCGGTTCTTCAGGTAGTCGTAGACCCTCAGGGCAAAGTAGTAGTCCTCATGCCGATAGTTGATGAACACCCCGTACTTCTCCATGCAGACCTCCTCATGCGCATCGCGCCTTCAGTGTAGGCCTTGCCGGTGTCCGGTCGCTGCACAATTCGCGAAGCGCGAGGGAGCGCAGTGCCAAAAAGGGGAGCGTCCCCCTCGGAACGGCTCCGAGGGGGACGCTCCCTTGCGCATCCCTTGTGCCTGCGGCAAAGGCTAGTTTTCCAGCAGCGCCGTGTCGATGATCTGGAAGTTGGCGCGGTGGATGTAGAGCGCCTTGTTGTCGATGACCAGCTTGGTGGTCTTGGGCAGGTCCTCCTCCACCTCCCAGTACACGTTGTTTCCGGAGTACGCCACGATGGGCTGGCCGGTCTGGCTCTTGATCACCACGACACGGCGCTTCCCGAAGTAGTTGCGGTACTGGTTGAGCTGGTACGACAGCGACGTGATGGTAAGCGGCGAGCCTCCGTGGCTTTCGATGAACTCTGGCGCGGAGAAGTCAAGGCTGGGCTCCAGTCCCGTCTCGGCAAAGATGCAGGTGTCGCCGCAGGTCTCAATCTCACGGCCGTCAATGGTGATGGTGATCACGCTGGACAGCTCCCACGACGTGAAGGCCACGCCCGACTCGGTGTACCCGGAGGTCTTGACCTTGTTGCCGCTCACGTTGACGCGCCGCCCAGAGGTGCGCATGGTCTGCTGCCCTGAGTTGTCGTAGGTGGTGATGACGAATGCGTTGCCCACCAGGTCGCCACGCAGCTCCTTGATGGGGTGGGCACACCCAGGCGTCTGCAGGATGAAGAACAGCGCCACAGCCGCAGCCACGGTAAGCACCGCCCCGAGGCCGATTGCCACCTTCTTTACCTTGTCCATGCTACCTCCGAAAAGTTGATGATGATCTTGGTCGCGTACATTCTACCCAGTTGTGGCGCACGCAAACGGCCCGGCCCCATCCAAGACGAGGCCGGGCCGTTTCAGACTTGATTGTCAGCGCTATGCCAGGCGATCCTCCACGTAGGCGATGCCCTCGGCGGTCAGCGTGAACGTCTTGCGCGAGCGCTCTCCCTCGCCAAGGCGACCGAGCTCCTCTACCAGCGGGCTCTTTGCCTGCACCGCGTTGGTGAGCACGATGGAGATGGAGCTGACCTTGACATCGGCCGACTTCAGCAGCTTGTTGACCTCGGAGGCCTTCCAGGACTGGCGTCCCTCGGTGGCCTGCAGCCAATAGCCGGCGACGGCGGCCTTCTGGGCTCCGGTCTTGGGGGCCACAGCAGCAATCAGCTCGTCGAAGGTGACGGGTTGGGAGGGCGCTTCGGCCTCGGGTGCGGTGTCCTCGAGTGCCGCGGAAGGCTCGACCGTGGCGTCTGCGTCGGCAGCGACCTCTTCGTCGGCGGCATATGCCGTGAGCCAGGCCGCGACACGACGGCGCTGGGCGGGGGTGAGGTTGGCGATGGCGTCGGCCATGGCCTGCATTGCGGCCATCTCTTGGATGAGGGGGGCGGTCATGACAATCCTTTCAATTATGGAATGGGATAAACGTCACTCCATACTATCATTCAAACTTGCTTATGTGTTGACTATATACCTCTATTACATATAGCTGAATGCAATTTGCCTTTCTTTTTCACAAAATGGAAGGACTGTTTGTCAGCGCAGGCATTGCCTGCAATCAAATAGGGCTAGGCTTACAATTAGCCACAAAAGAGAAGTTATAAGGTACCTTAAAACTCCGCAGTAAATACCAATCTAAAATGTAAGGACCCGAGGGAATACTCCCTCGGGTCCCGTCTGATAGCCTGTAATGCCTAAGCCTGCCGTCAGAGGCCTAGCCATCTTTGCGAAGGCGCGCTGCCTAGCCCATCAGCTCGATGACCTGAAGGTCAAGGCCTGTGGCCTCGATCTTCTCGCGCGATCCGAACACGCACAGCGCACGACGCTTCGGCAGCTGGGCAAGCTCGGGGGCCAGGTCGCGCACCTTGTCGACGGTCACCGCAAGCTCCTGCGCGCGAATGCGGTCGCGCCAGTCGGCAGGCTTGTCGCTAAAGTGCTGGTTGTCTTGGCGGCGTGCCAGCTGTCGAGGCTTCGCAGGCGCATCGTGACTTGCCACCACCGCCACGATGTAGCCCGAGAGGTCGTCCTCAGTGGCATCCCAGTCGGCAAGCCAGGCTGCGGCGTCCTCGAAGCGCGTGACCGTTGCGTCCAGGTTGGGGTCGCGGTACGACCAGAACTGGTCGAGGCCGGCCGTGGTATGCCTGAAGCCGCACCCGTAGGCACCGCCCTTCACGCGCACCGAGTTCCACAGGTAGTCATAGGAGAGCGCACGGGACGCGACCTGCCACGTGCCCAGCTCCTGGCCCTCCTGCGCGGAGCTGTCCTGTCCCTCCGCGACGAAGCACACGTTGGAGGGGATGACGAAGGCCTCGTTGCGCGCCACCGGCGCGGGTGCCTCGAGACGATGGGCGGCCGCCTCGGGACGCCTCTCAAGGCCAAGGGTGCCACCGGCAGCCCAGAAGGCGTCGCGGTCCTCGGCGGGGCCCGTGAAGCTTACGGTTACCTCGTCTGCCGTGAAGATGCGTTGGCACAGCTCGCCAAGCTGCTCGCACAGCGACTCCGCGCGCTCGTCCCAGTGCGCGAGCAGGTCCTTGAGGAAGAGGTAGAAGTCAACCCCGCCCATCGTGCCGGCCACGAGCGAAGCGGTGGAGAAGTAGGAGGACAACCGTGCCATCGCGGCGGCGTGCCCGACGCCGGTGTAGTGCTGCTCGAGGGCGATGCGCCGCTGCTGCAGCAGGTCGTGCATGCGGCCAAGCTGGCTTGCGTCAAGCGTCGTGGACCCCCATACCTCCGAGGGGATGGTGGCAAGCGAGGCCACCTTCTCGGAGATGGCGCTGGCTCCCACTACCAGCATGGGGCGGGCGAAGGTGGGGTCGTCGTCGTGTGCGTAGGTCTCGACGAAGAAGCTGAGATTGCCCAGCTCACGCTCGACCAGCGTGTCGAGCTCGGCGGCCGAGTGCTGCGTGGTGTCGAGGTTGCCCAGCAGCTCGCAGAGCACGGACACGTACGGCAGCTCGTCGTATGCAACCCTGCGCAGGTCAAAGTAGTGGTACACGTAGTCGATCCGGTGCGTGTCCAGCTCGTGGGCAAGGCAGGGCAGCGGTGCCTCAACCTCCTGCGCCGGCTGCTCGGCCGGTGCGTCGCCGATGTCGGACACCTTGAGGCGCGGAAGCGTGGCCAGCTCCTCGGGCGAGTCGGGCCGCTCCTGCTCTACGCGCAGCGCTGCCACCTCGTCCATCACGGCCTGCATCTGGGCCTCGTCCATGCCCGCCTTGAGCGAGGCAAGCTCGGCGGCCTCCTCCGCCGCATCGCCCTCCTCGACGGGCACCAGCTCGACCTCGGCGGTGTGCGGGTTGTCACACACCAGCGACAGCAGGAGCTGCTCGAAGTAGCCGTTGCCCAGGCCTTCGTGCAGATGCGACATCTCGGTCTCGTAGCGCAGGTAGTCAACAGGGCGCTCGTCGTCGTACAGCCAGCTGGCCATGACCTGCATCGACAGCGCCACGCCGTCGGAGTAGCTGCCCCAGTCGCCCTCGCGCAGGTTGAACTCGGCCTGGGCAAGCGCCGCCTCCAGCCGGTCGCGCTCGATGCCCTCGGTGGCAAGCTTGCGGCAGGTGTCCTCCACGAGCGCGCGGAACTGCTCGGCCACGCCCTCGTGCGCGCCTTTCAGCTGCAGGAGTACCTGCGGCTGAAGCATCGAGTCGAGCAGGGACACCTGGAAGTCGTCGGCAAGGCCCGCATCCAGCACCGCGCGCTTGAGCGGCGCCTCGTTGGAGCCGGCGATGGCGTCAAGCAGCACGTCGACGGCCAGCATTCGCTCGCGGTCGGCGGCCGTGCCGATCACGTAGGCCAACCCCACGGCCGCGTTCTCCTTGGCCGTGGCCATCCTCACGCGCGAGAGGCCTGCGGCCACCGGCGCCTGCAGGGGCAGCGGGTTGGGTTGGCCCGCATAGCGGTCGTCAGCCTGGGCGAAGCAGGCATCAAGCCGGGCAAGCTGCCGGTCAAGGTCAAGGTCACCGTACAGCACGGTGTAGCTGTTGGCCAGGTTGTAGTGGCGGGCGTGGGTGTCCAGGAACTTCTCGTAGGTGAGCGTGGGGATGGCCCGGGGGTCGCCGCCGCTTTCGTAGCCATAGGGCGAGTTGGGGAAGAGGGCGCGGCACAGCCCGAGGTACAGCACCTCGTCGGGGTCGGAGAGCGAGCCCTTCATCTCATTGAACACCACGCCGTTGTAGGTGAGCGGCGCGTCGAACGACTCAAGCTCGAGGTGCCAGCCCTCCTGCTCGAAGATGCGCGGGCGGTGGTAGATGGCCGGGTGCAGCACGGCGTCCAGGTACACGTCCATGAGGTTCTCGAAGTCGGTGAGGTTCGTGGACGACAGCGGGTACATGGTCTTGTCGGGGAAGGTGAGCGCGTTGAGGAAGGTCTGCATCGAGGTCTTGAGCAGGCTGACGAACGGCTCCTTCACGGGATAGCGGTCCGACCCGCACAGCACCGAGTGTTCCAGGATGTGGAAGACGCCAGTGTCGTCGGCAGGCGGCGTCTTGAAGGCAATGGAGAAGGAGCGGTTGGTGTCCGCGCAGGCGATCCACAGCACGCGGGCCCCGCTGGCCTCGTGGCGCAGCACGTAGCCGATGGCGGAAAGCTCGGGCAGCGGCTCGATGGAGGTGACTTTGAAGCCTTCGTGGGTGGTGCCCACGGCAAGCTGTGGGATGGGGATGGTGAAGTCCATGCGAATCTCCTCTTTATGACGGTTGCTGTCGAAGACTCTAGCAGAAAGCGGCTGAAGGCCAAAGAGGGGAGCGGGGTGCGCCGTGGGTTGGGCCAACCTCCGCGGGAGGGGCCGTCGGGACGCGGGGCTCCTCGATTTGGGCCCATGCGAAGGGGCCAGAAGGACGATCCCCTCTGGCCCCTCAGGTCGTGCGTTGGGCTGCCGATCCTACAGCGAGTCGGTCGGCCAGATGGCATACATCTCGGACGAGACGCGCTCGTACCAGAAGGCCGCGTTGGGCGGGCAGTACGTGGCTGCTGCGCCATAGGAGTTGGTGTAGCCATAGCCGCTGGCAAGGCCGCTCACGTGGTCCCAGATGGCCGTCTCCCAGTCGGGCCAGTCTACGTCGCCCCAGCCCCAGGCGTTGTGGTCGGCGAAGCAGTACTCGCCGCAGCTGCTCTCCACGCAGGAGATGGCCGGCGACCAGCGCGGGTCGACGCCGCAGTCGTAGGCGGCGGTGGCGAAGGTGTAACCATAGCCACTCAGGGCCGTGCCGGCAAGGTAGTTGTTGATGCGGTCGCCCCAGACGGAGATGAACTGCTCACGGGAGTCCATCTGGGTGGTCTCCTCCTGCACCGCCTCCTGCTGCTCGGGCTCGGCCTGCTGCTCCTGCTGTTGCTCGGCCACCGGCGCCTGCTGCTCCTGCTCGGCCTGCTGGTCGGCCTGTTGCTCCTGCTGCTCGGCCTGTTGCTCCTGCTGCTCGGCCTGCTGCGTGGTCTCCTCGACCTGCTGGATTGGTTCCTCGACCACCACCTCGAGTCCCGAGGCCGTGGTGAACGTCTCGCCCACGTGCTCGCGGGTCTCCTGCTCGGCGGCAGCGCGCTGGGCTGCCTCGGCCTCGGCCTGCTGGATGGCTGCCTGGCGCAGGGCCTCGCGCGTTGCCTCGGCCTCGGCGAGGGCGGCAGCGGCGCGGTCCACCTCCTCGGCAGCATGCGCGCGGTCGATCTCAAGCGACCCGCGCGCGGCGTCAAGCTCGTCCCTCAGCTGCAGCAGACGGTCAACCTCGTCAAGGTTGTGTGCCTGGATGATGTCGAGGTAGTTGACCATGGCGATGAAATGGTTGAAGTCATCTGCCGAGAGCACGAGGTCGATCAGGCCGTTGCTGGA
Organism: uncultured Coriobacteriaceae bacterium; assembly: GCA_902788705.1. Classification (GTDB taxonomy): domain Bacteria; phylum Actinomycetota; class Coriobacteriia; order Coriobacteriales; family Atopobiaceae; genus UBA1367. The sequence continues at coordinate 14,217 of CADALE010000005.1, read as the reverse complement.
CTGCTGGAACAGGTAGAGGTTGCGAATGGATGCCGCGGCGCGCTCGCGCTGGGCGGGAAGGGTTGCCTCGAGCTCGGCCACGCGGCCCTCGTTCTGCTGAATCTGCTCCTCCAGCTGCTCGAGGTTGTCCTGCGCCTGGAGATACGACGCCACGTACTCCTCGATTTGGGAAGAAAGCTCGGCTGAGGTTGGCTCGGCAGCGGCATTGCGCGGAAATGCGTATGTACCAATGCCTGCAATGGACAGGGCCACAAGGCCCACCGCGAGCCGGTGTCGGAGTGGTCTATGCACGTGCGCCTCTTCCCGTTGGCCTATACGACAAAATGCCCCCGAAGGCTGTAGGTTGGCAGCATTTCAGAGGGCAACTGGAGACATGATAGCGTAAGGGCTTCGTGGATACGTTTTCTCCACGACCCCGGTATGATAGGAAGGTCGCATCAGACGGCGGGCGGTATGCCACGCTGCCGCGATGGGCCAGGCGAAGACCCGAAGGCAGCGCGGCGAGTGCGTGAGGAGGCACCTATGGACGGTCTGGATCTGTATGAGCTGCTGAAGGCGGCTCTGTTCGGACTGGTGGAGGGCATCACGGAGTGGCTTCCCATATCATCGACGGGCCACATGCTGCTGCTGGACAACTTCGTCAAGCTCAACGTGTCGCAGGACTTCTGGGACATGTTTTTGGTGGTCATCCAGCTGGGTGCCATCCTTGCCGTGTGCGTGCTGTTCTTTGGGCAGCTCAACCCCTTCTCGCCGCGCAAGGACGCCTCACAGAGGCGCTCCACCTGGTCGCTGTGGGGCAAGGTGGTGGTGTCCTGCATACCTGCCGCGGCCGTGGGCATCCCGCTGGACGACTGGATGGAGGAGCACCTTGGTAGCCCCTTCGTGGTGGCGGCTGCGCTCATCGTGTACGGCGTGGCGTTCATCGTGATCGAGCGCTCGCGCGAGCGCAAGGCCATGCGGGTGGCGCAGCAGCGCCAGTCGGGCAGGCACTTCGCCGCGAGCGGGGAGTCGGCGACGGTGTCCGAGCTTGCCGATGCCGACGCGCGCGTGCAATCCATCGACGAGCTTGGCTGGTGGACCGCCATTGGTATCGGCGTCTTCCAGGTGCTGTCCATCGTGCCGGGCACGTCGCGGTCGGGCTCCACCATCATCGGCGGCCTGCTGCTGGGCTGCTCGCGCACCGTTGCGGCCGAGTTCACCTTCTTCTTGGCCATCCCCGTGATGTTTGGCGCGAGCGCGCTTCGTCTGGTGAAGTTCTTCCTGAAGGGAAACGCGTTCGTCGCGCAGGAGCTTGCCATCCTGGGGGTGGGATGCGCGGTGGCCTTCGTGGTGTCGATGCTGTCCATCCGCTTTTTGATGGGCTTCGTGAAGCGCCATGACTTCCAGCCGTTTGGCTGGTACCGCATCGTGCTGGGCATCGTGGTCATCGTCTACTTTGGCCTGGCACAGCTGGGCATCATCGCGCTGTAGGCAGGCGGGGGCGATGACGAGGATCCTGTTTGTGTGCTTGGGCAACATCTGCCGATCGACGATGGCCGAGTACGTGATGCGCCACCTTGCGGAGCAGCGTGGGCTTGCCGATTTGGTGTTGGCGGACTCGGCTGGCACCAGCACCGAGGAGCTGGGCAACCCCGTGCATCCGGGCACCCAGCGTGTGCTGGCGCGCCACGGGGTGCCGTGCGGAAGCCATCGCGCCCGCCAGATGACCAAGGCCGACTATGCGCGCTACGACCTGCTGGTGGGCATGGACGACGACAACGTGGCCAGCATGCTGAGGCTGCTTGCGGGGCATGGCGGCTGGGGATGGGGGAGGCTTTCGGCCGAGGAGGTCGCGGCGGCTGACCCCGAGGGCAAGGTGCGCAAGCTCCTGGACTGGTCGGACCGTCCGCGTGACATCGCCGACCCCTGGTATACCCACGACTTCGACACCGCCTACGCCGACGTGCTGGAGGGTTGCCAGGCGCTGCTGGACGTCATCGCGCAGGAGCGTGCATGATGGAGCTGCTGGCGCCTGCGGGGGGGCCCGAGCAGCTGCGGCTGGCCACCCACTTCGGGGCCGACGCCGTGTACCTGGCGGGCCGACGCTGGGGCATGCGTTCGCGCGCGACGAACTTCTCCGACGACCAGCTTGCGCGCGACATCGCGTGGGCGCATGGCCGCGGCGTGTCGGTGCATGTGGCGCTGAACGTGGTGATGGCAGACGCCGACATGGACGAGCTGCCGTCGTACCTGCGCCTGCTGGACGACGCGGGTGCCGACGCCGTCATCGTGGCCGACCTCGGGGTGCTTGGGCTGGCGCGCCAGCATGCCCCGCACGTGGCTCCCCATCTGTCCACGCAGGCCAGCGTGATGAGCGCCGTGACGGCCGACTCGTGGGCCCGCCTTGGGGTGCGGCGGATCGTGCTGGCACGAGAGATGTCGCTTGCCCAGATTGCCGAGCTTCGGCGCAGGTGCTCGCGCGAGCTCGAGCTTGAGGCGTTCGCGCACGGGTCGATGTGTATGGCCTACTCGGGCCGCTGCCTGCTTTCGGCCGAGCTGATGGGACGGGGCCGCAGCGCCACCCACGGGTCGTGCGCGCAGCCCTGCCGATGGGGATGGACGCTCGTGGAGGAGCGCACGGGCGCGCAGGTGCCCATCGAGCAGGACGAGGGCGGCGCCTACCTGCTCTCGTCGAACGACCTCTGCATGATCGAGCATCTGGACAGCCTGGCGGAGGCCGGGGTTGACGCCATCAAGCTTGAGGGCAGGGCCAAGGGCAGCTACTACACCGCCTGCGTGACCAATGCCTATCGCCACGTGCTGGATGGTGCCCAGGCAGGGCCATGGCGTGCCGAGCTTGACGCGGTGAGCCACCGGCCCTATTCGACGGGCTTCTACTTTGGCGAGGCAACGCAGAACCCCGGCCATGACGACTACGCGTGCGAGCGGATGATGGTGGGGATGGTGCTGCGCAGCGAGGCTGCCTATGGCTCGTTTGTGGTGGAGGTTGAGTGTCGCAACCGTGCGGCGCGGGATGCCGAGGCCGTGGCGATCTCGCCCGGCGAGGACGTGCGCCAGCTGCGTCTGGCTGCCCTCGAGCAGTGGGATGACCAATCAGGTGTGTGGGTGCCGGTAGACATGATGGCCCGCAACGGGGCCCACTATCGCTTCCGCTCGCCGTTTCCCCTGGCGAAGCGCGACCTTGTGTGCGTGGCTACGTCGGGCTGACAAGCGGGCCGATGCCCCTCAGATCATTCTGCGTGAACGTGACTGCTGCCGGCGTCATTCGCTGCGGGGGGGGGGCGTCTCACCGGACATGGCGTCAAGCACTGTCGAGACGAAGTGCTCGCGGGACACCTCGAGTGCCGCAGCGAAGAGATCGATCTCGGCAAACTTGAGCGAGCGCTGGCCTGCCTCGATCTTGCTGATCAGCGGCTGCCCGCAGCCAAGTCGCGATGCCACCTCGTCCTGCCGGAGACCCTGCTGTTCCCGAATCATGGAAAGCGCAGCGCCAATCAATCCGTCGTTCTCGAGGATGACTTGCTTACGTGAATATGTTTCCGGAATGCTCTGCATAAGAGCATAATAGATTGCATTTCAATATATTCCAATTGTAGATTTTAAAAGAATATGCTACTGAGAATGTCATATTATAATATCAATAATTGTATTATTTGCTTGAAATGTATAAATCGGATATGAAATGCATCATATGAATAATTACCTTGCCATTAAGACAGAGAATATGTTGTTTTGTGATACAGAATAATGCAATAAAGGTCTGTGCTCGGCTTTGACGCTGCCGTGCCCTGCGCTCCGTCGCACATCCTGGTGCCACTTCGCATGCTGGGCCTGGGCCTCAGCGGCGGGCGGGGGCCACATTTATGCTGCCTGCGTGATGCGCGCCAATTTGTCTGGTGCGGCAGCTACACTTCTAGGGCACGACAACTTCTTGAACACGGAGATGCGCATGCCCTCTGACCTGCATACCTATCAAACCACTGCCGACGACGCCTACGCCAGTGCCCTGCCATGGGCCCCGGTGCCCTCCGGGCTTGACATCGACTCGCTTAACCCGGCGCAGCGCGAGGCGGTGCTGTGCACCAGCGGGCCGCTTCTGGTGCTTGCTGGCGCTGGCTCGGGCAAGACGCGCGTGCTAACCTACCGCATCGCGCACCTTGTGGGCGACTGTGGCGTGCGTCCGTGGCAGGTGCTTGCCATCACCTTCACCAACAAGGCTGCCGCCGAGATGCGCGAGCGCCTGTCCAAGCTGGTGCCCAGTACGCGCGGCATGTGGGTGTGCACCTTCCACGCCATGTGCGTGCGCATCCTGCGTGACGATGCCGAACTGCTGGGATACCTCCCCAACTTCTCCATTTATGACGATGACGACTCGCGCCGCCTCATGCGCGAGATCATGGCCGACCTCGACATCGACCCAAAGCAGTACCCGCTCAACTCGCTGCGCGCCATCATCTCGAACGCCAAGAACGCCCTTGTGGGTCCCGAGGAGATGGAGGCCCAGGCCGACAACCCCGCCATGGACAAGGCGGCACGCGTGTACCACGAGCTTCAGAGGCGCCTCGCGCGTGCCAACGCCATGGACTTCGACGACCTGCTGGTAAACGCATACCTGCTGTTGTCGCGCCATGCCGAGGTGCTGGAGCGCTACCAGGAGCGCTTCCGCCAGATCAGCGTGGACGAGTACCAGGACACCAACCGCGCCCAGTACGCCATCACCAACCTGCTGGCGGCCCGGTACCGCAACCTGATGGTGGTGGGCGACGACGACCAGTCAATCTACAGCTGGCGTGGCGCTGACATCAAGAACATCCTGGCCTTCGAGCAGGACTACCCCGACGCGAAGGTGGTGAAGCTGGAGCAGAACTACCGCTCGACGGGGCACATTCTGGCGGCGGCAAACGCCGTGGTGTCGCACAACGCCCAGCGCAAGGAGAAACGGCTCTTTACCGAGGCGGGGGATGGCGAGCTCATCCACGTGTACCAGGCGGCCGACGAGCGTGACGAGGGCCGGTGGATCGGCTCGGAGATAGAGCGTCTGCACGACGGTGCAACCAGCTACGACGACATGGCGGTGTTCTACCGCACCAATGCGCAGTCGCGCATCCTCGAGGACATGTTCCTTCGCGCGGGCGTGCCCTACAAGATCGTGGGTGGCACGCGCTTCTTTGACCGCGCCGAGATTCGCGACGTTATGGCCTACCTCAAGCTGGTGGTGAACCCCTCCGACGACGTGAGCGCCTTGCGCGTGGTGAACACGCCGCGGCGTGGCATCGGCACCACGTCGGTGCGCAAGCTGCAGGCCTACGCAGCCGAGTACGGCGTCTCGTTCTTCGAGGCGGCGCAGCTGTGCGTGGCCGAGCCTGGGCTGCTGTCGGCCAAGGTGCGTGCCAGCCTAGGCGAGTTCTGCAGCACCATCGAGGCCGGACGGCACATGACGGGCGAGCTGCGCGACGTGGTGGAGGCCATCGTCGACCGCACGGGCCTGCTACAGGCGCTTCGGGCCGAGAACACCATGGAGGCCGACGGGCGCATCGAGAACATCCAGGAGTTCTTTGGCGTGGCGCAGGAGTTTGACGAGACCCACGACGACGTGGCCGAGACCCTGGAGAGCCTGCGCCAGCTGCGCGAGGCCGGTGCCCTGGATGGCCCCGACGTGCCCGAGGCGCTGACGGCCGAGGTCGAGGCGCAGGCCGCTGAGGCCGCTATGGACGACGCGCCGCAGGTAGCCGCCGAGAAGCTGCCCGCCTTCATGGAATGGCTCGCGCTGCGCTCCGACCTTGACGCGCTTGCCGGACAGACCAGCGCGGTCACCATGATGACGGTGCACTCCGCCAAGGGCCTGGAGTTTCCCGTGGTGTTCGTGGCGGGCATGGAGGACGGCATCTTCCCGCACCGTGCGCACGAGGGCGAGGACGAGCGCATCGAGGAGGAACGGCGCCTGGCCTACGTGGCCATCACCCGGGCAGAGCGGCGGCTGTACCTTACCTACGCCACCACGCGGCGCATGTATGGCTCCACCGAGGCCTATCCGCGGAGCCGCTTCCTCAACGAGATTCCCGAGCAGCACCTCAAGTCCATTGGCGTGGGGTCGTCGGGCTTCTCGGGCACCGGCTGGGCAAAGCGGGGCGACCGTCACGGCACCTACGGCTCGGGCCGTGGCTCGGAGGTGTACGGCGGCAACGTGTTTGGGTCGCGCACGCGCTCTACCGGCGGCTCGCGCGACGAGGTGCGGCCAGCCGCCGTCCGGCGCGACGCAGCCAAGGCATCCGAGACGTTCGCTCCCGGCGACCGCATCTCGCACAAGACCTTTGGGCCAGGCGAGGTGATAGCCGCGCAGGGCGACACCATCGAGGTTCGCTTCTCGCGTACGGGCAAGACGAAAAAGCTGGTTAAAGGTTTCGCGCCCATCGTCAAGCTAGAGGCCTAGCCCCTAGACTGGATGCTGTGGGCCACGTGGGCTGCCCAGACCTGGCACAGGAGGTGCACGACATGATCGAGACGCTCTTCCCGGACTTCGACCCCACCTCGCTCATAGGGAAGGCGCTGCTGCTTGCCATCGTGGTCACCGTCGCCATCGTGGTGCAGAAGGTGTCCATCCGCTTCTCCAGCAAGGCGCTCGAGAAGGCGAAGGTGCCCCAAGCAAGCATCCTGCTCAACATCCAGCGTGGTCTCATCTGGGGCTTTGCGCTGCTCTTCGTGCTGGGGCCTGTGTTTGGCATCGAGCCCACGGGGTTTGTGGCAACCCTGGGCGTGACGTCGGTCGCGCTCTCCCTGGGCCTGCAGGACACCGTCTCAAACCTCATCGGTGGCCTCACGATCATGCTCTCGAAGATCATCCAGCCGGGCGACTACGTTACGGCCAGCGGCTTCACGGGCGTGGTCACCGACATCAATTGGCGCTGCACCTGCCTTAAGGACCGTGAGGGCAACGAGCAGATCATCCCCAACTCGGTGCTGTGGAAGTCGCCCTTCACCAAGCTGACGGGTGGTCCGGTGTCGTCGGCCACGGTAAGCATGGTGGTGGCGCGTGATGCGAACCTTGCCGAGGTGGCCCAGGAGGCGGTCGTCGAGGCCACGAGGGCCGCAGCCAAGCTGCTAGACCTCACGCAGGAGCCCCTGGCGCAGTTCTCGGACATTTCGGCCGGGGGCGTTACCATGACGCTCACCCTGTTTTTGGCGCCCGGCGTGACGAGCGCCGCGGTTGTCGACGTGGTGTCGCGCGCCTTGGCCGAGAAGCCCTGGCTGGTGTAGGGGCTGCGCACGGTCCCTTCTGTTGATGAACGCTCCTGTTTGTACTACGATTGCTTTGGCAAGACGTAAAGCAACGTAAAGCAGGTGGATGATGGCAACGGCATCGACGGCAATGCTCAACGTGAGGATGAACAGGGCAACAAAGGAGGCGGGGGACAGCTTCCTTGCCGAGCTTGGCATCTCCGTCTCCGAGCTGACGCGCGCGCTGTGGGAGAAGCTCGCGAGGGGTGACAGCGAGGCGCGTCGTGAGGTCGAGCGCATCATGGCACCCGGTGTCGACGCAGGCCAAGCGGAGGAGGCACGCCGAAAGAGGGCTGCACTCGACCGCGCAGACGAGTCTTGGGAACGACTGGCCGCCATGGTGGGCGAACGCTCCGGCCTCGGTGCCTCACTATCCGATGACAAGGAGGCGCTCGCTGAGGAACGGCTTGCGTACCTGCAGGAGAAGTGGGGTGAGCTTGCATGACAAATCGCGAGCTCACGATGCTTGTGGACACCAATGTCTGGATTGACAGGTTTCTCCCTGGACGCCCGGGGCATGCCGTCGCCAGAAACTTTCTGGAATCATGCGTTGACGAAGGGGTTACCTTGCTCTATCCCCTGAGGGCTTTGCAGGATGTGTTCTGGCAGGTAGTCGTCTCAAACAAGAAGTGGGTGAGAGAGGGAGGGGGAGAGCTCAGCGAGGGGTATGCCAAGGCAATCAATGGCTTTGCCTGGGACTGCATAGACAGCATGTCTGTTGTGGGGACTCCGGTTGGAGCGGACGCGTCTGATGTATGGTATGCACGGCATCTTCGCGAGATACACCATGATTTCGAGGATGACATGGTGCTTGCGGCCGCAGACCGTGCGAAGCCAGACTACGTCGTGACGTCTGACAGGAAGCTCATCCAGAAGGCGACGGTGGCGGCGCTTACTCCTGAGGATGCGCTCAAGGTACTTGACATGAACCGCAAACTTGCGGAATGAAACCGCTGGGACAGGTGTCGTGGAAGTAGACCATGGACGATAACGAGGTCCAGAAGAAAGGGCATGACATGAGGATCGGGATCATCGGCGCCATGCAGGTGGAGGTGGAGCTGCTGCGCTCCCACATGCAGGACGCGACCACGACCGACGTGTACGGCATGAGCTTCACCGAGGGCCGACTGGGCGGTAAGGACGTCGTGCTGGTGGCGGGAGGCGTGGGCAAGGTCAACGCCGCCATGTGCGCCCTCACGCTGATAGAGCGGTTCGGCGTCCAGAGGATCGTCTTTACGGGCGTGGCCGGCTCGCTTGACAGCAAGGTCGACATCCTTGACGTGGTGGTCTCCACCGCCTGCGTGCACCACGACTACGACGTCTCGCAGGTGTTCCCCTTCGAGAAGCCGGTGTACTTCGAGGCCGACGCAGCCCTGCGTGCGGCAGCGGTGCGTGCGGTTGCGGAGGCGGTTCCCGAGGTGACCACCTACGAGGGCATCGTGGCCTCGGGCGACCAGTTTGTGGCGGACGCTGCGGTGAAGAGGAAGATCGTCGACACCTTTGGTGCGCTCTGCTGCGAGATGGAGGGCGCGGCCGTGGCCCAGGTGGCCTGCAACTGCGGCGTGCCCTACGTGGTGATCCGTGCCATCTCCGACAAGGCAGACGGCTCTGCCGAGGTTGCCTTCGACACCTTCGTGCAGCAGGCGGCCAACCACAGCGCGGCGGTCATCGAGCGCCTGATGGAGCTGCTGTAGTGCTTGCGCCTTCGCGGCGCGTGAGCAATGCCATCCAAAAGTGGTCTGCCCCACCTCCCGTTATGGGAGGTGGGGCAGCCTTTGCCGTGCGCTTGGGTGAATGTGCCAGACCCTACGAGTGGATGTGCGTGCCGGAGAGGCCGGCGATGGCCTCGGCCGCCTTCTCAAGGCTGCCGATGATGGCGGTGCGGCCCGGGCGGCTCTCGCAGAACTTGATGGCGGCGCGCACCTTGGGCTCCATCGACCCCTTGCCAAACTGGCCGGCATCGGCGTAGCGACGCGCCTCCTCGACGCTGATGTCATCAAGGTCCACCTGGTCGGGCTTGCCCCAGTTGATGGCCACATAGTCAACGGCGGTAAGCAGCACCAGCATGTCGGCCTGGCAGTCCTCGGCCAGAAGCTCGCCAGCCATGTCCTTGTCGATTACGGCCGCGACGCCCTTGTAGGCGCCCTTGTCGGAGTAGTCGCGCACCACGGGCACGCCGCCACCGCCGCAGGCGATGACGATGAACTCGTTGTCCAGCAGGTTCAGGATGCTCTCGGCCTCCACGATCTTCTTGGGCTCGGGGGAGGCGACCACACGACGGTAGCCACGGCCGGAGTCCTCCACGATGGTCCAGTCGGGATGCTCGAGCTGCTCGGCGTCGGCCTGCTCCTTGGTCATGAAGGCGCCGATGGGTTTGGTGGGGTTCTGGAAGCTGGGGTCGTCGGGGTCAACCTCGATCTGAGTGACGAGCGTCGCCACGTGCCAGCGCTTGTAGGCCTTGTGCATGGCCACGCCGATGGCCTGCTGCAGGTGGTAGCCAATGTAGCCCTGGCTCATGGCGCCGCACTCGGGCAGGTCCATCTTGGGGATCTTGGGGTTGGCCTCGTTGGCTGCGGCGAAGGCGTTCTGGATCATGCCCACCTGCGGGCCGTTTCCATGGGTGATGATGATTTCGTTGCCCAGGCTGATCACCTTGAGGAGGGTTGGCGCGGCCTCGCGCACGCGGGCAATCTGCTCTTCGGGGGTGTCGCCGAGGGCGTTGCCACCCAGCGCGATGACGATGCGGTCGGGATTCTCGAACTTGCCCATGGTGCGCTCCTTTTCTGAGGGGTGTGCCTAGCGCCAGGCGTGACATCGACACCTAGCCTAGCGAACTTCTGCAGACGTGTTTTTGCCTAGTGGCCGTGGGCGGGCGCCAAATCGGGCTAGGCGGCAGTTGATATTAGTTTAGGAACAAATCATATCCCTCTACCTTGGGTTTAGTCTCAATCCCATGAGTCAGTCAGACATGGGGGGAGAACTCCCAAACCGGTTGGATCGGTTGGGTCTGACTGTACGGATACAGTCAAACACGGGGGAAACCACCAGAATCGGCCGGGTGGCCCGGGTTCGACTGTATAAAGTCAGTCAAACCGTA